>CAYGKW010000005.1:0-64358 GCA_964350815.1 uncultured Rhizobiaceae bacterium | reverse complement strand
CGCGACTTCAAAAGGCGTGACGATAGACCTGCCGCATCCAGAGATGGCGAAAAGCGTGATTTCAAAAGACGTGATGATAGGCCTGCAGCATCCAGAGATGGCGAAAAGCGTGACTTTAAAAGACGTGATGATAGACCTGCAGCAAAAAAACCAGCTGCAAAAGCAAAACCTTTTAGTGGACCAAAGAAAAATTCAGCCCCAACAAAGGGAAAAACATTCAGCCGCAAAAAGGCAAGTGTTACTGTATAGATAAATATTAGTGCATAAAGATTGAAAGGGCCGCAAGGCCCTTTTTTCTTGGGTGCAACTATTACCCTTTGGTTTTATAGATCTCCCGACATGTCTCGCCGAAACTTGAAAAGCGTAGGGGGATCAAGTCGGACAATAATGGTGTGCCCCCTATAATTGTCATCCTCTGGCTTGACCAGGGGATCCACTACAGTGCTCCCCGCAAGAATTTTGACTGCTGTAGATTTATGGATTGTCCGATCAAGTCGGACAATGACAATGGGTGTGCCGGACAATGACAATGAGGATGGGGCTGAAGTGTGGATCACCGCACATCCTATCCGCCGTCGCGCTTCGTGCTTTGACGAGACAAGCGGGGTGGGCAGCAATCTTTATCCATTTCCACCACCGTCATTGCGAGTGCCTGTAAGGAACGTGGCAATCCACCTTTTACCCTTCCATGGATCGCCGCGCCCCAAAGGGGCTCGCGATGACGGTAGGAAAGAATTCCGGACCAAGTGAGCAGCATTAAATTAAAAAATGACCAAGGCTTTGACACAGTAAACCCACTTAATCTATTACGTCATTGCGAGTGCCTGCTTGTCTCGTCAAAGCGCAAAGCGCGACGACGGGTAAGGCACGTGGCAATCCACCTTTTACCGTTCCATGGATCGCCGCGCACCCTTTGGATACTCGCGATGATGGAAGGAGTGAAGTTTGCTGGCAAATGTTACTGGACCCCGTGTCAAGCACGAGGCGACAATGAAGGGGATACATCAACATGACACCTGTCATTACCCAACTTGATCGGGTAATCCAGAAGTCACGGGCAGTCAAAGTATATGGAATGAGGCGCAGTATAGATTCCGGATCAAGCCCGGAATGACAAAATTAAAACCTGTAACAACATAGTTGATGACACCTTCTTATTGCCGTCATTACCCGGTTTAACCGGGTAATCCAGAAATCACGGGCAGTCAAAGTGTGAGGGGTGATAAAACTGTATGTTTTATTGTCATTCTGAATTTAGACCGTCCTGGAACTCTGATCCAGGATCCAGAAATTACTGCCAAGGCTTTGGCGCGATAAGCCGGATAATCCAGAGTAGGTTAATAACAGGAAAGACCAGATAGGAGGCCTTCTTAATCTTTCCAAAAAGACGGTAGGAACAAAACATAGATGGTTAAAAGTTCAAGGCGTCCCATGATCATACCAATCATTAGGCACCATTTCACACCTTCGGATAATGTACCATAGTTACCTGTGGGGCCAATAATATCGCCAAGACCTGGGCCAAGATTTGTTAAGACAGACGCCGCGGCTGACATGGCTGTCAAGAAATCAACCCCCAATACTGCCAATGTTAAAGCCAACCCAACAAAACTTAAGATAAACAAGATGACAAACCCAGCAACAGATGAAAATAGATCTTCGGTCAATCTTTTGCCGTTAAATTTAGGGACAAACACCCCATGCGGGCGGCGTAGTTTCTTTAATTGTGTTTCAGCAATGGACCATAAAATTTGGAAACGATATATTTTGATTCCCCCAGTTGTGGATCCTGTACACCCCCCAATAAACGGTAAGACAAAAAATAAAACCATCGCAAAAGGGCCCCATGTCATATAATCTTCGGAAGCATACCCAGTTGTTGTGAAAATGGCTGTTATATTAAATAATGTCTTTACCACAACCTGAATTGGGTCTGTATCTGTTGTTACCAAACGCCAGGCCATGGTTGCCAAAACTACCAATAACAGGCCTTTTACGAATGCCCGAAATTGACTGTCTTTTGTAATGAAAGATTTCTTTCCAAAAAAACTGCGCGCAAATAGCAATTGGGAACACCCCCCGATAAACATAAATACAATAATAATTAATTCTATGATGGGGTTATCAAAATATGCAATAGAGTTATCATGGGTGGAAAAACCCCCTGTTGAAACACAAGTTAATGTATGACAGAACGCATCAAACCCGTGCATTCCTGCTAAGTACAGGGCTGTAAAACATAATACCGTTAATGTGATGTAAAGGGTAAGAATAAGTTTTGCCATTTGGCGCACACGGGGTAAAAGTTTTTCTGACTTGTCTGATGATTCACTTTGAAACAGCTCAAGCCCACCAATTCGAAGTTCTGTCATAACAGTTAAGGCCATCACAACAATACCAACCCCCCCTAACCATTCAAGAATGGCACGCCATACAAGTAACCCTGGGGGAATACTGGCCAAATCATTGAAAATTGTCGCCCCTGTTGTTGTCAATCCTGAAACAGATTCAAACGCAGCATCCGTCAATAACATTGATTTATTGGAAAAAATAAACGGCAAAGTGGAAAACGCAATTCCAACAACCCAACATATACTGGTCACCAGAAATGTATCACGCTTACCAAATTCAAATTCCCGATCTGAACGATTACTAAAAACCAGCAAGACGCCTGTAAATAAGGTAATAATACTTGATAAAACAAAGGCTTCGGTATTTTGGTAATTAAAAAGCAACCCTATTCCAACGGGGATAAGCATGGCCATGGCAAGAATAACCAATAACCAACCCGCCAAAAAGAATATGGATCTGAAATGAATCATATTATGTAATTACTCTGGCCTCGTAAGGGCTGTCTAATGAAAAGGCTGGGATTTCAACAGAAACAAAGTTACCTTCAACTGTTTCCAAATCATAGGTCCCTTTCATAATGCCGGATGGGGCGTTTAACATCGCGCCACTTGTGTAAGAAAAGCTTTCACCTGGATTTATGGATGGCTGTTGTCCAACAACCCCCTTTCCTTTAACAGTACTTTCAATTCCATTTAAATCTGTGATGATCCAATTTCTGCGTCGCAAAGTTAACTTTCGATCGCTTTGATTGGAAATTGTAATGTGATACGCCCAAAAATATTGATTATTATCCGGTTCGGATTCTTCATCAATGTATACAGGTTCTGCATCAATTTTTATAAATTTGGAAGGAATCATTTTTTTATCTTTATCTATATTTTCATACTTTATATATCTGATTCTATCTTAAAAAAATCAAGGATTCAATCCTTTGAAAATTGTCTTTGACCCATAAAAAAACCCTTCCAAAAGGAAGGGTTTTAATATTAAATCTAATTAAAGATTTAGAATTGGTAACTAACACCAACGTGGATTGTGTGCTGATTCCCTTTTTCAGCTTCAAATTCTCCAGCAACTGGAACGTTTAACTTGAATGTGTTTAAGTCTTGGGAATATGTGTAACCTGCATCAAGTGTGTAGCCATCCATTACAACATATTTTGCACCAAAGCCAACTGAAGCATTAGGAACAAAACGTTTGAAATCTTTTTGTGCTACTCTACCTGCACTGTCTTTACCGTAAATCATATATTTATTTTTTGATCCACCAATACCGGCTTTTACGTAACCTAGTAATTCTGGCATAATTTCATAACCACCTAAGATATCTAGGCCTAAACTATATGAACGTTTAACTGTTGCACGAGATTCCAAAATTACACTAATAATGTCGCTTTTCTTACCTTCGTAGTTAGCCCAACCAGCGTAAGCTTCGGCACCAACAACAAAATTGTTTCCTAGGTTATGCATGTAACCAAGAACTAGATCACCAGAAATACCTTTTGGTTTTACTGTGAATTTTTCATTATCACCAGTTACTGGTTCTTTAATTTCTTGTTTGAACCAGTTGTACTTCGCACGCACACCGGCATTAAAACCGTGAAAGTTTGCTGCATTTGCCCCAGCTGCTGCGATAGCAAGAACTGAAACTGCAGTTAATGTTAATTTTTTCATTTACAATCTCCTTAAAAAATATAATACCTTCACTTATACAAAAAAATATTTAAAATCAAAGAAAATTTACTTAATTCAAAGCCCAAGAAAGGTTTTTAGATATTTATGTAGCAAATATGCAACACAATAAGAAAGGGGGCCATAAAGCCCCCTGCCCTAACTTAAATCCTAAATCAGATTTAGAATGTA
Organism: uncultured Rhizobiaceae bacterium; assembly: GCA_964350815.1. Classification (GTDB taxonomy): domain Bacteria; phylum Pseudomonadota; class Alphaproteobacteria; order UBA7879; family VGCX01; genus CAJXSI01. Next base: position 60,144 of record CAYGKW010000005.1, on the reverse strand, counting down.
AATGTAACACCAACATGTGCTTGGTGTGCATTACCTTTTTCAAACTTAGCAGTTTTAACACCACCAACTTTGTAATATTTTTCAGTCAAGTCATGTTCATAAGTGTAACCAACATCTAAACTGAAGTCTTTATCAAGCGCATATTTAACACCTAAACCTGCAGCAACTGCTGGGATGTGTTTGTTATCGCTTTTCCAAGCATTAATTCCAGTTGTTGCATGGGACGCTTTAAAGTCTGTTACGTTCGCATGGATACCAACTTTTACATAACCCGTTAAGTCTTGCATAAATTTGTGCCCAGCAAGCAAGTCTAAACCATAACGCCATTTACGGTCGACTTTACCGTTAACGTTTTGTCCATTGTTTCCTGTTGTGTCGCCACTGTCTTTTCCACTTCCATATCCTGCAAAAAGTTCCAGACCATATGTCCAGTCAGTACCTGACATCCAACCCACAAGAAGATCCCCTGCAAAAGTATTGGCATCTAAATTTTTTGTATTTTTATCGCCCAATTCTTTTTTAAGATCTGTTTTGTGCCATTGGTATGCTGCACGTACACCGGTATACATGCCATCGAAAGCGCCGCCCATCATCGCATTTGACGAAGCAGATGTCATAAGAGCAAGTCCTGTTGCTACTAATGCTAATTTATTCATAGTTATCCTCCTAAATATTTACTTAGTTTATAATAACAACCTATATCCTTTATTTTATTAACTCTAGACTTTTTAGTAACATGCATGCCTTATTCGCATATTTGTGTTGCGGATTTATCACTTTTTATTTTCGACAAAATATCAAATTTCTTACGAAGACTATTGACAAGAATTACACAGGTTTGTATACCTATTTTAGCACTCTGTTATCTCGAGTGCTAAATTAACCTTTTGGAAGTCAAAGGAGTATACTAAAATGAAATTTAAACCATTACACGATCGCGTTCTTGTAAAACGCACCGAAGAAGAAGACAAAACATCTGGGGGAATCATTATTCCGGACACAGCAAAAGAAAAACCAATCCAAGGGGAAGTTTTGGCTGTAGGAAATGGAATAAAAGATGAATCTGGAAAAGTTGCAGCCTTGGATGTCAAACCAGGTGATATGATTTTGTTTGGCAAATGGTCTGGAACTGAAATCAAAGTCGAAGGGCAAGACCTTTTGATTATGAAAGAATCTGACATTTTCGGAATTGTCGGCTAACCCCCTTAAAAAAATTTAGGAGAATAAAATGAGCGCAAAAGAAGTAAAATTTTCAACCGAAGCACGAGAAAAAATGCTTAAAGGTCTTGATATCTTGGCAAACGCTGTGAAAGTTACACTTGGACCAAAAGGACGCAATGTTACAATTGATAAATCCTTTGGGGCCCCTCGCATTACAAAAGACGGTGTTTCTGTTGCAAAAGAAATCACCCTGAAAGATAAATTTGAAAACATGGGCGCGCAGTTAATGCGTGAAGTTGCCAGCAAAACAAATGATCTTGCAGGGGATGGAACAACAACAGCAACTGTTCTTGGGCAAGCCATTGCACGTGAAGGAATCAAGGCTGTTACAGCCGGCATGAACCCGATGGATCTGAAGCGTGGGATTGATATGGCTTCTGAATCTGTTATTGCCAGCATTAAAAAACGTGCGCGTCAAATAGGTAAAGATAGCGATATTGAACAAGTTGCAACAATTTCAGCAAATGGCGAAAAAGAAATTGGTGAAATGATTGCAACCGCCATGAATAAAGTGGGTAAAGAAGGCGTTATCACAGTTGAAGAAGCAAAATCAGCAGAAACAGAATTGGATGTTGTTGAAGGTATGCAGTTTGATCGTGGGTACCTATCCCCTTACTTTGTTACAAATTCTGAAAAAATGATTTGTGAACTTGAAGATGCCTTGATTTTGTTGCACGATAAAAAAATATCCACATTGCAACCCATCCTTCCAGTTCTTGAAAAGGTTGCCCAAGCAGGTAAATCTTTGTTGATTATTGCAGAAGATGTTGAAGGTGAAGCATTGGCAACACTTGTCGTTAACAAACTGCGTGGTGGTTTAAAAGTTGCTGCAGTTAAAGCCCCAGGATTTGGTGACCGTCGCAAAGCAATGATGGAAGACATTGCAATCTTAACCGGTGGACAAGTTGTTTCTGAAGAATTGGGCCAAAAACTTGAATCCACAGACATGGCAATGCTTGGAAAAGCAAAGCGTGTGAAAATTGACAAAGAAAACACAACCTTTGTTGATGGATTGGGTGATAAAGCAGCCATTGAATCCCGTTGTATGGAAATCCGTGGCGCAGTCGAAGAATCATCTTCTGATTACGATAAAGAAAAACTACAAGAACGTTTGGCAAAATTATCAGGTGGTGTTGCTGTTATCCGCGTTGGTGGGGCAACTGAAACTGAAATGAAAGAACGTAAAGATCGTGTTGAAGATGCCTTGAATGCCACACGTGCAGCAGTTGAAGAAGGAATCGTTGTGGGCGGTGGATGTGCCCTTCTTCATTCAGCAAAAGATGCCTTTGAAGGATTGAACCCAGCGAATGAAGATCAAAAAATTGGGATTGAAATTATTCGCAAAGCAATTCAGGCACCTGCGCGTCAAATCGTTACTAACGCAGGCGAAGAAGCATCCATCGTTGTTGGTAAAATTCTTGAAAAAGGCGACGTTAATTATGGTTATAATGCCCAAACAGCAGAATATGGCGACATGTTCAGCTTTGGTATTGTGGATCCAGTAAAAGTTGTGCGCACTGCTTTGCAAGATGCCGCATCAGTTGCAGGTCTGTTGATTACAACAGAAGCCATGATTGCAGAAATCCCAGAAGAAAACCCAGCCTCTGCCGGTGGCGGAATGGGCAACCCTATGGGTGGCATGGGCGGTATGGGCGGCATGATGTAAGCAGATCCATCGATCGTTTCAAAAATAACCGCTGGCCAAGGCCGGCGGTTTTTTTATTGACATTCGATTTAGTGTAAATATATAAACAGTAAATACAGTGAAAGAGGCCCCAAATGATTCAAGTAAATTTCCCTTAAATACCCCCCAAAAAAACGGCAGTACTTTATTTAATTTTTAATAAAAGGGCTTAATCATGACAAAAGCAACCTACGCAAAGCATATATTCTTAATCATTATGATATTCATCACAGCTGTGATTGAAACGGATATTTACCTGCCTGCCTTTCCAGATATGATGAAATATTTTCAAACAAACGAAGAATTAATTCAAAGCTTATTAACTTGGAACTTCATAGGGTTATGTTTGTCAGGGCCATTTTATGGACCTTTGGCTGATTCTTATGGGCGCAAAAAACCTTTGATTGCTGCGATGATTTTGTTTTTCATCGGAAGTATTATCACAATTTATGCAGAAGATTTTGATTTAATGCGGTGGGGACGTGTGCTGCAAGGACTGGGAAGTGGGGGATGTTTTACATTGGGATCTGCCATTATCTTTGATGTATTTGATGAAAAAATGGCGATGGAGGCATTAAACAGACTGAATATAATTGTGCCCTTCATTATGGCCATGGCGCCTTTACTTGGGGGATATTTAAATTATAAATATGGGTTCAGATCAAATTTCATAGCCATCGCACTGTGTGTTTCTGCAAGCTTGGCCAGTGCCGTATTTGTCTTCAAAGAATCCTTACCTGCCAGCAAAAGAATTCCTTTAAATTTTAAAGGAACAGGTTCAAACTTTAAGAAAACCCTAGGCAGCGGCCCTTTTTGGAAATTAACATGCATCATAAGCTTATTATTCACAGGATATCTTGGGTTTTTATCCACCACATCTATTTTATTCGTCGTGGATATGGGGATTCCAAAGAAAATATTTCCTTTCTTGCAGGGATCTTTATTACTGGCTTATGTTTTTGCAAGCTTAACTTGTAATAAAGCCCTGGATAAATTTGGTGTGGAAAAAACCAAAAAATATGGCTTGTACTGTATTTTGTTTAGTTCAGCCCTGCTGATTATAGTGACAATTTTTTACCCAAATCCTTATGCATTAACTGTTGCAATGCTGCCGTTTACTTTTGGTTTGATGTACGTGCAAACCCCCTATTTCAGCGATTGTATGAATATTTTTCCGGATATAAAAGGAATTGTGGCCAGCCTAATTACAAGTATAAGGCTGTTGATTACGGCAACTTTAATCGGACTTGCAAGCAAGTATTATAATGGTACAGCCCTGCCGACAACTGCCTTGGTTTTAACAACTGCCTTTATTTCAACATGGTTGTATTTTAGTTATGAAAGAAAACGATAAAGTATATTTGATGGATTGTCCGACCTATCACGCCGAAGCCTTGGCGGTAACTTCTGGATCCTGGATCGGAGTCCAGGACAGGCTAAATTCAGAATGATATAGCGGGGGTGAAGTGAATACAGTTCTTGATTACCCGGTTAAACCGGGTAATCACGGCAATGATAAGGTGTCATCCTGGTGGCACCTCCTTCATTATCGCAACGTGCTTGACATGGGGTCCAGGACCATTTGCCAGCAAACTTCATTCTTTCCGTCATCGCGAGTATCCGCTTGTCTCGTCAAAGTGCGAAGCGCGACGGCGGACAGGGTGCACGGCGATCCATATTTGTTGTCATCCCACGGTTTCATTCCTCCCACGTCGTCATCGCGAGCACCGGAACGGTGCGCGGCGATCCATGGAACGTTAATGGTGGATTGCCACGTGCCTTACAGGCACTCGCAATGACGGAACGCCTTTTAAACGATCCTTGATACGGAACCCATGTGTAAATGACAGCTGGGTTGTTTGTAATTAAGGCTATTATGGATTGCTACGTGCCTTGGCCGTCGTCGTGCTTCGCACTTTGACGAGACAAGCAGGCACTTGCAATGATGGCAGTGGAAATGGATAAAAATCACTGGACCACCTGTCCTATCACGCCGAAGCTTGAAAAGCGTAGGAGTAGCAAGCCAGATAACGATAGTGTGGTGATACGACGGGCAAGAAAAAGATAAGCAGTTAAGCACCTCATACAAAAATGGTAAGGTAATGATAAAACTATCTAGATAGCCAAGCCTTGGCGATTTGTTTTGCTTCAGATTGACTTACATCACGCCCGCGTTTTTGCGTGCGTGTATGTTGCTCTTGACGAACAGAAGGTTCGCGAACATCGGACCATAAAGGTTTTTGAGGGGCTGATTTAATAACCTCATCATCATTAATAAAATCATCTTCAGTTTCTGATGGATTTGTTGCTTGACGGGCAATGGTTGACCATTCCCCTTTTGATGGTTGGCTTTTGGGTGCTTCCAATTGTTGTTGTTCAGAATGGTGTATAATAGAATGTTGTTGGATTGGCTTTTCAACCTTAGGCACTTTTTCAGCAAATACATTCGGGGATTCGTACATTTCTGTTTTATCCATTGCCCCTGTGTCTTTGGCTGAGGCTTCAAGTAATTTTCTTTGATTTTGAATATTTTCAAGACTGGCCCCCAAGGCAGACAATGCCCTAGGGTCTTTTGTAATACGAATTCTGTGACGCACCATTTTTTCGGATTGTGCCAGGTTTTCCAAGGTTGATTTAATTTGATATTCCTGGCTTTGCGCGGGAACAGTTGTTTGCGCAATACGGCGTTGGGCTTTTTGAATCTTTGGGGTCCCGCCAAAAGACTGAATCATTTTAATATAATATTGTTTGTCATTTTCAAGCTGTTGAACCTGATTCGCCAGTTTTTGAATTTCAAATCCGTCTGTTGTTTTTTTAATGGCTTCTTGCGTTTCACTTAGTTGGGAAATTTTTATTTCCAATTGTTCTTGCAGATAGGGAATATCAGTTTCACAAAACCCCCACCCTGACTTTTTTGAACCATTATTTGATGTATTATTTCTTGGGGCATCCACAGGTAGAATCGTGTTTAACATAGGTCCAACATTCGCCGGGGTTTTATTGACATGCATTACAGGCCTACCATGCATTGGCTTTTCAGGTGCTGGAGCTGGCTTTTTATTTGATTGCGTTGTTGGATTGGGAACATAAGACTTTTTTGGGATTTTCAGTGACTTCCCCATAATTCCACGGGTCGCATAAATATCTTCCCTTTTCCTGCGAATTGAATCTTTTGATGAAGAAACGGGTATTTCTTCCGGTTGAGGTGTTACAGCTGTGTTGCTTGTCAAAGTTGTATATGAAGACTTATGGATTTGACCTTTTGTTCTTTCCACAATTTCTTTAGGCACCCCATAATCAACTGCAACAAGATTCGTATTTTCATTGAAAAAATCAATATTTCCTGAATTTGATGCAAGATTTTGTGATCCTTGGGTTTTTTGACCCCCATCAATAAACGGGGTATCTGAATCTGGAATAACTTCTGGCATCTTGGGCGTACGGGTGATCTCATCAAGTTCTCTCTGTAGGGCTTGAATTTCTTTTAAGGTACCTGCTTGATTTTCTAATTGTTCAATACGTGATTTAAGCTGGGCCGCACGGTCCGAAGTTTTTCCACCCCAGGCAATCCCCCCATTTATTAGAAAATTAATAGCTATTATTAAACTGAATATTAACTTCATTATTTTATATCGATATCAATACTTCGTTATATCATATTTAAAATAACAGATCGAGATTTATATTTTATGGATACCTTCATAAAGATTTGCCTCGAATTCTCTTCTTCTGACCAGGCCTTGATACTTTTTTCCAGCTGAAAAAACCCACTTTAAAAGTTCTTCCCTAACCAAGTCATGTTCTTCTGCATTGATTTTTTGGCGTAAAGTTGATCGTTGAAAGGCCCCTGCCCCAACATTAAAAATAAATAATATTAAGGCGATTTTTTGATTTTTCTTTAGTGGGATTTTAACCAGCCTGTCCATTGATCTTTGAACCTTTAAAATATCACGAATTAATAAATTTTCGGCCTCAAGCTCTGTTAATTCATTAAACTGTTCCCCAGGCAAAACAACATGGCCAATTCCTATTGTTTTTCTTCCCCCTGGGCATGTATAGGCCCTTAAGTGACATCCTTCAAATTCTCTTAAAGCTTTAATGCATTCTTGTATCATTTATTACCTCCAACCTTGGGCATGGAATTTAGATAATGCCCGTTGACCAAACCAAAAAGACATAACAGCCGCAAACAAGGCTTGGTCTTCTGGTTGCCATATATTTGTGATGGCTTGTGCCCACCCCAAGTTATACCCTATATTTTTCACAGCAATAATTTGGGCGACTTTTACAACGGCGTATAAAAAGAAAAAGGCATAAGTGATACAGGGGCGCACAGTTCCGCTTAAGGCATCAACCCATTTAACACCCGTTTTTCTTGCGTGGCGATACAAAGCTTGGGATTCTAGGGAATCATTTACTGTTTGGATTTCTTCTAATTCTAATTTTTTTGTGATACGCACCCATTCAATTTGGTGCTGTAATAATTTTATTTCGTGTAATTTATCCTTTGAATCTTTAAAAAGTCTTAAAAAATCAGGGACAAGGCTTCCTAAAAAGCCGATAAGTGATCCGAAAAGTGTTAACATTTTTTTCCTCTGTTCTGTGATTGAAACTTACTTAATTTCAGGTTAAAAAGGGATATGTCCCAAGAATATATAAACTTTAACCCAGCGCTTGTTGACTACCTTCATACGGTTGGCTTACGTCAACACCCAGCGCAAAAATTGCTGCATAAAAAAACCCAAACGCTTTCCCAAGGGAATATGCAATCAGCCCCCGAAGTAACGGCTTTGATTGAATTTTTAATCAAACTTACTGGGGCCAAAAATATTTTGGAAATTGGGACGTTTACAGGATACACAACCTTGGGTATGGCTTTGTCCGTTGCAAACGATGGCATAGTTGTGACCTGCGAAAAAACGGCAGATATTTTTAAAATTGGGAAAGTCTTTTGGAAACAGGCCGGGGTGCTTGATAAAATCAAGGTACATGTTGGAAATGCCTTGGATTCTGTTGCAGCATATCCAGATAACCATTTTGACTTCGCCTTTATTGATGCTGATAAACGGAATTATCTTAATTACTATGAAAAATGTTTATCGGTTGTCCGTCCAGGCGGATTAATTTTATTGGATAATGTTTTATGGAAAGGGAAAGTTGTCGACCAAGATTCAGATGACAAACGTGTCCCAACCATTCGTGAATTAAATGAATTTATACATAATGATAAACGCGTCAGTTTTTGCCTTGTGCCGATCAGTGATGGCCTGACCCTTGTTAGAAAAAATCCTTAGCCCCTTCCCTTATTCAGTAAACTTAAATCCAATGACTAAATCATCTGGTTGACTACCGTATACTTCACAGCTTTTAATTTCCAGGGCTCTTTCTTCTCCGCCTCCAGCGGCTGCGGCTGCAGCAGCCCCTTCCACTTCTTTTCCTATTGTACAAAGAATCGTGGATAAAATTATTTTCAATATGTTTGGTTCTGCGCCCTTCAAAAATATCTGAAAAGCAAAAATCTTCCATTGTTCTTGACCAGTGCGGTAATACAGAATATCCATCCAATACTTCTTCTGTTAAGTCCTTTTCCTGTTGCTTTGAAAACAAAGGATCATAACAAGGAAGGCTTTTTAATTCTTCTTTGGCGTCATTCAAAATTTCCAAGGCATTTGATGGTTCTGCAATGAATTCTAAATTTATTGTTTCAGACAAGATATTATCTGGAACCGACATTAAAAAACCTGCAAATAATAAAACGGGTTTATCATCTATCACACAGGAAATAAACGCTTTTTCACCTCTTTTTCCTGCGATTTCATTATGGCAAAGATGAATCTGTGCATAAGGAATTTCCCCCTCATTATGATGAATTTTCAAAGCCACAATTTTTTCATCTTCTTTTAGGTGAATATCCGGACTAAATTCTTCACCTTCTTCTGCCCATGCGAAATAAAAATGCATAACGTACCTCTTTAAGATTGCTCGTTTGGTTAAAATGATTTAAAAGTTTTATATGAACTTTTTTAGTTGGTTAAATTCTAAAGGCTTTCCCCAAGGTGCTTTTTGGTCAGTCCTTACCTGTTTTGTAAGCGTCAGCAATGACGTTATTGTAAAACTTGTTGGCACACGCCTTGATGGGCTTGAAATATCCTTTTTCCGTTTTTTATTCAGTATGATTACTGTTTTGCCTTTTATGCTTGCAAAAGGACGTGCATCCTTTAAAACGGTGAACCCCTCTATGCATTGGTGGCGTGCGATTGTGGGGGTTGCTGCCATTGCTTTATTTACATACGGGTTGATTTTTGTCCCCTTGGCTGAAGTTACCGTCTTTTCGTTTACCCAACCTTTATTTTTCATGCCCTTGGCCATTCTGTTTTTAAAAGAAAAAATAAGTCTTGGCCGTTGGATTGCTGTGATTCTAGGGTTTTCAGGTATACTGATTATGATTGACCCAGGCAGTCCGCATTTCAGCCTGTATGTCTTTTTCCCAATGGGTGCCGCATTTTTATTTGCAACGCTGGATTTAATGGCCAAAAAAATGGTGTCAAATGAAAGCACTTTAACCATGCTGTTTTATTTTGCTTTGGGCACAACCATTGCTGGATTAATTCCTGCCTTGCTTGTATGGCAAACCCCAAACCTTCGTGAATTATTTTGGCTATTTGCATTGGGGGCTGGGGCAAACTTAATTCAGGTGTGTCTTTTTAAGGCTTTTTCTGCAACCGAAGCTTCCTCCCTTGCACCCTTCAGGTACGTTGAACTTATTTTCTCTGTCTTCTTCGGGTTTATGATTTTCGGCGAATCCTTAAAAATAAAAACCATCCTAGGGGCTGCCGTTATTATTGGTAGCACTTTATACATGTCTTATTTCGAAGTTAGAAAAAGAAGAAAAGCCAAGCAGGCTTAAATTTCTTCGGCTTCTAATTTCCAAGTATACCCTTTTCCCCATTCTTCATTTTCAATGGTTAAATTGGTAACAACCATTTCAAGACAGGGGGCGTATCTTGTAAATATAGGCTCCGTTATTCCTTTATCTTTTAAAGAAAAAGTTTTGTCATCTTCTCTGACTAAGTCATGAATATTTCCTCTATTATCTATGGCTACAACAGATTCTTCTACGGGTACCTTTTCAAGAACAGCCCTTCCATCAACATCCATTTGAACCCATAAATGCTGAATGCATTCCAGAACAACCTTTGACCCAGCAGATATCCCCCCAAAAGATGGGGGATTGGTATCATGACCAGAAATAAATGTTTTATATCTTTTTTCACGTCCAGCAATTGCTTCCAAAGCTTCGCCATTAATTGTGCGCCATATTTTTTGTGGCTTTAAGGGCATTAAGGTTTGGCTACAATTCCCTGTTGAAAAAGGGGGAAACCCCACATGACTGATTTTTAATTTTGTCTGCATACTATCACCTTAACCATCTTGGAAGTTGATAGAAACGGTAACGTTGCGACCGGTTAAAATAACTTGTTAATTCTTCGTATGTTTTATTCATAAAATATTCCTATATGCGTGTTACATATCCAATTCCATTAATTGTTACAGAACGGTAATCACATGTTTTTGTTTTTTGAATCCCTTCAAAATTTGGATGGGATAGGCGTATATAAAATTTGTATTCGTCTTCTGATTCTAGGGACAGGCCATTAAAATTTCTTTCTAATAAATCTGTAAGTTCATAAAGTTCTTGAAGTCCGTTATAAGAACTAAATGCCTTTAAAACAAAGGAAATTTTTATCTGTTCTTGGCCGGGAATGCTTGTGTTAACAGCCTCAACTTTATCCGTAAAAACTGTCAACGCTGGACATTTCATACCTTCAGGAACAAATTGCCCAATCGTTTGAAAGCGCCCCGCTAAATCAGAAAGCCCTTTAATATACGCGATAAATGTTTTTGAAAATCCATAATCCATTACTTCCCCTCGCCTACATTTTGCATAATAAAGATCTGAAATTTTTTATCCTCAGTAAAGACTGGGGGTGTTTTAATTTCAAACGTTTGCCCCTTCCACTGAATTTGCATGGTTGTATCAATATCAATCCCTATACGAATCCAAACTTTATATTGGTTAATATAATCCAAAGATCCTGATTGCCAGGTTTCCCCATTTCTTAAAACAAGGGGTTTAACCCTTGCCCAAGAAGAAAAATATGGGCTGTGGGTTTTAATAATTCCTCCAGATTCGTCATATTCTTCTTCTAATTTAAAAAATTGTATTCGATTATCTAATTTGCATATGGCATTTTTCATGGATGTATCCCACCACCTGAAGTCAAAGACTGATAAAACATTGTTTCTGCCGCATGTCGGTTTTCATAAAGATCTGCAACTGTTCCCAAGACACGTTGCAATAATGTATCTGAAGGGTTTTCAGTCCCCACCGTTAGGTCAATAACAGCCATATCTTTATCTTCATAATCCAAAATCACAAGGGCTGGATATGTATTTAAATTGGGATGATATTTTCCCTCTGGAACCACTGTTTCTGTCCCATCCAAGCCCATAACCTTAACTCTATCGACTGAAATAATGGGGGATAAAGGCAATCTGATACACGTTCTTCCCCGCATATAACCAACCGTTCTGGGTGTTATTTGGCGGCCTTTTCTTTTTATCAAAGGAACTGTTACTTGAACTTTTTGCGGGCCAATATAATACCCTGTTTTATTTTGAACAATTTCGCGTGCGGCAGGGATCAGGCCAGAAATGACCCGATCCTCTCCTGCATGATCTACGCGCAAATATTCCTTTGCCAAGTCTAAAGAGATACACTCTTCAGCTGGCTTTTCTATACTATTTATTTGCATTGATCCTCACTAAATTAAGCTTCTTCTTCTGCATCGCCAGAAGCAGCGGCAGCAGCAGATGCACCACCAGAACCACCTGAGGCAGCCGCACCCGCGGCTCTTGAACCGCCGTCTTCTTCAGAAAAGTTAACAACTTTCAAAGCTTCGAAGTTGATAACATCCCCTCCAACACGTTTAGAAACATAAAATTCAACATAAGGTTTGGATGAATATGGATCACGCAGAACACTCATATTTGTGCGATCCACAACCATATACGCAGCCTCAAGATCTCCAAACAGAATGGATTTACTTTTTGTTCCAGGAACCAAAGATGGCATATCATCTGTCACAATTACCGGGTATCCCAAAATTGTGGGTTCTTTATCCCCCCCAAGGGCTGGTTGCCACAGATATTGACCTGTTCCTGGATCTTTCAATTTACGCACAGCAGAATGGGCCGATCTAGACATCACCCAAACGGCTTTGTCACGGTATTCTGTTTTCAAAGCATTCAGTGTATCAATCAAGACTTCAGCCCCATCTTCACCAAATGTACCGTCTGATTCTGTTTGGATATGTTCCAATCTGCCCCACGTCCAGTCACGTGCTGAAACAGTTGGATAAGATAAAATACCTTTGGGTTTATTATGCCCATCCCCATGAAGAAAAGCCCTATTTTCCTGTTTTGACATATGGTTCGCAACACGCCCAACCAACCATTCTTCAACATTGACAGCCGCATCATCCAGTAATTTTTGGGTTGCTTTTGGTCGTGCATACATTTCATGGGCTGTAATTTTGCACTTTGTTAATTCTGGTGTACGCGTTTCATCCCGTGCATCCGTTTCACCTGTCCAGCCAACTTGTGGATCATCTTTATCCAAAATCACATCGACTGATCCGGTTGAAATTTGCATTGTTCTGGCCAGGGCACGAATGGAACTATTTGACTTTAAGTCAAGACTGATACGTTCTTGAACCGTTTCTGGAATTAAATATTCCCCAGGTGCTGCGCCTGCAGTTAACGACTTTATGCCAAACTCACCCCGGCGGATAAAGTCTTTAAATTCTCGGTCTTTCATGCCCCCTTTTTCTTCTTTTTTATTCAAGTTTGGGCGGTCTGATTTTGTTTGTAATTCATCTTGCATTTTTGATTCTATATTTTTCAATTTTTGCTCCTGTTTTGTTTTAAATTTTTCTAAGTTACTGCTGATATTATCCACAGCAGATTGAATGGTTTCTTGGTTCATAAAACCTCCTTTTTTTTATTGGTTTATTGATTGTTGTTTAGATAAGAAAAAGTGAATTCAGACGGGCAAGACTTGCCAACAGAACATCGTCTTCTTTCACTTCATGAATGGTTGCTTTTGCATTTGCCGGAAATGTTACAAGGGATATTTCCAAAAGATCCACATCTTCAACCACACGATGGTTTTTATGCCGACTTGCTTGCTTTACACGAAAGCCAATGGATAGTCCATCTATCACCCCTTCCTTGATCAGGGTATAGGCCTCTTGCCCTTTTTGGATCTCTAAGAAAATTCGGCCTTTTACAAAAAGGCCTTTTTCATCTTCCTTGATTTCCGTCCACCTGCCGATGGGCTGGGCTGGATCATGTTGCCACAGCATTTTTGGAAACTTGCCATTTACTTCAGCATTTTCCATGGCTTTTTGAAAAGCCCCTTCTGCCACACAATCATTTTGACTGTCAATTTCGTCATATACACTTGCATAGCCAGAAAATGTTCCTTCATCAGATAAGGATTTCATATTAATTGTCGCATATAACTTTTGATGCATTTTATTCCTTTCTTTCATTAATTTTCCCAAACCCTAGTGCCGCCCGTTTTTCGTTCACTGTCAGAAAATCACTGTTTTGAATCTTTGACCATAAAACTTCACGGCGCACAGCCAAGGCAGGAATGGCATCTGCATCGTATCTAAATTCCAAATCATTCCCGTAATGGGGGCAAATCCATCGATTTACTTCTGCAATGATTTTATCCAGGGTTGGAAGAATCGTATCTTCCCACAGATGCAGGCGTGCTTCCTTATAATTGGCAAAAGTTGATTCTCCTGGCACACCTACCAACATGGTTGGCACACCATAAGCTTGGGAAATTTCACGTGCCGACAGGTGCTTGCCATTTACGAAATCAAGGTCTTTTGGATTTAATCCCATTTCCTTCCATTCCATATTGCCTTCCAAAACCATCATGCGGCCTGCGTTGTCGGCGCCTTCATAGGCTAAACGCAATTCATCTTTTAAAGTTTGGCGTTCTTCTGCAGACAAATGTGCAGCTGAATCAGAATTTGGCTTTACAACAAGGGCCCCCGTTGGACGTCCGCCATTTTGTAATAATGCTAAATTATGGGCCCCAACGGCATTATGCTGATCAATGGCTGATGATGCGGCTTCGATCGCACTCATGCCGTACCAATCATTTAAAGGGTGAAATGTCTTTATATGCAGAACAGATGACTTTCCATTTTTTTCATCTGTTGATATGCTGCGTTCTTGGCCATTCACCCGGTAAATATAGGATTCTGGAATGCCGCCCTCACCCGGCACAACTTGTACACGATCAGGCCGCCAAAGATAAAGTTCTTTAATTTCTGAATCTTCCCCCACGGCCTCAAGGTAACAATTTCCTGACAACAAAATATGTGATACCATCGTTTCCAATAAAGACATCCGTGTATGCATGGGGTTTGGGTTTTTAACCAAGTCAATCAAAGGGTGTGTTTCAAGTTCTTTATCCCCTTGATAAAGCCGCCACGGAACACTTGCTAGATTACGTGAAATTAAATTCACACAGCGATATACAATGACATTTTTTTTATATCCTTCTTCTGATAAGAAATCATATTGTCTTGGTGTCCATACAGGTCGACCGACTTGCTGCCACGCAAGAATGGAACCGACCTGGCTACGTTTTTGCGAGAAATTATCGATCCATTTTTTTAAAATATTTTTTCTTTTTTTCATTTATCCTCCTCTATGGACTGGTTGAATTCTGCAATTTTTAGGCATAAAAAAACCCTGGAAAATTCCAAGGGTGTTTATTTGCAGATTAAGTTATAAAATTAAGAGTCTGTTGCAACGATCCTTACCCCAGAAAATACTGTGGCAAACTTAAATTTTGAAAAAGGCCATTCTGTCGTGCTTGGCTTAAGGCTAATATTTCCCAGTCGGTTTAACCCTTTGGGAAATCTGGGGTCGAACCCTCTTTCAACACGGCTGGTTGGAAGAAAGTTAATACGCAATTCTTCACTACCATAATAACTGCGAATAAAAGATCGGCAGACAAGTTTACCTTCAAAAGGCCTTAAGTCCAAAAGTATTAATCTTCCCCCTTCTTTTAATGTGCGCAAGCAATCTTTTATGTACAAACAGTATGATGATATGGCAAGATTTAGAAACTCCCCCGCCATGAAAATTTTATCATAAACAGCTTCTGATGGAATATCTGTTAGTGAAGGTGCAAATACTGCTTCTCTGTGGCGTTCTTCCGGCAAGCTTTCTCTGTGTGCAATAAACTCTGCGTACCTTTCTTTACCAAGCATATTAAAGCGCCCTGCAGTACTTTCGCATAAATCTGCAACTTCAATAGCCAATGCATTTCTGGCATTTTCTACGATAATATCGATGACCAAGGAAACACTGATATACCGAATCCATTTCTTAAATTCCTGTAACTGTTCAATACTTTCAACAACCACAAGATTACGGTAAGAAACTTCTTTTTCTGCCCCAATTATTGGGGAAGCCAGCGGATTAACAAGACTATGTATTTCTCGGTCAATTGTAAGCCCGTCGTCATCTGCTAAATCAAGGTTAACAGCAGCAGCCTTTAAAACCTCTGGAAAACAAATTTGGACCATAAATAGAATAAGAATTAAAAAGGTTTTTTTCACGCGATATTCTCTCTGATTTAAATATTTATAGCACAAGAAAAAACATTCAAACAGTCCAAACTTTGGGTGTGATACGCTCTAAAAATGACTTATTCAACATTAAATCCGTTAAAACCCAGACCAAAGCATCCACACGATCGGGGGATTTTTCTTTTTTTTCTCCTGTGAAACGGCACATTTGACTTTCTAGAATGGGCATGTGTTTCGCATGTAAAATTTTCCCTTGCTCATATAGGGCGGCAATTGGTTCTGCACGGGCAACTTTTCCGCGTGTTGCACGCACAGATTTATAACTGATCGAAGAATCAAACACACGTAAGGTTTGTTCGACTAAATCTCCACCCTGATTGACCTCAGCAACGACACGGTCTGCCTTATAAAAATAATACGCCTTTAAAACAGTTTTTGCCCACTCTGATGGTGTGTATCTTCCACTTAAATCGTCTAAGATATACCCTTTATTATCTTTTCCTTTTCCCGCAACAATGATTCCTGTTTCGTCACTGTTTTCACCATTTGTTACGGCGGGGTCTACACCAATTACGATACGTTTAAAAAATCTTTGTCCATTTTACCTCCTTTATTTAAATTTTATATTTTTTCATCAGTTTTGTCTTTGTGTCACCATTAATGATGGCAATCTGTCGTCACCACAAGCAGCCACTTGTCTCGCCAAAGCGCGAAGCGTGACAGCGGATAGGATGCACGGGGATCCACAGAACGTTAAAAGGTGGATTGCCACGTGCCTTACAGGCACTCGCAATGACGGCAATGAGAAGGTATCATGTTGGTGTATCCCCTTCATTGTCGCCCCGTGCTTGACACGGGGTCCAGTAACATTTGCCAGAAAATTTAACTCCTTCCATCATCGCGAGTACCCTCAGGATGCGCGGTGATCCACACTTCAGCCCCATCCTCATTGTCATCCCACGGCTTGACCGGGGGATCCATACTGCACTTCACCTCATACACTTTGACTGTTCTGACTTCTGGATTACCCGACCTGTCGCGCCGAAGCCTTGGCGCAGGGGGATCAAGTCGGGTAATGACGGCAATGAGAAGGTGTCATCCTGTTGCATCTCCTTCATTGTCGCCCCGTGCTTGACACGGGGGCCAGTAACCTTGTCGTCATTGCTGTAAAGGTTACTGCCCACCCTGCTTGTCACCCCGAAGCCTGCGTTTATGGATTGTCTAATCAAGTCGGGAAATGACACAGTGACAGTGTTTAAGGGCACCGCCAATATAAATCCATTTAACGATGTCACACGGAATAAGGGACGACGCTTACACGATAAGGTAAGCGAGGAACACAATGACACAGTGACAGTGTTTAAGGGGGTTATATATATTTAATCATGTTGCGGGTCCATAAAGCGCCTTGAATTTGCGATAAAACTTCCGCATGAATTTCTTGGGCGCCTAGGCGTGTTCCTTCATATTGATCCATTAAATGCTTTATATAAGATGTTGATAAATTATCTTTATTTTCATAAGTTGATCCACGCGTTACATAGGTCATTTTATCCTTTAAAAGTTTTTGGATAACGGGTATTGGGCGTGGCGTTGTCGTCACGATAACTTTTGGATGATTGCCCAGTCTTAAGCAAAACATTAATTGATCCCATACTTTTTTTGCATTTGGAAACTTAGCCAATTCATCTATCCAAGCCCCATCAAATTGTGGACCGCGAAGTTTTTCATAAGCTTCTGCTGTATATGCTCTTGCCGTTGCCCCATTTGCCCATGTTAAAGTCATTTGACTTTTTAAAAATTTTGGCCGTAATTTGGGGTTGCCGATATTCAAAAGGCCACTTTCCCCTTCGATCATAACTTGGCGTACTTCTCTTTCCGTCTCACCAATCAAGGCAATTCTTTTTGCACGGCCTGATTCAACCCAGCTGCGTATTGTCTCACTCCCAGTACGGGTTTTACCAAAACCGCGGCCTGCAAGAATTAACCAGGTTGTCCAGGTTCCTTTTGGTTCAATCTGTTGTTCACGGGCACTATTTAACCATGTGTCCTTATATTTTGTTAAACCCTCTGCATTCTTTTTTTTAACAAATTTATTCATAAAGTGCGCAGCAAATGAATTGTTCCGCAAGGAAAAAGCATTACGTATCATTTTTTTAAATCTAAATTGAAATTGTTGGTTAATCGGATACAGTTTTTGATTGTCTTGTTGTTAACAAATCTAAAATTTTAATGCAATTAAAAAAGAAAACATTTCCCTTAATTTTCTTCAAAGGATGTTTTTTTCTATAAAAATTAATTTGAAAAGGCGATGCCAAGACTTAAGGCTTTGCCTGCATCTTTTACTTCTAAAGCCAAAGCCTTACGTACCCAGTTTTTAAGATCTTGCCCGCCTTTTTCAGCAGCTTCAAGTAAGTATTTTTTCATTGCATTGCGTTGCAATTCATAATTGGCATCAATTTTACTTTTATTTAGAACCGTCTTGGATGTTATTTTTTGGGCCATATCCAAAGTTTCACGAATCATATTCTGGGTTTCAGTATCTAACATATTAAATTCTTTAAAGTAAAGATTGTTTTTTTCTTCAGGATTAAAACCATATTCATCAAATTTTTGCACCCCTGAATCCCAACATTTTTTATAATAAGATGGATGGCAGGATGCAAGGCAAGCAATCAAAGTATTTGATTCTGTTTGGCATCTTTTTCCAGAACAGCTAAAAGTACAGTTCATACTTTTTGTTAATCTTGCTGAAACTGATCCTGATATTATTGTTAAATTTAATATAAATATAAGAAATAAATTATTTATTTTTATCAACTTAGTACTCCCTTATACCTAGAATACGAAGTCCCTATAAAAACGTCAAGGAATTGTTAGTAGTATTAAAAAATTTTCAGGCTTTAGTGTTAGGAATTGTTCGAATTATTATCAGTGACATCCCTTTTTGGGGAAACAATTCCCATAAGACTATGTTCTCTCTCTTCTTCAGTAAACTCTACTTGGCGGAATTTTTCAAAGCTACGATCAATTTGTTCGGTTGGCACATTATACAGTTCTAAGGCTGCGGCCGCCAACTGGAAGCTTGGCGCAAATATTTCTGGCACAATCGGATGTGCCCCAATTTCTTTAATCTGGTATGCCTCGTTTGTATCCCCTACGCGCACAAATATATCAAGGTGGGGGAAATATCTTTTCAAAACAACAACCATTCTGGAAGATGCGGTAAAATTAATGACAGTAATAACAATTGCCTTTGCACGTTCTGCACCCAAGGCTTGGAACACTTCAATTCGACGACCATCCCCGAAATATACGGGATATCCTTTATCACGTCCCTCTGCAACACGTTTCATATTAAGATCAATCATTACGTGCGGAATAATACTTTCACTTAGTAACTTATGTACTGTCTGCCCTACGCGTCCAAAACCAACAATAATCGTATGATCCTTAAGGCCGGATGCCTCTTCTTCCGCGGCACGGATGGCCATACCAATATCTTTTCCAAGTTTTTTGCTGATAAATTTTGCCAGCATTCCAAATATGGGCGTTAAAGCCATACTGATAACAACGGAAATATAAATGGCCTTACATAGATGACTGGTAATAATATTGGATTTTTCTGCTTGGCTAAACAAGACAAAAACGAATTCACCCCCACCAGCCAACAGCAAGGCAATCCGCAAGCATGATTTAAAAGGTAATTTACTAAGATATGTAATGGCCAAAATAACAAAGATTTTTATCAAAATCATTAAGCCAAGGATAGAAAAAATTAATCCTGGGAAATCCATAAGAATATGTGGATTAATACTCATCCCCACGGTCATAAAAAACAGCCCCAAAAGCAAAGATTTATAAGGTTTTATATCTGCTTCAACTTGATGCCTATATTCTGTTTCAGAAAGTAAAAGCCCTGCCAAAAAGGCCCCAAGTTCAAGGGATAACCCTGCAATTTGCGTTGCCATACTTGTACTTAACACGACAAGTAAAGTCATGGCCACAAACAATTCGGCACTTTGTGTTGCTGCAACAGCCCTGTATATTGGCCGCAACAAAAAACGCCCCAATATGGCAAAGCCAATTAATACAAATAATGCACGAAGGAAGGCTTGTCCCAAAACATTAAAGACAGATTCATGTTGGTTTTGGATAAGTGTTAACCACACCAATAAAACAACAACAACCAAATCTTGGAATAATAAGATGGAAAAGGTTATACGGCCATGGCGTGATGCCATATCTTTATTATCCGTAAGAAATTGCAGAACAACGGCTGTGGAAGACAAGGCCAAGCCACTTCCTATCAAAACTGATGTTTCAATGCTGGCGCCAATATAATATGCAAACAATGTAATAACAGCCCCGGAAATAAGAACCTGCAGCCCACCTAGGACAAAGACATAACGTTTTAATTCCCGTAATCGTTCGAAAGGCAGTTCTAACCCTATGGTAAACAAAAGGAAAACAACCCCGAATTCACCGACAGATTTTGATGTTTCCACATCACTGATAATGCCGAAAAATTGTGGGCCCAACAAAACGCCAACGATTAAATACCCAAGAATTGAACTTACATTGATTCTTTTACATACTAAAGAAATAACGACAGCCGCAACCAGGTACACAATAACGTCTATATATATATTGGGTGTACTCTCCAAACCTAAAACTTTCTTATTATTATAATATAACTTATTTATTCAGCATTACAGTTGTGCCTTGCAACATATTGAGCATCGCAATAAAGCCATTAACAAAGGTACTAAATAAATTTGCTATACCTTCCAAGTCATGTACTTATGCATACCTCAGAAGTAATTAGATCTCAAACCAAAAAATTACAATTTGTCAGAAATCATAAGGATTTAGAAATACTTCCCTGTTTATAATTTATATTTTTTTATTAGTCTGCAAAATAACTTCGTAAACTAAATCCTGTTGTTTCAATAACATAGCAAAATAAAGCATATAAAACAACTGTTATTACCGTTGCCCAAAGCGCTTTTTTAGCCAGGTTTGGATTAATCGGCGCACTGTCTGCATTGCCTTTTTGGGGCTTTTTTTCAATTTTCACCCAGCATGGGATTAATGTCATAAAAACTAACCACCACAAGATAAAAAATGCAATCAGCTGCGTTACCATCTAAAGCCTATTGATATGCACAATAACAATGGGTTTCTTTTCAGATATTTCACGAATACACCTTTTGACTTCCATTGTAATTCGGTCCGACAAAAGGGATGTGTTTTCTTTCATGCCATGTGACATTTCATCCAGAACATCTGCTGTTGTTTGGGATATATTTGCAACCAGATCCCCTTGGGAAACAAGCCCACAAACAACAACTTGGGGGCGACGGTATACTTCATTTTCATATCCCAAAGTTAAAGAAATGGATACAACCCCATTTTCTGTCAATTTGTATCTTTCTTTAATTGCTGGGTGGTCTATGGCAACCAAGGCATTACCATCTTTGGCAATACGCCCTGAACTGACTTCATCAACAATATCCACATTTCCTTTTTCTAGGCGAATCAACGTCCCATTTTCAGGAACCACAACATCTTTGATGCCATGTTTTTTCCCCAATTTTGCATGTTCTACCAAATGTTGGAATTCACCATGTACCGGCACCAAAATTTGCGGACGAATCCAATCATACATCTGTATCAATTCATCACGTGCTGGGTGTCCTGATACGTGAATATCTTCTGTATGCTTTGCAATGACACGTGCCCCAGCCCGGGTCAACTTGTTCTTAAGGTAATTAATTCTTTTTTCATTTCCAGGAATAACGCGTGAAGAAAAGATAATAACATCCCCTTCTTCAATTTTGGCATCCCGCATATGTCCATCTGCCATTCGGTTTAAGGCTGCGCGTGGCTCGCCCTGGCTTCCAGAAGAAATATACAAAACTTTGCTGGGTGGCATATCTGATGCCTCTTTTGCAGAAATAAAGGCTGGAACATCTTTAAGATATCCATTGGCCCTGGCAACTTCAGTAATACGATTAAAAGAACGCCCTTGCAAAACAACGCGTCTGCCTGCCTCTTTTGCAGCAAAGGCCAAAGATTCAATACGTGCCAGGTTTGACGCAAAACAGGATACAAAAATACGTTCTTTTTTATACGTTTTAATAACTTCAACAAGATTGCGTCGCACGTCCCCTTCAGATCCTGAGGTTCCTTCATTGAAAACATTGGTGGAATCACAGACCATGGCTAGAACACCATTGTCCCCAATTTTCTTCATTTCATCTTCATTTATAGGTTTACCCACTAAAGGTTCTGGATCAATTTTCCAATCCCCTGTATGGAAAATATTTCCAGCAGGCGTCCCAATAACAACGGCATTCGGTTCCGGAATGGAATGTGTTAAAGATACCATTTGAATTTCGAATTGGCCGATTTTTTCTTTTCCGCCTAAGGGAATTTCATGCAGCATTCCTGTATAATCAATGTTTGCTTCATCCAGCTTACGGCGCACAAGTTCTGCTGTAAAAGGTGTGGCATAAATTGGGCATTTTAATTGTTCCCAAATATATGGTACGGCCCCAATGTGATCTTCGTGTGCATGCGTCAGTAATAACCCTGAAAGTTTTTTACGACGTTCCACAATGTATTGGGCATTAGGCATCATAACATCAATACCAACTTGGTCATGAAAACTGACACCCAAGTCAACCATTAACCATTGATCGTTATAGGAATATAAATTTAAATTCATCCCTATTTCGCCTGACCCACCTAAAGGCAGAAAGTATAATTTGTTATCTTCAATTTTATTTGACATTTTTTTACCTTACTATTTGCGCTGAATACAAAACTTCTTCTTTATCAGCATGTTGAATGATCAATCCTCCTTTGGAATCGATCCCTTTAAAAAATCCTTTGAACACCCTACCTTGGCCATCCTTTACATTAATATAATCATTTAATTTCCAGGCCCAAGATGTCCATTCATTTCGAATATTTTCGAATCCTTCTTGCATCCATTGGGCTTTGTATAAATCAAAATTGGGGATAAATGTTTCGATAAAGTCTTCTGGGGTTATTTCCACCCCTTGATCCTTCATGCTTGTGGCATCATAGCCCACCAAAAAAGGGGCCGTTAAAATATTCAAACCAAATCCAATAATTACTTTTTGATCTTTTGTTTCAATTAAAATACCACCAATTTTTTTATCTTCAACAAATAAATCATTGGGCCACTTGTAGGCCAATTTCATATCTTTATTAAAGGATGCTATAGACTTTCCAGCCGCCAACGCCGCAACAAATGACAATTGGGAAATATCTTTTTCATTGGGGCATTCAAAGCCTAAGGAAAGATACAGGTTTCCCACATCCGATTTCCAACTTCTGCCGCGTCTGCCGCGTCCATTTGTTTGGGATTCGGCCAAAACAATACAAGATTCTTCGCTAAAACCATTACGGTCCATCAAGTCGGCACACAAATCCATTGTGCTGTTGCATGTTTTAACTTTAAAAAATTTATAATTGATTGGCAGTCTATTCATATGAATCATTTAAACAGTATACAAGGAATATTCAATGATGCGTAATAACCCCTCTTGAAACAGGGGGTATAAGACTAAGACAACACAAAGTATCATCAATATATCAAATCTTATCGTATCCTTGCTAAGTTTTCCCTCTGGCATCTCAAAAAATATATACCTTATTATCACAAGATAATAAAAAACTGCAACAACACTTGCAACCCCAATTGCAATTGCAGGCCCCAGCATTTCAATTTTAATAAGTTCGTTAAAGACATGAAGTTTTACCCAAAACCCGGCCAAAGGCGGTATTCCAGCAAATGAAAATAGGCATATTGAAAGCAGAATTGCAACCTTAGGATAGCTTTTCCAAATCCCCTTAAGGTCTGAAATTTTATCTATATTAACCCCCTCACGATGTAAAGAGGTTATCCCAATAAATAAGGCCACCATTGATAAAGTATAAATTATCAAATATTCAATACTGATTTGAAGGCCTTCAAAACTTCCTAAACACATTGGCAACAATATAAACCCAATATTATGAACGGATGCATAGGCAAGCAAGCGACGAATATTTTGTTGCCCAATCGCCCCTATTGCCCCCCAGATTATCGATATAACACACAACCACAATATATAAGGCTGAATCATCGGAACCAATTCAACAAAAGGACCAAATAAAAGACGAATTAATACAAAGACAATGGAAATTTTTGGCACAGTTGCAAGAAAAGAAACTTGAACATTGGCACTACCTTCATAAACATCCAAAGACCATGCATGGAATGGAAATACGGCAAGCTTTGTTAAAAGCCCCAATAACAATATGATAAAGCCCCCTTCCAACCATATATTTTCAAAGCCAGTTCCTTTGCTGAATACCAATAAGCTTGCAAATTCTGAAAAATTTGTTGTGCCGGAATATCCATATAAAAATGCGGCCCCAAATAAAACAAGGCCTGATGCAATGGATCCAAAAATAAAATATTTAATACCAGCCTCGGAAGAATGTTGGCTTTCATGTCTGGAGGTGATCATTATATATAAAGGAAGTGCTTGCAGTTCCAAGGCAATAATTAAGGTCAAAAAATCATTGCTGGAAACTGTTAGAAAGGCCCCAACGATTACAAGTAAAGATAAAATGGGATATTCATAATGTTTAATTCCTGCCCTTATTACTGCGGCGTGGGTACTATTTGTTTTTAACCCTAACCATAAAGCAGAGGCCATAACAATAAGAACTTTACCAATCACCGTTAATCGATCGCTTGCAATAAGCCCGCCAAAAGAAAAACCATGAAATTTATGGGAAATCCACACTTCGTAAAAATATGCAAAAAGAAAAATGCTGAATGCGATATAAATTCCTAAAGAAAATGCCCGAGATACAGGAGGCGCATTTTTATATTTTTTTTCTTTAAACACCCCAACAATCAACATAAAAAATGTGGCCAGGATCAAGCTTAATTCGGGAAGAACTGAAATTAAATTAAATATCATTTATAAGTTCCCCCATAGGCGGAAACTATTTTCCCGACACTTGTTTCAATACTTTTTAAAGGAAAGGTACTAATGCCCAAAACAATAACAACAGTGATAATGGATACAAGGCTAAGACTTTCAGGCCATTTCAAATCATACCCCCCTTGAAGATGCGGGGATTTCATGCGTCCAAATCCAATATTTTTATACAAGCCCAGCATATAGACAGCACTTAGAATAATTCCCAGGCCTGCAAGTGCGGCCCACACAAGCCCAACTTTTAAGACCCCCAGAACAATTAAAAATTCTGCAGCAAAATTCATTGTAAAAGGCAATCCTATAGCCGCAAGGACCAAGACCATTAAACAAACCCCGTACCGAGGCATAATTCGGGCCACGCCACCATAATCAGAAATGCGGTAAGATCCAAACCTAAAATACAAAAGCCCTACACATAAAAACAAGGCTGCCGAAACCAAACCATGGGCAAGCATTTGATAAATACTTCCAGAAATACCAATGCTATTGAAACTAAAAATCCCAATGGTAACGGTTCCCATGTGGGCAACCGATGAATAGGCAATCAATCGTTTCATATCTTTTTGGGCAAAGGCCATTAAGGATGCATAAATAATCGCAATAACAGAAAGAACCATAATATACTTTGAAAAATGCAACGCCCCAACAGGAAAAAGGGCCACGGAAAATCGAATTAAGCCATACGTTCCTAACTTTAAAAGAAGTCCTGCCAGCAACATAGAACCTGTAGTTGGTGCTTGAACGTGTGCTTCTGGCAGCCAAGTATGAAAAGGCCACATGGGCGTTTTAACGGCAAAGGCAAAAAAGAAGGATAAAAACAACCATTTCTGTTGGGTATCAGTAAGGCTTAAGGATCTTAAACTTTCATAATCCATTGTATTTCCAATATTATACAAACACACAATTCCGATTAACATCAGAATTGATCCTGCCATTGTGTACAAGAAAAATTTAAATGTGGCATAGATACGGCGCTCGCCCCCCCAAAGGCCAATAATAAAAAACATTGGGATTAATACGGCTTCGAAAAAGATGAAAAACATTAACAAGTTTAAAGCACAAAATGCCAACAGCAAAAAGGCCTGCAATATTAACAGTAAAACCATATAAAAACGGACGTTTTCTTTGATGCTAAAAGAACTAACTAAAATGCAGATTGGAAATAAAAAGTTTGTTAACAAAACAAACCAAACAGAAATGCCATCGACCCCTAAGTGATAGTCCAAATTCATTAACTTATTAATGGCTATAAATTCTTTGAATTGAAAATCTGGAATATCAAATTGAAAAATACAAACCATATAAATGCTAAGGGCAAGGGATACCAAAGAAGTCCACAAAGAAACTTTTTTTGAATTTTCATCTGCCAAATCCTTGTTTATCAAAGCATTACAAACCGCCCCTAACAAAGGCAGTAAAACAAGAATGGATAAAATTGGTATTTCTTTTAACATTTTACCTCAGTATATAAATCCCAATAATAATTGCAAATCCACAAAATATGTATAATACATAGTTATATATGGCCCCTGTTTGGACCTTTGAAACAACTCTAAAAAATCCATAAAATAGTCTTGCAATTCCATTTGGCCCGTACTTATCAATAACCTTACTTTCAAATGCGGCGGCCATTTTGTAAGATGCAAATTCAAAACCTTTAACAAGGGTGATTTGATAAAATTCATCAAAGTACCATTTTGATACCAGCAATTGATGCCCCCACCTAAAAGTCTTAACAAATCGATGAATGGCTGATTTTTGCTTTATAAAAAAGTATAAAAACGCAAGAAAGCATATGCATGCAATCCCAGTTGGCAACCATTTTTGCCACCCTTCTACGATAAAATCGTGGGTCTGCAGAATAATACTTCCTGCAAAAAAGCTTTTTGCATCATGGGTAAAGAAAGGATTCAAAAGATACCCTGCCCCAATACTTGGGATAACAAGAAAACACATTGGAATCCATATCATGGCCGAAGATTCATTAACTTCTACCTCATCCATTCCCTCGGCTTTATTATGAAAAACGTAAACAAACATGCGCACTGAATAAATGGCTGTCAAAGCCACTGAAACAACGCCTATAACATACGGTATCATACCATTTTTTGAATGCATGATGGATTCTAACACCAAGTCTTTTGAATAAAATCCAGATAAAAACGGGGCCCCAATCAAAGCCATGCTTCCAATTAACATTGCCCCATAAGTGACGGGGGCTTTGAATCTTATATCTGGCATCTTTCGAATATCGTGTTCACCTTTTGAAATTTTGATAACGGACCCTGCCGATAAGAATAATAAGGCTTTAAAAAAGGCATGCGTCACAAGATGGAATAAAGCCGCAGAATACGCAGTCACCCCAATTGCCATCATCATATATCCCAGCTGGCTACAGGTTGAAAAAGCAATAATCCTTTTTAAGTCATTCTGGGCCAGCGCGACCGTGCCAGCATAAAAGGCTGTAATTGCCCCAACATAAAGGATAACGGTGTTCAACCCTTCAAAACCAACCAAAACAGGGGAAAATCTTATTAATAAAAACACACCAGCGGTAACCATTGTGGCGGCATGAATCAAGGCTGAAACAGGTGTTGGGCCTTCCATCGCATCGGGCAACCAAACATGTAACCCTATTTGTGCTGATTTTGCCATTGCCCCTATGAAAAACAGGCTACATACCCATAACGATGCATTCCCATCCAAGACAGCTGAATCATTATTAAATATATCTGAAAAACTTAAAGAGCCATAGGCAAAGTAGGCAATGGCAATCCCTATGACAAAAAAGAAGTCCCCTATTCTATTCACCACAAAGGCTTTGTATCCTGCTTTGCTTGCGCGTTCTTTTTCAAACCAAAAACCAATTAGTAAATAAGAACACAGGCCGACCCCCTCCCAACCAACAAACAGTTGTAACAAGTTAGATGCAGAAACCAAAAGCAACATCATAAAGGTAAAAAGACTAAGGAAAGCCATAAATCGGTCGACTGTCTTGTCTTTTGACATATATCCAATTGAATAAAAGTGCACACACAACGAAACAAATGTCACAACACAAAACATAACTGCACTTAATGTATCTACCATGATTGACCAACGAATGGAAAAACCACCTAATTCAATCCAAGGCATTAAATCTATATTCACAACCTGGTTATTAAGCACCAAAAAATACATAAAAAAAGCGGATAAAACAAAAGAAATTCCCACACAAAAAGTGGTCAGCCCACAACTGATTTTGCGCCGTATTGATTTTTGAAAAGCATAAGGAAGTATGCTTCCAATCAAAGGTAATCCAAGTATAAATAAAACTAGTGCTTCCATATCACCCTTTAAGATCCTGAATATCTTTTAATTTAATGCTTTTCTTAAATCTAAAGAAAACAATTAATATAGACAGTCCGACAGCTGCCTCAGCTGCGGCCATTCCAATTACAAACAAACTTACGATTTGACCATGAATATGCCCATGGTATTTTGAAAATGTTACAAACAATAAACTGACACTTAACAACATTATTTCCAAAGCCATCAAGCTTACCAAAACATTGCGACGGTTGATGACTAACCCCACCAAAGCAAGGCAAAAAAGAATGGCACCAACACCCAAAAAATGACTTAATCCAACTGTTATCATTTTGTTTTTATTCCTTTCCCAATAGGAACATCTTTTAATTCCAAAGTATCCGAGGGCTTACGTTTTAATTGATCCTTTATATTTTGACGTCTAACGCCAGTTCTGTTACGCAATGTTAAAACAATGGCCCCAATCATGGCAACTAACAACAAAACGCCCAGCAACTGAAAAGGTAAAAAGTATTGTGTATACAAAACGTTGCCTATTTCATGTGTATTACTAACTTTGTCAGGGCCGTCCCCCATAATTTTGGTTTCTGGTACCGTTAATTTACCTGTTACAAAAACAATAATTTCTATAATCAAAACGCCTGCCATACCTAAAAAGGCAGGTACACTTTTAAGAAATGCTTTTTTCTTCAAGGGCTCATCGGCCCCAATCATCATAACAACAAATAAAAATAAAACTGCGATCGCCCCCACATACACAATCAATAAAATGAAGGCCAAAAATTCGGCCCCCAACAACAAAAACAGGCCAGCCCCGTTAAAGAACGCCACAATCAAAGCAAAAAGGGCATACACCGTGTTATGCGATAAAAATGTTACCAATGCAGAGCCCATTAATACCAAAGAAAACATATAAAAAGTGATATCTAATAAATTAATCATCTATATGGGGCCTCTTCCTTTAAACGTTCGACCAAGGCAGGTTCCCAACTGTCTCCATTATCTAATAATTTCTTTTTGTCATACATAAATTCATTGCGTGTTTCTCCCGCATATTCATAATTCGGCCCTTCCACAATGGCATCCACTGGGCAAGCCTCTTCACACAATCCACAATAAATACATTTAAACATATCAATGTCATATTTTGTTGCACGCCTGCTGCCATCATCACGGGGTTCTGCTTCAATTGTAATGGCCTGCGCTGGGCAGACGGCTTCGCATAATTTACAGGCAATGCATCTTTCTTCGCCGTTATCATATTTTCGCAAAGCATGTTCCCCGCGAAATCTTGGGCTGATTTCATTCTTTTCAAAAGGATAATTCAAAGTCACTTTTGGCTTGAAAAAATATCTTAAAGTCACAGACAATCCTGTCAGCAAATCAAGCAGCAAGTATGGCTTTACCAATCCCCAAAAATAATGAAAAGCATCTTTAAAATTCAGTTTTTGATTTTTCTTTTCTTCAACCATATTAACCCTTTAATAACATAGCTAGAGGTATTTTAATTTTGTTAAAGGCACAAGGCAAGACGTGTACAAAGGGTACACGAGCAACGCATAACAAATTTATAAATCCTCAGCTATAACAATAACATAATTCCTGCAACCAGCACCACATAGATCAATGAAAAGGGTAAGAAAATCTTCCATCCTAAACGCATCAATTGATCATACCGATAACGCGGAAAACTTGCACGCACCCAAACAAATATAAACAGCACACTCCATACTTTGATAAAAAACCAAATAAAGCCAGGAATGAAATCCAAGCCAAAGGGTGCCAGCCACCCCCCTAAAAACAAGATGGTGACCATGCTGCTCATTAAAATCATATTGGCGTATTCGCCCAAGAAAAAGAAAGCAAACGGCATTGCTGAATATTCAACGTTATATCCTGAAACCAGTTCAGCTTCAGCTTCTGGCAAATCAAAAGGTGTGCGATTTGTTTCCGCCAAAGAAGAAATTAAGAAAATAACAAACATTGGAAACAGCGGCACAACGTACCATAAAGATTGCTGGCCCATTACAATATCAGTTAAATTTAAAGATCCTGAGCATATCAAGACAGACACAATGACCAAGCCGATGGATACTTCGTATGAAATCATTTGCGCCGCTGAACGCAGTCCCCCCATAAAGGCATATTTTGAATTACTGGCCCATCCGGCAATAATAATGCCGTAAACTCCCAACGATGAAATGGCCAATAAATATAAAATTCCAACATTAATATCGGCGAACACAACCCCTGCATCAATCGGGATAACTGCCCAAGCAATTAAACTTAAAACAAACGTAATCAAGGGCGCGGCCAAAAACATTCCCGTGCGGGATAATGTTGGCAAAATTGTTTCTTTATGCATTAATTTCAAACCATCTGCAAAAGGTTGAAACAAGCCAAAAGGCCCCACTACATTTGGCCCCTTACGCAGCTGCATGGCTGCAATGACCTTACGTTCAAACAAAGTAAGATAGGCAACAGATAATAAAATGCCAACCAAGGCCAATACAATTTTTACCATTGTCGCAACGAATGGGATATTCCACAACTCTGTTACTATTTGCATAACTGTATTCATTTTTTCTGTTCACTTTTCATCATATCAACACATTTTGCCATGGTTATTGATGCCCTTGCAATTGGATTTGTTTGATAATAATTATTAATTGGGAGGGTCATAATGCCGCGGCGCACTTCAGATTTTTCTGTTTTGCCCCAATCCCCTTTTGTGATTGTATTAAAATCTTTATAGGCTGGTATGGTTTTTGCCAGTTTATTTAATATATCTTCCCGTTTATCATAGGGTAATTTTTTGTGCATTATTTCAGACAGGGCCCTTATAATTTTCCAGCCCTCTTTGGCTTCTCCTGGTGGGTAAACAGCGCGTTTTGCCTCTTGAATACGTCCCTCTGTATTGACATACAAGGCATCCTTTTCGCTATATGCGGCAGCTGGGAAAATCACATCTGCTGTATGTGCGGCCTTATCCCCATGACTTCCTTGGTATATAACAAATGTATCTTTTAAAACATTCATGGGTACTTCATCTGCCCCAAGCAAGTACACTAATTTAATTTCCTTGCGTCCTGCAGCCCTTAATATTTTGGCAGTATCTTTACCTTTTTCTTCTGGGACAAAACCGATATCCAGTCCGCCAACGCGACCTGCTGCAGTATGCAATATATTAAACCCATTCCAATCTTTATTGACCAAGCCATATTTATCAGCAATGGCGCGACAAACTTTATAAATCCCTTCCCCGTCAACACTTGATAACGCCCCTTGTCCAATAATAATCATTGGATTTTTGGCATTTTTCAGGACTTTTGCGTAAGCATGGTCCCCGGATAAAATTTTATCTAATACAGAAAGTTTATCACTTAAAATATTCGTCTTGTAGGTTAGATCAACTTCAGGGCCAACATAGGCAACGTCCAAACCATGATGCATGACTGACTTACGAATACGTGCATTTATAATGGGGGCTTCTAAACGCACGTTACTACCGATAATCAAACAATGGTCTGCCTGTTCGATCCCTTCAATCGTTGTATTAAAAATATAATCAGACCGTTCAGTGTTTGGTAAAAATGCCCCATCTTGACGACAATCCCGGTGCGGGGACCCAATTTTATCCAATAATTCTTTTAAACAAAATTGTGTTTCAACGTCCTCTAAATCCCCTGATAATGCCGCAATTTCATCGGTTTTAAATTTCTTAATTTGATTTGCTGCAAAGACCAAAGCTTCATGCCAGCTGACAGATTTTAATTTTCCATTTGTCCGTATATAAGGGCTATCAAGCCGTTGGGTTAACAATCCATCATAAGAAAACCGGGCTTTATCAGAAATCCATTCTTCATTAATTGCCTCGCATTGACGGGGTAAAATACGCATAACTTCATTATTACGGCTATCAATTCGGATATGGGATCCAACAGCGTCCATAACATCAATACTGTTCGTAGGCGTTAATTCCCAAGATCTTGACTTAAAGGCATAAGGTTTTGAAGTCAGCGCCCCAACAGGGCATAAATCAATTACATTTCCTGATAATTCTGAGGTAACAGATTTTTCCAGATACGAACTGATTTCCATATCTTCGCCGCGTCCAAAGGCCCCAATTTCTTCAACCCCAGCAATTTCAGTGGCAAAGCGCACACATCTTGTACAGTGAATACAGCGTGTCATTTCAGTTTTAATCAAGGGGCCAAAATTCTTATTTTTTACAGCCCTTTTATTATCTTTAAAACGACTGGTCGAAGGCCCATACGCCATGGTGATATCTTGCAAATCACATTCCCCCCCTTGGTCACAAACAGGGCAATCCAAAGGGTGATTAATTAATAAAAATTCCAAATTTCCTTTACGTGCTTTTTGCACTTTTTCAGACTTGGTAACCACCTTCATACCATTACTTGCCTGCATGGCACAGGATGCCACAGGCCCGCTTTTTCCCTCAACCTCAACCAGACACATACGGCAATTACCGGCAATAGATAACTTTGAATGATAACAAAAAACAGGTACTTCTTGCTTTGCAATTTCACAAGCCTGTAACACAGTCACACCTTGCGGAACTTCCACTTCCTTATTATCAACTGTTACTATTATGTTTTTAAGTTCTTCAGTCATACTTTATGCCGTTGCAATCATGTTATATTTTTTAATACGCTTTTCAATTTCAGGTCTAAAATGGCGAATCAATCCCTGAATCGGCCACGCCGCCGCATCCCCAAATGCACAAATTGTATGGCCTTCAATTTGCTTAGTCACCTGCCATAAATCATCAATTTCCTGCAGTGTTGCATTCCCAACGCACATACGTTGCAACACACGCCACATCCAGCCTGTTCCTTCACGGCATGGGGTACATTGACCGCAACTTTCATGCATATAAAATTTTGCAATACGGGTGATCACTTTTAAAATATCGGCACTTTTATCAATAACAATAATGGCCCCAGTCCCAAGACCTGACTGCGCTTTCATCAATGATTCATAATCCATTGTAACCTTGTCACAAATTTTTCTTGGGATAACGGGTGTTGTTGATCCTCCCGGAATAATGGCTTGCAGATTATCCCAACCGCCACGCACACCACCAGCATGTTTTTCAATCATTTCTTTAACAGACACTCCAAGACTTTCTTCCACATTACACGGGGCATTCACATGCCCTGAAATACAAAAAATCTTTGGGCCAGCGCTTTTTTCTGTACCAATACTGCGATGCCATTCAGCCCCTCGTTTTAAAATGGCAGGTACAACCGCAATGGTCTCCACATTGTTCACCAGCGCTGGGCAGCCATACAACCCAACAACCGCTGGGAATGGGGGCTTAAGTCTGGGCATTCCCTTATACCCTTCCAAACTTTCAAGCAAAGCCGTTTCTTCCCCGCAAATATAAGCCCCTGCCCCGCGGTGGACATAAATATCCAAGTCCCAACCCGTTTTGGAATTTTTACCTAAAAGTCCTGCTTCATAAGATTCATCAATGGCTGCTTGCAAGCAATTGGCTTCATGAAAATACTCCCCCCGAATGTAAATATAAGACACATGCGCCCCAACAGCCGAAGCCGTCAACACAGCCCCTTCCAATAATTTATGGGGTTCGTGCCTAATAATATCACGGTCTTTACAAGTACCCGGCTCACTTTCATCTGCATTGATAACCAAATAAACGGGTTTTTCTTTTGTTGGTTTTGGAACAAATCCCCATTTTGTTGCTGTTGGAAAACCTGCACCACCACGCCCACGAAGGCCTGATTTTTTAACCTCTTCAATAATCCATGATGGGCCTTTGGTAACATACTTTTTTGTCCCATCCCAATCGCCACGCTTTTGTGCGTCTTTTAAAGAAGCCCCAAGCGTTCCATATAAATTTTTAAAGATGCGGTCTTTATCTTTAAGCATCCTCTTTCCTTGTTTTTGTTTTAACAGGGGCTGATCCCACGCGTCCTGTTTGGGATCCTGCATCAACTTTTTTATTATCTGCCAAATCTTGTAAAACTTTAACCACCGATGCTTCTGTCAAATCTTCAAAATAATCATCGTTAATTTGCACAACCGGTGCATTGGCACAAGCCCCCAGGCATTCAACTTCACTTAGGGTAAACATTTTATCATCTGTTGTTTCCCCCGGTTTAATCCCCAACCATTTTTGGCATGCACGCATAACTTCTTTTGATCCACATAAATAACAAGGCGGTGTCCCGCAAACTTGCACATGAAATTTACCGACTGGGTTTGTATTAAACATTGTATAAAAGGTGGCAATTTCCCATACCCTTGTAATGGGCAATGCCAGCATATCAGCCACATATTCCAAAGCATCTGGTGACAACCACCCCCCATTATGGCGTTGTGCCATTTCAAGCAAGGGCAAAATTGCACTGCGTTCGCGTCCCTTTGGATATTGCGCAATAATTTTTTTTGCTTTTTCCATTAAGGGTTGTGGAAAGTAAAACTTTTTCTTTTGAACACTGCTATATCTTGACGAAGTTGTCATCGATCCACCTCTCCAAATACAATATCCAATGATCCAATCACTGCAGATACATCTGCCAACATATGTCCTTTTACCAAAAACTCCAGCGCTTGCATGGCCGCAAACCCGGGTGCACGAATTTTACAACGGTATGGTTTATTGCTGCCATCTGATACTAAGAACACACCAAATTCCCCTTTGGGGGCCTCAACAGCACAATATGATTGCCCTTCGGGTACATGATATCCTTCAGTGTACAATTTAAAGTGATGAATCATGGCCTCCATTGATTTTTTCATTTCATTTCTTGGCGGCGGACTAACTTTTCGATTTTCAGTTTTAACAAGTCCTTGTGGCATTTGATCCAAGGCTTGCATAATAATTTTCACACTTTCACGCATTTCTGCCATACGAACCAAATACCGATCGTAACAATCCCCCTTTTTACCCACAGGGATTTTAAATTCCATTTTGTCGTAAACATCGTATGGTTGTGACCTTCTTAAATCCCATGGACAACCGGTCGCACGCAGCAATGGCCCAGTCAGGCCCCAATTCATCGCATCATCTGTATTGATCACCCCAATGTCCACTGTTCGTTGTTTGAAAATTCGGTTTTCTGTCAGCAGATCTTCAATATCATCCACAACTTTGGGGAAATCCGTTATGAATTGATAAATTTCATTTCCTAAATCATTTGGCATATCCTGGGCAACACCACCAGGACGGAAATAATTAGCATGCATACGGGATCCTGAAACCTTTTCATAAAACGTCATCAATTTTTCACGTTCTTCAAATCCCCAAAGCAACGGTGTCATGGCCCCAACATCCAAAGCCATAGTCGTAATATTTAATAAATGATTCAGCAACCGGGTAATTTCAGAAAACAGGACACGAATAAACTGCCCCCTTTCTGGTACCTTAATCCCCATCAGCTTTTCAACGGTCAGTGCAAAGGCATGTTCTTGGCACATGGGCGAAACATAATCCAACCGATCAAAATAAGGCACAGCCTGCAAGTATGTTTTATGTTCAATCAGTTTTTCAGTTCCACGGTGCAGCAAGCCAATATGGGGGTCGGCGCGCTCTACAACTTCACCATCCATTTCCAAAAGCAACCGCAAAACACCATGGGCTGCAGGATGTTGCGGTCCAAAGTTGATCGTATAATTATTAACTTCTTTTGTTTCCGTTTTATTTTTCGGCATCTTCTTTTTCTATATCTTGCTGCTGTTGCAGGGCTTTTTCGTCCCCGGGCAGTAATTCTTTGATACCCAACCATGGAGTTTCAAAATCAAAATCTCTGAAATCTTGCTGCAATGAAACAGGTTTTTTCACCACCCGCTGTTCATTTTCATCATATCCAACTTCGGTATACCCTGTTAAAGGAAAGTCTTTCCGTAAAGGATGTCCGTGAAAATCATAATCTGTCAAAATACGCCTTAAATCTTTATGTTCAGAAAACACAATTCCGTACATATCCCAGGCTTCTCTTTCCCACCAGCCCGCAGATCGAAAAATATTGGATAACGTAGGTACGGCCTCTTCCTCAAAAATCGGAACAATAACCCGAATGCGACTATTATTTTCCAGGCTTAAGAAATGATAAACAACTTCAAAACGTTTTTCCTTGTGCGGATAATCAACCCCGCATATATCCAGCAAAACTTTAAATAAACACTTATCATTATCCCGTAAAAATTGGGCCAAGCGTTCCAACCGATCCGGATGCGTATACAAAGTTAACTCTCCATAATCAACCGAGCTATCGTCCACTGTCTTTGGAAGGTTTCGTGCAATATAATTGGCAAATTTTTTCAGATCATCAACCATCTATTTCTTTGCCTTTCGATAAATGGTATTCGTTCCTTTGATTTTTCGCTGCAGTAATAAAATTCCGTACAACAAAGCCTCAGCCGTTGGGGGGCACCCTGGCACATAAACATCAACAGGCACAATACGATCAACCCCACGCACCACGGAATAAGAATAATGATAATATCCGCCGCCATTTGCACAAGATCCCATGGATATTACATATCTGGGTTCAGCCATTTGGTCATAAACACGGCGTAAGGCCGGCGCCATTTTATTGGTCAAAGTTCCAGCAACAATCATGACATCTGATTGACGGGGGCTTGCACGAAAGACCGTACCAAAGCGATCCAGGTCAAACCGACTGGCTGCAGTATGCATCATTTCAACGGCACAACAGGCCAAACCAAACGTCATCGGCCACAAAGATCCACTTTGTGCCCACCCAGCCAATTTATCCAGTTGGGTTACAATAAATCCCTGGTCATTTATGCCTTCAACAACCCTTTGCATTAACTGATCTTGGGTCATTTCTTTCAAGTCTTTTTTGGCTGTCTTATTAATTACTCCCAATCCAACGCCCCTTTCATCCATTCATAGGCAAACCCAATTGTTAAAACAATCAAAAATAAAACCATGGAAAAGAAACCTGTGGCCCCTATTTTTCCAAGACTGACAGCCCAAGGAAATAAAAAAGCAATTTCCACATCAAAAATCACGAATAAAATCGCCACCATATAAAACCGAATATCAAACTTTCCGGGTTCTTTGGTGACGGGGTCAAAACCACATTCATAGGGGGCGTTTTTATTGTCATACGGATTGCGCTTTCCACGCACCCAAGACACGGCCAGAATCACGCATGCAAGCCCCGTTGCAATTGCAATAAAAAGTAATATTGGTAAATAGTTATTAATGGCCATAATTTGCTAACACTTTATACATAATAAATTATCACATAAGGCATAAAAAACAAACGGCTTGTTGAATAAAAATATTGAATTATTGACTTTGTATGCTTACTTTATAAGCATAAATTTTTACATATGATGAAGCGATGAAATTTTTCCAATTATTTTTATTTATAAATATCTCTGTCACAGCCTTTTCTGCAGTAACAACTTTTGAAAAGCCTTTTCTAGTTGCAGGTCTTGAAGAAGAAGTTAAAAGTCTTGCTGACATGGCTGGTATGCCAAAAGAAAAAGCTGCCCTTGTGTTACCTTCTACAGTTTTTGTAAATACAAAAAAAATGGTCTGGTCAAGGTTTAATGAAGGCTTTGGGGAAAAATTTGACTTTTTTCTACCTCACCCAAGATCCATATTTTCAGGGGAGATACATGGAATATACCCTCAAACCCATATGGGGGCTATTTTACTACAATTATTTCCTGCTGCAACAGGGCAAGCAGAATTCACCCCCAACACACAGCCCAATGATCCTGTTGCAAACTTAAAACCTGAAAGAGTTGGGCAATTAATTCGCCTGATTGATGATGCTATTCCAAGATACAATCCTGCTACTCCTCTTCGTTGGAGGCTCAATTTAGAAGAAAAAATATATGATATTCTAACTCGCAGAGATCAATCCCTTGTAGAAGATATAGATCCAGATGATTTTTACAGGGAATATGCTGCAGTTGTTATTGCAAAACACTTTAGAGAAATATTTTCTGAAGCCGACTTCGATGAAGGTGATCCAGAAGATAGGGCTGCAAAGGCAGCAATGAAATCGGATCGCCCTTTCACAAATACTATTAAATTAGATGACGTTGATTTTTTTGATAAATCTCCATGGAAAGAAGGTGAATTAGAAGAATTAGAAGCAAAAACATGGCCTTACACACAAAGACAAGAATATGCTCTAAAAAAAGAATATTTCATAAACTTACTTATAAGTGCAATTGAAGATCAGGCATTACAGGGTACTGAATCCTCTATTCAAGAGGCATTATCTGTTTATTTTTATGCAAAACGTCCCACCAAAGCTTCTGTTGAAAATTTTTATGCCGGTTATTTTGGATGGAATCATATTCGATTAAGATCTTTAAGGGCCCCAGAAATTTTTTCTGTAAGGCATTATGATGCCTACAGGACTGCTGCCTCACGGTTTCCAAAAGAAATGCATTTCTTAAATTTACCTTATGACTTTGCTTTAACTGTTGCATGGTTTCATACACGTTCGGGGGCCTTTCATCCAACACACTATGGAAGTATTAAGCCCCTTGAACATTCCTCGTATTCTGGTTGTGTTGAAGAATCTATAATAAATTCTTTGCGTTTTCTTGCCCGCACCCGTGATGGTAGAGATATCAAGTACTCAAGCGATGCTTTTCCTGCCGGATCTCCTGCCCATGAATTCACAGAAAGATTTGGGGAAACGTATACAGACGACCAAACCGCAGGCAGACTTTTTGTGGCAGAAACTTTAAGGGATGCCCCAGAAGTTATCCTTAAACAAGCAGGCGGTTATGAAGTAAGATCTGGTATTATAAGTGGTGTTAATGCCCTGCGTCATTTATTAGGCATGCCGGGTGCCCCATTGGAATTTGATGCCGTTGAAGCCTCACTTCGTACCCATTTAGACTCTATTACCCACATGTTTCCAGCTGGAACCGTTTTAACAGCAGACCCTGGCATGGATAAAAACAGTACAACAGGTGAATTCTATGGAAGCATTAAAGTAACCAACAGCCTAGAAGAAGAATTAATATGGAAACTTAATAATGGACATGGCTCTGTTGAAGTTCCTATTTCTAAAGAGGATTCATGGCTTGGAGATTTAACGGGGGCAAAGTTAAACCCTTCACAAACAAGAAATTTGTCTTTATTTATCACAAACAAAGCTTTATTTGATATCGCAGCTAATAATTCAAGGGCTGAAGATCACCTGAATTTATACAGAACTGTCGATCATGACAACCCAGAAATCATAGCATCAATTGTGGCACATATTGCAAGAAGAATGATAATAGGAGACCATAGAAATAGTGGATTTATGAAATACTTTGGCCACCACCTCATCGAATTAAATGACCGACATGCCAAAGAAATAACTTATAAGGACCTCTCATCTTTGATCCTGCATCCTGATATTGATGATTCAGTCAAAGAAAATATCATAAGTCAGTTTAACTTTGTTTTGATGGGTTTATCACAGGAAGAAAACCTAGTTCTTCGATGGGCAGCTGAAAATAGAAAAATAAGATTTTTTGATGTAGCAGGAAATTCAACATATATGAGTCAACTTTTTACAGATGTAGAATGTATCAAAAAACACTCTGTATTTCTTGGTGAACAGGTGGGCGTTCTTAATACTAATCAACTTGTGGCTAGTATAGAACATCCTGATCTTGATGAAGATAGTATCCGCACTTTTACAAGAGGCTTGCCAGATACTATTAACTGCTTACTTATCTGTGGCCCTTTTAAAAAATGCGTGATTATGGCAGAAAGTATACCATTTTTGCCTACCGTTAAAACTATTGAAATTGTAAATACCAGAAAAGTATCCTTTTCCAAAAAGAGAGATTTAATTCTATCTCTACTTGGAAAAAACCCGGATATAGAAATAAATCTAGGCCTTGCCCTAAGCCGCAAAGAAGTTGAAGACCTGGAACCAATTTTCACCGCTGCTGGATTTAGACCTAGGCCTTATCCAATAACATGGAAACCTCTCGAGTTCGAACTGCCTGCAGATGAAGATGAAGTTGCTGCAGCTGGAGGTGGTGGTCAAGCCGAAGAAGGTGAAGAAGAAGCCGCTGGTGCTGCAGCCGCAGCTCAAGGCAGAGATGCCTTGGCTTACTCCGATGAAGAAGAGGCTGCAGATCTTCGCAGAGCACTAGGCAGGCCAATGCCTGCCGCGGCGGCAGCTGAAGGTGTGGAAGATTTTTAGATAGATGGCTTCACTGCTATAGTCATTCCACAAGCCATGATGGCATAGTAGTTAACCCTCCTTTTTTTCCGTCATTGCGAGTACCCATAGGGTACGCGGCAATCCAATTGTCATAAAGGAATGTAGATAAGCCCTTCTTTTTTTCAGTCATCGCGAGTATCCAAAGGGTGCGCGGCAATCCATAAGCCATATGATCTCTTCTCTCTTAATTCACTTTATACCACATCTTTAACTTACAATTCCGAACTTGACCCTTCCCTCTGCCGTCATCGCGAGCATCCAAAG
Organism: uncultured Rhizobiaceae bacterium; assembly: GCA_964350815.1. GTDB lineage: Bacteria > Pseudomonadota > Alphaproteobacteria > UBA7879 > VGCX01 > CAJXSI01. The sequence continues at coordinate 19,724 of CAYGKW010000005.1, read as the reverse complement.
GGTGCGCGGCGATCCATACTGCACTTCACCTCATACCCTTTGGACTGCCCATGACTTCTGGATTACCCGGTTAAACCGGGTAATGAGGGCAATAAAAAGGTGTCATCATCGCGCACTTCTTCATTGTCGCCCCGTGCTTGACACGGAGTCAGAATAGAGTTCACAGGAGACAATCCGTTTGCCCTTAACGTTATTACTAGATCCCGCATCAAGTGCGGGACGACGAATTTTAGGTAGTGAATCTTGCCTTGTCCGATGTACCTCTACGCTGTTATTATCCGACTTGATCCAAACACTCTACTTACCATTCAAACTTTTTCATTTCCCGTAAAAAGGTGTCGGAAACTTTACACCTAGACTAAGGTATGCATAATGGCCTTGCTAGGGTATTTTATTTAGCGCCCAATCTTTGAAAGATTGCCTAATAATTAAGCAAAAAATTCAAGAAAATTCAAAAAAGCATAAAAAAAAATGAAGGTCAACGCATGGCTCAGGTAACATAAAAAGGGCAAAAACATCCTAAAAAGGATTAAAATTAACCCTAACACACTAAAAAATCTGAATTAATTATGGTATGCATAAAACGCATGCAATTTCCCATAAATATTCACTATATACGAGCGATATTTGACACCAAAACATCCCAAAAAATGATATGATTAAATAAGTTAAAACATCAGAAGGAATAAGTGTCGAAGTTTACATTTCGTAAACAAGAAGCATCACGAAAAATAGATTATTTTAAAGATAATCTTAGGAAAAGTGAAGGAAAAAATGCAACGTACCCATTGTAAGTGAGTATCGCAGTCAAGCTTTGACGACAAAATATTCCAAATTTATTGAATTACCTAAGTTAAAAACGTCACAAGGAATAAGAGACGATGTTTACAACCCGTAAACGAGAAACGCAATGACGCAGGGAGGGTTTTAAACCAGGTAATTACTAGCTTTGCTTTTTGACGTGGGATGGAATAAGTAAGAACAACATAAAGCAGCTGAACAAACTGATGGCGGCACTTGTTAAAAATAATGTTGCATGGCCGTATGTATCCCATATTGTGCCGGCAAACCAACTGGATATAAAAATGGCAATCCCCATAACGATATAGAAAATTCCAAAAGCTGTTCCTCGTATATATTGGGGGGTGACATCTGAAATAATGGATACAAATATGGACTGCGTGATTCCAAACTGGGCACCCCACAAGAAAACACCACACATAACCAAAAGAATACTATGCGTTAAGGCCATTGTAACCCCCGCACAAATCATTAAAAAGAATCCACCCAACAGAACTTTGCGACGTTCCATTGTATCTGATAGACGTCCCAGGGGATACGCAACCAAGAATTGGCCTATATTAAAGACCAACATAACCAAAGAGATATTTTCATTTAAAAGGCCTGCATCTCTGACTCTAAAAACCAAATAAGATTCTCCAAAATGGGCCAACTGGAAAATGGCTGTCAAAATAATAATCTTCCAATATGCCCAGTTAAGTTCTTTAAAAGCACTCCATCGGAACTTTTTTTCATGTTTGGCCTTATCCGTAACAGTAAATTTATCTTTATGGTGGGGTTCTTTAACGCCAAAAAAGAAAAGCGTCAAAGCAAGGCCAGCTGGAATCGTTGCATATAAAAATAAAGTCCGCAAAGAAATATCTGAATAAGTTAAAACGACGACGACTAATGCGGATCCAATAAAAGAACCAGCCGTTTTAAGGGATTTTGTTAAACCGTATGATGCCCCGCGTACACCTTTAGGGGCCAAATCCCCAATCAAGGCATCCCGCGGAGATGCCTGAATACCGTTACTAACACGGTCTAAAGAACGAATCCAAAAGATCCAAACAACACTTCCTGCCATTGCAAACATGGGTTTTACAAGCATGGATAAAGTATACCCAACACCTAAGACAGCTTTACGATTTTGGAAGATGTCTCCGACTGCGCCGGAAAAGATACGGATAAGGTAGGCAACGAATTCGACGAATCCGTCAATGCGTCCTACTTCTGTTCTGGAAGCCCCCAATTCTGTTTCCATGAATAAGGGCATAACGCTGAAAACCATGATTGTGGCAAGATTAATCAGCAGGCCGACTAAGCCTAATATCCAAACACCTTTGGGAAGTCCCATAAATTTCTTCTGTTTAATCTTATCCATCAATCTATACGATGTTAAAAAAGAAAAGTAATCAACTTAGAGCAAAAATACAAGCCCTATAATAAAATAATTATACCAAACCAGGGGAACGCAGAAATACCTTAGATTTTTGATCGATATTTAAAGGAAGTTTTTGCTGAACCATTGATCGTCGCATGATGGCTGTTAATGGCACAAAAATAACGCCTTCTGCCTGCTTTTCTTTTACCCATTTTAATGTTTCCTTCAAAGCACCTATCTCAGGATTTACAAACAATACAAGGTATTGATTATTTTCAATAATACGATCTGCGATTGCTTTTATATCGACTTTTTTATCTTTAAAAGTAAAACTTAGATGGCGCCTTAAATAAGGGGCTGTAATATCTTTGGCCACATTCAAAGCCTGACTATCTTTAGTTGTCATAGAATCAAGGAAAATGTAACCCTTATCTTTTAGAATTTCCAATAGCAAGGTTATTGATTTTGTATTGCTTGTAAAGGCACTTCCCATCTGGTTACTGATGCCAATAACATAAGGCGTGGCCTTCAATACTTTTTCAATATAATTCAGTATTTTCTGTTTTGAATCTTGGGTTTTTAACCATTTTTTATTTCCAAGACTTTTTGGCAATTTTTCTGGATACAAAGGCTCCATTGGGATATGTGCTATAATTTCTCTGCCTTTTTTCTTCGCTATCTTAGATAGATTTTCGTAATTTTTATTATCTGCAGCAATTGTATAAGTTAAGGGGATATTATATTTCTTAAGCTGACGCCATTCTGCTTTTTTTACCTGACTAATGTCATTCACAACAATGGCGACCATAGGTTGATTCAGTTTATAAAGCCACGGGGCCGCATTTTTTAACCATACGGGACGCTGCGAATTTAAAGGGGCATTTGCCGTTTTTTCTTGTTGCTTGAAAATACGCACAATATCTGAATCTTCAACAGATTGGTCTGCGATGACATCCTCTTCAAATTTATCAATATTTTCCATGGTGTAAATCGAATCTTCCCAATCGATTCCTTCAGACTCCACATCTTCTGTCGTGGATATAGATCCCGTATTTTTTTTATCTGCCCCACTTTTAATATCTAAAAAATACAACAAACAAAACCCTGTGATTGCCAAGATAAAGGCAATTATTATTACCCAAAAGGCAAGGCGATTTTGTTTTGTTTTTGCTATAATTTTGGATGGAAGACGACGGTCTGTCATGAAATCTTCTTTTTTAGATTCATAATTCTTTGGTATGCTTCATCAATACGTTCCTTTGCAATAACACCATCTTTAACGGCTTTTAAAATTATATTAACCGTTTTTTCAGCAATATATGGATCTGGCTCAAAGCCTTCGACCCCCATGGCAGCAGCTTTATTATTGGATAAAATAATCATATCACAGCCAGCAGATATTGATCGAATCAAAGCTTCGTCAAAGTCATAATGCTGTTGAATGGCCCCCATGTGCAAATCATCTGTTATGATGACGTTGTCAAAACCCGCATCCCGCAATTTATCCAAAGTTTTTTTCGACATTGTTGCTGGGTGTTTTGAATCAAGATGCTTATTAAAAATATGTGCTGTCATAATAGAATCAACATCCCCACTTTTAACAAGCTCTAGAAAGGGAATTAATTCTCTTTCATCCCAAGTTTCAGAGACATCTACATACCCTTCATGGGAATCACCTTGGGCACTTCCATGGCCGGGGAAATGTTTTATGCAGTTAATAACCTTGTTTCTCTTTAAAGCGTCTATCATAACCGATGCCCATTCGATTACTTTGCCTGGATCGGAAGAATAACTTCGTTGTAAATCACCGATAACGGGGCACTTATAACCTGTTGGATTAACGTCCACACAAGGTGCAAAGTCAAAATTAATATTATGTATATGCAGTTCAGCTGCTAATTTATGATACCAATCTGCAGCCTCTTGTTTTTTCATACCAGAAATGGATTGCGCAGAAGGATAAGTTGTAAATCCATTTCCTGAATTAAGCCTTTGAACACGTCCCCCTTCTTGGTCAACCGATATAAAAAAAGGGGATTTTGATGCGGCTTTTAAAGGATTTATTAAATTTTGTAACTGGTTTGAATCGTCAACATTATACTTAAATAAAATTGTACCGCCAACGACCTCATCTTCTATTTGTTTTATGAAACTTTTAACACTGGAATCGTCTGAAGAAGTCCCTTGGAACCCCACGATCAACATTTGACCAATCTTTTTATGCAATTCTGTCATCAAGCTTCCTCTTCATAACCAATGTCTTTGGCTTGCTTGATCATCGCCAACTGAATCTTTGAAAATGCTCTATTTTCAAGTTGTCTAATGCGTTCTTTTGATATTCTAAAACGGGTGGCCAATTCTTCCAAAGTTAAAGGTGGCTCAGTTAAACGCCTGCATCTTATAATTTCATATTCGCGGGGGGATAAAATTTTAAGACACTCTTCAAGCATTTTACTTTCTTTGTCACTTTTGTCTTTATTGATGGCTTGTTCTTCTTGATTTTCTTCTTGGGCTTCCAACCAATCTTGCCATTCCAAAGAATCTTCACCGGCCTTAACCGTTGCATTCAAAGATCTATCATTGCCTGCCATCCGTTGGTTCATCATGATGACTTCTTCTTCTTTAACCCCTAATTCCTTGGCAATTTTTTTGATATGGGTTTCATCCATTTCTTTTTCGCCATTCATTAAATTCAGATTGTGCTTCATGCGGCGCAAGTTAAAGAATAGTTTTTTTTGTGCCGCTGTTGTCCCAACTTTAACTAAAGACCAAGATTTTAAAATATATTCCTGCATGGCTGCTTTAATCCACCACATTGCATAGGTTGAAAACCGGTGCCCCAGGTCAGGGTCATACCTTTTTATTGCCTGCATAATACCGATATTACCTTCTGAAATAAGTTCACCCATAGGCAAACCATACCCTCTGTAACCTGCAGCAATTTTGGTAACAAGTCTTAAATGGCTTGTGATCAACTTTTGGGCAGCTTTAGGATCCTGGGTTTTTACCCATTTTTTGGCAAGGGTAAATTCTTCTTCAGGCTCTAACAAAGGGTATTTTTGTATCTTTCTTATGTAAGACCCAATATCATCTTCGTTAGGAACGATGTTTCCTGTAGGAAGTGTACTCATATTCCATAACCCTAATTAATTGCCAGCGTTTTCTTGTTCAAATTTTTCCAGTTCTTTCTTTGCCATTTGGTTTACAACAAATGCAGGAACAATTAAGCCTGGAAGATAAGTTTCTATATTAATAACGAATTGATCGTCCAAAGCATTCATAAAGTTTTGAATAAACCCAGCCCAGACCTGTCTTCTGAACAACATTTTAACATCACTTTTAACACTTATAGACCGGTTTAAACTTACTTCTGATTTACCCTCAGCAAAATCTGGGGCATTTTGAACTTCAATTACAACCTGTGCTGAGGCACCAAATTCATCTGGCAAGCCCATCGTAAACGTTTCGTGTGTGTTTCCTAATTCGCATAGCCCTCTTTCAATAATACCGGCATCCACAATGCGAATAATTGCCACTCCTTGATTTCCAGCTGCTATAAACCTATTACCAAGCCAATGTTCCAACTCTGGGATAATTGATGCCGGCAGCATTGTTTTATTCAGATCTTTCTTTTCTGGTCTGTACTGATTTACAACTTGGATTGATCCTATGTTTAAAAAGATCTTTTTTTCCATATAATTAAATCCAGGCATATCAACCTTTGCTTCTCTTACACAGCTTGTCATTAGAAAAATTATTAGTAATGAAAGTATTGGAAACTTTAGTTTCATGATTTTTTGACCCCCAAATTAATTATGCCAAATTTTTAATTGTATATTTGATACGCCCTTGCAATAGTCGAACGTACAAATTTCCATCCTAATTTAATATGTCATGATACAGCATCAAATGCAACAGCTGTAAAGATCTAAGGCTATTTTAAATCTTTTAAAACATCAAAGGGATTTGACTTAGGCGAATGATCAGATTCTTTTTGGGAAAATTCAGCCCCTTTCGCACGAGGGTATGGGTTTAAGGCAAGCGCAAAATATTGTGTAAAGACCTCCCCCATATCAATTTTTCCGTTTGAAGGTATTTCCATTTCTTCTTCTACTTGTGTACTAACTGTACTTAGGTCAACATCATTTTCAGGTTTTTGCCCAGGGTTTTTGGGGCGCAGAATAATATGAATTTCTTCATTTATTTTTTCTTTGACTGGCTTACTTGTAACAACACATTCCCTGTTCAATTCAGCCTTAATTTTTGCGGAAATTTTAAAAGATTTGTTGGGGATTTGTTCCACTGTGTAAAGTATCTGAAATAAACTTATATTAAAGACACCTAAACGTTTTTCTAGGGCCTTTCTTTCCTGTGGCTTTGCAATAAGGTTATGCTCTTTTACAGCATTACCAACTGCTTTTACATCTAAAACTCTTGAAAATTCTGGGGTGTTTTCTTGCATATTCTTTGTCTTTTTTATCTAATACTGCTTTATATACGATATTTGGCATTAATTTTCAATACCTCAACTAAAAAGCACCCAGCCTGGGTGCTTTTTCTCATTATGTTGTATATCTAGCCAACGATCCAATCACCATACCTAGTGTAATAAAAAACAGTACCATCTGCGCTAACTTCTCTGACAGGGCCTTCTTTTTTGCTCCCATCCCATTCAGTAGAAGAATATGTAGAATCGCGGTTTGCTTCCAAAAATCCTTCATAAAATTCCCATGCGGAGTCAATCAAATCATGCCATCCTGCCGCAGAAATATCCGGGGAATAATTATCCAATATATGTTTTTTAACCGGTTCTGGTAAACTATCTATATCCAATTTTTCAGGCGATTTATCAAATCCTTCAAGATCAAATATAAAAGCATTATTTTTCAATGAAAGAAATCTTCTTTCTATCACATCAGCCTCAGTGTAATAATAACTATCATTGAATTTTTTTGATTCTATGGAATCACCCTTAATAAATGTACCAATCACTGAACCCATTTCTTGCATACCAACATCACTAAGGACAGCTCCTTTAGCAAGGAAAGGTTCAAGTTTATCTCTTATTGCAGCACCACTTCCCTCCTTAAAGGAAATTCCTTCTGCATAAAGTGAAAAAGGGTTCTGACCGTCTTCGTTTAAAGTCGTTAACAATTCTAATTCTGGATAACCTTTGGATGCATAATGCCCAAGCACACTTTCAAAAATATCAGTTCTTGCAGCTACATGCATAACAGTATGTCCTTTTAAACCTTCTAATGGGGGAAGATCTTCTGCAAGATACATTTCTATGTAGGGAATTGAATCTTCCCCATAAGATTCAGCTAATAACTTTGTAAGAAACTGCACTGCCAGGCCTTCAGTAAGTTTTTCTTTAACACTAAGAACATTTCTCACAAAGGATATAATAATATCTTTTCTTAAACTCAAATAATCTAGACTATTTAAGCTCCTTACCAACTTATTAAGCAAAGGTATATTTTTATCGTCAAACGAAGCAAAAAGACCTTCCAATATTCTTTCAGCTAAATCTTTGGTTTGATAATCATACATAAGTAAAGCCAATAAATTTTTACCTTTTCCTTCTGGTGTATAATCAAGAACACCAGGATTAGCACGTATCCAACTCATAAACTGATCAAAGGAAAATTCTTTTATTTCAGAAAGAACGTCAGAAACAGATTTACTACCAGACCTTAGGTGATCTAAGGTATTTTTACGGGCATCTTTGGCATGTTGGCGTTCTTCACGAATTTCTGCTGAGGTTTTTTTAGCAGATGCATGGGTGCCTTCTGAGTAACTCATTCCAGCAGCAACTCCTGCTTCTTTTGGGGAAGGCTCTGCAATTCTTGCCCCCCTATATATTCCTTCTGCTTCAGGATATTCACGATCAGGAATACTTGGATCAACAACCATGGGCAAAAGCTTTTCATGCTCTGGTACTGTGCGTTTATGTTCCCTCCACCATCTTTGAATAAGCTTTGCTGCTTCTTCTTGTTCTTCAGCGACAATACTAAGCATGCGTCGGCGCAGCATTTCTGGTTTCGCCCGCGGGCTTCGTGCCTTAAGATCTGCGTATAACATCGCATTTCTTACATTTAACACCCCTTTACCCCATTGGGCAGGGTTGTAATAAACTGTTCTTGTTTGCACTAACCCTGCACTTCCAGAATCAGATTCTGTAACAGGAGCCGCAGAAGAGGCAGCAGCAGCCGGCTCATGTAGAACTTCAACGGGCCCCTCTACAACATGCATGGCATGATATCCATCTCCAAATAACCCAAACAGATCACGATTGGCTGATTCTAACAAGCATTCTGCAACTTCCTTCATGGTAAAGTGGGGATGCCTACTTTTGATAATTGATGCTGCTCCAGATAAAATAGCCGCTGCCCCTGAAGTTCCTGTAATATATCGATACCCTGAAGATCCTGTAGGCCCGCCGGCTGCAAGCATATCATCAGCTATGACCCACAAAAAGCGATCTTGAATTTCTTTTTTACCCCCCGGCACCCCTGATGAGGCACGTGGTCGTCCATCTTGTCTTAAGTTTCCTGCAACAATCAAATGATTCAATAAATCGTCTGAAATACCTTCATATTGCGCGATCTCACTCAAAAGTTTTGCATCATTTCCTGCTGATTTAACAACTAAAGGGCGATACCCGGAATCTAATTCAAAAACAGGTCCAAAAAAGCTTTGAACAACTTCAGATCCAGTATTAAAGGAAGCATTTATAACATGCGGCTGAATATCTGTACCCAAAGCCGCACCTAACGGTCCCTTATATGCCTCTCTATGTTTTACAACTAATTTAGCCCCTGGTGCAATTTGATGTGCTAGGCTTGCCATGGCTGCGCCGTGATCCCTTTTTTGATCAAACCCAGCGGCAGGTGCCATATCAGAAGCAGGATCAACATATTTCCCCACATCAGCGTGGTCATTAACACCGCTATCTTCCAATAGCCATACTACGACACCCTTTCCAGTAATACCCATGTTATGAAAATCAGTTACCAAGGCTGCCTGACTTGCAGAAGTTCCCTTTGCATGTCGGTAAGCTTCATTAGAAACAGCACGTTGTGCGCGCAATTCTCGCAATGCGGCTCCCCTGCTTAACGATCCCGAGCTACGTGTTTTTGCGCGTTCATACACATCAGTTATGCTTTTTGAGGAAGTTGGTCCTTGACCTCCGGCCGCAGCAATACTTTGGAACGGAATAGCTGAAATAGTTGACAGTAAAATACAAGTTATAATTTTTTTCATAGACTGGCCTACCTTAATTTATTTTTAATTATAATTTAATGATTATTCCCCTAAGTATATTTGTCAATAAAAAAGGTTTAATGAGGGGTTTACGAAAAAATTGGGGTTAAGGAAATGGCGTGGGGTGCCCTTCATATTGAGTTGTTTTCTAATTGATTTTGCTGACTTATTTTGAATGTGAGAAATGTAGGTACCCCCAAACATACCCCCAGATTGGTTTTTATTAGCTTCTTTTACCAGCTATTTCTTTAAGTTTTTTTGACTAAAATATATGAGCTTTAGTTATTTATTATTTTTGATACAGGCCATGCATCTAATCCAATCTAATCTGGATAGTAGTTTCAGTATTATTTCTTATAAATGAGCAATATTTTATTTTTAGAAAAAGCATTAAGCTAAATAGTAAAGTTTTGATTTTTTTTGAAGAGGTTTCTTTATATGAAATATATAGCATGCTTAAGATTATAACAATTGCACCAATTATAGTAGGAATGCTTATTACTTCTTTGAATAGGAAAAATCCAGCACCCGCCGAAAACACTAATTCTGCATATCTAAAAGGAGCAAGTGCAGAAGCTTCGGCAGCAATAAAAGCTTTTAAAAGAGTATATTGAATTAAATTGGCCCCTCCCCCTAGAACTAATAACCAAAGTATTTCATTTAAAGTTGGGATTCTCCAAACCATAAGAGCTGGAATTAAACTAATAATTGTTGTTCCTACTGCAAAGTAAAACAACAACATTAACGGACTCTCATCTTCAACCATTTTTTTGGCTATTATATCGAGAAGAGCAAAAAAGAAGGCTGAAAGTATAGGAAGAAAAATATAGATATTAAAATATTGAGTGCTTGGATTAACAACAATAACAACCCCGATAAACCCCATAATTATAGCAATTAATTTTTCTTTGGTTATTTTTTCTTTCAAAAATATAAATGCCAAAGGCATAAAGAATAGAGTTTGTGTAAAAGAAAATATTGTTACTTCTGCAAGAGGTAAATATACAAGTGCATAGGTAAATAATACAACCGCTATTATACCAAGAAGAGACCTTCCTCCGTGGCAGGCTAATTTATGTAGCTTAAAATTCAATGCTCCTTTTCTCATTATGAAAGGTACAATGGTAACTAAACTAAATAAGAATCTAAGAAAGGATATTTCTAAACCATCTAAACGACTTCCAACATGTTTTGAAATAACATCATTACAAACACTCACAAAACAGGTTATAATACACCAAAAAGCCCCTTGTGCAAACCCCTTTGCATTCATCCACGTATAAAAATTCATGTTTTTATCTTAAATTATAGGGGAATTCATATGGTAAAAAGGGGTAATATTACCATTATAAATTAAATTACAAACCTGGTCTTCGCTAGAAGGAAACGTCCCTACAAAAGCTGTACTATCTCCTGTAGAAAAGTAGTCAGATTCACGAATATAATGTATCCCGATTTGATTCATAAAACGTTCAACTGGTCGTGAGGCAATAAATAGAATCTTTTCAATATTATTTAAGACTGCAAACTCTTCTTGGGCCGTATAAATTTCATAAGTTCCATCTTGGCTCGCCTTTGTAGACTTGCTTTCAAAATCTATACAAAACCGACTTGCTTCCCATATATTTGAGGCCTTTATTTTCAAATTATTTGGAACATAGGCCCCAAAAATATTTTGCGTGAGGTTTTCCGAGGTTGTTGGGGTTAAACGCATACACCCCCTCACTTCTTCATCAGTATCTAAGTAAACAAGATAATGTGCTGTCTCATGATCAAATTGATCAATTTCATAACTTCCTTCGCACTTAAGATCCCACTTAAGTTTATCAACAAAAATTTTCTTTCTTATTTCGTAGGTTTTTTTTAATACGTCTTGATAGTCCCCTTTATTTTGGGGAGTAATAAATAAAATCATTAGCCTTCCTTTGTTATTTAGTTTTTCATACAGATAAGAGACGTAAAAATATTTTCAAGGGCATATCTAAATTTAATTTAAAGCATATATTAATTTATAATAGTCAACCTTTTCTGGCTCTTTATTCTCAATATAAGTAGCTAATTTTTCTAAATCTTCTTTTTTTGGATTGAGACAGAGTTTTCTTTCTAGAAAGGCGGCATGAGCAGCCTCTAAATTCTCATAATTCACGGACCCTTTATCTTTTGAACCAATAGAGTGGGTAAAATAATAATTTCTTTCTTTACTCATCCTAAAACTAATTTGATATTGACTAATAAAATCAATCTCAATACCTGAATTAATAAGTACTTTAACTAAATTATCATTTTCTTCTTTCCAAAGGCTGAATCTAAATCCTTTTAATGGTTTTTTAATAGGATTAAACCCCGGCAACACTTCTGAGATGAGTTTTAGTTTATTTGACCTCCAGTATTTTTCATAGGATTTAACAATATTTTCTAAAGTAGGTTCTGAACAAAATGAAGAAACTTTAAAAACACCATAAATATATCCTTCTTTATCTAGAAAGGGGTGATGCGTATAAGTTCCTATTGGTTTTCTGTCATAGTCTCTAAAAAACGAGATTGTCCTTTTGCTAGTTCTTTTGTAGTGAATAGTTTGAGTTGGCTTTCCTCTTTTTTTTAAAAGAGAATCCATTAGATTTAATTTGTTAGCCTTCATTATTGCCTCCTTTTCCCCTAATATGGGAAAAAAGACAATTTTTTTCTATAGTACATATGTACTAAAGAAGGTCAAATTTTATCCCCATATAAATAGCTTCTGCTTTATTTTCTACATTTAACTTACGGTAAATATTAGAAATATGGCTTTGAACGGTTGAAAAACTAATTTTTTCAATATCAGATATGTCTTTGTAGGTTTTACCCTTATGCAACCAACCTAAAACTTTAATTTCTTTATTCGTTAAGGGAGATTTTTCATAATAACGTCTAGAATTTGTAATAATTACATGAAAAAGAAAAGCTATATCTTCAAACTCTTCTAGAGAAGAATCATAATATTTATCCAAATCCTCCTCTGAACCAAAAACAATTGATAAAAGGGTAAAATCTTTGTTAGAACTCATAATCGGGATGGAACATCCCCATTTAATATTTCTTTTTAAAGCTTCTTTATAGACTAAATTTTCATTGTTCATTGTCGTCCATTTACAAGATTTATTAGATTTAATACTTTCTTGAATTGCTGGATCTTTTTCACCAAACCCCTTTTCCATATAAGTTTCGAGCCATTCTTTTGGATAATTTGTTACTCTGGATACTGGGTTATTAAAATGCTTTAATAAGATCTCATTATAAAAACAATAATATTTAATAGGAAATTTTTGTAAAAAACCCTCTAAAATTTTTATTCTTTCAAAAGCTGTGGAATTAGCTAAAACCAAATTATAAACTTCAAGAGTTTGTTCTTTAATAAACAAAACTTTCTCCTTTTTATCCTTATTAATCTAAGTGATATAGTTTTTATAGAAACAAAAGGGAAATAAAAGATTTAAAATGTCTCTATTATTATAGAAAGGTGAATGAGTAGGTATTCAAAATATATTATTCTCTTACAAATTTTCTTACTTTAGACAAATTGTTCTCTATTGAGCAGATTGGAAAACAAACAGTTAAAACCTTTTCTTTGCTTCTTAACTTTTTGTTGGATATGGTACCTCCATGTTTTTCAATAAGAACTTTTAGATAATTAAAATCTATTGATTGCCCATGATTTTTTACTTCTTTTGCTCCTACTCTTTCTAAGATTTGACTAATTTGGGGGTCATCTAACTCAAAATTATTTTTATTTCCTATTCTTATTTCTAAATAATGATTATTGTTTACATCAATCTCTTCTATTTTAATACTAACCTCCCCTTTGTTTGATATTTCTTCAAAGATAAGTGTCAGTAAACCTATTATTATTTTCCGGAAAATAATCTCATCTATATCCATTTCTAACCTTTTGAAATTTACTTTGGAAGTAAATGAAATTTTTTTTTGTTTAGCACTTATCTTAAAAGGGTATATACACTCTTTAATTATTTGACCAACTTCTTTTTTTTCATATGAACTTTCTCCTAAAACAGGAACTATAATATGTTTTATTCTTTCAGCAATAATATGTAATTCTTTTTTTGTGGCTTCAACAGAGGTATTTGTTGCCTCTATTTTACTTGATATGTCCGTACATTTTTTATGAATACTAATAAGAGGAATTCTTACTTTATTAATAATTTCGTTCATAATATTGTTATGTTCAAGTACATCTTTTATATTTAACGTATAAACCCTTCTTCTATAGAAGAAAAGTACACAAATAAAAAACACCCATATAGCTAAAATTTCAGAGATTTTTGGAAGCAGGTCTAAAAAGAATTTTTTATGAATTGATGTCTTATTATATCCCAACAAAATACTTATATTTCCTTCTGGAAATATAATGCTTTCTTTAAAAATAAAGTTTTTGTGCTCTAAAACAAAGTTTTCTCTATTATTATTTTTCATAATATTTTTGAAGTATATTGTATTTAGGTTATCTTTAATATCTGATGATTTGAAAATATTTTTATTATCACTATTAAAAACAGCGACACTTATGTTTTCAGATAAACTTTCTATACTTTCATAAAGTTCTATAATGCTTAAACCTCCTAATACATAGCCTATATACTTATTTTTATTATTTATCACTCCCATTGCTACAGGAACAACTAATCTTCCACTTTCTGGTCCAATAATTGGGTTAGAATAGGATAAATTCCAAGGGTTCTTTTTTATTTCTTCAAACCCACTTTTTAGAGGATAAGGCTTATTTATTGGAGCAGATCCAACAATACTATTTACTATGATGTAGTTATTTTTATCCACCCATGAAGCCCCTATCCATATCTTTAACGGACTTGAATTGTATGCAGAACCTATCAATATCCGAGATATCTTTTCATAATCGTTTTCAGGAAGAGAAGCAATTTGCTCTCCAAAACTTATAAAGACACTTTTTGTGAAATACACAATATCAGATATTCTGTTTTCAATTTTATCTCTTGCTTTTTTTAGGTTTTGATCAAGGTTATTTTGGTATAGACGATAATTATAGTAAGTAGCAGTTAAGAGAATGATTACCATAATCATTGAAATAATAATTTCTCCAATAAAATTTTTTTTATGAGAAATATATTTTATGTATGACTTCATTAGAAAAATTCCCTGCTTTCCACTTTTTTCACTAGATTTTATCTTTTACTTTATTAGTTAAATTATAATAATTAACAAATCACACCCATTAGTTAACACAAAAATTTGCAACTTGATTTAAATTGAAAAAAACTTTTTTTATAACATTAATTTTTTTAATAGGGTTAATTTACATCCTTTTAAAGAACTTCTATCCAAGTATATTTGGTAATATTACATCCTCAGTTGTATATAATCCTAGTAAAAATGATTACCCCTTACAGGTCGAAGAATTATTAATAAAGTTTGAAAATTCATTCAACAAAACTAATAAATCCTTTTACCTTGTTTTTGAAGATCATTTCAAAGAGAATTATTTAAAAAAACATTTGATAAAATACGCAAAAGATCCCAACATTAAAGATAATTCTTCAAGCTTGCAAAGCTTTGTAAAAGGCAACCATCTAAAGCAGTTAAATTTAGATAAGTCTCTTGCTTCCTATAAAAATTCACTTAATTTATTTAGACAAAACAAAGATATTCTAGGAACTAAAATTGTTTTATCTTCTGTTGCAGAAATATACAGAATGAAAAGAAACTCAACTAAATCTTTACAGTTTTTCAACGAAGCACTTAAGATAAATGAATATGAAGATTCTTTTTGGGATGCCTCTATACACAGAGGCATTGGAAAAACTTATGTGCATATAGGGAATTTCGAAAAAGCAGAATCTCATCTGTCAAAAGCTTTATCCATATTTGAAAAAACCAAAGAAAGAACAGGCAAAGCTTATATTCATTTAGATTGGGGGATTTCTAAGTATTATGAGGGAAAATACCTAGAATCAATTTTAAACAGTTTAAAAGCAGGAAATGAATTTATTAAATTATCTAACCCTTTTGGTATAGCATATGTCTGCATAAATTTAGCTCAAGTTTATGCAGACCTTGGGGAGTTTAAGTTAGCTAAAAATCTATTAAAATTTACTTTAATAATATTTAAAAAATATATAGATATAAGAGGAGAGGCTATTTCCCTGAAAGCTTTGGGGTATATAGAGCGCCTAAATGGAAATTTTGAAATATCCACAAATTATTATAGAGAAGCCCTGAGTTTGTTTAAGAAAACAAATCATCTTCAGGGAGTTGGAGAATGTTTAAACGGTCTTGGAAAAATAGATTTAGCTAATGGAAATTACAAGGAAGCTGAAGAAAAATTTCTTTCCTCCTTAAAAATTTTTAAAAAACTAAAACATAATTGGGCTCTAGCTTATTCATTAAAATTTTTAGGGAAACTACATCACTATCAAGGAAACTTTATTAAATCAAAAGAGTATTATTGGCGTGCCCTCGGAATTTTTAAATCATTTAAAAATTATTCTGCAGAATCTTCTCTATATCAAGAAATAGGAGAACTTTTTTTAGAAAATGAAAACTATCTAGATGCAAAAAAATATTTTCTAATTGCAAAAAATCTATTGAGTAAAGAAGATGATAATAATAAAAACAACACAATACTTTTAAGTCTATCTCTTGTTGACTATAAGCTAGGAAACATCCACCAGGCCAAAAAAGGCTTTTTGCAAGCATTAAATTTCTTTAATAAAAAAGATTTTCCCTTAGAAATTGGGAAAGCCTATTATGGCCTTGGAAAAATTTATAGTTATCAAGGATATCAGATTAAATCTAGAGAATATTTTGAAAATTCAAGGGCTTTATTTAATAAAGTAAACAATAAAATAGGAATTGCAAAATCCCTTCTCCATATTGGTATATCTAATTATCGACTTGGCTATTATTTGCCTGCAAAAAATAATTTTTTAGCAGCTAAACAAATATTAAAAACTCTGAAAAATGAAAGAAGATATTCAGCAAACTTGTGTTGGCTTGCTGCTTCTTATCTATACTTAGGGAAAACTGAAGAGGCAATTAATCTTTTAAAAAAAGTTATAAAAACATCTAAATATAACAAACCAAAAGCCATGGCTTATAGCAAATTGGGATCTATTATGGCCCTAAAAGGAAATTACGACAAAGCACAAACCTGCTTTTCTAAAGCCTTGTTTTATTTTGAAAAAACAAAAGATGATAGGTGGATATCTATCTTATTTAAAATTATCGGAAAATTATATTTTTCTATGGATAAGCATGATGAAGCTGAAACATATTTTTTAAAATCTATAAATTTAGGGAAAAACTCGGGTGATCATTATGAAATATATAGAACATATTTACACTTTAGTGAAGTAGAACTTGCTATGGACAATATTGCTGCTGGAAAAGAATATATAGACAAGGCTTTAACAAGTGAATTTATTAAAAATAATAAAAAATTAATGATTGAAACATATATAAAAGTTGGGAAATATAAAATTAGAGCTTCAGACTATGAAGAAGCCGAAAAATATTTTGGCCAAGCGCTTTCTATGGCTAAAGAAACAAATAATTTTTTTCAAGAGGCAATGTGTACCCTTCATATGGGCCATGTCGACTTATTAGAAAATAGATTAGAAAGAGCAAGATACAAATTAGAACATGCCTCTCGTATGTTTAATAAAATGGATCTTCTTCATAAATCATTGATGACCCAATTGTTTCTGACAAACCTAAATTTTAAACTTTTACATAGTAAAAATTGTTTAGATCAATATCAAACTTTACTTTCTAAGTTTAGTAACAATAAAGATTTTTATTCCAAAGCATGGACATTAGTAGGAATTGGTAATGTTCACCATTACTACAGAAAATATAAAGAAGCTCTAAAAACACATAAAGAGGCCTATAAAATTCTTTTATCTATAAAAAGTAATAATCGTATAAGTACTGTACTTATAAAAATTGCAAAAGATTTAATAAAACTTAAAAAATATTCAGAAGCAGAAAATTATTTAATTTTATCTCAAAATCACTCTAAGAAAATTGGAAACAATGAACTTCTTATTAAGACAAATATTACTATGGCTTACCTCTACTACAAATCAAACGAGGCAGAAAAAGGGCTTGAAGTTTTAAATAATACTCTTGCTATAGCTAGAACTAAGAAAGAAAAAGCGAGGTGTCATTTATGGAAAGGAGCCCTATATATGAAATTAGGGGAATATGATAAATCTAATAAACACTTAAAAGAAGCATATTCTATTTTTTCAAAAGTAGAAATTTTATGGTTTGAGGGATTAAGTCTTAAATTATTAGGAAAACTAAATAAGGAAAATGGAAACAGACAAAAAGCTCTTAATTATTTTACGAAGGCAAGCTTCATTTTTAATAATATTGGAAATACTATAGATGAGGTCTTTGTAATGTATGAAATATATAAATTATCTTCAAATACTTCCAGAACGCCCTATGAAAAAGATATTGCAATAAAAATTCTAGAAAAAGTGAAAGGAAATGAATTTAAAGATATTTATCAATATTTAAAAGAAAAACTAGAGAGCTGATATTTTATTAATCAAACATTGATAATACCATTCAACTAACTCAGATTTTGACCCCAATCCATTTTTCCTTTTAATTGATTCTATGTAAGACTCAACAGTTCTTGGGGATATTTGAAGAAGTCTAGCAGTTTCTTTTAATGTTTTAGATTCAGAGAAATGTTTTAAACACTCCCACTCCCGATAAGTAATAGTTACAGGGTAATTTTGACATTCATAATAGTATTTTTTAAGAGGGGTTTTTTTATTAAAAGTATCAAGTATTTCAGAATTATTTGAGATATTTTCATATTTAATACTACACTTAGTTTCTATTATATCTGGAGGGTTTTCTATAAATTCTTTAATGTTTTGGGTTTTTTCTTGGAAAAAATGTGTATACCTCTCAAGAGAGTCTATATTCTTCAAACAAAAATCTAGAATTTTACTATGGGAAGGCAAACAAAAATAATACCCTTCAACTATAAAGCCCCTTTTTTTATATATAACTATTACGTTCCATAGATTGTATTTATGAAATAATTTTTCCATAGAATTATCGTGGGGAACCCCAAATCTCCAGAAATATTTTTGATTTTGGGCTATTACTTTATTTATTTCTTCATCATATATATATAGGGGATCTCCCACCCAAATATCACCTATCATTTTTATCCAACTTGGATGTGTAGAACACCCAAAACTCTTACCTGTGTCCAAAAAAAACCTTCTAAAAGCAAAATGTTCAATATCAAACATTTTTAAAGGGTCAAGAATAGGACTTATTTTTTCCAAAATTTGATTATTTATTATTTTAAGATGATCTAACACATAAAACCTTTTTGTAATTAGTATAGATTTTTACGTATATATACAAAATTTTCTATTGGAAAATATATGGATTTTCCCACTATATCGGGAAATTATTTGTTTATAATTGTAATTAATACAATAAATTTTGTATTATTAAACGATTAATAAGGTTAAAAAAATGTCTATGATAAAAGAAAAGCTAATTAAAAAAATAAACGAGTCCAATATCAATGTTCACTCTCTAGAGAAAAAAGCAGGATTAAAAACTGGATATATCCGTAATATTTTACTGGGAAGATCCGAAAACCCAAGAGTGTTTACTTTATTGGCTGCCTGTGAAGCACTAAACTGTTCACTCAATGATATTTTAGGGATTCCTTCTTCTAACAAAAAAGAAACAAGTATTTTTAATGGGGTAATATGGAAATTTAGTCTTTATGAAAAAGTATTAAAAAAAGTAAATATGTGGATAGAAGCTAATAATATAAAAATCACTTTGGAGAAAACTCAATCTTATATTAATGAGATATATCTATATTCTATGAATAATAATGATGGCAAGCTAGATAGCACTTTTGCTGAGTGGTTGTTAGAAAAACATAATAAGTATTAACATCAACATCTTTACCGGGTTTTTACAGGGTTTTTTTTCTTCGTGTTTTATAAGACTCTTAATATAAACAACGGAGGTAAAAATGATAATTCCATTAAAAAAATCTACAAAACTTACAAGACCTAATAATATTTACTATTGTAAATCTCTCATTTTTTAATTTTTTAGACATATTGCTATTTGAAAAACCCGAAAAAAAAACCAAATAAAATTATTAAGTATTTTTCTTCTTTATCTATTAATAAAGATTTTATAAATAATATAGGGGCTGTACCAGATAACGTTGTAAGATGTTATAAAGGTACAGATGAAAAAG
>CAYGKW010000004.1:0-64836 GCA_964350815.1 uncultured Rhizobiaceae bacterium | reverse complement strand
TCTTCACAGCTTCCACATCACCTGCTCATTCCTTCTTTACTCTGTCTATGAACTGTCTGCGTGATTGCGCCGACGTGTTATATATATTGAATCAAACCCCATTCGTCAACCGCTAAGTTCACTTTTTTTTAATTAAATGTTAATTATAAAAAAAGCCCGCACAAACGCGGGCTTTTTTAGGAAAAAATATTAAGGAAATTTACATTGCCTTAACGATTTGTTCACACATTTTCTTAGCATCCCCAAATAACATCATAGTGTTATCTCTAAAGAACAACTCATTTTGCACACCTGCATATCCTGGAGACATGGAACGTTTTACGAAAAACACTGTTTTTGCATTTTCCACATCAAGTATTGGCATTCCATAAATTGGACTTGTTGGGTCTGTTTTGGCAGCTGGATTTGTCACGTCGTTCGCTCCAATCACAAAAGCCACGTCCGCAGAAGAAAAATCACTATTAATATCTTCCAGTTCAAAAACATCACTGTAAGGAATATTGGCTTCGGCCAACAAAACGTTCATATGGCCCGGCATACGCCCTGCGACAGGGTGAATGGCAAACTTAACTTTAACGCCATTTTTCTTAAGGGTGTCCACCATTTCTTTTAAGGCATGCTGTGCCTGAGCAACCGCCATACCATAACCAGGAACAATAATAACAGACTTAGAGTTTTTCATCATAAAGCCAGCATCATCAGCACTTCCTTGTTTTACTGGACGATCATCTTCAACAGCACTTCCCCCACCTGCCTTTGGCGCATCACCACCAAAACCACCAAGGATAACGTTAACAATACTGCGGTTCATCCCCTTACACATAATGTAGCTTAGAATGGCCCCGGATGCCCCAACCAAAGCACCTGTGATAATCAACAAGTTGTTTTGAAGGGTAAAACCAATGCCGCATGCTGCCCAACCTGAGTACGAGTTTAGCATGGAAACAATCACGGGCATGTCCGCGCCACCAATTGGTAAAATCAACAAGAACCCAAGAACAAGGGCGGCAATTGTTAACACCCAAAACATTAGGGCTTCGCCATTCATTGTCATGTCAACAATCCCATAGATAATACCAATCAAGATGGCCAAGTTAAGAAAATGCTGCCCTTTAAATATCAAAGGTTTACTTCCTAAAATACCTTGAAGCTTCATAAATGCCACAACAGATCCTGTAAAAGTAATGGCCCCAATGGCTGAACCAAGACCCATTTCAATCAAAGCACTTGTTTTGATACCTTCCATACCGCCAATTCCAAAGGCTTCTGGACTGTAAAAGGCTGCACCAGCGACACAAACCGCAGCCAACCCCACCAAACTGTGGAAAGCGGCAACCAATTGTGGCAAAGCCGTCATTTCGATTTTTTTGGCAATCAATGTTCCAATTGCGCCACCGACTAAGATTCCCCCGATAATCGCCTCAAAACTTAAAATGGTTCCACTGGCCAATGTTGTTAAAATGGCAATAACCATCCCAACAATACCATAAGTATTTCCGGATCTGGCTGATTCAGGGGAAGACAACCCACGCAGCGACATAATAAAGCACACCGATGCGACAAGGTATAAAATTGCTGATAAATTTGCGCTCACAGGATTCTCCTTAATCTTTTTTCTTGAACATGTGCAACATACGCTGCGTTACAATAAAACCACCAAATATGTTAATGGATGCAAGTGTTACAGCAATGAATCCCATGATTTTTGAAATATCAAAAAATTCACCCCCTGCTGCGACCAAGGCACCAACAATAATCACACTGGAAATCGCATTGGTCACGGCCATCAAGGGCGAGTGTAATGCTGGTGTCACACGCCAAACCACATAGTAACCAACAAAACAAGCCAAGATAAAAACAGTGAATCCTAAAATTGTTGGATCTGCACACATGTCTGGTCCACCATCGACTGTCATATTGGAAAATTGATCGGCCACTTGGTAGCCATCACTTTGTATTATCTGAACTTTTTCAGTTATTGTTGTCATGAATCCCATTGGACCCTCCTACTTTTTTTTCGGGGCAGCTTTTTTTGCTGCTGGTTTTTTAGGTGCTGCTTTTGTTGATGTCAGATCTGAACGATTTATTTTACCATTCAAAACAACCGTCGCATCTTTCAAAATTTCATCTTCCATATTGAAATTCAAAGCCTTAGATTCTTTATCAAATAATAAAGTCACAAAGTTCAAAATATTTTTTGCATAAAGTTTTGATGCATCCCGTGCCAACCTGGAAGGTACATTTGCATGCCCAACAATTTTAACGCCGTGTTTTTCAACTACTTTTGCAAATTCACTAAGTTCACAGTTTCCGCCCATTTCAACAGCAAGATCGACGATTACAGATCCTGTAGCCATACCTTTGACCATATCAGCTGTAATAATTTTCGGCGCAGGCCGCCCTGGAATTAGGGCCGTACATATAACAATATCACTGTCTGCCAATTCATCTTTTAATTTTTGGGCTTGGCGTTTTTTATAATCTGCACTGACTTCTTTGGCATATCCACCTTTGCCTTCGGCATTTTCACCTTCTACTTCTACGAAGGATGCACCAAGGCTTTCCACTTGCTCTTTGGCAGCTGCACGCACATCAAAGGCTGACACAACGGCCCCAAGGCGTTTTGCTGTGGCAATGGCTTGCAAACCAGCAACCCCTGCCCCAATGATTAATACTTTTGCTGGACTAACTGTTCCGGCTGCCGTCATCATCATTGGCATCGCTTTATCAAGATGTTCTGTTGCATCCAAAACAGCTTTATATCCAGACAAGTTACTTTGGGATGAAAGAATGTCCATGGATTGTGCACGGGTAATACGTGGCACCAATTCCATTGCTACAACATTAATGCCAGCTTTTTCATAAGCTTTTAAGTGGTCAGGACTTGTCATTGCAGAAACGGAGGCCACAACAGTTGCCCCTTTTTCATATAAAGAAACTTCATCTGTGCCTTCAGATTTAAGCATTGGCTTTTGAACTTTTAAAATAAGATTGGCATTTTTATACAGGTCTTTGCCTGATTGAATTTTGGCCCCTGATTTTTTATAATCCTCATCAGAAACAGATGAATTCAAACCAGCGCCTTTTTCAACGGCCACTTCAAATCCCATATCAACATATTTTTTTACAGTTTCCGGGGACGCGGCAACGCGGCCTTCATATTTTTGTAATTCTTTTGGAATAGCGATTTTCATGCTTTACCCTTTTGGCTTAATTATGTAAGTGGCGCGCCCTGAAGGATTCGAACCCTCGACCTGCGGCTTAGAAGGCCGTTGCTCTATCCAACTGAGCTAAGGGCGCACAATAATTGCCATTATAGAAATTCCCATAAAAATGTAAAGCATCTTCGAATAATTTTTATTAGATAATTATTAAATAGGCAGAATATATAGATTTTTCAAGGAAATAAAAATGAAATGACCATAGTTGGTTTAGAGATGAGATGAAATTTAAGCGGTTCCAGCTACAGTCATTTCATTAATTCAGAACTCTGCACTTTAGTCTAGTGCCTCGCACAGCCTCCCAACAGAGATCTGATTTATTTGATTGGGCCTCCCCCAACCTTATTTCTTATATATTGCACATTTGTCATTAAATCAAGAATTTTTTTGTTAAAAAATGATCAAAATTTGTTATTTGGCCCCCAAAAAGGGATACAGAGGGGAATGTGAATGGGTTTGACACTGTGTAATGCCATAGCATACAATAATAAATACAGGGAACTTTAAAATGATCATAAATAAAAAAAACCAATTCATTTGCTTTATATGTGCCATATTTTTATTTTCAAATATATCTGTTGCTGGAACCAAATCCAAAGATCCAATCATCGAATTCACATACGACCCCATGGAAGAGCCAGGCAGTTCAATTATAAGCTCTACCATGACTATTTCTGACAGAGATGAAATTAAAAATATAATGCAAATAATTCTTCCACGCAGACAAAAACTGGCTGAGGAAAGGTCTATGAAATTTGTAACACCTGATATGGACGGGGAAGACAGAGCATCGGTCCTATTAACCGTCAGCCTTGTAAAAGATGAAAATTGGAAAGACTTTGAAAAATATACCACACGCCTTTTAAAAGGAGAAGTTGATGGAACAGGTGTCTCCCTTGTTGTTAGTGCATCAAAACACCTTAATCCAAAAGCAAGAAAAGATATATTAAGACAAGCCGCAAAATTAATTCATTCAAATATGGCTGGTAGTAGTCGATCTAGCATCATAAAATACGTGGCAGCCATTCCAGAAGAAGAAAGACATGACAGGGTCAATAGATAAAGAATTTCCCAGTGGAACAGGTCACGGCTATACAAAAAGGGTTAAACAACTTCTTAAAACCCCGTTGGACGAGAAAATTTTACTTTTAAAATAACTATTCAATTCCAAAATGTTCTTTTGTGTATCCCATCATAGTTAATCTTCCAGCCAACCTAGATTGACTTGGTAAGTGCATTGTACCGTCTTTGTGTGGTTTATCCACAGTAATCATTTCTGTGGAACCATCTGGCATATCAAAATATATGTGGGGCTTAGAGGATTTAGGGCTACCCACAGTAATTCCTTTTAGGGCACCAAGCAGCTTTATTAGTTTTTCATAATTAGCTGGCTTGCCTGAAAATACTTGGGAAAAAAGCTTACGATCTGCACTTTTTCTTATCTCACTAGACAAAGAAACGGCTACTCTTTCTTCGCTTTCTCCACCTTCCTCTACAGTTTTTGTATGTAATAAAGCTTCCTCTAATTTAGAACGGTATGCCTGAGCTCTTCTATGATGCTCTTCTGCTCTTTCCAAAGCAGCTTCAGCTTTTCGTCTTTCCATTTCTTCTTCTCTTTTAATCCGTCTCAAGGCATCAGTTTGTTCTGCTTTGTGTCCTGCTACTTCTGCTTCGGCAGCTATAACACGGGCTTTTCTTTCTTCTTCTACTTCTGATTCTGCATCTGCATCTGCATCAGCTGATTCTTTTTTGGTCTCTACAGACTCTAGACGGGCTTTTCTTTCTGCTTCAACCTCTTCTTTGCGCCTTGCTATCTCTGCTTCTTTTGCTTTGCGACGCTCAGACACCAATTGCCTGCGACGTTCTGCAAGTTCTAACTGAGCAGCACGCTCTGCCGCTTCCTCTTCTGCTTTTTTTAAGCGTTCCCTTAATTCTTGCACAGCAAGTTCTTCTACAGGTTCTGTTTCTGGAACTGGGGTGGAACCATCTTTATGGGATTTATATAGCAAAACAACTTCTTTGAATGCTTCCCAGCTAACTATGAATTCTTTTCTTACCTCTTTAATCCAGTCCAAGGCCACATGTTCTACATAGACTCTAGCAGTTTTTCTTCCCTTTTTTCCTGATGATTTTTTAGGGGGTTTAAGCTTTTGGCCGCTCATCACTGTTTTTGCAGCCGTTTTAAGAAAAGCTTCTTCGTGTTCCCTTCTTATGTCGCCTTCCCCGCTTGCTTTTTTATCCTTAATTAAAGAGTTAACTAAACCAAGAATTATTCTAAAATCACCATCTGCCTTGTCATTTGGGAATTCGAAAAAAGCACCCGGACGCATCGCTTCATGTCCTTCTAAATATTCCAAAAACTCTTCTGGAGAATATTTCCCTATTAACATACGGGTAAACCTGCGCAATGCATCTTCGTAAGCACTTGCCATATTTCCAACTGCCCAACCCAGTGCAGGCATCATCGTAAGTCTGGATCCTTCTATATATTCAGGAAAATCTGCTAATATTCTTAAATCTTCGTCTTCATCTAACATTCTAAGGGATGTAGTATGGTACAGATTTTTTTCCCAGCGATTATGTTGCTCCCATGAAAATTCTGCTTTAAGACGTGCGTGCTCCAAGAAATGTTCCCCCCGTCTTCTGTTTGGGTGCACTCTATTAAAAAATACAGAATTTCTTGTTAAAGTCTCTAAAAGTGAATTTTGGGTGCTGAAATACATAAGAACTGTGGCTGCATCATTATTCAAAATATATGCTGCTGTTTTTTCTCGTTCTCTATCATAAACACTTCTGGCTTCATCTTTCATGCGTTGTCCAGCTCTGACAACTTCAGGGCTGTACAAACCTGGGTCATAATCAAATTGCCTAAGCAGTTGTCCAAACACAGCATCTGGAGATAATAGTCCCTCCCCTAAAACAACTAGGTCAATACCCCCATAGTTTATTTCTTTTCCATCTTTTGTTTTTGGGAACTCTCTTTCTCCGTCTGCAGATTCTGCTCCATAGAATGCAGAAAATTCTCCTAGCAATCTTGCATTTTTTGTTATTTTCTCGCGATCAAAAAAGGCATGGACTTCTTCATCTGTGCCTCCACTTCCTGCTGCAGAAAAAGCATCAGAAACGATAAAGCTTAATAAACTGGTAATAAAAATTATGAAAAATTTTGGCATTATTCTCTCTCTTCTCTCTCTGCATCCTAATATAATTAGGTCTGCAGAAAAAACAAGAGTCTATTTTTTGATAAGACAGGAAGAAAGGAAAGCCAGAAAAGAAATCCCTGAAAGACAATAAATAAGAATATTTCTATTTTCAAGCGCACCGGCATAAATATAGAAAGAAGGTAGCATTCCCATTAGGGCATAAGTAACATTATAACAAACAGAAATGCCTGTTTGCCGGATTTTCACAGGGAATAACCCAACCATCAATGGCATATAACCTGCCATCAAAGCCGCAATTATTGTTTGATATGCCATTAAAAATAAAACTAAATTCGGATATGTTCCCTGTTTTAACAACTTCAACAAGGGAAAGATAAATAAGATCGTAGAAATAGCCCCAATTTTATAAGAAAACCCTGCGCCTTTTGTATCAGCTAACTTACCAAAAAATGGAATTACACAGGCACACCACAACACACCCCAGGTCATTCCACTAAAAATATCCGCTTTTTCATAGGCATAAGTTTTATTAAGAAACACAGGAAAAAATAAATTGGTTATAATTAAAACACTTGTCCCTGCTGTTAATAAAAGACCTAGAAGTGTATTAAGTTTATAACTTTTCAATAGAATTTTTATAGGCGATGTATATGTTTGATGGGTGAAAATTTTCTGATTTTCAATAAATTCTGGGGTTTCATCAATCCCTTTTCGAATAAAGTAATTAACAACAGCCAACATCCCCCCAAGTAAAAACGGAACACGCCAGGCCCAAGAAAGAATTTGCTGAGCATCAAAAAACTTATTTAATAAATACGCAACCAATGTTGCCATAACAGAGCCCAGACTTACACTGGAAATAATAAAACTTGTATGGGTTCCCTGACTGCTTTTCTTTGTATGTTCTGCAACCACTGTAATGGCGCCCGGCAATTCTGCCCCAAAAGAAATGCCTTGAATAATTCTTAGAATAATAAGGAAGACCGGTGCCATGCCGCCAATTACTTCGTATGTTGGCAAGCAGCCAATTAATAAACTTGCCCCTGCCATCAAAAACATAATAGATAGGAATGATTTTTTACGCCCTGATTTATCACCGATGGCTGCAAATAAAATACCCCCTACAGGCCTTGCAATGTACCCAAGAGAAAAAACCATAAAGGTTTTCATAATATTAATAATTTCGCTGTCACCCTGGCCGTAAAATAAAGAGGATAATGTCCCAGACATCAATGCAAAGATAATAAAATCATAGTATTCAAATCCTGCGCCCAGACTTGAAAGAATAGTTACTTTACTATTATTCTTAGACATTTTCTCACCTCTGTCTTTTTACTTTACGAATATATTAAAAATATTGAATTTTATTTGAAATAGTATTGGCATAAAACATGCATGTTTGCTATACAGATTATTCATGATGATAACCTAAAGCGAAAATAAGTAAATAGAGATATGAATATTGATCAATTAAAAACCTTTTATGTTGTAGCCCAAGCAGGTAGTTTTACCCGTGCTTCGGAAGAACTTAACATGGACCAATCCAACGTTAGCCGTAAGATAATTTCCCTAGAAGTACGCCTTGGCATTAAACTTTTTAAAAGACTTGCCCGTGGCCTTATCTTAACAAAACACGGGGAAATTTTATTAAAAGAAGTTCAAGAAATTTTATTAAAACTAGATTCTTTAAAAAGTAAAATTAAAGATTCCGAGCAATCTTATGAAGGTCATTTAAAAATTGCATCCACAAATGCCTTGTCATCAATGTGGCTTATGCCCTATATTGCCAAATTTTTAAGCAACCATTCTGAATCAAAAATATCTTTACTAAGTACAGATAAGCAGCCTGATTTGACAATTCGTGAGGCAGATGTTGCCATCCGCCCCTATGTTCATGATTCCCCAAGCCTGGTTCAAGACTATATTATGACATTTCATTGGCGCCTATATGCCAGTCCAGAATATTTGGAAAGAATGGGCACCCCAAAAACCATTAATGATTTAGATAATCATCATTTATTAAGTTTTGATAAAAAATCTATTCACCCTTTCCCGAATGCAAACTGGCATTTACTTACTGGTAAAGAAGGCCGCGACGCCCGCAAACCTTATTTTTCAACTAATTCTTTTCACGGTCTTTTACAGGCAGCTGCACAAGGTGTCGGGATTACCCCTTTTCCTGAAGAACCTGATGCCTTAAAAGAAACAAATTTACAACCTGTGCTGCCAGATGTTAAAGGCCCTGCGGTTGATATTTATTATGTGTATCCAAAATCTTTAGAGGCCTTTCGATTGGCAACTGCTTTTGGGGACTATTTAAAAGAAAAAATCCGGGAAAAAACCAACAGCCAGTAAAGAATCTAATAAGATATTCTTTCTCTGGTTTGGATATTTATACTATTATTTTAAAAACTAAGGGAAACTAATTTTTATCTAATTGACATTTATTTTTAGTCCTGTAAATATTTATCAAATTAATTTAGTGTACAGGAGATTAATCACATGAAAAAAGCCCGCGTTATTGCAGCAAGCTTCATAGGAAACGCTTTAGAATTTTACGATTTCACGTTATATGGTGTTATGGGCGTCATTCTTGCAAAACAATTTTTTCCAAGTGATGATGAATTTGTCAGCCTTATCAATAGTTTTGGCGCTTTTGCTGCCGGATATTTAATGCGTCCATTTGGGGCCCTTATTTTTGGATATATTGGGGATAAATTTGGCCGAAAAAAAGCTTTATCCACAACTATTATATTAATGGGCATTCCAACCCTTGTTATTGGGTGCATTCCTGGATATGAAGTTATTGGAATTTTGGCCCCGACAATTGTTATCTTATCAAGGTTATTACAAGGTCTTTGTACAGGTGGTGAATATAATGGCGCTGCAATTTTTGCCCTTGAACATGTGGGCAAACGATATCCAAGTTTTACAGGGGGCCTAATTACCGGATCATGCGTTGTTGGGGCAACTTTGGCCACTTTCTTAGGGGCCCAAGTCACAAAGCCTGATATGCCTGAATGGGCCTGGCGGATTCCCTTTTTCTTTGGAGCTGGCATCAGTTTAATTGGGTACTTTATTCGCAAGAAATTATCTGAAACCCCTGAATTTAAAAAAATTACCCCTAGTGAAAACTTTAAATTTCTTACACTGGTTTCAACTTATTACAAGGCTTTCCTTTCAAGTTTTGTTATCGGGTCTTTTAATGGGGCCTTGACCTATACCTTATTTGCATTTTTGAATGTATACCTACATAAATATTTAAACATCCCCCTTTCACAAGCCATGCAAAGCAACTTATTTGGGTTATTTGCGTTTATGCTGGGCTGTCCATTAATGGGATTCATTATGGATAAAATTGGTAGGCGCAAGTTCGTTACCTACGCCTCTGTAATCATCTTGGGAAGTGCCTATATTTTATTTAATGGATTTACAAATAGTTTAGAAAATGTCGATAATTTATGGATCCCACAAATTAT
The DNA here is from genome assembly GCA_964350815.1 of uncultured Rhizobiaceae bacterium. GTDB lineage: Bacteria > Pseudomonadota > Alphaproteobacteria > UBA7879 > VGCX01 > CAJXSI01. Next base: position 54,972 of record CAYGKW010000004.1, on the reverse strand, counting down.
ACTTGGTTTATTTGTTGCAAGTATTGCGGGAACGGCCCATGGGTTTATCCAAAACTTGTTTCCGACCAAGCACAGGTATAAAGGCGTTTCATTTAGCTTTAGCCTGGGAATGGGAATTGTTGGGGGAACGACACCTATAATCCTTTTAAAACTTATTAACTATACAAATAACTTATTAGTGCCTGCCTATTATATTATGGGATGGGCTGTTATTATGCTGGTTACCCTACAGCTGTGTAAAACAAAATATTATGATGATTAATTGTATTTTTAAACGATATAGTTTCTGAGACAAAGAAGAATGTTTGTTTAAAACCATTAAGGTGCCATAACGATAGGGAAATAAGGTTTAATTAAAGTTATTTTAGATACTTAATAACTTCTTCATAATAACCAAACATGCGTGGATCCTTTAGACGATGAGGAAACAAGACGCCGTCTAAATGGTCACATTCATGCTGTATAATACGCGCATGAAACCCATGGGCTTCTATTTCAAAGTGTTCTCCATTCTCATCAAGTGCCTTAAGTTTGACAGAATTCTTACGCTGTACCAGACCTAAAAGGCCAGGAACTGACTGGCACCCTTCCCATCCTTCTGAAAGTTCATCTGATAAGGGTGTTATTTCAGGGTTGATAAGAATTTTATAGGGCACGCCTTGGGGATCATATTTTGGGGTTAATTCATACGTATCAGGATCGTCTACAGCACTTGGGATATGGTACATCACAACCCTTAAAGGTACAAAAATTTGCGGCGCAGACATACCCAAGCAATTTCTATGTTCTATTGTGGCCTTCAGATCTGCAATTAATTGCTGAACCTCAGAATCTAACGGATTAGAAACCGGCTTGCATATTCTTGATAAAATGGGGTGGCCCATACGGGCAACTTCTATTACTTTACCTTCCATAAATATCGTTATAAGCCATTCAACAAATTTAAACAAGAAAAAAGGAGGCCATATGACCTCCTTTTAAAAGAGAATTAATCAAACATTAATCTCTATCAATAACCATTGTAGCCATTGTAAGGTTTGAATGTGCAACAATCATTGTTCTCATCGGAGAAATCAATGGATCCATTGCAACCAAGATAAAGACCAGTGCCCCAAAAGGAAGTCCAATCGGGTCTAGGACCATGGCTAGGATTGGAATCAAAATCCCCCCAGCCGTAATACCAATTGTGGAAATCCCAGCAAATATTGACAAAAGAACGACATATACCATTTGCATAATCGTAAAGTCATGCAAGTAAATGTGCCCTACAAATATTGCGGCGAATGAAAAATATAGACAGATACTAAAGCGACCCACAATTATTCCCAAAGGAACAAGTGACTGAACAAGGTTTGTATTCTTTTTGTATAATTCATTCAAAACCTTAATGGAAGATGGGATTGCTGACAAAGACGATGATGTTGCCAATGCGATAATTGTCGGATCTTTGAAATACGTTATTGATTTAATAAATCCAAGCTTAGTTCTGTAATTTATAATCAATACACCAACAAAGAACACAACGATGTAAGCAAGGTTGATATACCCCACAAACGGGACCATGCTTACAAAGGCATCTGGATCAATTTTCGTAATGTTTGTTGACATAATACAAAACGATGCAATTGGTAGAAATGTGATAATTTCAGAAAATATTCGCTCAAAAACTTTGTAAATGATATCAAGAAAATTCATTATCTTTTCACTTCCTGGCACTGCTGCCAATGCCAAAGCGAAAATGAAAGAGAACACAACAACCTGTACAATTTCCGTTTGAGATAAAGAATTAAAAATATTTTTTGGGATGGAGTCCCGAATAAATTCTATAAAACTTACAGATTTTTGTGTTTCAACAGGCTCTTCCAGGTTTCTTTCAAGACTTGAAGCTGATAAAACGATTTTATTTAAGGCGGGGCTTGCCCCAACATCAACTTTATCAGCTGGACGGAATACCCCACCCACAAGAACCCCTATTAAAGAGAATACAACAAACAAAGATGCCATGACGCCAGCAATTTTTCCAACACCTACATTTGATTTTGTTGTTAATAACTTTGTTACACCCAAAGTTGCAGCAGATACAATGATTGGAACAACACACATTTTCATTAGGTTAAGAAATATTTGTCCAATCGCGCCAAGCGTTTCGGTGTACTCGGGAAAATATGATCCATAAACCCCACCAAGTGTAAAACCTAGCAAAACTGATACTGGATTTTTTAATATTTTTCTAATTTTTTGCATTATAGTCCCCTGTAAATTATTTTTTATTATGTTTGTTGTTATACACTTCTAACATTTCCAAAATGTCTTTGTTATTGAAGGAGATCGACTTAGAATTCATAAAGTGATTAATCCAATGTTTGAAGTGTAACTTATCCCAAGGCAAAACCATTGCTATTGGATCTTTTTGTTCTTTAAGCACAACAGCCATGAACTTGATTGATCCATTTGGAATTCCCCTTAAAGTTCTTGACACTTCGAATTCGTCACGGAAAATACCAGAAACTTCACCTTTATCCAAAGCATTGAACGCTTCGTCCCACGACTTGTACCCAACAACTTTTCCGCCTGGAAATAATTGCTTAGCAAATGTTTCATAAGAACTGTTGGCGATTACACCTATGGAAACTTCTTTTCTGTTAAAGAAGTCTTGGATACTATCATCTGGATTTTTCTTTTGCTCAGCAAATTTCAAACGGTTAACAAGAATTGCTTTTCTGAAGTTAATATAAGGCTGGGAATATTCGACATAAGATGCACGTGGTAAAGAAATACTTAGCTTAGACATCGCAATATCGGCTTCTCCCTTAGCAACTGACCTAACAAGATCATTAAAAACGCTTGTTTTACGAACGATTTTTAATTTAACCCCAAGTTCTTCTGCAATTTTCTTTCCAAGTTCAACCCCAAGACCTGATGTCCCATCCACACCATTACTATCAGAATAATAGAAAGGGGGATTTTCACGATCAATGATCGCAAGCCGTAATACACCAGAATCAATGATTTTTTGTGTCCCTGCATCCCGAGTCTTAGCCTTAAAAAGTACATCACTTGCATTTGAAAATGCAGAGCATGTCAATAGAAAGACTGCGAATAAAAGCCTAAATAAATTATATGTATTGAAGTTCCCTGTAACTTTATTATTCATTTTTTATACCTCACTTATATTAGATCGTAACAACTATATTCTTATAAATCCACAAAAAAAATCGGCATAAAGCCGATTTTTTTTATTATTTAATAAGATTACTTTTAAGAAATCAGGGCAAGTAATAGTAATGCCACAATGTTAATAATCTTAATCATTGGGTTAATTGCTGGCCCTGCGGTATCCTTGTATGGATCCCCTACAGTATCACCTGTGATTGAGGCATGATGTGCATCTGAGTTTTTACCACCATGATTTCCATCTTCAATGTACTTCTTGGCATTATCCCATGCACCCCCACCTGAAGTCATAGAAATTGCGACAAAAATACCTGTAACAATTGTTCCTAACAACATTGCACCTAAGGCTGTTAATGCCTCTGAAATACCAACAAAGTAACTAACAATAAAGAACAAAATGAATGGGGATAAAACAGGTAATAAAGAAGGTAAAATCATTTCTTTAATGGCTGCACGTGTCAAAATATCAACAGCTCTGCCATAGTCTGGCTTTGCTTTACCTGACATAATACCTTTGATTTCTTTAAATTGCCTGCGAACCTCAACAACAACTTTTCCGCCAGCACGTCCAACAGCCTTCATTCCCATTGCTGAGAACAAGTAAGGAAGCATACCACCAATAAACAAGCCAATTACAACAAATGGGTCTTGTAAATCAAAAGAGACTGTTATGTTCGGGAAATAGTTTTTAACGTCTTCCGTGTAGGATGCAAACAATACCAAAGATGCAAGTCCTGCTGAACCAATTGCATAACCTTTAGTGACTGCCTTTGTTGTATTTCCTACGGCATCTAAAGCATCTGTTACTTTACGGACATCGTCTGGCAATTTTGCCATTTCAGCAATTCCACCTGCGTTATCTGTAACAGGACCATATGCATCCAAAGTTACGATAATGCCAGCCAGTGATAACATCGCGGTTGCCGCTACTGCAATTCCAAACAAGCCTGCTATTAGATATGAAGAAACAATTCCAACACAAATAACAATGATTGGGAGTGCCGTTGCTTCCAAAGAAACCGCAAGACCTTGAATGATATTTGTTGCATGGCCTGTTTCAGAAGCTTGTGCAATACTTCTAACCGGACGATATTCTGTGGATGTGTAATATTCTGTCACCCAAACCAACAAGCCCGTAATTGCAAGGCCAACCCAAACACATGCATTAAGAGAATATGTTGTTATCATGTATTTTTCTCCTAAACTAAAATAAATACCTTCAACAAAAACATAATCTAGTGCAGCATAAATAAATACTGCAGACAAAAGAGCCGCAACAATAAGTGTTTTATAAAGTGCCGCCATTACATTTTGTTTCTTACCTAGGCGTAAAAAGAAAGTTCCAATAACGGATCCTATAATACTCATGCCGCCAACCAACAACGGGAAAAGCATCATTGCATCTTTTTGTTCCCCTTCTGGGAAGGTGATTCCAGCGATAATCATTGTTGCAACAATTGTCACCACATACGTTTCAAACAAGTCTGCTGCCATTCCGGCACAATCCCCAACATTGTCACCAACATTGTCTGCTATAACACCTGGATTTCTTGGATCATCTTCTGGAATTCCAGCTTCAAGTTTCCCAACAAGGTCAGCCCCAACATCAGCACCTTTTGTAAAAATACCCCCACCTAAACGGGCAAATATAGATATTAAAGAAGCCCCAAAGCTTAGCGCCAATAAAGCTTCTGTGATTTCACGGTGTTCCAGTTTCAGATCAAAAAGAGTTTTATAATAAAAGAAAATACCCAACAATGCCAAACCAACGACCAACATTCCTGTGATCGCACCTGATTTATAAGCAATATCTAAGGCTTTTTTAATACTTGTTCTTGCTGCCTCTGCAGTTCTGACATTTGCACGAACCGATATGTTCATACCAATGTATCCTGCAATACCTGACAAAACAGCACCCAAGACAAATCCTATACAAACATGCATACCCATTACTAAATATAACAAACCGGCAATAATCACCCCAACAATTCCAATGGTTAGATATTGGCGGTTTAGATAAGCCCGCGCGCCTTCTTGTATTGCTTTGGCAATTTCTTGCATTTTACTTGTACCTGTTCCTTGAACAAGAACTTGTCTGGTTGCAAAAACACCATATACAAGGGCTAAGATTCCTGAAAATATTACTAAATTATATATGTCTGTCATTGTTTTTCCTCAGTTAATAAGACAATTTTCTTCTATATGCGAATATTATATTCAAATATCACTCGTTGTCCAGGACTTAATGTCTAATTTTTTTAGACAGTGCGTTAAGGATGCCGTTAATAAGGCTATGCTCTTTTCCTGAATAAAAAGCATGGGTAACATCTACGTATTCATTAATAATAACTGCAGCATCTGTTTTTTCTTCAGTCAAAAGTTCACAAATTCCAGCTTGTAAAATTGCCCGAGCCAGGCTGTCCAAGCGTTCTGGCGTTATTCTTTCTGGCAAAGACTTATCAATCATCTCGTTAATTTCCGAACATCTATCTTGTGCTTTTGCCACAAGACTTTCATAAAATTCATTATTGATAACAATGTCTTTATGTTCTGTAACCTTATCCCCTTGAAAAAAATCCACATAATCTTGTATGGCTGTTTTTGGTGTCACATCCCTTATCAAAATTTCATACAAAGTCTGTACTGCAGCCAGTCGAGATGCTGATTTTTTTTGGTATTTACTATTTACTGTTGTCATTTGTATCTTCCATTAAACTTGCCACAAACTGTTTAAAATCATCAGGTTCTTTAAAGTCTTTATAAACAGATGCAAATCTGACATAGGCGACTTTGTCTAAATCAAATAAAGATTCAAGAACCATTTTTCCGATTTTAGTCGAAGGAATTTCCTGTTCCCCTAATAATTCTAGCCGCCTTATAATGCTGCTAATAAATTTTTCCACCCGCTCTTGCTCTATTGGGCGCTTACTCATTGCTGTGACGATTGATTTTGTTAGCTTTTCCCGTTCAAACGGGGCACGATCCCCATTTCTTTTCACAACTGTCAAGTCTGCCAACTGGATTCGTTCAAAAGTTGTAAATCGCGACCCACATTCTGCACAAAAACGGCGTCTGCGAATTGCAAGATTTTCTTCAGCCGGTCTGGAATCTTTGACTTGTGTATCAGAATATGTGCAAAAAGGGCAGCGCATAACTTAACTTAATACATTGGAAAGCGCATAGAAAGCTCAATTACTTTTTTCTGCACTTTTTCTTCGACATCTTGATTATTATTAGCCCCATTTTTCGAAAGACCTTCCAACAATTCATGCATCAAAGCAACTAACTCCACACATTCGCTTTCTTTGAACCCCCGCGTTGTAATGGCAGGAGACCCAAGACGAATACCCGATGTTATCATTGGCTTTTCTGGATCAAAAGGAATTGAATTTTTATTACACGTCATATTTGCTTTTTCCAAAGAAACTTGGGCATCAACACCCGTTATTTTCTTTTTTCTTAAATCAACAACCAGCAAGTGTGATTCAGTGCCGCCTGCAACAAGATCATAGCCATATTTCAAAAACTCATCAGCCATCGTTTTTGCATTTTTTATAATTTGCTTTGCATAATCTTTGAAGTCAGGTTCCAAAATCTCCCCAAACGCAACTGCCTTTGCCGCAATAACATGCATTAACGGCCCCCCTTGAAGGCCAGGGAAAATTGCAGAATTTAATTTCTTACCCATATCCAAATCATCTGAAAGGATGATCCCCCCGCGTGGGCCGCGCAACGTTTTATGCGTCGTTGACGTCACTATGTGCGCATGTGGGAAAGGACTTGGATACACACCCCCAGCCACCAAACCTGCGAAGTGTGCCATATCAACCAATAAATAAGCCCCAACTTTATCTGCAATTTCACGAAATTTTTTAAAGTCCACGACCATAGGATATGCAGATCCACCAGCAATAATTAACTTTGGCTTATGTTCAACTGCCATGAATTCAACTTGATCATAATCTATGATCCCTGTACCTTTGCAGACACCATACCCATGGGCATTAAACCATTTTCCAGACATGCTGACTTTGGCCCCATGTGTTAGATGCCCCCCAGCATCTAAAGACATTCCAAGTATAGAATCACCAGGCTTTAACAATGCTAAAAAAACAGCTTCGTTTGCTTGTGAACCAGAATGTGGCTGTACGTTGGCATAGGAACATCCGAATATTTTTTTAATTCTATCACGGGCAATATTTTCTGCGATGTCAACAAACTCACACCCACCATAATAACGCCGGCCAGGATACCCTTCGGCATATTTATTTGTCATGATTGAGCCTTGGGCATCCAACACAGCTTGGGATGTAAAATTTTCTGAGGCAATTAATTCAATATGCTGTAACTGGCGCTGTTTTTCTTTTTGAATTGAATCAAAAATTTCTGAATCTGTCTGCTTTAATGCCTTTTTAAAAAATTCTTGTTTCATTACTGATCCCTCTCTATTTTATTCACACGCCGTTGGTGGCGGCCCCCTTCAAATTCTGTTTCAAAAAAAGTTTTTAAGCAACTTTTAATTGTATCAAGATCTGTTACACGGGTGCCAAAACAAATAATATTCGCATTATTGTGTTGACGTGCCAGCGTTGCTATATCCGTGTTATTGCAGACAAAAGATCGAACATTTGGATGGCGATTTGCAGCCATCGACATTCCAATTCCGGACCCGCAAATTAATACGCCCTGATCAACTTTTTCTTTAGAAACGAGGTCAGCAACTTTATGGGCATAATCTGGATAATCGGAGGAATCTTCTGTGCCGGCACCACAGTCAACAACTGTATGACCAAGACTTTCAAGAAATTGGATAACCTTAGACTTAAAATCATATCCTGCGTGGTCCGCCCCAATGGCTATTTTCATTAAAGACTCTTTATTGAATGGTTTTCTCTTCTTTTTTTCCGTACGCTAAGTTTAAAAACTTTTTATTTAGGCTACAAATTGACCAAGCCCATACCCCTAAGACTATCATAAGAATAACTGCAATATAAGGGGCAATTGATAATTGTGAACCTGTTGTAATAAATAACAGAACACCTTGAATCGCGGAACCACCAAGTTTTCCAACACGACCACTCATAACATCCACGGCTGCCTTTCCTTTGACTTTAAGTTCTGGGTCCAATGGGATATATGACATTTCACGTGTCACATTAAAAAAGCTGTACTTACAACTTTTACTTAATAGGTTATTCCATTGCCCCACCATGACCGACATTAATAATGGTGTTAACCCAAGTGTTAATGCCATTGGTGACAACGTTGAATCAAAAACAGTCAAAGCAAAGAAACACATTCCTGTAACGAATATAACAGCAGGCGTAACCAACGCACTGCGACGCCAACTTATTTTTCGAATAAAGTGCGATCCCACAAAACTAATTAAGAAGGTAATAACACCCATTTTGATCGTAACATTTCCAAAAAATCCTTGTACTGCCAAAGGCGTGTGGTGCAATTCTTTCACCTGACTTTTCCATGTGACTTCCACCAAATTAATACAGATGTTATAGCTGATGCCCATAACAGCAATTAAGCCAATATACTTAGATTTTAAAATGTATTTAAAGCTTTGGAAAAAAGATAATTTTACCTTAGGTTTTTGTTTCGAATCTTCTACTTCTGGATGATACCTGAAACACTCTTCAACGGCATTATCATTTATCCATTTAAAAATATACATAATCAAGAAACAAGCAATGGCAAAAAACAACATCATTTCTTGCAAGGTTTCCCCATATTCAACCATGTCCATCCCCTTTTTTGCCAATTGTTTTTTAGGGGTGGCATAAGAACTAACGAAATAGCCCGAAAGAATTGTTCCAAGACCATTAAACATACTGTAAAGCATATAAAAACGTTTGGACTGTTCAACGGTTGTAATCTGGTTTGCGAACTGCCAGAAAAGTAAATTAATGACAACCCCAGACCACATCTCTGAAAATATATAAAACAAGGAAAAACCCCAATACCCGACAACGGGAAATAACCATTTTATATGGGGGTGGGCAATTTTCAAAGCAGAGACCTCTGCCGCAGATAAATGCAAAGCATCTTGGTTTGGATAAATAAAGTAAGCAAAAACCAAAACAAATACGGCAAAGAAAGAAAGGATTGTGTAAAAAATTGTTCTTTGTGTCATGGCATTCGCCATCCAGGTATACCCCATCACAAAGATAAGAGAGCAAACAAAAACCCCCACTTTTAGAAAGTTAATAGCCTCAGCCCCTGACTCAGGTGCTGAAATAATAATGATGTCTTTTGAATTATGGCCAATCCAGAAATTGAAGGTAATTAATACCATCATTAGGCCCATGGGGATTATTTTTTTTATTTCATTGGAATGGATAGGAAAAAAGAGTGATCTTAATTTAGAAAATTCAGTCGAATTTGTATTTGCGTCCATTTACTTTCTACCACACATTAGGAATGTTGTCTTAGAGTTAACACGAACCATTTGTAAAATCAATTTAAAATCTTTTTATTTCGGTTTTTTATTTATATAAAATACTTAATACAGTCTCTGCTGCCAAATCGCTTGGGGTTTGGTTTTTTGGAGTCAGTAAAATACGTGTTTTTTGTAACGCCTTTTCTTGATAACCTGTATTCTTCAATAGCTCTAGAACCTTTTGAGATATGAATTGGGGATTGCAGTCTTCCTGTAGCAATTCAGGCACAATACCTTTATTCATCAAAATATTAACCATACAAGCATATTTTATTTTAATAAATGGTCGCGCAATCCACTCTGTCAACTTAGAAACCTTATAAGTAATAATCATCGGCAAATTGGCTGCGGCCAGTTCCAAAGCAATGGTCCCTGATGCTGCAAGGGCAACTTTTGATGCAGCATATGCATCTTTTCGTGCATCAAAATCTGTAACAACAGTTACAGGGCAGGCCCAGTTTTCCTGTTCTAATTTTTTTCTATAACAATCCAAGGTTGGAATAACGATGTGCAAATTTTTTATTTTATCAGATAGTATTTGAACTGCCTGCTTGTATATGGGAACCAGAGTATTAAGTTCGCTTTGGCGACTGCCGGGTAGTAAGGTAATAATCTTAGACTTTGGATCAAGTTTGTATTCCTTATAGAAATTTTTTGCGTCCCCTTTATCAAAACCCATTTCCATAACAGGGTGCCCCACATAAGTTATTGGCAAGTCTTCTTTTTCAAAATAAGGGGGTTCAAACGGAAAAATACAAAGTAGATGATCCAAGAATTTAGCCACCATTTTTGCCCGCCATGCTTTCCAAGCCCAAACAGTTGGGGCCACATAATGAATGTGACGAACACCAAAACCCTTAATCATCTTTCCCAAACGAAAATTAAACCCAGGAAAGTCCACTGTAATCAAAAGGTCTGGTTTGTTTTCAATTAATTGCTTTTTTAAAAATTTCAGCTTCTTAAAAACACCATAATATTTTGAAAAGTCTTCAAAAAAACCCATAATCGATAAATCTTGAATTGAATAGATAGAATGAAGGCCTTCTGCTTGCATATGCTGACCCCCAATACCTTCAAAAATAATATTGGCATTTTTCTTTTTTAGGGATTTCATTAACTGGGCCCCAATAAAATCACCCGAAGGTTCACCTGCAATAATCATAATTCTTTTTGAAGACTGGGCCATTTAAGAAACATCCACTACTTCAATAAAAAAATTATTTTTATTCGCCAATTCAATCATTTGATTCAGGTCTAAAACAAAGGTACCCATAGATTGGATGGCCATACCTTTTAAACCAATATTAATTGCATTTTTAACTGTCTCAATACCTGTAGTTGGCATATCAACGGCGTGACTTTGTTGTGGCTTTACAAGCTTTACCAAAACACCTCTATTCTTATGCTTTTTTAAATCTTTAGTTCGCAAAATCATTGCATCCGTCCCTTCAATACCTTCAACTGAAAGAACAACCCCTTCTTCGACAACCACAGATTGGCCGATATCCAGCTTTCCTAATTCCTGGGCCGCAATTATGCCACGTCTAATATCTTGCCAATCTTTTTCATTTGGTTTTGTTTTTGTCAAACAACCTTTTTGAACCATTAAATCTTTGGCAATATCTTGGGCTTTAACAATACTAAAACCTTCTTTTTTAAGAAGTTCTAAAATTCCAGATAAAAGCCCATCATCCCCAAATGCTTTCAACCCAATTTTTGCAATCCATTTCACACCTGTTTTATCCAGACTTAGACTGGTCAAAGAAGGCCTTTTCACACGACCGACAAATAAAATTTCCTGTACATTATTTTTTTTAAGAATATCAAGGGCTGTTTGAATCTCCCCTATCTTGCACCACTCATGGGGAATAGATTTAATCACATCCAGATCCGCAAAGCCTTCCAAGGCAAGAACAAAAAAAGGTCGATTAGTTTTTAGGCATGCTTGAATTATTTTTTTGGGAAGATCCCCACCCCCTGCAATAATCCCAAGCACCTTCATTAAACCTCGCTCACGCTTGTGGGATGGGCTGGAACACAAATATTACGGTCAGAACTAGCCCTCATGAAAGCAATGACTTCATCAATAATTAAGTTTCCTTCAAACATTTTGGCCACATCTGTCATACGTTCAGTCAAAGTTCCTTCATTCGCAAATAAAAGTCGATAAGCATTTCTTAAAGCATGAATTTCTTCACGGGAAATATTACGACGCTTTAGTCCAACCAAATTCAATCCTACCAAATGTCCACGATTTCCAACAACAAAGCCATATGGAATTACATCATTATTAACCCCTGACATTCCACCAATCATTGCACCACGACCAATTCGAACAAACTGGTGTATGCCGGATCCACCCCCCATATTCACATGGTCGCCAATACTGACATGACCACTTAACATACAGTTGTTGGCCATGACAACATGGTTACCAATCTGGCAATCATGGGCAATATGTGTGCCAATCATAAGCATACAATTGTCCCCAATTTTTGTAATCATACCGCCTTTTTCTGTTCCTGGGTGCACCGTGACATATTCACGAATCAGATTATTTTCTCCAATAATAATTTGGGAATTTTCACCTTTATAACTCCAGGATTGGGGGTCACATCCAATTGTTACATGTGGAAAAATCTTAGTTCCCTTGCCAATGCGGGTATTTCCTTCAACATATGCATGTGAAATTAATTCCACGCCATCTTCTAAAGTTACATTTGAACCCACAACACAAAAAGGGCCAACCTTAACATCAGTCCCTAACTTTGCGCCCTTATCAATAACTGCGGTTGGATGAATCATTTATTTTGCATCCTTATTATCTGCAATCATTGCTGTATAAACAGCCTCAGAGACAAGATTATCCCCAACATATGCCTGACCTTCAAATGTCCAAATCATACCACGGCTTTTAAGTTTTTTAACTTTCATGCGCAGTTGATCTCCTGGGATTACTGGTTTGCGGAATTTAGCCTTATCAATAGACATGAAAAATACTAATTTATCATTATCTTCTTCAACACCCATGGATTTCATTACTAAAATTCCTGCCGTTTGTGCCAGTGCTTCAACAATTAAAACTCCAGGCATAACTGGCTTATCTGGAAAATGTCCTTGAAAAAACCATTCATTCATAGTCACACTTTTAATACCAACTGCACTTTCCCCAAGAACCATATCTTCAACACGATCAACCAACAACATCGGATAACGGTGGGGAATTAATTTTTGAATTTGTTCTACTGTTAATATTTCTGACATTTTTAATCCTTTTTCTTTTGGCCAAGTTTTGCCACTGCAATACAAGAACGTTTCCACTGTAATACAGGCAAAGACGGACTTCCCCCGACAATTTCACCTTCTTTAATATTATGCATAACGCCACTTTGGGCCGCAACTTGTGCACCTTTTCCAATTTTAATATGGCCCGCAACGCCAACTTGACCGCCAAGCACACAATAATCATCAAGCACTGTACTGCCTGCAATTCCAACATGGGCCACGATGATACACCCTTTCCCAATCTTTACATTATGCGCAACCTGTACCAAATTATCAATTCGTGTTCCAGTCCCAATACATGTATCGTCCAAGGCCCCACGATCAATTGTTGTATTTGCACCAATATGAATATTATTTTCTATAATAACACGGCCAATTTGGGGCACATCAACAGGGCCCGTTTTTTCCATAGCGAATCCAAATCCGGCACGCCCTATTACAGCACCTGGATAAATAACGACATCATTTCCTATGTGACTATGTGTAATTGTAACATTGGCATGGATATGACAGTTAGACCCAATTTTTACGGACGGGCCAACAAAAGCACCAGGGCCAATAACCGTATTTTCACCTATCTGTGCATTATCTAATACTGTGGCACCCGCACATACTTTGACATTTTTGCCGATAGACGCTTTATCTGAAACACCTATTTTTTCTGGATACTGGTCAAACGCATCAGGGGAAGGATAAAAAAGGCCTATTACTTGCGCCAATAATTTTTGGGGGGATTCTGTTAATAAAATATTTTTCTGTGCTTTAACATGTTTTTCAAATTTTTTATTAACAATCAAAGCATCGGCTTTACATGTTTCCAACTCATCAACATGATTTTTACTATTTAAAAAAGAAATTTCAGATTTTTTTGCACTTAAAAGTGTCGCAACATCTTTTATTTCTTGGTCTGTATCTGTTGCATTTTGTATTTCTACATCTAATTTTTTAGAGATATCAGAAAGTCTAAAAGGCCCTTTATTTTTATAGAAAGATCTATCGGCCATCATTCCCCCCTACCTGCAAACGAATGCTTTTTGTTTTGCTTTCAGCTTTTTCAAGGACTATAGGCGTTATGTCTAGTGATTTTGAATGATACAAAATATTCTCTTTATAGATAACAATTGAAATTTTATTTTCTTCGGCGATTTCTTCTATAACCTGGTTAATCGTATCCTTAATTTCTTTAATGGCTTTTGCATGGGCTGTGTTCACTGACTTTTGACGTTTTTCTGCCTTTTTCTGTACAGTAATTATTTTTCTTTCAAAAGAATCCCTTTTTTTATCCAGCTTACTGGCATCAGAATTTTCTATTTTTTCACTGGCTAACTTTAGAAGATCTGCATTTTCTTGGCGTAATTCAGATTCTATTTCAGAAAATTCTTGATGGGCTTTTTTAAGGGTTAACTCTAAGTCTGTTTTTATATTTTTTACAGCACTTAGCCCAACCCACAGTTCTTTAAAATCAACAACCCCAATCTTCATTTCTTTACAAGATTCCAATGGGGTTGCAACTGCATTCTGAGCTGCACAAAATAAACACGTAATTATAATAAGATAGGTCTTTATAACCTTATGCATTTTTTAAAAACGTCCCGTACCAAAGTTCAACAGAATTTTTTGTTCCTTATCACCCTTCTGCGTCATAAGTGGGAAACCAAAGTCTAAGCGAATCAATCCCATTGGTGTTGACCACCCCAGACCAAACCCAGCGGCAACACGTAATGATTTTTCATTATAATATCTGTTATCCTTTAACTTTGAATCCCAAACTGTTCCAGCATCAACGAAAGTTGACCCCCTTAAACCAACCTCACTAGGCAACCCAAGTGGGAATGTGACTTCTACAGAAGTTGTAAAGCTTCGGTCACCACCAACAGCATCTTCGTTACCTGATTTTTCTCGGGGACTAACACCTGAATATTCATAACCACGTAAACTGCTTCCCCCAAGTGTATATTTATCAATAATACGCAAATCATGACTGCCAAATGCATCAATAATACTAAATTCAGCATCCCAACTTGCTGTTACATCATCTATAGGCGTGTAATAGACGGCGCCTGCAAGACTATGGCTAAGATATTTAACAGTTCCACCCACACCAGCAAAGTTGTTATTCATTGAGAGAACATACCCTTCTGTTGGGGCATATTTAAGATCTCGACGGTCATAGACAAGTCCATGTGAAATTATGGAAGATGTACTTGTACCTTCTTGCTGACGAATAATAGAAGACGCACTTGATTTAACACTTCCAATTTTGTCTTGTGTTAAAGAATATGTCCAGCGTTGGCCCAAGTGTTCAGCCAAGGCATAAGCCATCCATATACGCCCACCAAGACTTTCGTGTTTATAAGAACTTTCAGATTCTTGGTCACGGAAACCACGTACAGCCCCCACACCAACTTCCAAATCTTTATTTAAAAAGTATGGATCTGCAAGAGAGATATTAAAGTTGCGACTTCTTTTTGCAATTTGCGCCCCAATACCTAAAGCATAAGCCCGTCCAAACAAGTTACGTTCTTTAAGCGTAATACTTCCTAAAGGCCCGTCCAAAGATGAATACCCAACACTAAAGTTAATTTCCCCTGTGGATTGTTCTTTTACCTCTGTAACAACATCCACCTTATCAGGGGCACCTTCAACAGCTTCCTGTTTGATATCAACTGTTTTAAAGAACCCAAGGTTTTGAATTTGACGATCTGATGCTTTCAGTTTTGTTGAACTGAAGGCATCCCCTTCCGCAACACGGAACTGACGACGAATAACTTTATCAACAGTTCTGGTATTGCCGTTGATTTTAATGTGGTTGATATAGACTTTTGGGCCTTCTTCAATTCGATACTTGATATCAATAGTTCTAGCTTCCTCATTTCTAACTGGGATGGGGCGCACATTCACAAATGCATATCCATAATCCCCCGCCATATCAGAAATTTTTTCTGTATCCCTTTCAACAAAGCTTGCAGAATACCAGTCGTTTTTCTTAGCAATCAATACTGATTTAAAATCAATATCATTTAATTTTTCAAATTCTGTTTCAATATCAACCGTTCCAAATTTATAACGATTACCTTCCTCTACAGTAAAGGTAATGATAAAGGCATCTTTCGTTGGCACAAGTTCCGCCACAGCAGATATAACCCTGAAATCTGCATACCCTTTTCCTAAATAAAATTTACGAAGGTTATCACGGTCAACTTCTAAACGATCTGGGTCATAAACGTCATTTGATGAAAAGAACTTCCACCATGCTGATTCTGATGTTAACAAAATACTTTTTAATTTATTGTCCCCAAATTTTTTATTCCCCACAAAGTTAATTTTTCTTATTTCTGCTGCTGGGCCTTCCGTTATATCAAAAACAATATCCACACGGTTTTGTGCTTTTCGGATAATTTCAGGTTTTACTTTTGCCCCAAAATGCCCTTTGGCACGATAAATGGCCAAAATTCTTTGTACTTCTTTTTGAACTTTATCACGTGTTAAAATCATACGGGGACTAAGTTTAACTTCTGATTCAAGAATCTTATCACTTACTGCATCATTTCCTTCAAAGACAACCCGGTTAATAGATGGGTTTTCAACCACACTTACTAACAAAACATCATTTACTTGTTTTATGTTAACATCAGCAAAATAATTTGAATCAAACACATTCCGTAAATCTTCGTTGATTTGTTCTTGGGTAACCATCTGACCTTCTTCAATAGTCAAATAATTCAAAACAGTCGCATCTTCAATTCTTTGGTTTCCCTCAACAATGATACGTTTAACAGGCGGTAATGCCTGAGCTGAAATTGCAAAAAATATAGTGATCGCTATGGTTAAAAGTGTTTTCAAGGTTTCCCCCCTTTAAATTTAAGAAAAAATAGATAAAATTGTTTCAATGATTTTATAACGTTTTATATCATTCCAGTTACCGTAAATCATTAAGCATAATACAACCCCAAGTCCAATTTTAAAAGCAATATCCATTGTTTTTTCACTTAAAGGCTTTCCACGGATTGCTTCGATTATATACATAAGGATATGGCCACCATCTAACATCGGCACTGGAACCAAGTTAATAAGCCCCAGATTTAAGGATAACATGGCCATAAAACCCATCAATGCAAAGATGCCGCCAACCCATGAATCGTGGGACATTTTTGCAATCATCCCCAAACCACCAAGCTTGGAAGAATCTTCGCCCCCACCAATTAAGCGGCCTAGCATTTTAAAGAATTCAATACTAAATTCATATGTGGTGTTAATCGCTGCAAAAATACCTGAAAGCACTGTATGAGGCACATTTTTTGGAACAATTCCTGTTATGCCAATTTCAGTAATACCATCCAAAACTTTCTTTTCAGGCGTAATCAATAATGACTGGACATCACCATTACGATCAATTTTCATTGATAGTTGGGTTTCAGGATTTCCATTAATAATACTTTTCGCGACCATGAAACTTGATATTTTCTTGTTATTAATTTCAATAATTTTATCATTAGGCTGTAAACCAGCTTGATAAGCCGGGGAATTTTCTATGACACTCCCAATCATTGGTTGTCTTGAAGTTTCCCCAACAAATATATAAGCAACCCAAAGCAAAAGAACTGTAACAAGAATGTTTGCAACTGGCCCTGCCAAAACAACCAAGACACGCTGCCAAATTGGTTTTCCATCCAAAGTTTTTTTGCGGTCTTCATTCGACATGGCATTTAATGCTTTACTATCTGGCGCACTGGCAGCATTTTCATCCCCAAACATTTTGACATAACCACCCAGCGGAATAAGGCTAAATTTCCACCGCGTACCTAACTTGTCATTCCATCCAAATATTTCTGGACCAAATCCAATTGAAAACACTTCAATCTTTACCCCAAAATAACGCGCAAAAGAATAATGTCCCAATTCATGTAAGAAAACTAAAATCGTTAAGACAGCAAGAAAGGGCGTAATCCAGCTTAGGCTATCAATAAATGTGTGAAGTAAGTTCATAATTTATATTCCTTATTCATTGGATATTAAAGTTGATGCACCCTGTTGGCAAGTTTTTTTCCATTCTTTATAGCCAGCAGGAAACTTATTAAACATAATGGGTGAACTAAAACATACCCAGGCAATTAAAGGAAGAACAACAAGCAGCCCATCCAGCCTATCTAAAACACCCCCATGACCAGGAATAAGATTACTGGTATCTTTGACTTTATGTTTTCTTTTTACAAAAGATTCAAATAAGTCCCCAATAACCGCCAATAAAGAAAGTGCAATAGTTGCAACATAAAAATAAAATTTAGGGAAGGAACATGTAAGAATATAGTGAACAATCAACCCAAGTATTATGGCCAAAAATATTCCGCCAAAAAAGCCTGACCATGTTTTTTTAGGGCTGACTTCGGGTAACATTTTCGGACCTTTTAAAAGGTTTCCAAATATATACCCACCAATATCATTGCCTGCAACTATGGCAACCACCCAGATCATGATACTTAAAGCATTGTCTGCTTTGTGAAAAATGGCATGGAATGAAACCATAGGAAGACCAATATATATTAAAGCCAATCCCCCCCATAAAAAGCGTCGATGCCACGCAAACCAACTTAATAAAATGCCAACGCTTGCAAAAAATAAAATAATTCCAAAGGCCATTTTATAACGTCCAATTGAGGCAAGATAGATTGCAAACCACATTAAAGGAACTAAAATATAAATGATTTTCTGGCGCCTTATTTTGCATGTCTTTACCCATTCATAGGTCATGACAGCGACTAAAATTGCTGAAAAAGTTTTCAACACCCAACCATTCAACCAAAAAACTAAGGCAGCTATGGTGATCATCAAAACACTTGATAAAGCACGTTTTCTAAGGGTTTGTATAAAGTTTAACTTTTCCATATTATATTCTAAGTCCAAATCTTCTTTTTCTTGTTTTATAATCTTCTATTGCTTTTTCATACTCTGTTTCATCAAAGTCTGGCCAATATACTGGGGTAAAATAAAATTCAGAATAAGCACATTGCCATAACAAAAAATTACTGATCCTTTTTTCTCCGCTTGTGCGGATTAACAAGTCTGGATCTGGAATTCCTTGTGTATCCAAAAAACTTTCAAATTTTTCTTCTGTAATTTCTTTAGGGTTTATTTTATCTGCCAAAACCTGAGTTGCCAGGTTTTTCACAGCCCCAATTATTTCTTGACGTGCCCCATAAGATATCGCCATGACAAGGGTTAAGGCATCGTTTGTTTTAGATTTTTCTTCCACTTGCTGAATTAGTTTTTGTAAATCCTTAGGAAGTTTGTTTTTTTTACCTATAACTTTTAAACGTACGTTTTTTTCATAAAGTTTTTTTGCTTCATTTTTTAACATCTGACGCATTAATGCCATAAGACCATCAACTTCATCCTTTGGCCGCAACCAATTTTCAGAAGAAAAGGCATACACTGTTAAAAATTTTATATTTCTTCGAATTGATTCTTCAACAATCTTTCTTAAAGCTTTGGCGCCCTGCTGATGCCCTAATAATGTTTTTTTTCCTTGTTGTTTGGCCCACCTTCCATTGCCGTCCATTACAATGGCAACGTGCTGTAAACTATTTGAATCTTTTGGGGAGTCTTCTTTCACAAACAGGCCTATATTTGCATAATATCTTTTTCTTTTTGAGCCATTAAGTCATCAATTTTCTTAACAAAAGAATCTGTTAACTTTTGAACCTCGTCTGACCCCCGGTGATAATCATCTTCAGAAATATCACCATCTTTTTCCATTTTTTTCAGGGTGTCCATTCCATCTCGACGTATATTTCGGACGCTAACTTTGGCTGCTTCTGCATATTTTCCAGCCATCTTAGCCAGTTCTTTACGACGTTCTTCAGTTAAATCTGGCATAGGAAGACGAATAGTCTGCCCCTCTGTCATTGGGTTAATCCCCAATTGGGAATCGATAATGGCACGTTCAACATCTTTAACCATACCTTTATCCCAAACTTGCAAGGATAATAATCTTGCTTCAGGCACACTAACTGTTGCCACTTGGCTGATTGGCATCTTGCTGCCATAGGCTTCGACAACAATATGGTCAAGCATGGATGAACTTGCACGCCCTGTACGAATACTTCCAAAATCTTTTTTCAAGGATTCTAATGCTTTCACCATTTTTGATTCAGTATTTTTTTGCAAGTCGTTCATCTTTCTTACCCTTTGTTATTCATTTACGATAATGGTGTAGTCACCTTGTTGACAGGCAGCTTTTTCTATATTGCCAGCTTTAAGCAATGAAAAAACCATGATTGGTATTTTGTTATCACGCGCAATTGAAATCGCAGCAGCATCCATAACTTTATAGTTCTTAACCAAAACTTCTTCGTACGTTAAACGTTCAAACTTTTTGGCTGCAGAATTTTCGATAGGATCATCATTATAAACACCGTCTACCTTTGTTGCTTTTAAGATTGCATCGCATTCCATTTCTGCAGCACGCAATGCAGCTGCTGTATCTGTTGTAAAGAATGGATTTCCACTTCCTGCAGCAAAGATAACAATTTTTCTATCTTTTAAATTTTTAAGACATTCTTGGCGATTGTAATTACGGCAAACACTTGGCATTGATAGGCCAGAGACTACAGGAGCATTAACATCCATGCGTTCTAAGGCACTTTGAAGGACTAATGCATTCATGATGGTTGCCAGCATACCAACATAATCACCTGTTGCACGATCTAAGCCATTGGATTCAGCAGCAGCCCCGCGGAAAATGTTCCCCCCACCGATCACAACGCAAACTTCTTTTCCACCATCTAAAATGGCTTTAAGTTCAGAAGCAAAGCGCCTAACCGTTCCAGGATCAATTCCATATTCCCGGGAACCAAGAAGGGCCTCGCCAGAAAGTTTGACGAGGACTCTTTTAAATTGTGGACACGCAACCGTTGAAGGTTTTGTTGATTCCATCAGCTTTATCCTGCGAGGTTTGCGACCTCATTCGCGAAGTCATCTTCTTTCTTTTCAACGCCTTCCCCAAGTCCGTAACGAACAAAACTTGAAATTGAAACAGGCGCACCGACTTCTTTTTCAGCATTTTTAAGAACGTCTTTAATTTTAGTTTCGCCGTCAATAACGAAAGTTTGTTCCACAAGAACTGATTCTTCATAGAACTTACGTAGACGTCCTTCTACCATCTTTTCTATCACATTATCAGGTTTTCCTGAAGCCTTTGCTTGTTCAACTAGGACAGAACGTTCACGTTCTACCAAAGCAGGATCCAAGTCATCTGTGGATACAGATTGTGGGTTAGCGGCTGCAATATGCATTGCAATTTGCTTACCAAGTGCTTCTAACTTAGTTTGATCTCCTTCAGATTTTAACGCAACCAAAACCCCAAGCTTTCCAGCTTTTGATGTTGCAGCATTATGGATATATCCAACAACAGCACCTGGTTCAACAGCCAAACGTGTCATACGACGCAATGTCATATTTTCACCAATAACAGAAATTAAGTTTGTTAGCTCTTCCCCAACTGTGCGTTCTGTTCCATGGCCATACTTGTCATTTATCAAACTATCCAAATCTGATTCGTGGTTTTTAGCAATTTCAGATACGTTTTCAACATAGGCTTGGAATTTATCATTACGTGCAACAAAGTCAGTTTCAGAGTTTATTTCAACCATGGTACCAACACCACCATCAGTAATCACCCCAATCAATCCTTCTGCTGCAATACGACCTGCTTTTTTTGCAGCGGCTGAAAGACCTTTTTTACGAAGCCAATCAACTGCTTCTTCCATATCGCCATTACATTCTGACAAAGCTTCTTTACATTTCATCATTCCTGCACCGGTTTTAGAGCGCAATTCTTGAATTAAAGCTGTTGTAATTTGTGTCATCTTTATTTCCCTAAATTTTAATATTGATATTAAAAGCTTATTTTTCTGCTTTTACTTCGACTGATGCTTCAGATTCTGCTGCTTTAGGAAGCTCTTCCGCTTTATCCTCAACAGTTGCAGCTTCTACTACTTTCATTTCTGATTCAGGAAGCGTTTCAGATTCACCAAGATCAATACCGGAATGACCGATTTCAGCTTGAAGACCTTCTAAAACAGCCCCTGCAGCCAAACGGCAATATAAATCAATGGCACGAGAAGCATCATCATTTCCTGGGATTGGAAAATCAATTTTTTCTGGGTTAGAGTTCGTGTCTGTAATACCAATTACTGGAATTCCAAGTTTATTTGCTTCTGTTACAGCCAAATCTTCCCGATGTGTGTCAACAACAAATAACATGGATGGACGTCCAGATAATTCACGGATACCACCTAAAGTTAAATCTAATTTCTTTTTTTCACGTTGAAGGCTTAGTTGTTCTTTTTTTGTTAACCCTTCAGCACCTTCTTGTTCAACTTTTTCAAGATCTTCAAGACGTCTGATTGATTTGGAAATTGTTGACCAGTTTGTTAACATCCCCCCCAACCAACGATAATTTACATAATACTGACCTGTAGATGCCGCAACTTCTGCAATTTTTTCAGCCGCTTGGCGCTTTGTTCCAACAAACAAAATACGTCCACCGTTTGAAACAGTGTTTTTAATCGCATCCAAAGCTTGTTGAAGCATTGGAACAGTTTGTTGAAGATCTAAAATATGAACGTTATTACGAACACCAAAGATGTATGGTTCCATTTTTGGGTTCCAACGACGGGGGTGGTGACCAAAGTGAACGCCTGCTTCTAAAAGCTCGCGCATTGAAAATTTATAACCTGACATTTTTATTCCTTTTCCGGTTAAACCTCCACAAGTAGGAATCGTTTTTAACGACACCGGACGGGCACAAAAACCCATTACCTGTGTGAGAAGTTAGTACACTGTAACCAAACCATTCGGCTACATAACTGATATACAGCCTAAAGCGCTGAATTTCAAGTGTTTTATTGGGAAATTCAAAAGTTATAATTTGGCTTTAAATAATTTTCAGCTTGTTGCTTCTTCTTCAGCAAAACCTGTAAAAAAATTTAACTTAGCAAGATGATAATCATCATCTGCTTGGGCTTCCCTGTTTAATTTTAAAGAATCTCTTTTAATAATGTAGATACCTTCTCAAGACGCCAAGCTGCATCTTCAGTTCCATCCGCAAGTTCCTTACCATGTAATTTTAATACATTAGTGAATTTGGTCTTATTGGGCCCCAAGCATTCAAAAAAATCTTCTGATTCATCTCCTGTTGTTGTTGAAAGCATTTGTGCAACAACTTTTATAGGGTATTCTCCAAAAAAACTAAAACTAATGCCTTCGTATTCTCCTTTTGACAGAATAAGATCTGCCACCCTATAACGCGGTTCTAATGGCCCCGTTTTATCAAAAGCAGCTAAAAAGACTAAGTCCTCTACAGACTCTTCTCCCTCTTCTACACGTGCTGAAGCTGCTTCCAACTTATCTTCCAAGTTATTTCCTTCAAGATAGTCCAGGGATGTAACACGAGACCAAACGCTAAAACCGGTTTTTACCCCAGATTCTTCAGCCTTCCCATCAGTTTCTGAAGCTGCAGACATAGATAGTGATGCATTTAAGCACAAACAATTAAGAATAAATAGAATATGTATATACCTCAAAATTTCCTCCAATAATGAAGGGATTTATACATTAAATATTCATAAATACAAATAGTTTTTTATAATATTTTAAAAGTATTTATATTTTATATTATAGTATTTAAACAGGGTCCCCTGTTTCTGTTCCAGTCACTAATGCAAATGCATCTGGTGCACTTAAGTCTAGCATATGTGGCTCTGCCTCTGTCTCAGGATCACGAGAACTGCGGTAAGCAAATTCCGGTTCACCTTCATCACCTGTAAGCACCTGGGCACCAAAATCTCTATATCCAGTTATAAGTCCTGCCAATCGGTGTTCCTCTACAACTCCACCACCACTAAGATGCCTTATTTTAAATGCCGCACATTCATGCTGAATTCTGCAGGCACATATCGGACATGGGTCCCTATCCGTAAAAACACCTAAAAGAATTTTTCTTAATCGAAAAGAAGGATTGTTGACAAGCATCTCTTGTATCTGAGGAATCATGACTTTCCTATAGTACCGCGCAGCAGCTTGCTCTGAATGAGAATGAAAGCGCACATGTCCTCTACCTGGCAATTCTGTGAAACTTCTTGTATTACCAACACCTGCATAATATGAATCTGCTGCCCCTGGTGAATGACCATGGGAAACCTCTCCAGCTTCAGCATAAAGGCGTGCTTCTGCCAACCTAAATTGATCTTTTGCAGAGGTTTCTGGCTCTTCTCCTTCTTCTACTGGAAGACTTGCTACTGATACTGTAGGGGAAAGAACCCTTGTTCGCCGTCCTGCACCACCCATAGCATGCGGTGTTTCCTCAGCAACAGCCTCAGCTACAGTAGACGGCGACCAAGCTCCTGATCCAGCTGCTCCACTACCTTTAGGTCGATCCCCTCCTGAAGATGCAGCAGCTACATCACCCTCAGCCATAACTGTATCTACCCTTGGAGAGGAAAAAGACCAATCTTCTGATTCCGCTGCAGCTGCTCCAGCTGCTCCACCACTTCTAGGCCGGGCCCTCTCTGCAGTAGCAGATTTACCCGCTGCCTTACCAGCCTTTTTTTCAGCCCCAGAAGCCCCTCTTCTGCCAGTCATCTCCCTCCTTGCTTCTCCTGTAGCAGCAACAGCTTGTTCAGGGACGAACGAACCCAGACTACATACTGGATAAGGGAGTTCGGGTGCCGTTAAATAAGCCAATCTGTCACTTGATGTCTTTACTTCTGTGCCTGGAACATCAACAAAAACAGCTCCACTAGCAAAAACTGGGGTTGATGGTATAGCAAGAATTTTCATCCTTTCTTCTCCACCCTCATCTATTTGGGATCCGATTAAAACAGCAACTGAACTTCCAACATTTCTATCTCTGCGTATTATTTTGGCTATTTTGCACTCTTTTTCTTCACGTAACCTTGCTGAAAGATCTTGATAGCCTTGCTTGGCTGCTCGAATACGATCATACTCAGCTCTCATAAGAAGCCTGAAGTACAAACTTAAAGACTCTCCTTCAAATGTTAGCCTTCTAAAATCTAGACGCCGGCGCCTTCCTTCAAATAACCTTCTTTCAACTAAAGACGTTCCAGCATAATCTTTTGCAACTGCATCTATTGTCATTTCTTCTCTTCCCACTGCAGGGGGTGGTGCTACATACGTTGGATCTTTTTCTAAAACAACTGTTCCTGTTGGCATAACACATTGAAAAGCCAAATACCTTAAAAGTCCAGAAGACTCTTTGTCTGTTAAAAAGCTTAATAAATTGTGTTCACTTGTTTGAAGCTCTTGAACAAAACCTCTAACTTCTTTCCTAAACAACTCTGAAGATGTAACTCTAATCCTTTGAACAAGACCAAATTCTGATGGTTTAAGCCCACATAAGACATAGAACATCTCTTTACTTACAACTGGCCATCTTCGAATGTCATGTTTTAAAGCAGCAGCTTCATATCTTGTCTGTTTAGGGTAATTTCTAACAAAACCCTTTTCATAAAAAACTTGGTGATCTCTTACATCAACATAAGGCCCAGAAACAGCTGCAGGATGACGCTCGGGATGTCTATCCCAATCATCAAGTTCGGCACCAAACAATAACTTTGGTAAAATCAACAAAAAAGCAAGTGGCTTATAAATTTTTATCATTCTTCTCATCTCAAATAGTTACTTACACCCCATAGTCAAGTGGGGGTATGCATATGGAAATGTTAAGGCGAATATTCAAGTATTTTTTAGCACTAACTTAGTAACCACTTAATAAACCTGATAAATTTTTTAGATATTTTTATAAAGAAAAGGGTGAAATTTTCGTTGACGAAGATTATATGTTATGTAATAAGAAGTTTATTGTCTATGCCCCTGTGGTGGAATTGGTAGACGCGGCAGACTCAAAATCTGCTGTCCTTCGGGACGTGGGAGTTCGAGTCTCCCTGGGGGCACCATCTTTTTAAGACCAGACGTATTCAACAAGCATCAAGCTAAATAACGCAAACAAGTATAAAATCGAAAATCCAAAAGTTTGCCCACAATATTTTTTTATATTCTTCTTTAACTTAAGGCTAAGACACATAAAGACACACCCTAAGGCCAATGCCCCAATTAAATAACTGACGCCTGTATACCCCATAAAATATGGCATTGTTGATGCCATAACTGTTAAAGCCACATATCCAATAATTGAATGGACCGTTGCTGTATCGCCTTTTATATTGGGCAGCATTGGGAATTTTGCTTTCTTATAATCATCTTTCCGTAAAATGGCCAAGGCCCAAAAATGGGGAGGCGTCCACAAAAAAATAATTAAAAACATTATAACTGGGTACCAAGAAAATTCTGGTGAAACCGCTGCCCACCCTATGACAGGCGGAAGTGCCCCTGACGCCCCACCAATCACAATATTTTGTGGTGTTCGGGGTTTTAACCAAATTGTGTAAATGACAATGTAAAAGAAAATTGATATAAACAGCCACAAAGCCGCCCACCAATTTGTTGAAATCCCAAGAAATAAAATACCACCTACCGACAGAATAATTCCTATAGCCAGCGCATTATGCTTTGAAATCTTACCAATTGGGACTGGGCGATTATGTGTACGTTTCATTAGCTTATCTGTATGTCGCTCGTACCACATATTCAAAGCCCCTGCGCCCCCTGCGCCAATTGCAATTGAAAGTATGGCCGCAAAAAGTTCAATTGGATGAATATGGCCTGGGGCAACAATTGCAGCAATTAGAGACGTGAAAATTGCCAAAGACATTACGCTTGGCTTTAAGATTGTCCAAAAATCTTTAAGGGAAGATTCTTGATTTAGTTCTGGGACAATAACCACAATAATCCTATTTTACTTTTGGAAGTTTATTAAAACAGTGGTAAGGAGGCGGTGATGAAACTGTCCATTCCAGTGTATTTGCCCCCTCACCCCATGGGTTATCAGGGCATTTTTTACCATGACGGAAAGTTGCATATACAACATATAAAAAGAATAAGGTTCCAAATCCTGTCAAAAAACCACCGATTGATACAACAAAGTTCCACCCAGCATAAGCATCAGGATAATCCGGCACACGCCTTGGCATACCAGCAAGACCAAGAAAATGCATTGGGAAGAACAGAATATTAACCCCAATAAATGTGCACCAGAAATGAATTTTCCCTAAAATTTCAGGATACTGACGCCCTGACATTTTTCCAACCCAATAATAAAAACCTGCAAAAATACCAAAGACAGCCCCCATGGATAAAACATAGTGAAAGTGGCCTACAACATAATAGGTATCATGCATTGCGACATCTAACCCTCCATTTGCCAAGATTACTCCGGTTAATCCGCCCAGCGTGAAGACCACAACGAATCCAACAGCAAAAAGCATGGGCGTTGGAAACTTAATGGACCCCCCCCACATGGTTGCAATCCAACTAAAGACTTTAATACCAGTCGGCACAGCAATCACCATTGTGGCGGCTGTAAAGTAAGCATTGGTATCAACATCCAGCCCAACTGTAAACATATGATGCGCCCAAACCATAAGGCCAATTACCCCAATCGCAACCATGGCATATACCATGGCAAGATAACCGAATATAGGCTTTCTGGAAAAAGTTGAAATAATATGGCTGATAATTCCAAAAGCAGGCAGAATCATTATGTAAACTTCGGGGTGTCCAAAAAACCAAAATAGATGCTGCCAAAGAACGGGGTCACCCCCACCTGCAGGGCTAAAGAAATGTGTGCCAAAGCCCCGATCTGTAATTAACATTGTAATCCCTCCAGCCAAAACAGGAACTGTTAAAAGAAGTAAAAAAGCAGTTACCAACATTGACCAGGCAAACAAAGGCATTTTGTGAAATGTCATACCAGGTGCACGCATGTTAAAAATAGTTACAATAAAGTTAATCGCACCCAAAATAGAAGACGCACCAGCAATGTGCAAACCAAACAGCATAAAATCAACAGCAATGCCTTGGTGGCCATATTCACGCCCACTTAATGGGGGGTACATTGTCCACCCTGTTCCAGCGCCTGTTCCCGCGAAAAAGGCAAGAACCAACATAATTGTCGCCGGCACCAAAAGCCAAAAACTTATATTATTCAAACGTGGAAAAGCCATATCTGGTGCCCCAATCATTAAGGGAACAAACCAGTTTCCAAACCCACCTATCAACGCAGGCATAACCATAAAAAAGACCATAACCAAACCATGCATTGTAATAATAACATTATAAAGTTGGTTATCTCCACCAAGAAACGCATTCCCTGGTGTAATTAATTTCATCCGGATTAGCATAGACAAAAGCCCGCCAATCATACCGGCTGCACCTGCAAACCAAAGATACATCGTTCCAATATCTTTGTGATTTGTTGATAAAAGCCAACGGCGCCAGCCTTTTGGTGTATGTGATGCCATTATTTTAACCCCATCTTTCTTGTGATTCTTTTATCCATTGATCAAATGATTCTTGCGAAATAACTTTAACTGCAATTGGCATGAACCCATGCTGGGGCCCACACAATTCAGAACATTGACCATAAAACATGCCTTCTTTTTCTGCCCTAAACCACGTTTCATTAATGCGGCCAGGCACTGTATCTTTCTTTACACCAAAAGAAGGAACGGCCCAACTGTGGATTACATCTTCTGATGTTGCAATAATTCGAATATTATTATTTACTGGAACCACCACAGGGTTATCTACGGCCAAAAGTCTTGGCTGGCCTGGTTGCAGCTGTTCGTCTGGAATCATATAACTGTCAAATCCAAAATCCCCATGGTCAGGATATTCATAACTCCAGTACCATTGATGGCCAATAACCTTAACGGTCATATCTGCCTTGGGCACTCTATCCATATAATAAATTAATTTAAAAGTTGGGATGGCAAGAACGATTAAAATTAAGACAGGGATTGATGTCCAAATAATTTCCAAAGTTGTATTGTGTGAAAATTTTGCAGGCTTTGGGTTTTTTGATTCGCGAAACCGCCATACAGTATACAAAACCAAACCTATAACCAAAATCCCAATACATGAAATGATAATCATAACCATGTCGTGCACTTCAGAAATCTGACGCATTACTGGGCTGGCAGGTTCTTGAAATCCCGTTTGCCAGTCACTTGGTTGCCCCTGTCCTGCAAAGCAGGATTGGGTAATAAAAAGTAGAATTGATTGTAAAAATAGTTTTATTTTCATGACCTTTGTTATCATAGGATTCTTTAGAAAATTATGCAAGGCTCTGTAAAAGTTAAACTGTACTTAAAAAAAAGCCAGGAAAAAATCCTGACTTTTTAACAAACTTTATGCGTATTTAAAGTTACGCGTTGCTTGATTCATCATTTGAACAAACACATTCACCTGCAACACCAGTCGCTGTTACAGCTACTGACTGACCAATACGGTTACATTTTGCACGACATTCTTGCATCATGCTTCCTTTTTCATTCATACCTGATTCACAAGCTGTCAATCCTGTAACTAAAAGCACTCCGGCTAAAATTGCGACTAATTTATTCATTATGTTATTCCTCCTAAAGGTCTGTTAAATCTAATAATCTAAATATCTCACGGGTTTTTAATTTAAGTCAATTGCTATATATCAAATTTGACTAAAAGATGCATTTTTGCAACAGACTTTCCGTGTCATAGTTTATTAGCAGTATAAAATATATAAAAAGGAATACAACTATATTTTTATTTTTTCCTTCAGTACCGTCTTCATGTTGTGTAAAGTAAAGGCATGAATAGTGTAAGACGTATTATAGGCCTTGATCCTGGTTTAAGAAACACGGGTTGGGGGATTATTGATGTTACAGGAAATCATTTGCAATATATTGCACATGGTACAGCGACGTCTGATGCCAAAACAGATCTGGCAACCAGACTACAAGATATATTCAATGAACTTATTCTTATAATTGATCAATTCCAACCCAATGAAGCAGGGGTTGAAGAAGTTTTCGTCAATAAAGATCCCGTTTCCACCTTGAAATTAGGCATGGCCCGTGGGGTGGTTTTGCTGGCCCCTAAAACGCGCGGGCTTATTATTGGTGAATATTCAGCAAATAAGGTGAAAAAATCAGTTGTGGGTGCAGGCCATGCAGGAAAAGACCAAGTAGAAATGATGGTAAAGACATTGCTTCCTGGCTGTCAAGACGCTACAAAGGATGCAGCAGATGCTTTGGCAGTGGCAATTTGTCATTCCCACCACAGCGCAATTCAAAAGAAATGGGCACAATTATGATTGCAAAATTAACTGGATTTGTTGATACAATAAATGACAATACTTTAATCCTTGATGTAAATGGGGTTGGTTATTTACTTAGTTGTGGCCGCCAAACCCTTTCTAATTTACCCCTCAAAGGTGAAAAAACTGTTCTGTATGTTGAAACATTAATGCGTGCAGAACAATTAACTTTGTACGGTTTTGGATCGGCACAGGAAAAAGAAAGCTTTAATATTTTAATGACTGTACAAGGCGTTGGGGGGCGCATGGCTTTGGCTGTTTTATCTGCCTTAACACCTGACCGGTTATTTCAAGCAATCAGTGCCCAAGAACCCACATTATTAACCCAGGCTGATGGCGTTGGCCCTAAATTGGCGAATCGTATCGTGCGTGAATTAAAAGATAAAGTTGGCGGGTTTTTAAATTCCAATACTATCCCTAGTTCTGCCGAAAGCACGACACATCAAACCAGCGCATCAAATAATTCTGAAGCTTTATCTGCTTTATTAAACCTAGGATATCGCCGGGCAGAAGCCATTGAGGCTGTTGGCAAAGCACAGATAGAAGCAGGAGATGAAGCATCATTAAATACAATCATACCCCTTGCCCTTAAAAAACTTGCACAAGGAGGTGTTAGATGACCCGTATCGTTTCACCCGAATCCCAAGAAAATGATATCAATCAAGTTGATACAACTCTGCGTCCCGAAAAATTGGAACAATTCACAGGGCAACCCCATGCTTGCCGAAATTTAAAAACATTTATTCAAGCCGCACAAGGTCGGGGCGAAGCCTTAGATCATGTCCTTTTATTTGGCCCTCCAGGCCTTGGAAAAACAACCCTTTCAAATATTATTGCAAAAGAAATGGGGGTTGGGTTTCGGGCAACATCTGGACCCATTATTACCAAAGCTGGGGATTTGGCTGCTTTATTAACAAACTTGCAGCCTAATGATGTTTTGTTCATTGATGAAATTCATCGCCTAAGCCCAGCCGTTGAAGAAATTTTATACCCAGCGATGGAAGATTTTAAACTTGATTTAATTATTGGCGAAGGCCCAGCTGCACGTTCTGTTCAAATTGACCTTCCCCCCTTTACTTTGGTTGGTGCAACAACGCGGTCAGGTCTAATTACCCGTCCTTTGCGTGAACGCTTTGGCATTCCTGTTGCCATGAAATTTTATGAAGTAAAAGATCTGGAAAAAATTATTCATCGGGCAGCGGACAAATTGGGCATTCAAATGCATCCAGATGGCGCCCATGAAATTGGCCGACGGTCAAGGGGAACCCCGCGTATTGCCATGCGCTTATTAAGACGTGTTCGTGATATTGCCAGTGTGGCTGGACATCCTGAAATCAATCAAAAAGTTGCTGATATGGCCTTACAACAGCTTGAAGTTGACAATTCCGGTCTTGATGCAATGGACAGAAATTACCTAACAGCGATTGCCCAAAATTACGGCGGAGGGCCTGTTGGGGTTGATACTATGGCAGCCGCCCTATCAGAACAACGGGATGTTATTGAAGAAGTAATCGAACCCTATCTAATTCAACAGGGTTTCATCCAGCGCACCCCCCGGGGACGTATTTTAACAAAAACAGCCTATACTTATTTAGGATTGACTCCACCCCAAGAAGTGGGATCAACTAATTTATTTATGGAAGAAGACGATGAATAATATTCCAAGTTCTGGCACTTTAGAAAATGGCATTCATTATTTTCCTGTTCGGATTTATTTTGAGGCAACTGATGCTATTGGCGTAACCTATTATGGGGAATATTTACGTTTTGCAGAACGCGCACGCACTGAATACTTACGCCTTTCTGGCATTTGCCAAACCCAACTAAAACAAAATGAAAACTGCTTATTTGTTGTACGCCGCGTTAATATTGATTACAAAAAATCATCTGGTTTAGATGATGTTTTAATGGTAGAGACAACCTTAGAAAAAGTTGAAAGTGTTCGCTTGTTTATGAATCAAACCCTTAAACGTGCGGGTCAGGAAGTTGTCCTATTAGAAGTCGAAATCGTCTGTATCAAAGCTGATACCTTGCGTCCCTGCCGTGTGCCAAAAAGTGTTATAAATCAATTACAAACCACACCCTAATTCTTTCTATTTACCCCGTGACTATTGTATTAAAAGTTGGTAGCCTATAAATCAAATTAAAAGGGTTGCACATGAAAAAAGGTTTATTAATTACTATTATTTTTGGCTTAATTGGATTTCTTGTCTTTGAATTCCAAGACAACCCCAATCCTATAATCCCCAGATCTGAACTGTCTAATGACCCGGATTATTGGAATGTGCGCATCAGTCCAGATGGTGAACATATTGCTTATTTATCCAAAGCGGCAGGATCAAAAAACATCTTTGTCCGAAATACTGAAGGAAATGAAAACCCTGAACAATTAACCCAAGAAACAGGCCGTGGCGTTCAGGGTATGTCTTGGACGTATACGCCCGATTATATTTTGTACGTTAAAGATAATGGTGGGGATGAAAACCATCGTCTATATAATCTAAATATTAAAACAAAAAAAACCAAAGCCCTTACGCCTGGGGGAAAAGTTAAATCAGGCGTCATTGCAGCCAGTCACCTAGATCCTCAACATGTTATTATTGCCATGAATGACAGAGATGAACGTCATTTTGATGTGTATAAGATGAATGTCGTAACCGGTAAAAAAGATCTTGTTTTTCTAAACAAAGGCGGGTTTGCAGAATTTTATTTTGATAGGAATTTAAAATTAAAACTTGTGAATAAATTTAATGAAACGGGTGGCATTGATTATTTTATTCATGAAGGGGGTGGATTTTTATCGCCTTACCTAACAATTCCCCATAAAGATACCGAAACAACAAGCCCTGTAAAATTTGATGACTCTGGCAATTATTTGTACTGGACATCCACTTCCAATATCCTTGAAAAAGAACGGGATAAGGCAGCTTTAATCAAAAAACCTTTCAATAGACCTGGGTTCGTTGAAGTTTTGGCTGAATCAAACAAAGTAGATATTACTGGGGCTGTCTTTAGTGTCAAAGATAACACCCCCCTATTTACAGAAGAAAATTATTTAAAGCCTAAATATATTTTCTTTGATGAAGATGCCAAAAAGGATATTGAATTTTTAAAGTCCCAACATGATGGACTTCCGGTTATTATTAGTTCAAACCTTAATGAAGACAAAATGATTGTTGTGTATGAATTTTCTGATCAAATATCAAGTTACTATTTATATGATAAAAATAAAAAACAGCTGACAGAATTATTCAACCCACAAGCAGAGTTGGCAAAATATGAATTTTCTAAAATGCATCCCGTGGAAATTCAATCCCGGGATGGGTTAACTTTGGTTAGCTATTTGACTCTCCCTTCTGGTATTCAATACAAGAATGGTAAAATAAACAAACCTGTTCCGATGGTTTTACTGGTTCATGGCGGGCCAATGGCAAGGGATGATTGGGGATTTTCTAAAGCCGTTCAACGCTTGGCCAATCGGGGATATGCAATTCTTCAAGTTAATTACCGGGGATCCACTGGCTTTGGGAAAAAATTTGGGCGTGCTGGCGACAGGCAACATTGGAATAAAGTGGCAGAAGATTTACAAGATGCTGTTAATTGGGCCATTAACAAAAAAATAGCAGACCCTAAAAAAGTTTGTATTATGGGTGGCAGTTATGGGGGATATCAAACTTTAGTTGGTATTACAAAGTATCCTGATTTTTATGCCTGTGGGGTGGATATTGTTGGTATGTCAAACCTTGTCACTGACATTGAATCAGACCCACCCTATTGGGAAGTTTATGCTTCATTTGTCAAAAAACTATATGGCGATCATAAAACGGAAGAAGGACGCAAAGAATTATTAAGCATGTCCCCCATCAGCTATGTAGATCACATCAAAAAACCCCTACTTATTGGGCAAGGACAAAATGATCCCCGTGTTAATAAAGCAGAGTCTGATCAAATTGTAAAATCAATGCAAGACAAAGGAATCCCAGTGACATATGTTTTGTTCCCAGATGAAGGGCACGGCTTTGCAAACCCTAAAAATCGAATTGCTTTTTCAGCCATTACTGAAAAATTCTTGGCTGTTCACTTGGGGGGGCGCTTTGAACCTATTGAAGATGATATTGAAAAATCCAGTGCAAAAATTCTAGCAAACGATATTGATGACAAAGCCCTTGAAAAACGTTTTGAACAACCCGTTGAATTTATCGGGCATGACTAAAATCTCCCAAATTATTGAATCCATTCCTTTAAAGAAGTTAAAGGAATTACGGGACCAGATTACCCATCGTTATAAAACAAAACAGCGAAAAGGTATTGAATCTGTTGAAGAAGCCATTGCCTATTTGGCCTTTCGCAGCCCTGCCACAACGGCTGTTCAACATAGAGTTTTTAAGGAACTTCCAGACTTTACCCCCCAAAGCATGGTTGATCTGGGGGCTGGACTGGGCCTTAGTTATGAAATATTAAAAGAATCATTCCCTTCACTTACCAGCTATATAGGCATTGAAGAAAACCCTTATATGTCTGAGGTCGGAAAAAAATTAAATGATGAAATTGATTGGATTCAACAAAGTTATTTAACAGCCAATATTCCAAATGCAGATATTATTTTGGCATCCTATACTTTTTCAGAACTTTCAAAACCCAACCTAAATTCTGTCTTACAAAAAGCTTGGGATGCGACACAACAAGCCACGATTATAATTGAACCTGGCACACCCGAGGGGTTTAAAACCATTCTAAAATGCCGCGAATACCTTATTGAAAATTCAGGACACATCTATGCCCCGTGTGGCCATAATGGACATTGTCCGATCAATCAAGAAAATGATTGGTGCCACTTTTCAATACGCTTGGAACGCACAAAGTTGCATCGTTATATGAAAGAAGGGTCCTTGCCCTTTGAGGATGAAAAGTATTGCTACTTAATTGTCACCAAACAGAATTATAAGCCAACTTACAAACGAATTTTAAAAAGCCCGCTGACACGTAAAGGACATATTAAATTTGATTTATGCACAGATTCTGGAATAGAAACCCAAACTTTTACAAAATCAAAAAACCCGAACTTTAAAGAAATTAAAAAACTGGATTGGGGTGATCGGTTACAAGTTCCAAAATAACAATCCAAAGTGCCCTATATGTTTAAACCCCTGCCCTTCATAAAGGCTTTGTGCAGCAGTATTGTTCTGGTCTGTAAATAGAATAAGGGTTTTTATATCATGCGCATGGTAAGCATCCCAAATTATTTTTTCTAATAATTTTTTTGCTTGTCCCCGACGACGATTGGATGGCTTTGTATACATACCCCCGATTTGGGCAATCTCGCTAACGCATGCATTTAAGCAACCTACTGTCGTGTCGTCCATGCCCCACCAATGCTCTTTTTTGGCTCTGGCATTAAACTGTTGACGCTGTTGATCTATTGTTCCGTGGGCTGGCAGGTTTGTTTCTTTCCTATAACCTTGATCTAATTGATGCCAATTTTCAAAATCTTCTTCACCCAAAAATCGAACACTTTTATGATTTACACCTATATCTTCTGAAAGATCCAAAACGTACAGTTTTTCTTTTGATATATTTTTAGGGGATATTTTGGGGTCTATCTTTTGTATGTATTTCCAGAACAAATCCCCGTCTTTCCATCCCCCCACAAAACCTGTGATGGGAATTTTTTCTTCCTGGCAGGCCTTATATATTACATCACTGTAATCTTGTTTATTATCTGATTGAATTAATAAGTTACCTGATTTGGTTAAACAAAAAACGGCACAAATCTGGTCGGCGTCAACAAGAATCTTAAAATTTCCCGAAAATAATTCTTGTCCAATTTTAGTGCCGCACCTTTGGTAGTTATCTAATAAAAATAACGAAGTTTCTTTATACTGATATAGAAAATCTAAGATTTTATCTTCAGCAAAAATATCCCATGATTTTACTTCTATTTTCTTCATACTTATACCTTCCTAAGATTACTAAAAGAACAACAGAAAAGTGTTTCATTCACCCCCCTAAAACCAACTTAATAAAAGGGATGGTGATTTTACGTTTTTCGGCAATGGACTTATCATTCAAAATTTTAATAAAATGAAAAACATCTTTAAAGTCTCGATTTAGATGGGTTGCAAGGTAATTAATTTCATTATCTGAAACAACAACTTGCAAATCTGAAAATAATTTCATAATAAAAAGACGCATCAAACTTTCATCCGGTGCTTTTATTTGAATAGAAACTAAGCGACTTAATCGCGACCTTAAATCTTTCAAAGGAAGGTTAAGATCTGCCAAGGGCCTGTCAGATGTTACAATTAAATTTCCTTTTTTTTGCTGCAAATAATTATATAAATGAAATAAAGCTTCACTTGATTTTGATGTTAGATTTTGAACATCTTCCACAACAATGTGCAAAGGGGCTTGGGCACTGTCAATCTTTGTAAGATCTTCTGCTTTTACAAGAACAGCATTGCTTTCTTGGACCCATACATGGGATAAATGCGTTTTTCCACAAGATTTGGGGCCGAATAAAAACACCCCCATATCCAGCCAATTTGGCCAGGCGGAAATGTAATCAAATGCTTCGCTGTTTGACTTTGAAACCATAAAATCTTCGGGATTGTATTTTGCCTGCAAAGAAATATCAAATATAAGTTGCGAGGGGGACATACGGCTTAAACCTATTAATCATTATAAAAAGGGCTGGCCAGATATGCTTTGACACCATGGCGCACCAAAACACCAATCATGGCAGCCAAAGGTACGGCAATTAAAACGCCCACAAAACCTAATAAAAACCCGCCTGCCAAAATGGCAAAAATAATCCATAGGGGATGCAAGCCAACTTTGCCACCAATGATTTTTGGGGTCAGGAAAACACCTTCCAGAACTTGAATGGACCCATATGTTGCAGCTACCAAGGCAATACTTTGCCAATCATTAAACTGGTATATGGCGGCAATCATGCTAATTACAAAACCTGTAATCGCCCCAACGTAGGGAATGAAAGACAAAACCCCTGCGATAATACCTATTAATATACCAAATTCAAGTCCTACAAACCATAAACCAAAGGCATACAAAAAAGCCAAAATCAAACAGATCGTTGCTTGCCCACGCAGGTATCCTGATATCATTGTATCCATCTCTGTAAGACATTCTTTGATTAATTTGGCTTTGCCCTTAGGTAACCATGAATAAATTTTTTCGCGCATAGAGTCCCAATCTTTTAATAAAAAGTATATAACAACTGGCGTTATTAATAACAAAGTTACCAAGTTAATTAAAGCAAATGTGTTAGAAACAATATTATTCAAAAGAACTTTAACCCATTTTCCAATGCCTAAAATTTCCGGCGCCATACTTGTTTTTATTTCTGCCAATTCCATTTGGGGAATAAGCTGGTCAAATTTTTCTGTCATAGCAATAATCGTATGATAAAAACTGGAAATATAGTCAGGAACCAAAGCTGTAAGTTTCATTACCTGTTGATATAAAAGGGGTGATAAAAATAAAAATGCTAAAGTTAAAATTGTAAAAAAAGGGGTTACAACAAGAAGAGAGCTTGTGGTTTTTGAAAAGCCCATCTTTTTTACTTTTGTCACAAGCGGCGAAAGAATATAAGAAAGGACTGCCCCCATAATAAAAGGCAAAATAATATCCCCAAAAACATGGATGAATAATCCAACCACACAAAACCATGAAATAATAAAAATTAAAACAAATTTTTTATTATTATATTCGCTGTCAGAATTTACTTTTTTTGGCACAGAAGATTTAGCCATATTTTTCCATATCCTATCCACGACATAATTGTCGCAATTGCAACTGCATACATGAAGCCTTGATAAAGTATTTTCGGAATATCTAAGGCAAATGCCAGGCTAATTAAAATAAGGGTGACATAAGACATTTGAAATGTCGTATTAAATTTACTAACCATTGATGGCTTAATTTCGCGCCCCTTCAGTTTTTTCCGCACTGTAAGGTAGGCAAAAATAAGGAATAAATCCCTGGCAACAACTAAGGACACTAACCACAATGGAATATAATTCAATACACCAAGTGTAATAATAACTGTTACCAGCAGAACTTTATCTGCTAAAGGGTCCAGCAAGCTTCCAAGTTTTGATTTAATACTAAATTTTCGTGCTAAATACCCATCGATTGCGTCTGAAATACTGGCCCCTAAAAACAGCCAAAAGGCAAAAACAAAAAGCCCATTGGCAATAAACCATACAACGAAGGGAACCAATAATAATCTTGAAAAACTTATAAAATTAGGAATTGTCATATTGTTCTTGTATCACTTTTTCAATTAATATACCCGCGTTTTCAATCTTAATATTGTAAAACATCTTACTTAGTCGTTCTTGCAAAGCCTTAAATTTTCCTTCGTATTCCACATCAAAAATAATTTTTTTATTACTGACTTCATGAATCTTAATTTTTTTAATGCTTTTTATTAAATGTAAATCATTTTTCACTTGATTAACACATGTTAAATTTGTACAGGCACTTTGAATTTTTAAATTTCGCTTTAAACTTTTTTTATGAATGGCTTTGTGTTTTTCTTTTTCTTGAAATTCTTCAATGATATTTTCAATTTTGTTTTGAATTTCATTTTCTTCCAATAACCATAAAGGTTTTGACTGAAGTAAATCTGGAATGGTTTTTTGATCATCTAAAACATAAGATGTAACTTCATACATATTTTCTTCTTCTGGATTTTCTTTTAGCCAGGTTACAAATACAATATCTGCACCATACTTATTTGCCAATTCTTTTAAAGGTTTTGTTTGGTTCTGTTCCACAAACGTCCTTGCTTTAAATTGATCTTCCAAATCAAACAAGGGCACCATGAAATCATCAGATTTTTTAGAGATAACCTCTGTCCAGCTGTTGTGCCAAAAATCATCCCCTATGGAGATGGTTTCATCTTTTTGTAAAACTGGAAGAATTAAAATTTTTCTGGGTTCAAAAACAGTAGGCTGTATATCATAATTTATTAAAAATTGGTTAACTTGTTTCTTTTGAAAGCTGAATTGGTAAACAGCCAAATAACGTGTTCCTGTTAATTTTTCATCAGAAACTGAATAGTCACTGATAAAGTCAGGAATATTGTTGACTTCAACCGCGGGTATTTTACTTTGATCTTCTTTTAGGACAATAGATCTTAAAAGTTTATTAAATGCAAAAACCTGGGCCTGCTTAAGGGATTCTTCCCGCGCATCTACGGCAGTTTCTGCAGTT
The DNA here is from genome assembly GCA_964350815.1 of uncultured Rhizobiaceae bacterium. Taxonomy (GTDB): domain Bacteria; phylum Pseudomonadota; class Alphaproteobacteria; order UBA7879; family VGCX01; genus CAJXSI01. Next base: position 15,550 of record CAYGKW010000004.1, on the reverse strand, counting down.
ACATCAACCTTTACCCCCTGAACAGTATAGGTTGCCGCCAACGCACATAAAGGAAAATAAGTAGCAAGAAAAACCATTACCCTTGTCAGTAATAAAGCCTTTCTTGCTAAATATTTCATAGAATTACCCTACAATTTCTTCAGGCTTGAAAAAGAAATCAATTTCGATTTTTGCATTTTCTTGGGAATCTGATCCATGTACTGAGTTTGCCTCAATAGACTCTGCACATTCCTTGCGAATTGTTCCCGCATCTGCATCGGCTGGATTTGTTGCCCCCATAATTTCACGATTACGTGCAACAGCATTTTCCCCTTCAAGAACCTGTACAACAACTGGGCCAGAAGTCATAAATGACACCAAGTCATTATAGAAAGGGCGTTCTTTATGAACAGCATAAAATTCTTGGGCTTGTTGTTCTGTCATGTGGATACGTTTTTGCGCAACAACGCGTAAACCGCCTTCTTCCAAAAAGTTAATAACTTTTCCTGTGATATTACGACGTGTGGCATCTGGTTTGATTATAGAAAATGTTCTTTCCATGATGGTTTTCTCCTAAAAATAAAATTAAATCCTGTAGATGTTTTAACTTAGTATCTGCATTAATTCAATTGCTTTTCTTCCCAGGCCCCTTTATCTGTTTGCTGAAAATATCTTAAAGAAATATCACTTTTTTCTTTGAAAGCTTTCCATTGTTGACGTGCCTGGGCAAGTTCAGATTCGTCCAAACCATTAAAGAAATATATATACTTTGAAAAATCATTACTGATTTCAGGAACCCTTTTATGGGTGGTCACAAGTAAATCTGCCTGGTTCGGATTTTCAATTGTATCCGTCAGCCAAACTGGATTATCTGCTGCACCCCCCTCTTCTTTAGTTGCATGGGGAACAAAACCATCTGGTCGGAAAGTCCACAAAGATTCATTTAAACTTTGGACAAAACCAGTCTCTGTCACCACCACAGCGCGCAGGCCTGCTTCTAAGGCTTTCTCCAGAAGTTTGGGCAAAGCCTTTTCCACACTTGTTTTTTGCAGATGATAGAAACTAACTTCCATCTTATTTTTCATAGTATTTATGAATAAAGTGATCCAATAAACGTACCCCGAAACCAGAGGCAAGACTGCCTGAATATGGATTTGGCTCATCCGTCCAAGCTGTCCCGGCAATATCCAAATGCACCCAAGGCACATTATTTGTAAAACGTTTTAAGAAATGCGCGGCTGTAATACTTCCTGCCCCATTGGCCCCTGTATTTTTCACGTCTGCAATTTTAGAATCAATATCTTTGTCATATCGATCATCCATTGGCATTTGCCAAACATGTTCCCCTGTCTCTTGGCCTGACTGATACAGTTTATGAACCAAGCTTTCATCATTTGAAAACATTCCAGCATATTTATTTCCCAAAGCAACAACCATAGATCCTGTCAAAGTTGCTAAATCAATCATAAACTTAGGGGCAAATTTTGATTGGGTATACCATAAAGCATCTGCCAAAACGACACGCCCTTCGGCATCTGTATTTAAAACTTCAATTGTTTGACCTGATAGGCTTTTAATAATATCTCCAGGACGATAAGCCGCAGCATCTGGCATGTTTTCAACCAACCCAACAACGCCAACTACATTTACTTTTGCATTGCGGCCTGCCAAAGCTTTCATTAAACCTGCAACAGCTGCTGCACCCCCCATGTCATATTTCATTTCATCCATTTTGGGGGGAGGCTTTAAAGAAATTCCGCCCGTATCAAATGTAACCCCTTTACCCACAAAAGCGAGGGGAGCATCATGATCACTGCCACCATTCCATTGCATAACAACCAATTGGGATTCACATTCACTGCCTTTTCCAACGGCAAGAATGGCGTTCATCCCCAATTTTTCCATATCTTTTTCATTAATGATATCAACTTTCACACCCAGACTGGACAAGTCCGAAAGTTCTTTTGCCATGCTTTTTGGATGCAACACATTTGGGGGTTCGCACATTAAATTACGGGCAAAGAAAACACCCTCAACAACTGGTGAATACCTATGGAAAAATTCATCGGCTTCTTGTGGTTGATCAACAACAACCATAAATTCATTGATTTTCTTTTTCTGGGCTTCTTTTAACTGTGTTTTATACTTGTTAAAACGGTATGATCGCAACAGTGCCCCGACAGAAAAGTGAACAGCCAGTTCATGATTTTTCAAGCCACCCACATCCACATTGTTCAGCATTACAGTGACTGAAGATTCTGGCCCATACGAAATTTTTGCCGCAAGATTTGCCCCTATTTCAGAAATGGATTTTTCATTTGCATCTTCTTTTTTCCCCAACCCAAGAAGGATCATACGTGATAAATTCAAACCTGTAGGGGCATATATATCCAGTATTTCCCCCGCCTTTCCTTTGAACAAAGTATTGTTAAGGGCCCGACTGATTGCCCCCCCTGTTTTTTCGTTCATCTGATTGGCTGGTACTGTGAATTCATTTCCTTCATAAATTGGAACAATAATTGCCCCTTCTGATGGAAAATAATTGGCATTAAATGTAACTTGCATATCAATTCCCTTAAGTGATTTTGTAAATCTTGTAATATATTTATTTATATCATTTTGTAAAAGGGAATGAAAATGAAATATTAAAGGCTTGCAAAGGAAAGAAAATAGTTAATCATTGACTGTTTTATGGACCTTTACCTATAATAACAAAGAAAAATAATCAGTACAGGAGTTTCCATGCTAAAAAATAAATATCTTTTAGGCCTTTTTGTCCTTACGTTGGGGGCCTGTCAAAGCAGCCATAAAATGGAACACAAGAGGGACCATATGATGAAACGTAAGATGGGGCGTGATATGGACCATATGATGGCCCACAAAGAAAATTCAAAGCATCCAACTACGCTTGAGGAAACTAAAGCATGTATTAAAAAACAGGAACTAATCGGTAAAAAAGCATTTGAAAAAGGGGATTATGCCACTGCCTTTAACTTTGCCATTGAAGATAGTCAAAAAACAAAAGGCTTTACCTTAAATGCCATCGGAACAATGTATCACTTTGGATATGGAGTTGAACTTGATTATAAACGTGCAAAAGACCTTTATGAACGTGCCCTGGAATATGGTAATGGTGAGGCAGCCAATCACTTGGCCCGACTTTATGCGAATGGAGAAGGTGTTGAAAAGAACCCTGTCCGCGCCAGAGAATATTATATACTTAGCTGTGATAAAGGATATTCCTTTGCCTGTGAATTCAACGTTTAAGGCACTGTTGCGTAGGCGCGTTTCTTGAGGATAATCCAAGGTTTTTATCCTACAGCCCTCTCTGTCATCATCCCATGACTTGATCATGGAATCCAGGGCTGAATTCATCCGAAAGGGCGTCGCTTTCTATTAACACCGTTTCCTTGATTACCCGGTCAAGCCGGGTAATGACGGCAGAGAGGATTGGCATTTTAGGTGTTTTACTTTTCCAAAATCGCTTCAAGCAGCAAGCCCTTAAGGGGCTACTAACTACTGATACATTATTAGAAAAATGAAATCCAAAGTGTGGTTATGAATAAAATCCAACAAGATCCCGCACTTGTTTCATAGTATCAGTGGCGATTGATCGGGCTTTTTCTGAACCTTGTTTGATAACTTGATTCAGGTGATCGGGGTTCTTCTTCAAATCCAGAAACTTATCGCGCATGGGTTGCAAAGTATCGTTGGCAATATCTATCAAATCCATCTTGAATTCAGAAAAGTTTTTACCCCCATATTTTTGGCAGATATCTTCTTTTTTCATACCTGCAAATGCCGCATATATATTTAAAAGATTGGCAACTTCTGGTCGTGTATCCGTTAACCCTTCTGGCGACATTGGAAAGGGATCACTATCTGTTTTGGCTTTTTTAATCTTCTTTGTCACAGTGTCTGGACAGTCCATCAAATTAATTCGAGACGCATCAGATGTATCTGACTTACTCATCTTCGATGTGCCGTCGCGCAAACTCATCACCCTGGTGGCTTCCCCCAAAATTCTGGGTTCAGGTAATGTAAAAAAATCTTGACCATAAAATCGGTTAAAAGCCCCTGCAATATCACGGGCCAATTCCAGATGTTGTTTTTGGTCATGGCCAACGGGTACATCTGTTGTTTGATACAACAAGACATCTGCCGCCATCAAAACTGGATACCCATACAACCCAAGGCTTGCCTGATCTTTTTTCTTTCCAGCTTTTTCTTTAAACTGTGTCATGCGATTTAACCAGCCCAATGGGGTATGGCAGGCCAAAATCCACATTAATTCTGCATGTTCGGGAACCATACTTTGTGGAAAGACTGCGCTTTTATTCGCGTCAATACCACTGGCCAAATACATCGCCACGGTATCCATAACACTGGCACGTAATTCTGCTGGATCCTGTGGCATTGTAATGGCATGCAAATCAACCACGCAAAACAAACAGTCATAATCCTTTTGCATGGCGACCCAGTTTTTCATGGCCCCTAAATAGTTTCCTAAATGCAAATTTCCTGTTGGCTGTATGCCTGATAATATTCTTTTCATTAGACGATTTCCGCTTGTGAATCTTCGGATGCTTTGTTCATAGCTTCCTTAAATTCAATGTATGTAAATGATTTTGTTACTTTGATCAAGGCAAAATATGTAAATAGCCCACTGCTGATTAAAACAAAAAGACTTAAAACAGTTTTACCAATTTCGTCGCCAAAATAAGGCATTAACATTTCAGTGCCTTCATATAAAATCCAACCCATCCCAATGGCACATAAGGCCAATCTTGGCATTGTTTGTTTCAGACGCACATCAACAATAAGATTGCCTTCTTTTCTTAACCAAAAGGCAAGCAACAAACCATTTACCCATGACGCAATCACGTTCCCTGCCGCAATTCCAAAATAACTGAAATAACGCGAAAGAATAATATTTAAAACAATATTCGTAATGAGCGATGTTGCTGCTGCCTTTACAGGGGTCAAGGTATCCCCACGGGAAAAGAAATTCGCACTAAAAATTTTAATCATCACATTGGCCGGTAAAGCCAACGCAAAAATCCCCATGACTTTTGCAACATTAAGAGACATTTCATGGGTAAAGTTATTGTGTTGAAACAGGGTGATGATAATAGGTAAGGAAATTGTATACAAAGCAACTGTTGCCGGAAAAGTTAACATAAATGAAAATTGCAGCGCCCGGTTTTGCATGTACATGGCCTCATTTGACCTGTTATTTTGTACTTGGCGCGCAAACACTGGTAACAAAACAGTCCCCAATGCAATTCCAATAATACTTAACGGAAATTGATTTACACGGTCTGCGTAAGAGATATAGGAAACAGCCATCGGGAAAAAAGAGGCAATAATATCTGATACCAAAAGATTAATTTGATATACCCCTGCCCCCGCAATACCTGGTAACATTTTGCGCAAAAGCCGTTTTACTTCTGGGGTGAACTCCACTTTTGTAAATCGCAATTTCACATTTGCACGTGCACAGGCAATAAACACCCAGATAAACTGGATCAAACCCGCGATGGCAATGGAAAAGCTTAATGCATACCCGGCTTGGTTTACATCGTTAACATAAATAACCACGGCCAGAATAGCACAGATATTTAATATAATGGGGGAAGCAGATGCCGCAAAAAAACGATTCAAAGCATTTAGTATGCTGCTGCATAATGCCGCCAAAGAAATAAAGAAAATATAAGGAAATATCAGATGACCAAAATCAACGGCTTGCTGGAATTTTTCTGGGTCTGATTTAAATCCGGGGGCAATCAACCCCATTACAAATGGCATGATGGCCTCAACAAACGATACCAACCCAAAAAGTATGACTGCCAAAGTTGAAAAGACGATACAAGAAAACCGAACGGCTTTTTCCCGACCTTCCTTTTTGTGAAGGTTTGAAAAAATAGGAACAAAGGCACTGTTCATGGCCCCTTCTGCAAACAAACGACGAAATACATTTGGCAGACGCAGTGCAATAAAAAAGGCGTCAGAGACACCACTATTCCCGAAAGTAGACGCTATTAAAACATCCCGCAGATAACCAAAGATACGACTAAGAAGGGTTAACCCACTTACCGTTGCCATTGATTTAAAAAAAGCCATCTGTTTACACTAATTTAGTTAACTCATGGGATTATTAGGCATCCCATTTTGTATTATTACTTTCTAGATTATCAATAAGAATTTTCATACCTTCTTCTGGATTCTTACCTTTACTTATAATGCTTAGGTATTCCTGCTGATATGTACGAAGCATACTTGCCCCTTCCACCTTAAGATCAATAATAATCATTTGATTATCTTTCTTAACTACGATCCATGTCAACGTAACTTTGGGACCACTTTTTCGACGCAGTTCACTTTTAACAATCACACCTTTTGAACGTCCTATGTCTGTTAAGATCGATGATACAACCACAAGGTTATCATCATTATATTCCCCAAATTTATTTAAGTACGTACGTGTAACGGCTTTTTGGAAAGCTTCTAAATATCTTTCGACTGTTGCTTTTTTAACTTGGCGTTTGTACCTGCCTATGGCAGAAAGCCCGACCCTTTTGAAGTCAACAGCTTTAATTATGATATCACGAAGTTGCTGATTTTTTTCTTTATTAGAAATCTTTCCCTTTTGGTACTGATCCAAAATTGCAATGACATCTTTACCCATACTATCGACAAAATCCCTAGCCTCAGTATCTAAGCTGCTTGAATCACAACTTGCATTTGCAGAAAGGGTTAAATTTATACCCAGCACGCAAACAAATATAATTTTTTTATAAAACCAAAGTGTCTTCATTATCGTAATCTTCCTCTTCAATCAGCATGTCGTCTAAATATGACGTATCATTATGCATTTTGCCATCATTTTCTTCTGAACGCCAGTGTTGTATATGAAAACTGCGGACAGCTGCATAAAAATCAACTGAATTTTCCCTAAAATTACGCACATCATCCAAATGTTGCGATCTATTGACAAGAGTTTCAGCCCCCATGCGTGCGTATATAAGGTAACGTTTTTCTTTATGAACCGCATAATAATTATAAGGACTAAGGTAAAAATCAGTAAATCGCCCGGCCAAGGCACGGGGCGTTGTGGATCCAATGAATGGAATAACAAGATACGGCCCTGACGGAACATTCCATTCCCCCAAGGTTTGGCCAAAATCTTCTTTGTGGTCTGGAAGCCCAAGCTTTTCTGCCACATCAAAAATACCAAACACACCAATAACCGTATTAATCATGAAACGTGAGAAAGTTTCCAATGCCCGCTTACCTTTTCCTTGCAAGGTATCATTTGCCAAAGTAACTGGCTCTGCCAAATTATTAAGGAAGTTAGAAAATCCCTTTTGAACCTCGTTCGGGACTGACAAAGAATAAGCCGTTGCGAATGGTTCTAGCAAGATTCCATCAATCACAACATTAAATTCAAACACTTTACGATTAATGGGTTCAAAAGGATCCATTTTTTCGTCCTCTGTAAGCTCACGGTTTGGATCGCTTCTATTACAAGAAACCAAAAACACCCCTGAAAACAGTAAAAAGCACACTGTATATATTTTGATTTTGTGAATGTACATATAGAAAAATTACCCTATTATTTTAATTTCGGCAACGGGTATCACTGCTTTTTGTCAATTGTTGCATGAACAACACCATCTTTAAGTTGGATATCCACACTTTGGTCTGGGCTTAAATTCTTACTGGATACAATGGGGTTTCCACTGTCAGAACGTATCAAGGCATAGCCCCTTTTTAATACATTTACGTGTGAAAAACTTTCTAACAATCCTGAAATATAATTTAACTGACTCCCGCAATCTTTTAACTTCAACCTACATTGGCTTAATAAATTTTCTTCCAAATTTTTCAGATCTTGTGATAATTGATTAATGTTTTGAAGAAAAGACACACGCTTTAAACGATGCAACATAAACCCAAAAGATTCTTTCTTTTGATAAAACTTTACCCTTATTGATTGTTCAATTCTGTCAAATTTATCGTCCACAATCTGGTAATAATTTTCAATGATACGCTGGGGCGATGTTAACCCCCTGGCCAAACCCAAAACAGCCAAATCAAGCTGTTTAATATAACGTGTAATAATGGATGTAATTTGGTCTTCTAAACGATTTGCCCTTATTAACAAATCAGATAAAACAGGAACGGCCATTTCTGCGGCAGCCGTCGGCGTTGGGGCCCGTCTATCAGCCACGTAATCAATTAAAGTTGTATCTGTTTCATGCCCAACAGCGCTGATAACAGGAATATCACTGGCTGCAACAGCACGCACCAAAGCCTCGCTATTAAACTCCCAAAGGTCTTCAAGACTACCCCCACCGCGTGCAACAATAATGACATCTGGGCGAATATTTGAATGCATATTAAATCCTTCAATCGCCTTTATTATTTGAATGTCTGCCCCTTTACCTTGTACGGGGACGGGCCAAACTGTAACGTGACGCGGACACCTATCTTTTAGGCGATGAATAATATCACGAATGACAGCACCCGTTGCAGATGTAATAACCCCGATGCGTTCTGGTAAAAATGGCAGGCTTTTCTTGCGTTCAACTGCAAACAGGCCTTCTGCTGTTAAGGCCCGCTTGCGTTCTTCTAATAACTTTAACAAGGCTCCCTCACCTGCGGGTTCAATATCTTCAACAACAATTTGATATTTTGAACGCCCTGGAAAAGTTGTTAGCCGCCCTTTACAAATGGCCTCCATGCCTTCTTCCGGCTTAATCTTAAGACGCCCATAAATCCCCCGCCAGCAAACCGCATCAATAACTGAACGATCATCTTTTAAAGCAAAATAAACATGGCCAGAAGTATGAATTTTAACGGCAGAAATTTCTGCCTTTATGGAAATATTGGCAAACTGTGATTCAACCATATTTTTCAATACTGTTGATATTTCCGTAACAGAAAAGGTTTTTTGCGCAGGCCGCGGCGTGAATAATGAATCAGTCATCCTTTATTTATATTTTTTTAAAGCTCCACATTCAAGAAAATATTGACGTTATCACAAACCAACCCCATATTATGGTTATATAAGGAAAAATCATGATAAAAAAACACCTACTCTTTTTATTTATTTTTGTTGCGAATACCTGTGTTGCAGGAATCACAGAAAAGTATTCTAAAACCCTTACAACCGAAAAGGGATTCACTTTTAAAATTGAACCAATTACTTACGATGAGAAATACAAACATGACAAAGGCTTTGTTGTAAAAGAGCCATCAAATGCAAAATTCATGCGTGATGGAAAACCTTGGCCAGACAGTGTGATTGATAATATGCACAATGTTTATGCAGCCAGTTGGGAAACATTTGATGATTTAAAAAAAGTGGGCATTACAACAACAAAACCCTTAACCTTGGCCTTTGTCTTGTATGATGAAAATGGAAACGTTGTGGGTGACGCCGGCATTCAAACAGTGCGCCATGGCCTTGAAGCCGAAATCTTTTTTAATGTCATGCCTGATTTTCGCCGTAAAGGTGTAGGGTACACGGTATCAAAATATTTGATTAATTTTTTCAAAACCCATTTTAAAGGCGATAAAATTGCAGCCACAGCCACGCCTGACAATGTTGCCTCTAAAAACTTACTTAGAAAGCTTGGCATGAAACCAAAATGCGACAAGGCAGGAAAACCAATGGCTTACCACCACCCTGAACACAATAAATCTTTTGATATTTTTATTATGGGCATAAAATAGATGACTTTTTTGCAAGAAACGTAACATTTTTACAACAGTTTGTTTTTCGCCGTCCTGTGGCTTTTCTTCCTTTATCGCCCTGCTCTTTTCCTCCTTCGTCGTCCTGGTGCTTGACACCAGGATTCAGTTATACTCTAAATGGCAAATGCATTGTCTCAAGCGAACGCAGATCTGGGCCCGTGCCTGTCGCGCCGAAGCTTCAAAGAAGCGTAAGGGGATCAAGCCACAGGACGACGAAAGTGGGGGATCCCACACAGGGGCAAGAAAAAAGAATATGCAACGATACAAAAAAAATACCCCCCCCAATTACAAATCGCCCCCTAAGCACTTGACAAGCAACATTGATTTTGGGAACTTAGTTAGTAACAGTTTTAAATAGGAGACACATAAAAATGAAAAAATCATTAATTTTAGGGCTTAGTACGGTTGCGTTAGGGATGGCAAGTTTTTCAGCATTTGCAGATATGCATACGTCAGGCAATAAATGGTACGCAGGGGTAGGCGGCAGCTGGGTTGCAAGCAATTTCCAGAATAAATATTCCCTTGAAACAACCGTTGGGGGCGTTGATGATGCATCAACCACTAAGAAGGCTGGTCTTGAAGATAAAGATGCTTTTGGTGGTCACTTTCTTATTGGGCATACCTTTGAATTCAATAATTGGGCCAGTTTCATGGAACTAAGTTATGGGTTTGATTCTTCTAGCTCACAAAACAGGGAAGATATTTCCCACAATGCAATAGATGCTGAAAGGAATACTGTATTAACTGGCCTAGATCGTCATCACACGTATGCTTTCGGGGTTGGGGTAAGCAAAGAATTTACAAATACTTTGTCTGGTTTTTTTAAACTTTCTGCTTTATATTCCCGTTTTGAAATCGTAAACAGAATTGAAAAGTATGAAGATACAAATAATATTTTTCCAGATGCAGGAAATGACAAACAATGGAAATGGGGTTGGGCCCCCAGCATAGGAATCGAAAAAGATATGGGCAGTGATTTTTCATTAAAAGCGGATTACAGCTATCAAATCTATTCCACGATCAAAAAAGGCATGGACTTATTGCCAAATGATATTAATAACACCGCATTAACAGGAAACAACATTAAACCACGTTATCATGTGGTCAGTGTTACTGTGACAAAAGCATTCTAAATCTTTTAAGAATTCTTTCAATTAAACGTGGGGGTGTTTCCACTAAAAACACCCTTTTCATTAAGCAGAAAGTCAGAAGGTTTAAGCTTTACAAAATCTTTCTGGCAGTTTATCATTAATTTATAATTTAAATTTCAGGAGGTTTTTTATGAAAAATGTCGTCAAAATATCCACACTATTAATGACTTTGTATTCAGGGACATCCCTTGCTATACTCTCTGACAGTCCGAAAGCTAAAGCAAACCTTAAAGGTTTGGTTCGATCCCAAGGAATTTCCGAAGCAAGCGCTGATCGGGTTGTTCGTCAACTTATCACAGAATCGGCAAGAAACTCCTCACTATCGATGAAAAAAGGACAACAAGGACCTCTTATTGCAAGAATTACAGCAATTAGAGGCGAATTATCCGCAGCTGCGGGCGGGGACGTTTCTGTAGCCCCCCCTTCACGGGCAGAACTGACAGCTATGGCCCCTGGCTTAATGGCCGCTTCTGCAGCTACGGTTGAAAGTGCAGCATCTGCTTTTGTAGGCAGTGTTCAAGCCCGCTATGATGCGATACTTGCAGAGATTAGAGCAGAAAGAGTATTAGCAGATACGACTTTGAGAGAAGTTAATATCGCAGTGGGTACAGTAACAGCGGAAGCTGATCTTGGTGCTAAACTTGCCATACTAAATGCAGAAGCTGCAAAGGAAAGAGGGTTCTTAGACCGTATTGAAGTAATTAGAAGGAAAGTAGAAGAAATTAGAACAGCTATTGCTGATAGCAAGCCCGTTACACCAGCAACTTTAACGGATGCTGAAACTGAGCTTGCCACGGCAGGGGCAATGATTCCAGCATTTAACACCGATTTACAAAATATGCGCACCGATTATATTTTCACAAAAGCGGCTGCTGCATCATTGGTAAGTCAAGCTGATGCGGATAGGATAGTCCCTGGGGGAGGTGCCATCAATATAAATGGAACAAATGTTCGTTTTGTTGCTGAATATGATGCGCTTAATAATGATGGAAGAGGGAATTATTATACAACGGCAACAATCAAAAGAACTTTTGATGAAGGTGTGGCTGCAATAGACTCAATAGTGTATATATATGATTTTGGAAACATACTTAGATTAACTGGGCTGAATGAAGATGATTGGAATAATCATTTATCAAAAATTAAACCACAATTTGCCCTAAGAAATCTTGTTGCTGATAGGGATGGGAATCTTTCCACTGGTTATCTTGACAATAGAGCCGTCAGATTGGTTGATACACGATAATCTATAAACACCCAAGGCCTTCTTTTAAGAAGGCCTTGGTCTTCATAATGGGGAATAAAATGAAAAATGTTGTCAAAATATCTATATTATTAATGACTTTGTATTCAGGGGCATCCCTTGCTATACTCTCTGACAGTCCGAAAGCTAAAGCAAACCTTAAAGGTTTGGTTCGATCCCAAGGAATTTCCGAAGCAAGCGCTGATCGGGTTGTTCGTCAACTTATCACAGAATCGGCAAGAAACTCCTCACTATCGATGAAAAAAGGACAACAAGGACCTCTTATTGCAAGAATTACAGCAATTAGAGGCGAATTATCCGCAGCTGCGGGCGGGGACGTTTCTGTAGCCCCCCCTTCACGGGAAGAACTAACAGCTATGGCCCCCGGCTTAATGGCCGCTTCTGCAGCTACGGTTGAACGCGTATCAGCAGAAACCAACCAGAGAGTCGAAAAACGAATGGCCACAGCAGCGACAGTAGTTCAAGCCGCCGCAAGAATGAGAGCCGCAGGACGAGAGGCAGAAAGGCTACGGGCTGAAAGAGCACCTACAGGACCAGCAGCGGCGGCAGCTCCGGCAGCAGCTCCAGGATCAGGGGGGGGTGGTCCGGCAGCAGCAGCTCCGGCAGCAGCAGAAACATCTCCAGGCTCAGGAGCAGCGGCAGCAGCTCCGGCAGCAGCAGGCAGAGGATACAGGTTGAGGAGACTTTCAAGCGAAGATAGTAGAGGTATGCCGGGAAGTCCAGGTGGTCCAGCCGATAGAGAACCTATTCGTAATGCAAATAATGTTGCCGCAAAAGAAGATAGTATACGGGTACCTGGTGCCCCAAGAGACAACTTAGTAGAGTATATTCAAGAAATTGACGAAAGCATAGTATCTCTTGAAGCAATCTCAGCTGCTGGTGTAGGAGATGGCGCTGCAGCTGCTTCTAGTGCCCCTAGTGGTTCAGAAACAGCGCTAGATAACCTAAGAGATGCCCGCGGAAGAGTATGGGATGCCCTTGTTGAAATTCCTACAGCAAATCCAGGTACTATCCCAGATAGTAATCAAGTAACTGCGTCAAGGTTAAATGATTTAAATGATAAAAGAATGAGACGACCTACTGATGCTCAAATTAAAGCAGCAGCTGTAAGGTTTGGGTATGTGTTTATGGGTGGGGTAAAACACTTTTATCAAGCAGTCGAAGTAGAAAAAATCAATGACGATGGTAGTATACAATTACACCTGTTCAAAACAACGAATCGTTTCCCAAGTGACAGACCTTGGGTAAAACCTGAGGATAATAAAGCCAAATTATCGGCGGCACACAAACGGCAAATTGAAAGCAAAGCTTCAAATGCTAGCCCTGATGCAACAAGACCTCTTGAAGTAGGAGATAGATTGTTAATTAAAGGTCTTACAGGCACACCTGAAGATGCTGTATTTGTACCTACAACTAGGGATGATAACTGGAAATTTATTGTGTATCCAGCAAGGTAATAATCTTAACTGTTTAGAATTTTACAAAGGCGCCACATGGCGCCTTTCTTTTTGGCAGCATACTTAGAAAATATGCTGTACCCGCTGTTCAAAGGCATCCATTAAAGAATTCTTACTTTTGTCAAATACGGCTGAAATGGCCTTTTGCTTTAAGAACGATTTAAACTGAAAATCGATATAAAATTCAACTTCCGTGGAATTCGGCCCCAGTTCCTTAAACACCCAATAATTATCCAAATATTTAAAAGGCCCTGTTTGATAATCCACATCCACGCGTGTATTGGGCGTCAGCATAACTTTTGATGTATACCGTTCTGATAATGGACCATATCCAATAACCAAGTCTGCCAAGATTTCTGTGTCATTTTCAGAATGAATGATCGACTGCTGACACCATGGCAAAAAGTCAGGATACGCCTGCACATCCGCCACAATATCAAACAGCCGCTTTTGACTGTACGGCAACACTTTGAATTGATGTAATTTTGTTGACATGATCAACCTTTTATTTGTAAATATTTTTTCGATGACTTTTTCGTCATCCCGCACTTGATGCGGGATCCAGGGCTGAATTCACCTGATACAACCCGCTTGCCTTTTCGGTTATTACTGGACCCCGTGTCAAGCACGGGGCGACGAAATTCAGAGATTCAAGATTTCCAAATCATAAACTTTTCCTAAATCACTTTAAAAACACCAACATACACAAATTCATCAGACATTTTTATTAAACCCAAAAACTTTTTCCCATGATTTATTTTAAGATTATTTATTTTCTGGATCCTGGTGTCAAGCACCAGGACGACGAAGATGGGAAAGTATCCTGTCGCGCCGAAGCTTCGAAGAAGCATAGGGAAATCAAGCACCAGGGTCCAGGGCTGGGCGAACTGGACACAATTCGCTTAACCTTCAACTGTTACTCGATTTTGCATCAAGTAAGAACACCGTAAAATTCCAAAAACCGCCATATAGACGGTTTTTTTATGGTTAAATGGGAATCATTCATTATTCAGCAATTCTCCAATTTTCACCATTTGACTTCGGAAGAAATAAATCCCTTTTTACCTTATCCACCAAAATCATATCACCGACCTTTAGATCGCGTCCAATCATGGCTTGTATATTTATTTTTTTATCCGTGTGGAGTGTTACTGTTTCACCACCAGAGTATCCCTCTGGAACGAAGCGAACGCGCTTTACAACTCTTAATGAAATATTACGCTTACCTTCAGGAATGGCTGTAACCTCAAGTAGATAATAAAAATCTTTACCATCAACGTTAAGTGGATGAGCCAAATCTCTCCATGCATTAACGGTTGCCCTGGGGACTCTCGTTGAAGGCCCAGCATCTTCTGCTGCCCTTCTAGCATCTTCTGCTCTTCTAGCTTCTTCTGCCCTTCTAGCTTCTGCTGCTCTTCTAGCTTCTTCTGCTCTTCTAGCCTCTTCTGCTTTTCTAGCCCCTTCTGCTCTTCTAGCCTCTTCTGCTCTGGCTGCTGCTTTTCTAGCCCCTTCTGCTCTGGCTTCTGCTTCTCTATTTGCTTCGTCAGCTCCTGCTCTGGCCATTTTGAATTCTTCTTTCGCCTTCTTATGTTCAGCCTCTGCTTCTTCTCTGATCTTTGTTGCTTCTCTCGCTTCTTCTGCTGCAACTTCCGCTTCTCTTGCCTTTCTATCTCGTTCTGCCCCTGCTTCCTCTATTCTAGCTTCTTCTGCTGCTCTAGCCGCTTTTTCTTCTTTGGCTCTTTCAACTGCCTTTGCTGCTTGTAATGCTTTATTAGTTTCTACAAATTTATCTCTTTTAGATTTGAGTGCTTCTACCCCTTCTCGCGCTATTCTAGCTTGGGCTACCTCTGCTGCTGCGCTTGCGTCTAAGGCTGAAACAGTAAAAAAATTAAGGGGCTGTACCAGATAACTAATTTAAATAGCGTTTAACCCATTGT
>CAYGKW010000003.1:5726-112341 GCA_964350815.1 uncultured Rhizobiaceae bacterium | reverse complement strand
CATCTGTACCTTTATAACATCTTACAACGTTATCTGGTACAGCCCCAAAAGTAATTATTAAACAAAGTTTTTTCATCATATATCTCACATCTCTATTATTTATATAAACTTTAATTCTTAAAAAGAAAATTTACTTGATATTAACTTGGATTATTTATTGAACAGTAAGGTCTTTCCCGTAAAATTAACCCATAATCTAGACATCTTGACGAAGGTGTGCATAATAATCGTAATTGGCGTCGTGTATTTTGGCTGTTAAAAACACAAAAATGCCTAAAAATTAAGCAGAAAACCCATAAACAAGCCGAAAATTTTTCAAAAAAATGCATGTTATCGCATAGCTTGGGAAGATAAAATTTTTTAAAACCGCGTTGAAATAGCCCAAAATAACTATTAACTTATTGAAAAATATGCACAAATTATGCTATGCAAAAAACGCATGCAATTTCCCGTTAATTTAAGGTAATGTAACTGTATTAATAATTTAGGAAAATATCATGACTCCAGCCCAGCATTTATTAAATCATATGAAGAATTTAGCGGAAGCCTCAGATCATCGAATTCATGAATGGGATGGAGGTGTGGCTATTGATACTGGGACAGTTGGCCCTGGAAATCATTATATCATTAATACAGAGCCTTTCAGCCAGTCTGATATGGGCTTTATATCTTATTTCTTTGACAGTGAGGCCCCAATTATATGGTTTCAAGGAACAGAAGCCAATTCTGTATTACGCCAGCTGTCAAATATTGACTTTGTGCCATCTGCAAATTTGACAGGTCTAGAGATAAACTTGGCAACCTTCAAAAATCAGACAGAAGGGAAGGTAACCCTGCAAGAAATTAAACATAAAGCTGATTTTGATCAATGGTGTGAAAATTTTTCAGAGGTATGGTCACGGGATATGGAACAGACATTGGCTTTTTTCCAAGGAGTATACAAATCGCCTGACCTGCATTTTTATCTGGCTCATATAAATGAAAAGGTTGTTGGGGGCTGCTGTTTGGATTTATCAGACGATAATGCTGGATTTTATTGGGATTATATTTTACCAAAGTACCGTAAAAAGGGTTATGGATCTGAAATGATTCAATTGCGTTTGGCTGAAGCTAAAAACCAAGGAGCACAAAAAGCGTATGCTCAATGTTTGCAATCATCCATTGGTATCTACAAAACCTGTGGATTTGAACCCACCCAGCCGATGAGTATTTTTAAAAGGATATCCTAATTTTGGATGAGGAAATAAACCCAAAATTGCCCAACATACAGGAAGGTTTCTAACTGGCCCAAGTCCCATTAGTAGATATTTTGGTAGTTTATATTCTGGGAATTGTTTTTCAATATCATAAACTGATCCAATTCCAGGTGCTGAAAGGCTAATAATAAGATTTTTATCGGGTGATGGTACAAGAACAGGCTTAATTTCAAGCTCTTTAAGACTCTTATCATCACACTCTCTGAATGTTCTACCACCTCTTGTAAGGCTAATGAGAAGGGATCTTAAGTCTTTTCTTGGAAACCATTCGGATATTTTCTTTTTAATAGCGCTTTTAAACTCCCTAAGTGTTTCAGTTTCGTATGTTTCGACAACCATAAATTGGTGGTGGATATCAAAAACAATAAGTCGCATCTTTCCTGCGCCCCTTAATGAATCTGCCTCACTTGCTGCAGAATTTGCACTTGTGGCTATAAGGTTGAATATTAAACAAATAATTACACATACTAATTTTTTCATCTCAAATCTCTATATTTCTATAGAAATAAGGAATTTATCTGTGATTTGCAAGGCTAAGTTAGCAATAAATATCTTCGATAAAGCGAATTAAGGGACGAATACCCATCGCCTCGCCGCCAGCAGGGCGCCCTGCAAGGGATTTATTGTTCCAAGCCATTATGTCAAAATGGAGCCAGGGGAGGTCTTTATTAACAAACTTTTGCAGGAACAATGCTGCATGAATGGCCCCACCATAACGTGATCCATCATTATTAATATCGGCAATTGTGCTTTTAAGATCAACAGCATAAGGTTGCCACAAAGGTAACTGGCAAACAGGATCATATGTTTCTTCGCCCAAGGCTGTTAACAAACTACAGTGTTCCTGATCTGTTCCGAACATTGCTGAAATATCAACACCAACAGCAATGCGCGCCGCCCCTGTTAATGTCGCCATGTCAATTAACAAATCGGGTTTTTGTTCCTGGGCATATGTTATGGCGTCAGCCAGAACCAAGCGCCCTTCGGCGTCCGTATTTCCAATTTCAACAGTCAATCCTTTTCGCGAATGTAAAACATCTCCAGGACGAAAGGCATTGCTACTGATACTATTTTCTGCCAGTGGCAGGTATACATCCAGCTGCACAGGTAGTTCTTGGGTCATAATATAGCTGGCAAGTCCCAGAACATGGGCCGCACCTCCCATATCTTTTTTCATCAAAGTCATATGCGGGGAAGGCTTAATATCCAAACCGCCTGTATCAAAGGTAATACCTTTTCCTACCAGGGCGATTTTTGGATGTTTTTTATCTCCCCAGGTCAAATGTACCAGGCGGGGTTTGTTTTCTGATGCCTTGCCCACAGCATAAATTAAAGGAAACCCTTTTTCCAAATTTTTACCAGATATTTCTTTGAACTGGGCTTTATGTTTTGTGGCAATTTCTTTTGCTGCCAAAGCCAGTGCTTCTGGTGTTAAGTCATTAGCCGGCGTATTAATTAAATTTCGGATAAGAAAACTGGAGGTAATAAGTGAACTGATTTGGTTGCCCAAATCTTCATCTGCAATAATCAGTTGGGGGAAAGTTTTCTCTGATTTTTTATAACGATCAAATATATAGGTTCCCATGCCCCAGCTGAAATAAAAATGGGAATGTTCAACGGTATCACTTTGAATTCTGTACGTATATTTATGGGGCAGGGTGCTGGCTAAAAAAGCACCATCCCAAAAGGATTCATATCCTTCAGAACAACCATATAAAATGGCCTTTAAGGATCCATCTTCTTTTTTAATTTGGCATAAACTGCGTTGTTTTGCTTTGAAATCACTATTGTCGATCCATTTTGAAAATTCGGGGAATTCTGATACAAAGGATTGAATTGAACTTTCAGTTAAACCATAAATGGGAATACTATTGGAATCTGTTGACGTAAAGCATTGAATCATGATGACTTCCTTGATATTCTTAGTGACTTAAAAAAGGGTATATAATGATTACTATCAAACACTGCAAAGGACTACAAGAAGTATATGCAAACTATGATTATTTTATCATAGATATATGGGGTGTTGTTTATGATGGGTATGATGCATTCCCAGGTGTTATTGATTGTTTGAAAAATCTAAAAGCCCACAGAAAAAATGTTGGCTTTTTATCAAATTCCCCCCGTCGTAGCTATCTTCTGAAAGAAATATTTGAACGTCTAGGAGTGCCAAAAGAGTATTATGATTTTATTTATTCTTCAGGGGATGCAGTGGTAGAGGTAGTAGAATCAGGGGAGCATTTTGATCCAAATTCTGACTTTATTTATATTGGCAGTGATGAAAAAAATGGGCCGCTTGATCAAGAATTACCTGGTAATCCAATAGATAATTATGCAGCTGCACAGTATGTTCTGTGTGCTGGGTTGGTAGACGGATACCAAGAAAAAATGGAAATGGCTTTGAAGTATAATTTGCCAATGGTCTGTTCCAACCCTGATATGAAAGTTATGAAAAAAGATGAAGTCATTATCTGTCCAGGGTCCATCGCCAAAGAATACGAAGAAAAGGGTGGCCAGGTTATTTACATCGGGAAACCTAAAAAATATGTGTATGACAAAATGTTAGAAAAGCATGGCACCAAAGATCGTAATAAAGTTTTGGCAATCGGTGATGGATTGTTTACAGACATCAAAGGGGCCAATGATTATGGAATTGATTCAGCCCTAATTAATTCAGGCCTACATCACAAAGATTTATCGGATAAATCAATGGAAGAAATGTTGCAGAAAAACCGTATTTACCCAACGTATATTACGGACGCTTTTAAGTGGTAAAAGGATTGATGCAAGATTCGTTCCTTATGCCTTCATCCCACGACTTGATCGTGGGATCTAGGGCTGATCTAGCTGAAAAAGATGCAGCTTGCGCGGGCATTTTTTTTCTGGGTCCCGCACCAAGTGCGGGACGACGATTAAGGGGGGGTAAGCAGTACATAATCCTTTTAATCTTTCTATTTTTTTCTACCCTTTCCCACGCATCCAAACCCGTTCATGCCATTGCAAAGCATGGTCAACCAAAGTATTCAAAAGACTTTACCCATTTTGATTATACGAATCCAGATGCCCCAATTGGTGGAAAGTTAAGGGTAGGGGTGGTTGGTACTTTTGACAGTTTAAATCATTACGTGTTGAATGGTGTTCCTGCCAATAAACTTCACATTGCGCGGGCAACTTTGATGGGACGCTCGGCAGATGAACCCTTTACCGTATACGGTGTTGTTGCCGAATCAGCCGAAATGCCAAAGGATCGTACCTGGATTATTTATAATATCAGACCTGAAGCAAAATGGGATACAGGGGAAACCATCACAGCAGATGATGTGATATTTAGTTTTAATACTTGGATTGAACAAGGCCACGCCTTCATGAAAACTTATTATCGTAAGGTTAAGAAAATAGAAAAACTGGGGTCTAGAAAAGTTAAATTTACCTTTAAAACAGCAGATTATATTGATCGAGAATTGCCGTTGATTATCAGTATCATGCCATTAATTCCCAAGAAACATTATGAAGGCAAGGTTTTAGAAAATCACTTGTTGGATCCCCTAATTGCAAACGGCCCCTACAAAATTACAAAGGTACGTGTTGGAAAATCTTTGACTTATAAACGACGTCCTGAATTTTGGGGGTGGCAATTACCCAATTACAAAGGCAGATATAATTTTGATGAAATTGATATTCTCTATTTCCGGAATAAAGAAGTGATGTATGAAGCTTTTTTGGCAGGGGACATTGACTATTTTGAAGAAAAAGATCCATCAAAATGGCACACCCAATATATATTTGATTCTCCCAAAACAAAAGGTATTAAAAAATCTGCCATCGAACACTTTCGATCTGTGGGCATGACAGCTTTGGTTTTTAATACGCGTCGGGACATCTTTAAAGATCCCCGGGTGCGTAAGGCATTGGCAATGCTTTATGATTTTGAATGGGTGAATAAGACGCTATATCATGGAGAAATGACACGCACAAAAAGTTTCTTTGTCAACACAACGTTGGAAGCCGGGAATACCATTACAAAAGAAGAAAAGGATCTGTTGGATTCATACGGTGATAAAATTAGTCCGGCGGCTTTTAAAATTCCAGAAATTTTCTGTGACTTATCAGATGACTATCAAAAACGTCAGGTGTTGAAAAAGGCCAAACGTTTGCTTGAAGATGCCGGATGGATTTATAAAGCCGGGAAATTGCGACATAAAACCACAGGCGACTTTTTTACCTTTGATATCATTCTTCCCATTACCCAAAAGCGTAAAATTGTTTTAGGCTTAACAAAAAATCTACAGCGTTTGGGTATCTATCCAAAGTTAAAGATTTTGGAAGTATCCGAATATGAACAACGTCGTATAAAATTTGATTATGATATGGCTTTTATACAATGGTATGGGACGCGGTCGCCTGGCAATGAAATTATTAACTATATTTCATCAAAAGTAGCCAATGTAAATGGTAGTCGAAATTACCCTGGAATTAAAGACCCAGTGATCGATGATTTGATCATAAAGTTAATAACAGCCCCATCTTGGGACAAATTGGTAACAGTTGCAAAAGTAATTGATCGTATTTTACTTAGCAGCCATTACATGATACCTTTATTTTATAACAAGAAAGACTATGTGGCGTATTGGGATCGGCTTCAGCCGCCAACTTTTGGCCCAGGCCTGGAATCTAGGATAGAATCATGGTGGATAAATTCAAAGAAATTAAATCCGCTGCCCGCAAAGCAGCAATGCAACTAGATATTGATAAATATCGGGAAAATATAAAAGCAAATAAAAAACATCCATATCATTTAGTGGAATTAAGCCCTTGGCCCTTAGTTGCCTCTTTAGGGGCTTTGGTGACAGCCATTGGATTGGCTTTAATTGCGCATGACTATACTAAAATACCTTTCTTTATTGGTTTTTTGATTATTGCTGGTGCGGCCTTTGGGTGGTGGAAAGATGTTATTCATGAGTCTGTGGTTGAAAAAAAACACACAGAAATTGTCCAAATTGGCTTAAAGGTCGGCGTGGCCTTATTTATTGTTTCAGAAGTTATGTTCTTTGGGGCTTTCTTTTGGGCCTTTTTTGATGCCAGTTTATTTCCAATGGAATCTATTGGGCAGTGGCCCCCAAAGGGAATTCAAACCATAGACCCTTTTCATTTACCCTATTTAAATACTTTGATTTTATTATTATCAGCAACATCCTTAACGTGGTCTCATGCAGCATTGCTTGAAAACAAGCTGACAGATGCAAAAAAAGGATTGATTATCACCATTGCCCTGGGGCTTTTATTTTCATCCATTCAGGCTTATGAATTTGTGATTGCCCCATTTAAATTTACGGATGGTATCTATGCATCCAATTTTTATATGTTAACTGGGTTTCACGGAGCCCACGTTATTATCGGAACTTTGTTCTTGATGGTCTGTTTATGGCGCATGAATAAGGGGCAATTCACCGCCAAGAAACATATGGGATTTGAAGCCGCAGCTTGGTACTGGCATTTTGTTGATGTTGTGTGGCTGTTTCTTTTTGTCTTTTTATACTGGTGGGATGCATGATACCCAGAAAAATAATTTTCTGGACTGTTACAGCTGTTGGTTTTTTAATCTTATGTTCCTTGGGGACCTGGCAGGTATATCGCTTGCAGTGGAAGAATAACTTAATTTCTGTAAAAAAATCAGCCCTAAAAGCACCGCCTTTGACTTTAGATTCCGTCCTACAAAAAGCACAATCAAATAAGGAAATAGAATTCATCCAGGTTCAGTTAAAAGCTAAATGGGTTCCAAATATACTTTATTATGTTATTGGCCGAACACATAATGGCAGGGCCGGGTATCATATTGTTGTGCCGGTTATTACAAAAAATGATCAAATTATCTTTGTTAATTTAGGGTGGTCCCCGAAAAAGAATGTTATAAATTTACAAGGGTCTGTCACCATAAGTGGCTATGTTCGATACCCTTACAAGAATGTTTTTACCCCAGATCCTATCGTTGGGAAAAGGGAGTGGGGGGCTGTGCTGCCAGAACAAATGGAAGTGGGGTTGCCAACTGATGCAAAAATTATAAAAGACTTTTATGTTGAATTAAAAGACCCATTAGATTATCCATACCTTCAAACTTTAGAACAAATTCCACATACTATTGACCTTCCTAACCGTCACCTTGGTTACATCATAACCTGGTATGGTCTTGCCATTGCATGGTTATTTGTGATGATAAGAAGAGGCCGAAAAAATAACTAAAACATATATACTTATACTTGATTTTTGCTTAAAACCCAATATATTAAGCCTAGTTAATAATTAATAGAGTGTATAGATGAAAAAATTAAAATATTTAATTGCTGTTGCAATCACGGCAACTGTTGTAACAAGTTCTTTTGAATCAAAAGCAGCCGCTGCTGCATCAGGTGGAGGGGGTGATTTATCAAGCTCTAGTCTTGCAACTTCATTTCTTGAAGAAAAATACCCATGGCTAGTAGACTTAGGAGCCATCTACCCAGCAACAGCAAAGGGATCCAAAGACTTGCCGGAAGCCCGTGTTATTGAGGCTCTTAAAGATGTGCATTATAAAAGAAGAAGCGCAACAGATCCAGAATATGCAGAAGACATGGCAGCTGGTGCTGCGTGGACAAAAGAAGTAGCTGAAGCTTATCTAGGTCAATTAAGATCTGCCCCACAACTTGCCTCAGCAGAATCTCAAGCTGTTCTTGATGGTGTCCAGGCAGAAATTGATCAATATGATGCAATGGGTCCATTTTATATTCCTAGTGTTGCTAAATACGGAACTTTAGTCAGATTGGCGGCAGTTGCCTCTGTAGATGATGAAGTAAGTGATGCAGGTGTAGATGATTTACTAAGAGTATATATGCCACTTGCTTATGCAGGCCCAGTTATGACTGGTGGTGCTTTGCAACCTTCTGCAGGTATTTCCCTTCCAGCAATGGCAGATGCGGCCTGGCATGAAGAAGGACTAACTAAAACAATGCCACAAGGATTTTATGATTTATCAAAAATTGCCAGGGGCAAACTAAAAGATGGGCTGACAGATGTGGCTCCAGTTATGGTACCTTATCTTGGTGGAAAGGTTGGGTTAACAACAATCACACTTATGATAATAGAAGACCTTCATAATGTCAGCCTTCCAACAAAAGCATACATGGCGCATGGTTTGAAAATGTCCCCACGTGATTTTATGGTCCATGATATAGGCCACCATGAAGTTTCTTCAACCAGAGATTATACAAAAGCATGGGCAGGAAAGCTTGCTAAAGAATTGATGGATGAAGATAAACTAAATTACCTTCAGGCAACACACATTGCAGCACGGGTAACTATGCTTCGATATCAACAAGCAAGGGATACTGCGTCAATGATTTTGAGAAATGCAGCAGGTTCCTTTATGGCAGTAATGTCAGATGATGCCGCTGATGCGGCAACCAGAAGAGCAGCCAGAAGGGCTTACAACTCCAGACTTGCGGCCTTGTTCTATGCTTGTCATGAGGTTGGATATATTAATGAAGATGTCTTGAATGCAAACTCACAAACTGAAGCTGCCAGGGCATTGTTAAGTCAAGTCGTAGATGACTACACAGGAGAAGAGCCTGCTGAAGAAGTTGACCCGTTCAACACACATCCAGTAACTGGTGTGTCGGTACTTACAGAGGCTGAGAGATATGCAGTGCTTGACGGTTTGAAAGTGCGAAAAAAATGGTTCAGTGATGAAGACAAAACATTTGGTGATGTGCGCCCAGTTGCCATGGAAATAAAAATGGAGGTATCCCCAGTTTTAATCAATGCAACTGCAATTATGGCAGATGGAAAAGAAGTTGAGGTTAGTAAACAAACATCACGCTTAACTTATGGTGATGCCCTTGATAATAATGGATTGCTAAGACTGGCTGGTGCCCGTACGGCTGTTCCTGATTTTACAGGGGATGATCATGCGACAGCGTGTGGTAAGGCTTATGCCTTTATTGCAGAAGTAAGAGGAAAATTCAGAGCATTAGGTGTGGCAGAAAGGGATAAAGCCGTTGCAGAACTGGATGCAATGAATGTTATTCCAGAAGGTGAAGAAGGCGCAGGAGTGGATGTTAGCAAATATATTTTAAGAAGAAAAACTGAATCTGTTGTGGATGAGGTTCATGACTTAACACATGCACAAAGACAATCTGTCCTTCAACGTTTAAGAACAAGATTTGTGCCAGCTGAAGAAGTTGCAGCAGAAGAAGTATAGACAATAATCTTTAAGAAGAAAGGTCCGGGATTTCACAGCCTCGGACTTTTTTATAAGGCCATAGGTTTCTTTTTGGCGGCGGATTCATCTGCAGCCATTAATATTTTCATGATTTCGATGGCTTCATCTGCAGGGGTTTCCGGTTTAGAGTTTGTTGTTACACAATGAATAAAATGTTCCAATTCCAATTTCAAAGGTTGTTCTGATTTAAGGATGGATGCTTCCCCTTCAATATCAGGGGTTGTTTTAACATGATCTTGATCCAGTTCTTCCACTTTTCCTTTATGGGTGGTTACTTTATTTGTCCATTCTTTTGTATCATCAAATACTGCAGATCCAAATTCACCAATTGCAGAAATTCTTTGTTCTTTAAAAGGATTAAGGCGCGAGACATTGATTTCGGCTGTGGCCCCATTTTTAAAATTTAAATGAAGGGTTGCAATATCATTAAGGTCTTTAAAAATAAGACTGTGTGAAACAGCAAAAACTTGTGTTACTGGCGATTGGATAATTTGTAAAACCATGGATAAATCATGGGGCCCAAGATCCCACAAAGCACTGTCTTTATGATAAATTTTTCCAAAGTTTTTTCTGGAAGATACAATATGTTTAATATCCCCAATGTCGCCTGAATGGCAAATGCGGCACAATTCTTGAAAGGCAGGATGATATCTTAACAAATGTCCAACCATTAAGGTTTTTTTATTTTCTTTAGAAAGTTTTTTTAGTTGCTCTGCTTCTTTGATGGTTCTGACCATGGGCTTTTCCACCAAAACATGTTTATTATTTTGCAAAGCTTTTAATGCAATATCGAAATGTGTTTCTGCACGCGTTGCAACAATAACACCTTCTATTGAAGGGTTTTTCACAACTTCTTCAAAATCCAATAATGGAATATCATACTGGTTTGATAAGTTAGCAGAATATCTGGAATGATGGTGATCAGAAATTGCAACAAGATGACCTAATTCATGCAATGTACGGGCAATATTTTTACCCCAATCGCCACATCCAATAACTGCAATATTTTTCTTATTCACGTACTTTAACCTTTTTTCTAACTTAACGTTTTAATTAACTTTTTCAACCTTTTTATTGTCAGGTTCTAATTCTGGAAAGTTCCTGATGCCAATATCTTTTTCTTTAGATCCAAATATGCCAGTAAAGATACTCCGCACAAGGGTGGGGGCTAAGACAGAAAGGGGATTGGCACTTACATCTGGGTCTGAAAATGGTCCCTTAACGGTATACGAAGTTGATATTATGCCTGAATCCGTTTTTCCGCCTGTTAAAATATTTCCTATTAATGGAATCCCTGTAATGGCTTGGCTAAAAATATTTGCAGGGATAATAACACCATACAGATCAAGTAAACTTTTATCTATATCAATATATCCTTCGGTTGTTAACCCAATTCCAGAACTTGTTAGCTCAGCCTTTTTTACGGCCAGCTTTTTATTTTTATACTCGTATTCAGAATTTCCTTTAACAAATAAAATGCCCTGGCCAGTTAGGTTTGTTAATAAACTTTCTAATGACATCAGGCTGAATAATTTGGATAGAATTGAAGTGTTTTTTACACGCAATCCTTTAACTTTTAAATTTCCTATCATAGGGTCTGGGGTGTTTTTAAGTTTTTCAGCCTTTGTATAAAGTAAATCTGCTTGAATATCTTTGGTAATATCAAATGCGGATAAAAGCATGCCTAAACTATTGCTTTTAAGTTCAAAAATAATTTTATCTTCTAATGGCCCATAGTACAGATCAAACAAAGTTTCTTCTTTTTCTTTGGATGTAATAATGATTTTTTCTGGATCATTTCCTTTATAGGTTGATTGAACTATAAGATTTGGAATTTCAATGTTATCTTTCATAATTAACTTTGAAATTTCAGCATTAATATTGCTTTGAAATTTATAAGTTCCTTGACTTTGACTATTGAATTTCAGTTGGTCTAATATAGAGAATAAATTAATTTCATCTGCCTTGGCATTTAGTTTCAGTAAGTTGTTTTTAAGTTGTCCAGAAATTTGAATGTTGTCATTTTTAACTGTAATTTCTTTTAATTCTATATCTTCAATGGATCCATCATTTTTATATTTTGTGGATCCTTCAACCTTAATTATTGAAGTGTTGAAATCAAAAGGTGTAATGTTTTTTAGGTTCCCGTTTTCAAAGTCAAAAAAGGCTTTGAAACAATGATTTTTTCCTTTGGGTATTTTGACTTTTACAGACATAAAATCAAAGGTGTTTTTCGACAAATTAATGTCTAAACTTAAAGTTGAATGTGTTTCATTTTTTTGTATAAAATCTAATGCAACATCAGATGTACCATGTGATGCAATAATATCTTTATTGTCGACAAATTTTCCAATACTTTCAGGACAATATTTGGCAAGTGCATGGAAAGGTAAGGCTGACTTTAGTTTAAATATTCTTAAGGTTTGAGAATCTTTTTTGAATGATTCGTCCCATATGATGTGGCTTGTGTGGCCATCAATTTCACAACCCCCTGAAAGCTTAAGTCCATCGTTGGTTACATCAAGCTCTAGTAACTTAGAAACAAAGTTGACTTTCTTATCCATAATTTGATGGCTATAGGTTAAGTTGTTAAGCTTAGCATTTGTATGGCTCTTGACTTCATCGGGTGACAAATCAGACTTTAGTGGGAAATCAAGCTTAAGTTTAATTTGTGTATCACCCCCGAAATCAGAAGGGGAGATTGGGTATGACTTAAGAAATGCCAACGGTTTTTGGTTTACAAGTTTTAGTGCATCTTTGATTGGTCCCTGAATGGCCAGGTTAAGGTCTGCCTTTTGTTCAGATTTATCTAAGTCATAAAGAAGAACATTGCTGTTTGTTATTTTTAGATTATAAGCTGTGCCTGTAATGATTCTTATATCAAATTTTTTTGAATCAAATTCAGCAATAGCCGTAGTATTCTGTATTTTTGGAAGGTCCCCTAAATAATTAACTGTGGTGTCTTTGACCCCGACCGTTCCCCTTATGTTATAAATTTCAAATATATCTTTTTCTGGTTGATAGGTAATATCAAAGCTTGCTTTTGAATCGTTAACGTTTCCCCCAACCATATTTTCAAGAACCCATGACCGCGCACTAGAACCCACCCCATTTGGCCAAAGTATTGATAAATAAGACCAATCAAAATTGTTTGTGCTGGCATCTGTATGTACTTTTATTTCCCCTTTTTGTGTGGATATTAAGTTACTGAAAGTAAGTTGAATTTCATCCTTTTGATCAGGGTCTATAAAAAAAGATAAAGTAGATTTCAAGTTACCACTTATACTTGTATCAGAAAGTTTCATTTTTCCTTTTGATGTAATGGTGATGGGTTTTTTTAGAATATTTTCAAATTTTTGCAGATGCGGACGAATGCGATAGGGTAAGTAAGATTTTTTTAATAAAAAATCTTTAGAGTTTAGCTTGTAATCAAGAGTTCTATTGTTCTGATTGTAAGTAGTAGATAAAACAATAGGTTGGGAATCAACAACTGGGCTTATTTTTAAGTGTCCTCTGCTTATATTTTTTTTTGTGGAATATTGGAATGTAATATCTTCGATTATTCCAACTTTTTTATTCTTTTTATAGAATCTTACAATTCCATTCTTAATAATAATATTATTTGCGGGCAACCAAGTTTTTTCTATAAGATTTTGCACGGTATGTATTGATTGAGGGACCATAACATCATACTTTTTCTTGCGCGTCTTAATTTTATAATAAATTGAAACATTGGGTTGCAAAATTTCCAGAGAATCAATGGATATCTTTCCGTATAAAAGTTTGAAAATATGCCATTTTGCAATTACTTGTTTTGACTCTATGCCAATATCATTGTTTTTAAATTGTATATTATGAATTTTTATCGTTGGTAATGCGGACAAATTTGGGTTTTCTAAAAATACAGCCCCATATTTTAAGTTATCGACCTTGACCAATTTATTTATTATTTCTGATCTAATTTGTATGGGTGTTTCTGATAGACGCCATAAACCTACAGATATAATTAAAATGGCTGAAATTAATATCGCTGATAGAATTTTTAAAATGTTTATGCTAATTTTCTTAATCATGATTCTATGCCTATTATAAACCCATAGAAAACCATATAGCAACTATGAAGGGGATAAATATGTCAATTAATATAGGGGATAAAGCCCCAGATTTTACACTTGCAAAAAATGGAGGGGCCGATCTTACTTTGTCTTCCTTAAAAGGAAAAAAAGTTGTTCTTTATTTTTATCCAAAAGATGATACGCCAGGGTGCACAAAAGAGGCTTGTGCATTTAGAGATAGTCATCAAGTTTTTAGTAATAAAAACACCATTATTATTGGAATTTCAAAGGATCCGGTTTCAAAACATGAAAAGTTCATCCAAAAATATGATTTACCATTTTCACTTGTGTCAGATGAAGAGGGCAAGGTATGTGAATCCTATGGAGTATGGGTTGAAAAAAATATGTATGGCAGAAAGTATATGGGAATTGATCGCGCCACTTTTTTAATAGATGCGGATGGTGTTGTTCAAGAAATCTGGCGAAAAGTAAAAGTGACAGGCCATATTGAAAAAGTAATAGAAAAAATTAAATAAAGGTAAGAGCCTATAGCCTTCCTATAAGGTTAGTTAAACTATAGACGCTGCTTTACCTTTTATTAAAACAAGACTGCTTAATCTTTCTTTTTTCTTAAAAAAGTTGGAATATCCAAGTCATCGTCTTCAGATGTTTCATCAGGCGTGCGTGCCCGTAGGTTTTGTGAATTTTGAGGAATTGAAGGCGCTACATCTGGTTTTTTTTCCGTTTTTGGCTTTTTTCGAAACATCCCAAATAAAGACTTCTTTTTTTGAGGTTCAATTACCTCTTCGGTAGACGCGCTTTGGTCAATATCAAAATTATGATGTTTAGGAGAAAAATTAGAAGATTGCTTTTCATTTATATTTACTTCTAATTCTGGTTCACTGTTTTCATTTTCAGAAAGCCTTTCTGCCATAGGTCGGCTTTCTTCAAAACTATTAAACCTCTCTTGTGGTGTTGGGTCTAAATTTAGCTGTGGTTCTTGATGACGGGGCTCTTTTTTTGTTGCAGCCAGTAAATTTGCATCACGGATGGCTTGTGCTTGTTGTTCAGCTTCAATCCCCGTGGCAACAACAGATACACGAATTTTTCCATTAAGGCGCTCATCAAATGTTGAACCAAAAATGATGTTTGCTTCACTTTCAACTTCTTCACGGATACGATTTGCTGCTTCATCGACTTCATAGAGGGTCATATCAAACCCACCTGTTATATTAATCAAAACACCTCTTGCCCCACGCATAGATACTTCATCTAGCAAAGGGTTTGAGATAGCAGCTTCAGCTGCTTCAATAGCACGATTTTCACCTTCAGCTTCCCCAGTACCCATCATTGCTTTGCCCATCTCGCTCATGACGGTTCTGACATCGGCAAAGTCAAGGTTAACAAGTCCTGGCATGATCATTAGGTCTGTTACCCCGCGAACACCAGAATACAAAACGTTATCTGCCATATTAAAGGCATCTGCAAAAGTTGTTTGTTCATTGGCTAAGCGGAATAGATTTTGATTTGGAATAATAATTAAAGTATCAACATGTTTTTGCAATTCAGCAATTCCATGATCAGCAGTTTTCATCCTGTGTGACCCTTCAAACATGAAAGGCTTTGTGACAACTCCAACCGTCAGGATGCCAAGGTCTCGGGCAACTTGGGCAACTGTTGGCGCAGCTCCAGTTCCTGTTCCACCACCCATACCAGCAGTAACAAAAACCATATTGCTTCCCTTGATAACTTTTTCAATTTCATCTTGGGATTCTTCTGCGGCAGAACGTCCTGTTTCTGGTTTGGAACCCGCACCCAGACCTTGGGTTAGGCCTAATCCAAGCTGTATTTTTATTGGGGCAGAAGATTGTTCAAGGGCTTGCGCATCGGTATTGGCAGCAACAAATTCAACCCCTTCTAAATTGGATCGAATCATATTGTTTACTGCATTTCCACCGGCTCCACCGACACCAATAACAGTAATTTTGGGTTTTAAGTTTTCAGGATTGCTATTACCAATCATTTTTTACCTCAATTAAAAATATTCTTTGAACCAATTTGAAACTTTTGCAAATACATTATGCTGAGAATTTTGGTTCGTAATTGCAGCATAGTTTTGTCTAAGGGCAAACGTCAATAGCCCCGTGCAAGTTGAAAAAGCTGGAGAGTTTGTTATATCCCCCAAGCCATAAATCCTAAGGGGCTTTCCAAGCCTTACTTGCTTATGTAAAATGTTTGCAGACAATTCCCTGAATCCAGGAAGTTGACTTCCGCCGCCAGTAATAACTATTCTACGGCCGGTTAAGTTTATTGTATTTGTTTCACTTAACCTTTTATAAATTAATTCAAATATTTCTTCAACACGTGGTTGTATAATACTTGTAATTCTTGATCTTTTAGTTTGAAACGTTACTTCAGTATTATGATCTCCGATCTGCGGAATGTCTATCATAATTTTATCATCTTCATTCGTTGTAATTGCACTTCCGTATAATGTTTTGATACGTTCAGCTTCTTTTATGGATGACCCAAGGCCTTTTGATAAGTCATTTGTAATATGATAACTTCCCACAGGAATACATTCTGCGTGGATTAAATCCCCATCTTTAAAGATACCAATATCTGTGCTGCCGCCTCCAAAATCGATAACAGTAACCCCTAAATCCATTTCATCTTCTACAAGGGTGGCAAGACCAGATGCATAAGCAGATGGGATTAGCCCTTGAATACTAAGGTGACAGCGATGAAGGCAGGTAACAAGATTCCTAACAATGCTTCTTGACCCCGTGATAATGTGCATATGCCCGGTCAGTAATTTTCCATACATACCTCTGGGGTCACGAATGTTTTTTGTGTGGTCTAAAGTAAAATTTATAGGCGCAGCATGAATAACATCATAATCACTTTCCATACTAACGGATGTGCCTTGATTAATAAGGCGGTTTATATCGTATTCGCTAACACTTGAACCGTTTACATTAATACTGACATCAACACGTTCTGATAATAAATGCGTGCCCGAAATGCTTGCAAAAATATTTTTTACAGTAAGCCCAGTATTTTTTTCTGCTTTGTGAACAGCGTTTAATATGGAGTTTTCTAAGGCTTCCATATTGGTGACCAGCCCTTTTTTGATACCTTTAGACCCATGCTGACCAACCCCGATAACTTTTAAAGCTTCAAGGTTGCTGTCGTATTCAGATATAATACAAGCCACTTTAGAAAATCCTATATCTAAAGCGGTTATTATATTTCTATGCTTATTTCTTATGTTCTTTGGCATATACTAATCTATGATTAATCGATTCTTCAGTCTTAAGTCTATTTTATGAAAAGCATTCATAGAAATTTTATGATGTTTTTCATATTTTTGAAAGCGCTTTAATGCACTTTGTACATCTTGTTCGGGTAACAGTAATGTTAGGTCTTTCCCCAAACTTAGATTCCAGCGTCTATTTCCAACCCAAATGGCAGAGGTAACACGCTCCAATAACCCTGGGAAAACAGCTAAGTCTTCTATTAATTTTGGTAATTTTTTAGGGGCATTAGGTCCTATAATCACAGGCAAATTAGAATGATTGTCTGTTGAAATTCCGCTTAAAACTTTACCGCTTTGGTCGACAACATTAAGTTTTTTCTTCTGCTGCCATAAAGCCATGGGGCTTCTCTCTTTTAGATGGATATAAATAGTATCCGGCCATCTTCTCTGTATTGAAGAATGCGCGATCCAATTAAGTTTTTCAAGATTGTTTTTTGCATGCGACATATCAAAATTAAGCATTGGATCACCTGTTTTAATGCCTATTGCTTTTAGAATGTCTTTTTGGTTTGTATTGTGTCGTCCAGCAATAAAGATTTCATCTACAACAAGTCCTGAGTTTGCAGTCCAGATAATAAATTTATCAACTAGGTTTTCATAAGACTGTTGTATTGCTTTCCTTTTTAAATATACCGTTCCTGAAAAAACAATAATAAAGATTATCACAGCAATAAAAGTTAATCGAACTTTCCAATGGTGTAACCGCCGTTTTTTTTGGATATCAGTTTCTGTTTTTTTCTTTTTTAGAATCATTAAAAGTTCCTATGCGCTTTATTTCCCAATTAAGGGTGATGCCACATTTTTGATTTACCATTTCTTTTACAAAGTTTCCTAAGTTTTCTAAATCTTCTGCTGTTGCATTTCCTTCATTAACAAGAAAATTACAATGCTTTAGGGATACGACAGCCCCGCCAATTTTATGTCCACGGCAACCGGCTTTATCAATCAATTCCCAAGCCTTTTGTCCGTCTGGATTTTTGAAAGTACTCCCCCCAGTTCTAGAGCGGGTGGGCTGACTTTCTTCTCGTTCCGCCATAATTTTATTAATACGTTCAAGAATATTTTTTTTCTGTCCAGGTTTTCCTTTAAAACAGGCTTCAACAATAACACAAGAATCTTTTATGCTTGAGTGGCGATACTCAAAGACAATATCATTCTTTGTTAAGGTTTTAAGGGTGCCATCTGCTGTGATGACTTTGCACCATTCAAAAATATCTTTGACTTCAGTTCCATAACATCCCGCATTCATTTTTATGGCGCCCCCAATCGTTCCGGGGATTCCTGAAAAAAATTCAAAACCTTCAAGATTATGTTCTGCAGCTGTTAATGCAACAGTTCGGTCTAAGGCCCCAGCACCGACAGTTAACAGGTTGTCTTCTGCATGTATTTTGGCAAAAGATCCACCAAGTTTAATAACAACACCTGGTATGCCGCCATCTCGAATTAATATATTGGATCCTACGCCAATGATACTAATAGGAATATCTTTTGGGCATTCTTTAAAAAATAAGCATAAATCTTCAATGTTTTTTGGCTTAAATAAAACATCAGCGGGGCCGCCAACACGAAACCAAACCAATTTTTTAAGATCAGATTTTTCTAGGTAGCGTCCAGAGACCTTGGGAAGTTTTTCTACAATAGAAGAAGCCATTATTAGTCCATTTCCTTAAGGCTTTTTTCTAGATTATGGGCAATTGTAGTGATGGATCCGGCACCCATACATATGACGAAATCCCCTTTTTTTAATATTCCATGCAATTTCTGGGATAATTCTTCAGGTGAATTACATATATCTACAGGTTTTTTATATTTTGTCAGTATTGCTTTACCTAGTGAGACGTGGTCAATACCCATTATATCCGATTCACCTGCAGAATGAACAGGAAGTAAAATAATATGATCACAATCATCATAGCATTCCGAAAATTCATCAAACAAGCTTTGTAAACGACTGTAGCGATGTGGCTGTACAACAGCAATTACTTTACCAGGTGCAACACCTTTGGCTGCTTTTAATACAGCCTTAATTTCAGTTGGGTGGTGGGCATAATCATCGATAATCATGGCCTCTTTATAAGATCCAGCTTCTGTAAAGCGTCTTTTTACTCCTTTGAAGGCAGATAAAGATTCCTTTATCGTAGTCTCATCAATTCCCAATTCAATACCAATGGCAATTGCAGCTAAGGCATTAAGAATATTGTGGTCTCCGTGTAAGGCAAAGGATATATCTTTAATATGAATATCTTTTGCTTTATATAAAACATCAAATTTGGTTGCTTTAGGACTTCTTTGAATGTTTATTGCTTGCACAGCAGCATTATCATTAAGCCCATATGTTAAAAAGTGTCTTTCAGTAATCTTTGGAATCATATTTTGAACTTCTGGATGGTCAGAGCATATAACAGAAAGACCGTAAAACGGAATTTGCTTAACAAATTGTAGGAATTGGCTGCGTAAGTTATCAAAAGATCCGTAAAAATCTAAATGCTCTGGTTCTATGTTGGTGACAACAGCAATGGTGCAAGGAACCTTTACAAAAGTACCATCAGATTCATCTGCTTCCACAACCATCCAATTTCCCTTACCAACTACTGCGTTTGTCCCTATATTATTTATAATCCCCCCATTAATAACAGTTGGGTCAAGTTTCCCTTC
The DNA here is from genome assembly GCA_964350815.1 of uncultured Rhizobiaceae bacterium. GTDB lineage: Bacteria > Pseudomonadota > Alphaproteobacteria > UBA7879 > VGCX01 > CAJXSI01. Next base: position 92,805 of record CAYGKW010000003.1, on the reverse strand, counting down.
TGTTAATATGGCCGCAACAAGAGACGTAGTTGTGGTTTTTCCATGTGTTCCAGCAATGGCAATGGATGCTTTAAATCGCATTAGCTCAGCCAACATTTCGCTGCGAGGAATAACAGGAATATCTTGACGACGTGCTTCCATGACTTCGGGGTTATCCGCTTTAACAGCTGAAGAGGGAACAATAATTGCAGTTCCAATAATATTTTTTGGTTCATGACCAATGAAAACTTTTATGCCTTTATCCCGCAGTCTTTGAACATTGGGATTTTCTGCCATATCGCTTCCTTGAACTTTATGCCCCATCGAATGTAGAATTTCAGCAATCCCACTCATTCCAATGCCACCAATACCAATTAGATGTATTGTCCCAAATTTTAGGGGTGAAATATTCATAGTTATCCTTTTTAATTTTTCTTAATTATATCAGCAAATGCTTGGGCTGCCTTATCAACAGATAATGTTTCAAGATTTTCAGCAGCCTTACTTAAAACCTTATCAGATGATAGCAAATATTTCATGGTTTTACATAAACTATCTGCTGTTAAGTCTTTGTTTAATATCATCCAACTTGCTTGCTTATCAATAAGAACTTTCACATTATGGCGCTGGTGGTCATCTGTTGCATAAGGGTAGGGGACTAAAATCCCAGGTCGTTTGGATTGAATCATTTCTGAAACAGTGGACGCCCCAGATCGACAAATCAGAAAATGGGCTTGTTCCATTTTTTGTGGCATATCTTTGATAAAAGTTTTTACATCGTATGATATTCCCATTTTTTCATAAAGCTTAACAGTATTTTCAATCTCACTTGATCGACATTGCTGAATGATATGGATCCTTTTCTTTAGATTTTCAGGCAACATTGCACAGGCAGCAGGGACACAATCTGAAAAAACTTTTGCACCTTGACTGCCGCCAGTCACCAAAATATTAATAGGCTTATTATTGGCTGGGGATTTATAACCTTTTTTCCCAATTTCTGTAAAACCATCACGCACTAAGGGGCCAATAAAATGTACTTTATCTTGCCCAATTAATGCTTGAACTTTAGGAAACGAGGTAACAATGATATCCAACCATTTTTGTAAGGTTCTATTCACCTTTCCAAGATAGGCATTTTGTTCATGTATAATGGTCTTGCATCTTATGATTTTGCTAAGAATAACACCAGATAAAAGACCTGGAAGGCTGGGAAAGCCACCAAATCCAACAACAATTTTAGGACGATGGAATAAGGTAAATAACAAGGCAAAAAGACAAGAAACAAAAAGTGAGGCAAAGAAAAATAATTTTTTAATTAGGCCACTTTTACTTCGACTTAAGGGAAGTTTTATGACCTTTATATTGGGTGCAAAGCCTTTCAATGCTTGGCCGCGCCCATCTGTTAAAAGGGTTACTTTGTAATTTTTATCTTTTGCAAGAATATTTGCCACACTTTGGGCTGGAAATATATGCCCACCAGTACCCCCAGCCGTGATGAATATTTTCTTAGTCACTATAAAACACCCCTGTCATCAACGCGCTTACGTGTCATGTTTAAGATAATGCCTGTGCAAATACCAATACCAATCAGTGACGATCCTCCATAACTTAAGAAGGGCAAGGTCATGCCCTTGGTTGGAATTAATTTTATACTAGATCCAATATTTACCAAAGCTTGCAGCGAGAATTGATAGGTTAAACCAAGGACGCATAACATTAAGAATTTTATATGTTCTTTGCGTGCCAAAATTGTGCCACGAATACAAATAAAGGCATATACAGAAACAATGATAAAGCAAATAATGAACCCGAATTCTTCGGCCGCAACAGAAAAGACAAAATCAGAATGCGCATCAGGAAGGTATCTTTTGACCATGCCTTCCCCGGGTCCTTGTCCAAGAAATCCACCACTTCTTATTGCTTCTAAAGATTGGGTGATTTGGTATTGGTCCCCGGCTGTAGGGTCAAGGAATCGGTTAATACGGCTTGCAACGTGCGGTAACAGATAATAGGCTGAAACACCCCCAAAGACGCCTATAAAAGACATGATCCAAACCCACAACAAAGGAAGTCCGGCAAGAAATATTTGAATAAACCAAGCAGCAGAAATTATAAATGTCATTCCAAAGTCAGGCTGCAGTAAAATCAACGCAATAACACTAAGCCATAAAATACCAGAGAGTACGATTTGATTTATGCGTGTGACTTCTTTTGATTGGCTTAATATCCAGGAGGTAATTACAACAAAAGTGGGCTTTATAAGTTCAGAGGATTGTAGGGAAAAACCTAATAAATTTATCCAGCGTCGTGCCCCCTTAATTTCCATACCAACAATGGGGGTTAGAATAAGGGATATAAAACAAAAAACAAAAATTCCCCAAGACAAGAATCGTATATTCTTTGTTTTTAAAATTGAAAAAACTATCATGATCATAAAGGCAACGGCTGCCATTATGGCATGTCTTTTAACGAAAAAATAGGAATCAAGATTAATACGATCAGCAACAACAGGACTTGCTGCAAAACTTAAAAATACGCCTGTTATTAATAGGGTGATAAAAGAAAATAACAGAGGTTTATCAATGGTCCACCACCATTTTCCTAAAACACTTCGGTCTGCCCTGGATAAAAAATCTGCCATTATTCGCCTACCATCGTTTTTACAAATGCTTTAAATTGGTTTCCACGATCTTCAAAGTCTTTGAATTGATCAAATGAAGAACAAGCAGGGGATAATAAAATAACACTTTCATCTGTATCTGAACTTGCATCCATATAAGCAGCATCAATTGCCTTTTGCATATCTTCATAATTTTTTGCAAGGATATCTTTAGAAAATAGATGTGCATACAGTTCACCTGATTCCCCAAAACTATAGATACGACGAATATTGTCGTAAAAAGGGGCCACGATAGAGACCTTATCCCAATTTGTTTTTGCCTGCCCCCCCATAATCCAATAGATATTTTTGTAATTTTCCAGGGATTTTGCAGCGGCTTCCAGACTTGTAGCCTTACTGTCATTAATAAATATTATGCCGTTTTTACTTGATATAAATTCTTGCCTGTGGGGAAGCCCTTTGAAACTTTGTAAAGCGTTTCCAAAGTCTTCCATTGTCAGTTCAATTAATTGACTTAATAAGGTATAACAAGCCGCAATATTTTGATGATTATGTGTTCCCTTTAAAATGGATGTTTTGTAAAGATTTATGGATTCTTGGGTTCTGGGGTTAATAAGATGTCCATTAGAAACGTGAACCATGTTTTCAGTTTGTTTGGTTGTAGAAAAACCCAATAACATGTTTTTATAGTTTTCATGAATTTGGGCTGTATAAGTATCATCGATACCAATAATATTTTTACCCCCAGATTTTGTCAGACGAAAGATATGTTCTTTGGCTTTAATATAACCTTTCATTCCCCCGTGGCGTTCCAAATGATCTTCAGAAATATTAATAAGCAAGGCTGCTGATAAAAAAGGACTTTCTATTAATTCCAGTTGATAAGAAGATAATTCTAAAACATAAAATTGGTTTGACAGTATGTCGGGTAAATTAAAAACAGCATTTCCAATGTTTCCGCCAGCATATGCTTTGTACCCAAGGACGTTTAAAACATGGGTTGTCATCGCAGTAACGGTAGATTTACCATTTGTTCCGGTGATTCCAATAACCTTGGGTTGCTTATCAATAGGCATATTGTTAATGCCCTGTGCAAAAAGTTCTACATCACAAATAAGGGGAATGCCTTCTTTTCGGGCTTTCGATGCAGCTGGGTGTGGAAAAGGATGAAGATTTGGTATGCCTGGGCTTATAGCCAAAAAATCAATAAGATCATAATTTAATTCTTCGGGGGGGATCAAATTAATATCTGAATCTTGGATGTTTGCCCGACTGCTTGACCCATCATCCCAAGCATAAATTTTCACATGGGCTTTTTTTAATGCATTAATTGTAGCTATACCAGATCGCCCTAGACCGACAACATACGCTGTTTTTCCTTGTAAGTGCTGTAAATTCATTATCTTAATTTTAACGTGGATAAGCCAATTAAGGCAAATATAATTGCGATAATCCAAAACCGAATAACAATAGTCGGCTCAGACCATCCTTTCTTTTCAAAATGATGGTGAACAGGGGCCATTAAAAATATCCGTTTCCCCCCCGAAATCTTGAAATATAAGACCTGAATCATAACGGATAGGGCCTCTAAAACAAATAACCCCCCAATGATTGATAAAACAATTTCATGCTTTGTTATGATGCTGATTGTTCCAAGACCACCACCAATGGCTAAAGACCCCGTATCCCCCATGAATACCTTTGCAGGGGGGGCGTTGTACCATAAAAATCCAAGCCCAGCACCAATAAGAGAGCCACAAAAAATTGCAACTTCTCCGCTTTTTGGGATGTGATGAATTTGTAAATAGTTTGCAAAAATAACGTTCCCAACAAGATAGGCAATAACGGCAAAACACAATGCACATATAATAACCGGGCCGATTGCCAGACCGTCCAATCCATCTGTTAAATTTACAGCGTTGGACGCCCCTGTGATAACCACAATAATAAAAGGAATATAAAACCATCCAAGATCAATTAATAAGTTTTTGAAAAAGGGAAGGGTTAAATGGGTACTTAAATGCGCAGGCATATGTTGCATTATTTCCAGGCTAACAATAATACCGACCCCAATTTGAAAAATAAGTTTTACTTTTCCTGAAATGCCTTTGTGACTGTGGTGTTTTAGTTTTAAGTAATCATCAATACCACCTAAAAACCCTAAGGCGAGTGTGGTGCCTAAGCAGATAAGAATATAAGGATTTTCAAGGTTCCCCCACAAAAGTGTGCCTGCTGTTACCCCTATTAAAATTATAACACCCCCCATTGTGGGTGTTCCTTGCTTTGTTAAAAGGTGTGATTCAGGACCATCTTTACGGATTGGCTGTCCTTTTTTCTGCACATCTTTAAGCCATCTAATAACTTTTGGGCCCATCCAAAAGCCAATTATTAAGCTGGTTAATAAGGCGCCCCCCGTTCGAAAGGTAATATATCGAAATACATTTAAAAAATGATAGTCAGATGAAAAGTGTGTTGCAAGTATGTATAGCATTATTTTGTTTTCTTAAAATGAGTCTGCATTGCATCAATTATTGCTTTAAACCCTGTCCCAAGTGATGCTTTTACCATTATAGCATCATCAGGATTTACTGCATCAATTAATTTCACATTAAGTTCTTGCAAATCATCAAAATAATAAGTTTTTACTTTGCCTTTAATTGCTTCATATAGATTTTTCATTAAAGGCCCATAAAGAAACAAAATGTCAATTTCAGACTTGATAATGCAGGAAACCATTCCTGCATGAAGTTCAGGGGCTGTGGGACCTAGTTCACGCATATCACCTAAGACTGCAATTTTTTTGCCTTTTATTTGACGTTCTGCAAGGCTTTCTAACGCAGCCCGCATAGATACTGGATTTGCATTATAACTTTCATCAATTAGCAAAATATTGTCTTCAAAGTGAGTTGGCTGCCCACGTCTTTCAGGCGCACTGTATGTCACCATTGCATCACATGCTTCTTCAACATTTGCACCAGCTGCATTAACAGCTGCAAGACTTGCAATTGCATTTAATGCCCAATGTTTGCCTGGGACACTTAGATTAAATGATACTGTTTTCTTCCCAATGTTTGCTTTTATTGTATTAATTTCTTTTCCAGCAGAATATTCCAAAATGTGACAATCACAATCCTTTGATTCTCCAAATGTTATAATGTTTTCAATTCTTTTTTCTTTTGCGGCATCGGTTAATATGTGGCTTTCAGGAATGTCTCCTCGAATAATTGCTATTCCGTATGAAGGTAATCCTTCAAAAATTTCTGCTTTGGCCCTGGCAATACCTTCTATTGAATCAAAAAATTCTAGATGGGAAGGCGCAATCATTGTGATGATCGCAATATGGGGGCGTGCCATGCGTGACAGTGTTGTTATTTCACCAGATGATGTCATTCCAAGTTCTAAAACATTATATTTATATGTTGGATCGCAGGCAGACAAGGCGATAGGTAAGCCAACTAAGCTATTAAAGCTGCGTTGTGATTTATTTGTGGGGGCTTGTTTTTCAAGTACATGGGCCAGCATATCTTTTGTAGATGTTTTTCCAACACTTCCTGTCACCCCAATAACAGTTCCCTCAAAACGATTGCGGGCATAATTTCCAATATTGATAAGGGCTTCTTCAGACTGCCTAACGTAGACATAGGAATGGTCTTGCTTGTCAGGAACATCTTCAACAATTGCTGCAATGGCTCCATTTTTAATGGCAGATTCAATAAAATTATGACCATCAACTTTTTCACCACGATAGGCAACATAAATATCGCCAGGGGTCACTTCCCTTGAATCTAAGCAAAGCTTGTTTCCTACCCAATCTTCATTTCCAATTAAGGTTCCACTTGTTGCTGTTGCAATATCTTCGGCTGTCCATAAAGTTTTTGTGCTCATTTCAAATCCTTAATTGCATCTAAAATTGACTGTTTGTCACTAAAAGGAAGGGTTTCTCCTTTTATAATTTGCCCTTCTTCTGGGCCTTTTCCAGCCACAACCAATATATCATTAGGTTTTAAAGATTTTACAGCTTTTTTAATACCTTTGTTGCGGTCAGGAATAACTTCAGCATCGGGACAGCCCTCTAAAATTTGGCCGCGAATTACTGCAGGATCTTCATTTCTGGGATTGTCATCTGTTATATAAACCTTGTCTGCTAGGTTTTTACAGACTTCTCCCCGTGGTTTTCGGGTTCTGTAGTCTCGATCTCCACCCCCTCCAAATAAAATATGTAATTCACCTTTTGTATGATGTCTTAGTGATTCTAATAAATTTTTCATGGCATCTTCAGTGTGTGCATAGTCAATAAAAACACTGGCTCCGTTGGGTGTGGTCCCAACAAGTTCAAGCCGTCCAGAAATACCAGTTAAATTTTCAAGTGCAGAGACAGCCATATCTTGGACATTAATATCACTTGCAATGACAATACCAAGTGCACAAAGTGCATTGTATACTTGGAAAGTTCCAAATAAAGGAAAGTGAATATCATAATCTTGTCCAAAAACACCAAGCGTAAGATCTTGACCTTGTGACGTAGGCGTAGATTTTTTAAGAATAATATCATACCCTTTTTTACCGTAAGAAATTACTTTTCTTGGTTCACAGGCAATTTTCATTTTTTTGAATTCAGGAATATCTGCATTTAAAACACAGGTGCCCTTAAGGGGTAACAATTTTGTAAATAATGCCAGTTTTGCATCAAAATAATTTTCCATTGTTTTGTGATAATCAAGGTGTTCTGGGCTTATGTTCGTAAAGGCAGCAATGTTAAGATCTAAACCATCCAAACGATGTTGTGCAATACCATGACTTGAAGCTTCCATAACAAAATTATTAATGCCCTTTTCTTCCATTTCTGATAAAAGCTTATGCAAATAAACAGCATCAGGGGTTGTTAAATATTTTTCTTTACTTACTAATTTACTTTTTAATCCTAAGGTTCCAAGGCTGGCACAAGGCTTTCCAATATTTTCCCATATTTGACGGGTAAAATCAGCAACAGATGTTTTCCCATTTGTGCCTGTTACAGCAGCATTAACTTTGGGCTGTCCCGCATAATAAGTTTTTGCAGCAAATGCTGTGAATTTCCTTAGATTAGAAACTTCTAGAAAACAAATATTTGTATGCTCAGATCCATATTTTTCAATTTTTTCAGAGGAGGTGACAATAACGTCAGCCCCTTTTTTAATTGCTTCAGATATATATTTTGCCCCATCATCTTTAACACCAGGAATGGCAATAAAAAGATAACCTGGTTGAACATCCCTAGAATCAATACAAATCCCGTTTACTGTAATTTCATTGAGGTCTCTCTCTGCAGATGGCCAAGCATATAAAGATTCTGAATATTTTAAGTTCTTTAATAATTTATCCAATTGCATGTGTTTTTTCTTTTCTGCTATTTATATTGATATGCATGGCTGATTTTATTTTAGGGGATTTTTCATCAACGGGCAGGACCCCTAAGATCGGGGCTGTTTTTGTGATGATTTCTTTAGCAATAGGGGCAGAAGTCCACCCCCCAGTTGAAAATCCAAAAGTTTCGTTTATTCCTTTTGGTTCGTCTAAGATAACAAGGACAATGTATTTAGGATCATACATAGGAAAAGCACCTGCATATAAGGCCCTGTGTTTTCCTTTTTTAACATATGATTTACCTTCTTTTTTGTTGGCGCTTCCTGTTTTCCCGCCTACAACATAACCACTTACATCACTTTTTTTCCCAGTTCCTTTTTTAACAACTAAATGTAAAAGTTTACGCATTTTGTCTGATGTTCTTGATGAAATTACCCGTTTTTGAGCAAGATCTTTATTACCACCTTTTAAAATTGTAGGTTGATTAAGTATTCCGCCATTTACGATTGCACCTATGCCATTTGCAAGCTGCAGGGGACTGATGGCCAAGCCATATCCATATGAAACTGTGGCAGTTGTAATATCTTGCCATGATTTTGGCCCCAAAGGTCTTCCATTTTCAGGTATCTCTATGTTCATTGGGCTCAAAAGACCCATTTTTTCCATAAAGGATTTTTGTTTTGCACTTCCAAGTTCAAGTGCCATTTTTGCAACCCCAATATTTGAAGAATACATAAGAATTTCAGGGACTGATAGCCAGCGTTTCTTTTTATGAAAATCAGTTATTCTATGACGACCAACTTTAAAATCTTCAGAGGCATCATAACCACTTGTCAATTTTATTTTTCCTGAATCCAAAGCAGATGCAACAGTGAATATTTTAAAGATTGACCCCATTTCATAGATGCCCAGAGTGCTGGAATTAAAACTTGTATCTTTGTTGATTTTATCAGGGTGATTTGGGTCATAATCTGGCAAAGAAACCATTGCAACAATTTCGCTTGTTTTTGCATCAAGCATAATGGCACTCCCTGCTTTTGCGCTAAATTTAGTTATTCCTTTTTGCAGTTCATCATGCAATACATGTTGCACCCTGATATCAAGGGAAAGATTAACATCCTGCTGGTCTTTTTTTAATGTGGCATCAAATTTCTTTTCAATACCAGACAATCCTATGTTATCTGTGCCTGTAAATCCTACAATATGAGACGTCAAATTTTTATGTGGATACACCCTGCGCTCTTCGCGTTGAAAATAAATCCCAGGTAGTCCTAAGTAATTTAATTTATTTTGCTCTTTTGGTGTTAAATACCTTTTTATCCATATAAATCCTTTTTTAGAAGAAAGCTTAGCGTTTAATTCCTTTTCATTTAAGTCAGGAAAGGTTGCTATTAATTTTTTTACAGTTTCTTTTACGTCATTGATCTGCTGCGGATTTGCATAAGCTGATCCGGTAACCAAACTTGTGGCAAGGACTTCTCCATTCCTGTCATATATATCCCCACGTTCTATAAGACTTGAAGGAAGGGAAAGTGAATCAGATGAAGATTGGCCATTCAGCAACATAATGTTTATTAAACGGATAACAATACAAAAGAAAATAAACCCGAAAGCAATAAAACTTATTAAACTTCTATTTTTAATTTGAACACAGTCGGGGGATTGAATTGTTTCAATATAATAGTGGGGGGCAAGACGCTTACCAAAATAGGGAAGGGTTTTATGCATTACCCCCTCTTTCTTAGATTGTTTTTGCTGATATCGGCGACAATAATTTTTCCATAACGATTCGCCCTGACCGATGCAAGAACAGTTGGGAAGTTCTTAACAGAGGCAATTTGCTTTACAGCGGTCGGGCGAAGCTTTAAAAACTTGTTGTTTAACTTGTTAAGACGATTTGGGGTGTTTAAATAACTCCATTCAGCCTTAAGAGTATGAATACTTTCATTTGCTGTAATAATATTATTGTTAACGTGGTTTAATTCTTTTTCAATATTGACGACCTGATTCTTCGTCTGGTAAACGGCAAAAGCCATTCCGCAACTTATTAAAATGCCCAGCAAACTCATGTTTCTTAAAAATGCATTATTCATGTGATTCTCCTTCAAGTCGAACGGCCACCCTTAATCTTGCAGAACGTGCACGGGGGTTTCTTTTTATTTCTTCCTCAGAAGGTTTGACTGCCTTTTTGGGGGCTTTGAAACTATGTTGTTCATTTATGTCTGCATCTGTATCAAATATGGCTTGATGCCTTGATACGTTGGGCCTATTGCTACTGCGTTCACGAATAAAATTCTTTGTAATTCTATCTTCTAATGAATGAAAGGACACAACCACAAGACGTCCATCTTTTGCTAAAATTCTTTCAGCCGCTTTTAGGCCCTCTTCAAGCTCTTCTAATTCATTATTGATATAGATGCGAATTGCTTGAAAAGTTTTTGTTGCGGGGTCAGTTTTCTGATGGGCTTTCTTTTTGCCATACACAGCATAGACAGCGTCAGCCAAATCTAGGGTGTTCTTCAGAGGCCGTCTTTTTACAATAGCCTTTACAATTTGGCGGGATTTTGGTTCATCTCCAAATTTCCATATGATATGTGCCAGTTCTTTTTCATCATATTCATTAACAACTTCTTCAGCGGAAAGTCCTGTTTTTTCCATTCGCATATCTAAAGGCCCTTCTTTTTGAAAAGAAAAACCGCGCTCTGCCGCATCTAACTGAGGGGATGAAACCCCAATATCCAAAACAACGCCATCCACTTTTTTGTGCCCAAGATTAAGGGCAACTTGATCCAAACTACTAAAGCGATCTTGAACCAGGTTTATGCGATTTTTATAGGTGGCTGCCAGTTTTTGACCTTCATTAATGGCGTCAGGATCCCGGTCAATTGCAATTATGTTACAATTGGCCGCATCCAAAATAGCTTTGGAATATCCCCCACGCCCAAAGGTTCCATCTATATACGTTTTGCCATCAATGGGCGTCAACGCGTGCACGACTTCGGCTAACATTACTGGAATGTGATCTGTGTGAGTATTTTGTGGTGTTATATGTTTCACATTCTTCTCCCTAAGACTTAGCATCATCCGCTTTCAGTTTTAACGTTGCCTTCCTATCATGGACGCGCTGACGTGCCGTATGCTGATGTTTTGTAAACGCATCAGGATCCCAAATTTGGAATGTTGCCCCGCGACCGATAAAGGCTGCCCTGTCATCAATGTGGGCATGCTGCCTTAAATCATCTGGAAGCATAATACGTCCGTCACTATCGAACGCTAGCTGATGCGAATCAGCAAATATGGTTGCTGTAAGATCATCTTGATCATCAGAAAATAAATCTAAATTATCGACACTTTCGCTTATTAATTTCATGCGATCCATACTGCATGCTTCAATAGCCGCAAGTTTATAAGATCTGAATGCGATAATGCCGTTGAATGTTTCTTTGCCTAAAGCCGCACGGAATGTGGCAGGAACGGAAACCCGTCCTTTCTTGTCCACTTTATTTATATATGTCGATAAAAATAATGACATAAATCTGTACCGCTACTTTGTTTGGGTAAGTACCTTCAGAAACACTGTGAATCTGAAGGTACTTTATCCATGTTATACATCCACTATTAATGGGATAGCATGGGATAATATGGAAATCAATGGGATTTTATGGAAATAATTCTTATTTTAATGGAAATAAAATAGGGACTGCTGAAGCGCCCAATACAGACCAATTTTTAAGGTACTATTTTTGTTCTATTTAAAGTAAAAAATAAGTAATTTGTGACGATCTCATAAATAGAGTTAGAGTAAATTTATAGTAAATAATTGAAGTTTTTTCGGTATTGACTGAAAATAGATATAAAAAAAGCCGGGATTTCCCGGCTTTAAATGTAGTTTATTTTTTTTAGCTAAGTTCTTTTTGCAAGATCTTTAAGTAGTGCCCAAACAGTTGGTGTGATCCCATGGGCAACCAAGGCATGCATAGGTGCAGATTCTTCAAGCCATTCATATGCTGCGGCAACTTGGCTTGGATCTAGCCCATCAATTGTGTAGGAGTGGGAAGCACTAACTGATCCCATGCGGCTAATAAGGTCGCCTGCGCGGGCAATGTGTATAACATTTGATTCTTCTGGAACCGCAATTCCCATAAATTCAAATAATTCACGCCCTCCAGGAGAACAAAAACAGGTAACTTCTATTGCGGGGTCTAATTCCCCTGCCGCAATAAGTTTAACCGCAGCAAGTTCTGCAGAAATTCCTCCAAGTGAGTGCCCTGAAATCCCTTTTAAAGTTCCTGCAGTATTTGCTTCTCTTATTGCAGACACAGCTTGTTCTACAGCTATTTCTAATCTATGGCGCATTACTCTTTTGAAGTCTTCAGAGCTTCCTGAGCCTATTGCCTTTAAAGCCATTTTCATATCTTCAGGTAAAGAATCAAAGAAGGCTTCATGTCCAGATTCGGCAAGAGCCACGCCTGCTTCCCATAGCAAGCTTTTTGCTATTCCCATCCACGAATCATCCCCAGTCGTGCTTGCGGGAAGCCATGCTGCTACAGCTTTTGTAAATCCTGTTACTGACCAAGCGTTATCTTCTTCTTCAGCTGCAGCTTCACCACCGCCTGAGCTTTCTAAGCTTTTTGAAGCAGCTTCACCAAGATGTTCTACAACTTGTTCAAGAGAACTTTTTATAACTGCTTCGGGTACAATTTCAGGTGCATAGTCTTTGGCCATTTTTGTTGCAAGGTCTAACAAAGCTGCCTTTGGATCATGATCCAAAGCACAAGCCAATAAAACAACATCTGTTAGGGCTCCATAAGGTGTTTTTGTGCCTCTGAAGGATAAGTGTTGGCTTCCATCAGCAAGTTGAATATTAATGGCGCGAAGTCCTGATGTTGATGCTAATAAAACTTCTGCGGCTGCTTCTGCTCCGTCACCAACAGCATCATGACAAGTATCTGAAATAATAGAAGCCCCTTCTGGAAGTAAACCTCTTATGGCTGGGTTAAATCCTTCTAGTTCTTGATCCTCTAAAGGGCCTGGCTTTAATTTTGCATAGGCTAGGTGTGAAAAAACACCAGCCACAACAGCACGATCACGGTGATCTTCAGGCATAGAACCTGCTGAGGCAGCTGCACCAGCAGCACCACAGGTAAATTGCCAAGCGGTCGTAATATTTAAAAGTGTAAATACGAATAATAACTTAAGTTTATTAAGTTTCATCTCTAAATCCTTATATATGCTTTAAATTCATCCTAACCTACATATAAGAATTAGTTGCTTGAAGTCAAATAAAAAAAGGGGTTGAAATAGTCAATAAAAGCCTTTATATACCTACTGTAATCAATATTTGATGAGGTGATTTGATGAATAAGTTTTATGCGATTTTCGCATCGGCATTAATAGTAAGTACATCTGCAGTTGCAGAGGTACGAATGGAAGAAGAAGGCGCCAGTGCGACAAGAACTGTACGTGTGGTAAATTCAAGTTTCTTAGACGGTTTTCAAGCCGCAACAAGATTTGCAGGTGGCGGAGCCATGCATAGTGGTGATTCCCCTATGACAGAAGAGCGATTCCAAAAGAAAAAAGCGAAGGCACTAGGTGACTTTGGTAAAGAAAAAAAAGTAGAAGATTCAGATCCTGTGTTTTCAACCGCAGAAGCAAAACAAATGCATGCTGATATGGTTTGGGCATTAGGTCAGGCTGAAGGAAATCTATCTAAGCTTTCATTTGTTAGTGCAGAAGCTGGAGTGATTTACTCTGTAGTAACTGCTTTAAGCCAAGCCCTTCAAGGAACATTTGAAGAAGGCGCTGGAAGCCTTGCAACAGCAGGTACAGTCGCAGCAGCCATGTATATGGCTGAAAAGGCAACGGCAGCAGATATTGCGGGTGGCGTTACATTAATGACCAGAAATATGGTGCCTTTAGAATCATTTACAAACCCCACTTTGAAAAAAACAGCAGCTAAATTCGCTGTGAAATTTGGAAAAATTGTTGAGCAAAAAGCCAGTAGAGCTGGAAAACTAGTTCTATCTTGGGTTGTTGGAACAAGTGTTGTTGATGAATCAACTGCAATGGGACGAGCCTACATTAAAGTAAGGACTGCCGCCGCCGGAATGGCACAAGCAGCAACAAGAACTGCCAAAGGTTGGTTCAGAAGAGCAGCAGAAGTTACTGGTGCAGGATATGTTGCAGCTAAACGCATTTTCGGTTTTGGAAAAACAACAGCTGAAGTAACAGCTTAAACCTTTCCTAATATAAAAAATTTAAAAACACCGGCTTAAGCCGGTGTTTTTTTATTAATCAAGGGCACCAAGTTCCCTAAGTGCATCAGCTGAAGAAAGACCTGCAAGTCCTATTGGCCCTTTAGGTGATCGAACTGGGGATTTTCCACTTCCTCGGGGTCTTAATTTTCCTTTCTCCTCTTTTGGAGAAACAGGTTTATAGGATTTTGGACTCTCCCCTAATAAAGGTTTTCCTTCTTCTGCTGCAGCATGTGAATTTTCTGCATTGCATAAAAACAATGCACAAGCACTTAATAGTATAAATTTTTTCATTTCTTTTTCCCTGTACATTTATTTATTAATACTTAACTAATATCATTATTAGCAGGTTTTTGGCTTTTTTCAATGGTTTTTAAGGTGTAAATATGGTAGGCATTATCTATGTCTGAACAACACCAAGATACTTCCTATTTAGATACTTTAAACCCGCCGCAACGCGATGCTGTAAATAATACAGAAGGCCCATTATTAATACTTGCTGGTGCAGGGACGGGTAAGACACGTGTTTTGATTACCCGTTTATCCCATATTCTGATACAGGGGAAGGCGTGGCCATCTGAAGTTTTGGCCGTGACTTTCACGAACAAAGCTGCAAATGAAATGAAAAACCGGGTATCTGATTTGATCAGTCAAAATATCCAGGGGATGTGGCTTGGGACATTCCATTCAATTTCAATGCGTATCCTGCGGCGCCATGCAGACTTGGTTGGGTTGGACAGTAACTTTACCATCATCGATACGGATGACCAAATTCGTGTGATCAAGCAATTGTTGGAACTTGAAAATATTGAAGCCAACAAACAAACAGCCAAATTCCATGCTTATGATATTAATATGTGGAAAGACAAAGGCTTGTTGCCTGATCAAGTTTCCTCAGGCGATCTTTTGACAGAATCCCGGCAGCAGGCCTGGCATATTTATAAGCTTTATCAAGAGCGTTTAAAGGTATTAAATGCAGTCGATTTTGGCGATTTATTGCTGCATGTGGTGACGATTTTCAGAAATCATCCAGATATCCTGGAACAATACCAACGCCAATTTAAATACATCATGGTGGACGAATATCAAGACACCAACGTTGCCCAGTATTTATGGTTGCGGCTACTGAGTCAAAAAAGCCAGAACATTTGCGTGGTGGGGGATGATGATCAGTCTATTTATGGTTGGCGAGGGGCCGAAGTTGGTAATATTTTGCGATTTGAAAAAGATTTTAAAGGGGCCAAAGTTGTTCGTTTGGAGCAAAACTATCGATCAACACCCCATATTCTTGGGGCTGCCTCAGGCCTTATTTCACAAAATGCCAATCGTTTGGGGAAAACCCTTTGGACAGAATTTGATGAAGGTGAACCCGTCCGAATCAAAGGCACTTGGGATGCCCGTGAAGAAGCCCGTTGGATTGGTGAAGAAATCGAAAATTATCATCGTAATGATAAACGCTATTCTGATATGGCGATTTTGGTTAGGGCAGGTTTTCAAACCCGTGAATTTGAAGAAGCCTTCATGAGTCAATCCATCCCCTATATTATCATTGGGGGGGTGCGTTTTTATGAACGTATGGAAATCCGTGATGCAATGGCCTATTTACGGCTTGTTGTGCAACCAAAAGATGATTTGGCCTTTGACCGAATTATCAATTTACCAAAGCGTGGTATTGGGGCGGCAACTGTTAAGAAATTGCATATGATTGCAAGGGATACTGGTCTATCGATGATGGAAGCAGTTCGTGATATTGTTCAAACTGATGAAATTAAAGGTAAAACTCGTACGGCCATATTGGATTTCATTCATAATATTGATCGTTGGAATGGCTTGTTGGAATCAACAAATCATGTGGAATTGGTGGAAATGATTTTGGACGAATCAGGTTATGCCACCATGTGGAAAAAAGATAAAAGTATCGAAGCATCAGGGCGCCTTGAAAACTTAAAAGAGCTTGTATCAGCCATTGCAGAATTTCAAGATTTGCCAGCCTTTTTGGAACATGTCAGTTTGGTAATGGAAAACACAAAGTCAGCCTATGATGATAATGTTATGATCATGACGATGCACAGTGCCAAGGGCCTAGAATATGACACAGTTTTTTTATCAGGCTGGGAAGAAGGTGTATTCCCAAGCCAAAAAGTCATCATGGAAGGTGGTAAGAATGAACTGGAAGAAGAAAGGCGCTTGGCCTACGTGGGATTAACACGTGCCTGTCGTCAGGCCTATATTACATTTGCAGCCAATCGTCAGGTGCATGGCCAATGGCAAAACAGCACACCATCAAGATTCCTTCAAGAATTGCCCAAGGAACATATTTGCTTTTTGGATACTTCTTTTATGAACAGTAAACCAGCTTTTTTTAAGCCATCGCAGAAAAAAGAAACTGAAAAATTAATTTTTAGCCCCAGTTCATCAAAATATAAAGTGGGTCAACGTGTATTCCATATAAAGTTTGGATATGGCATTATATCTGAATCAGATGGTAATAAATTAACGATCAATTTTGATCATACAGGAACAAAAAAAGTTATGGATAGTTTTGTGAGTGCCGCATGAATGAATCAATTTGGAAATGGAATATCATTGTAGATACAAAGGATCAACCTTTGTATGTGTATGCTTTGAATGAGATTGGGGCAGCTGTGTCGTACGGTGTTCAGGGACATAAAAATGAAGTGAACCTTGAAGTTACCTTACCCATTCGGGATATAAAAAATTGTAATTCATCCCAAGCTCAGGAAAAATTGGATCAATTCTTAATTGATTTTAATTTACCAGATCCCTTAAAGGCAGAACTGGAAAAACTGCCAGAAAAAGATTGGGTGGCTGAAAATCGCAAAAGTTTTCCCCCAATTGATGTTGGGTCCTTTTTTATTCATGGGTCCCATTATGAAGGGCATATTCCCAAAGAAAAACATGTCCTTAAGATTGATGCTGCGCTGGCTTTTGGCAGCGGGGAACATGCATCCACCAAAGGATGTCTGCTTGCCCTTGATCATTTAAGCACCCAGCCATTCAAAAAAGCCCTGGACGTTGGTTGTGGTTCAGGCATTTTATCCATGGCGATTGTAAAGCTTTTTCAAATTCCAGTTTTGGGTAT
Source organism: uncultured Rhizobiaceae bacterium (assembly GCA_964350815.1). GTDB lineage: Bacteria > Pseudomonadota > Alphaproteobacteria > UBA7879 > VGCX01 > CAJXSI01. The sequence continues at coordinate 75,503 of CAYGKW010000003.1, read as the reverse complement.
TGATATTGACCCTTTCTCTGTTACAACGGCCACAGACAATGCCAAAGATAATCAAGTGGAAAGTCTGATTGATGTTATTGAGGGTACAGGTTATGCGCCTTTAAAATCAGAGGATCAATATGATTTGATAATGGCCAATATTTTGGCAGGGCCTTTGTGTGATATGGCGGGGGATCTTGCCCAGCATTTGCAAAAAGGTGGATATGTAATCTTATCAGGTTTATTGGAAGAACAGGAAGAACAAGTGGTCCAGGCCCATACAAAATATGGTTTAAAAGTTTCAAAAGTCTTTCATCTGGAGGGCTGGTCAACCATAATTTTATCAAAAGATGTCTAAGTTAGTCAGTTTAAAAAAGCATATTAAAGATCAAGGGTTTGATGGTTATCTGATTCCTATGGCAGATCCATTCCAAAATGAATTTATACCGGATGCTTATAAAAGAATTGAATGGTTGACGGGCTTTACAGGATCTGCTGGTTTTTTAATTGTCACCCAAATTGAATCAGTTTTGTTTGTGGACGGGCGTTATACAATCCAGGCAGCTTCTGAAGTTGATCAGGAAAACTTTCAAATTCAAGACTATACTATTGCAAATATTTCAAAATTTTTATCCAAACAGAAAAACAAAAAATTGGCATTTGATCCTTGGACATTAACTTGTCGTGAACAGCAGGCTTTTAACAAGTTGGAAAACCTTATCCCAATTAATACTAATTTGGTTGATGCCGTTTGGGAAGATAGGTCAAACCTTCCAGCAAACTCCATTATAGAATATCCCTTAAAATATGCTGGGGAATCGTCTTTAGATAAACGGCAAAAAATTGTCGAAAATTTAAAAACCGATGGTGTTATTTTATGTCGGGCTGATTCTATTGCATGGTTATTGAACTTACGTGGAAGTGATGTGGATTACACCCCCATATTTTTATCATATGCCTACATGGATAAACAAGGTCATGTAACTCTGTTTTGTAATGTGGATCAAGTTGATACATATATTGATCTGGAAAAAATTGACTATAGAAACATAGACAGTTTTTCAGAGTTTTTACAAGGCTTGAAAGATCAATCGGTTTTATTGGACCAACAAAAAACGCCTTATGCCATATATGAAAAACTACAAGGCCAGAATAAGATTATTTTTGGTGAAGACCCTTGTCAATTACCCAAAGCCATCACAAATATTGCAGAGCAAAAGGGGGCAAGTAATTGCCAAATCCATGACGGTGTGGCTTTAACAAAATTTCTGTATTGGTTGGATACGCAGGCGGTTGCAGAAGGGGCAGATGAGTACGATGCCATGGATAAAATTTTATCATTACGCAAGGAACAAGACCTATTCATGCAACCAAGTTTTGGTACCATTGCAGGGGTGAACGAAAATGCTGCGTTGGCGCATTATCACACAACAGAGGCAACTAATAAAAAATTGACGGATGGTTGCTTATTCTTATGTGATTCTGGGGGGCAATATTTAGATGGTACAACTGATACGACGCGCACCGTTTGGGTTGGGAAAAAAGCCCCACCACAGGATTTAAAAGACAATTATACTCGCGTTTTAAAAGGACATATTGCCATTGCTACAGCAAAATTTCCAAAAGGTACCAGTGGGATGCAGTTGGATGCATTGGCCCGTCAGCCTTTGTGGAATGTAGGCTTAGATTATGGACATGGAACAGGACATGGGGTTGGGTGTTACTTGGGTGTGCATGATGGCCCCCAAGGTATAAGTAAGCGTTATTCACCCGTGCCTTTGCAAGCGGGCATGCTTTTGTCAAATGAACCAGGGTATTACAAAAAAGATCATTATGGCATTCGTTTGGAAAATGTTGTGATGGTGAAGTCCATCAAAGTTCAAGATTCAGATTGTGAAATGTACGGATTTGAAACATTAACGTGCACACCTTTTGATATTAAGTTAATTAAATTTGACCTGCTGGATAAAAGTGAAAAGATGTGGTTAAAAAATTATCATGAAAATGTATATAAGAAATTACATGACCACCTTGAAGAAAAACATAAAACATGGTTTTTAAACCAAATAAAGGAAAGATAATATGAAAAAAATATTTTTAATTATTGCCGGTATTTTTTTGTTAATTATATTTTATAGTTTTTGGTTGATAAGCACCCCGGAAAGCTTACCAAATTCAGAATCACACTTTCATAAAAAACTTAGAAACCTTCACATGTCCTTGCTTTATCGTTATTCCAATGACCCAACTATGGATAATAAAATTCACAAAAGTGATGTTCCGCTAGATATTGTTATTCCTATCGTTGAAAAGGATATACCAACTGCAAAATATACAATTAAATCAATAAAGGGGCTGTTAATGCACCCAATAAATAAAATTTATATTGTGGCCCCAGAATCTGAAAAATTAAAAAAATTCGCAAAAGATAATGATTTGGTATTTATAAAAGAAAATAATGTCTTGCCAAAATTTTCAGATAAAAAAACACAAAAAGGTTGGATCAAACAACAGTATCTAAAATTAAATGCTGATTCTTTTGTGGAAAAAGATAACTTTTTGGTGATAGATGCAGATATGATTTTAATGCGTGCCCATGTTTTTATTTATAAAGGAAAAACTATTTTTAATGTCTACAGAGATTATTCTTTGGAAAGAAAGAAGTTTGTTGAACGGGTGACAGGCGTTAAAAAGTTTTATAATTTAGATTTTACAGCGCACCACATGTTGTTTAATAAACAAAAGTTAAAATTACTTAAAGCAGATCTGGAAAATAAATATAAGAAAGTGTGGTTTGATGCTTTGAATGATTTAGATTTGGAAGATGGCAATTTTTCTGAATATGAATTGTATGCAAATTATATGTTAAATAAGTATCCAAATGAATTCATGTTTGTTCATGGTCGTATTTTGAATATAGAACGTAACAAATTAGATGGGATCGATTTTATTCAAGGCGCATATTCTAATGAATTTAAGGCAGTATCAAGTCATCATTTTTACACTCTTTAACTTCTGACATTTTTGTTTATGTAATAAGTTTGTTCAATAAACTAATTGTAAATTTTATTTTTTTAAATTTATTCTTGATTTACCTGAACTCAACCCATAATATGTTAGATTATGAATTACCGTAATATAAATACATTTAAAAATATTACTACCCTAAGCATGGTCATGATGCTTGTGGCAGCTGCTGCTGTCCTATTTCATTTAATATAATTTCATAAGATTTGTACGTATAATAAGGTTTCCAAGAAGGGGACCAAAAGAATTAAACTAAGTTTAAAGTTTGGAGTTAAAAAATGTCTATAAAAGCGCGATCTCTATTTATGTGGTCACTTATGTGCGCCTTTTTCTTTTATCAATTTGTTGCACGGGTTTCCCCAGATGTCATGGCAGAAGATCTGCAACAGTATTTTAATATTGAAGCATCCCAATTTGGATTGCTTGTCGGGGCTTTTTATGCAGGATATGCCTTGATGCAGATTCCTAGCGGGGTTCTTTTAGATCTATATGGCCCCCGCTATATTGCAACGGCCTTGTGCCTTGTTTGTGGTTGTGGTGTGTTTTTATTTTCTATTGCAGAAAGTTGGACAACCGTATTAATTGGTCGCTTCCTTGTCGGGGTTGGGGCAGCCGGTGCCTTTATATCAACATCAAAACTTATTCGCATGTGGTTTGAAGAAGAAAAATATTCCCGAATCGTTGGAATTACTGTAGCAATCGGGCTATCAGGGGCGATGTTTGGTGGTATGCCATTAAGCTATTCAGTTGACTTAGTTGGATGGAAGTCTACTTTATTTTATCTGTCTATGATCGGGGCATTAATAAGTTTAGCCATCTTCCTTTTTGTAAAAAATCCAGTTGGATTTAAGGAAGATCAGGTAGAAAAACTTGATTTTAAGGCTGCATGGCAGGTTATGATTGATAACAAAATATTATGGATTTCTTTGTTTGGTGCATTGCTTTCTGGGCCTTTATATTCTTTTGCAGGATCCTGGAGTAAGACTTATTTTGGCCAAGTGTATGGCTGGAGCAGTCAAGATGCGGCAGCACCAGGAAGTATTATATACGGTGGAATGGTTTTTGGAGGGCCAATGATTGCCTTACTTTCTGAAAGATTCCATAATTATGCCAAGCTGATTGCCTTAAGTGGATTGTTGATGCTTGGTGCTTTGTTTGGAATTATGTATTTAAAATTACCATTTGCAGGTGTTGCTGTCTTTTTAATCATAATTGGATTTTTCAGTGCTTACCAAGTTTTGGTTTTTGGAATGGTTACAGAACGCACACCAGAATGGTTGGGCGGAACAATGATTGGAATCGTTAATATGATCAATATGATCAGTGGTATTATATATCCAATAGTTTTCGGTAATCTTTTGGATGCATTTTGGCAAGGTACAATGACTGATAATGTTCGCTTCTATGGAGAGTATGCTTTCAATATGGGAATGTTCAGTCTAGTTACTGGATTGCTCATTGGAACAGCAGGCTTTTTCTTTATTAAATATGATAGTAAAGTTAAGGCTTAATAAAAAAATACTTTTTGGAATTAAAGGGTGGGGATATCTAAAATCCACGCCCTTTTTTCTTTATAAAATCCAATTCTTCTTTTGTGGATTCACGGTTTAATTCTTTATTTCGATGGGGAAACCGCCCAAACTTATCAATAATTTCTTTATGTTTTTTTGCAAAATCAAGGGAATCATTAAAATACTTCTTTACGGAAGAGGGTGCATCCTTAGCAAGTTCAGCATAAAGTTCAACTGATTGTTTTTGCGTTACTTTATCTTCTGAATGCATAAAGGGCAGGTATAGAAACAAACGTTGAAGTAACGGCAAGTTTTTATCATGGCCCAAAGAAATAATATTCTTTGAAATTGCAAGGGCCCTACGATCACCAGTATAAGATGCTGCCGAACCCCTGTGAATATTTCGTGTAAATTGATCATAAACTATGACTGAAGCAAGGCTTCCATCTATTGTGGCTGACCAGTCGTCTATCTTGCCATTCAAGGCATCTTCAATTAAGTCGGAAAATTTTGATTTAATTTCATTATCAAACTTTGCATCAGGTTCAAACCACCGCTTCATTGCTAGCTTGAGGTTTTCAGAATCCGTTTCCTGGAACCAAAACTTAAGAACATCCTGCTTTGATTGGGTCATTAGCCTACCTTAAAATGATAATTATTGTTTATTAAGATAGTAAGCTAAGTTCACTTAGTTTTCAATTGTACATTTTTAATGATAAGTATAAACACAGCCGCAAATCCCATTAAATAATAAGCAGGCATATTGTAAAGGTTTAATTCTTTTACAAGCATAGTTAATACTATTGGCGTGATTCCTGCCATAAGTCCCAAACCCAAGCTATAACTAAAAGCAATGCCTGTATATCTGTCTTGCACTGGGAACAGGCGTTGTGAGAATAGAGGTTGTATACCAATGATACTTCCAACCATCAAGCCTAACAAAATATTTGCTATAACATTGGGAAACCATGCCTTGGACTGAATTAATAAAAATACTGGATAGCTGAAAATTAATACGAATAAACTTGATATAATTAAGACATTTTTAATTTTGTACTTGTCTACTAAATATCCTGATATTGGGCAGGCAACCATACAAGAAGCAATGCCTATAAAGTTATAAATCATAGAATATTCTTTGCAAATGCCCAAACATTCTGTGGCATAAACAATCATAAAAGTTACAAGAGTATATGTCAGCGCACCATCAAATGAGGCAATGCTAAAAACCAACAAACAAGACCTTAGGTGTTTTGTTAGCGCACTTTTCAAAGGAAGGTGGTCAATTTTATTTTTATTTTCAGCTTCAATAAATTCAGGGCTTTCATCAATTTGACGCCGCATATATAACCCAAAAAAGCTGGCCAGTCCGCCAATGAGAAAAGGTACACGCCATATCCAGTCTGGAAATATATCCTGGTTGAAAAACATGGCAATACCGGTTGCTATTAAGGAACCCAGCAAGCAAGACCCCACGATTAGGCCTCCTACATATCCAGGGCGGTCTTTACCCACATGTTCCAAAGCAAAAATGGTTGCTCCGTTGAATTCCCCACCAGAGCAAAGCCCCTGGGATAAACGGCAAAGAATAAGAACCAAAGGTGCAACAAAACCAATTTTCGAATATCCAGGTAATACAGAGATAATTAATGAGGGAATTCCCATGAATAAAATAGATAAGCTTAATGCCAGGCGTCGGCCAAGTTTATCACCGATAGAGCCAAAAACGATTGCACCGATAGGACGTACAAAAAAGCCAAAGGCAAAGGCGCTTAAACTTGCAATCAGAGAATAAGTTGCATTCTCAGACGGAAAGAATAAGGGGGCAAGAATGCTTACATAAAATCCATATAAAGTTAAGTTATAGAATTCAAGGGCATTCCCAAAAATACTTGCTGTTATTATTTTTGTGTTTTTCATCATGATCTTTAAGGTAATTTATCACAAATATGAATAAATTCAGAGAAATAGTTGAAAAAATATTTAATCTCGCTCATCAAGCCAGGCCATTTGGATTGCCTCTAAAGTTTTTTCGTTTGATTTGTTCGGGTCATCATCAAAGTCGGAAAGATTGCAGACCCACTTCCATAAATCTGTATAGCGTACGCCTAAAATATCCACATCAGGATGTTCTTCTTCAAGGGCAATGGCAATATCATAAATATCAGTCCATTTCATAGGGTTTATTCAACCATCATATTTCTGGTTGCAGCAGGAAGTTTAATAGTTAAACCTTCCATTTCTTCAGTAATAATGATTTGGCAACCAAGTCTTGAAGTGGGGGTTAAGCCAAAAGCAAGATCTAACATATCTTCTTCATCTTCAGTTGCTTCTGGTAATGTATCGAACCATTCTTCTTCAACAATAACGTGACATGTTGAACAGGCTAAAGATCCTTCGCAGGCACCTTCAAGTTCAATTTTATTATCGTGGGCAATTTCAAGAATAGAAAGTCCAACAGGCGCATCAATCACATGTTCTTTGTTTTCTTGATCTAAAAATTTAATTTTAACTGTTTTTTGGGTCATTGAATTCTCACTAATTATGGGCAAAAATATCACCAACTTCCCATTGAAGCAAGTCTAATTCTGCAACTGTTGGTAAAAATTTAAAGCATTCGTAGGCAAGGTTATAACGATTTTCTCTTTTTAACAGAATATCAATTTCTTTTTTTATTTTATGAAGATACAAAACATCATTGGCTGCATAAGTGCCTTGTGACTTGGTAAGCTCTGCCGCACCCCAGTCAGAGGATTGCTCTTGTTTTGATAAATCAACCTTGGCGTATAGAGAGCACAGCTCTTTCAAACTATGTTTATTTGTATAAGTCCGGATAAGTTTTGATGCAATTTTTGTACAGTAAACTGGTTTTGGCATGACCCCCAAATGCTGTTTAATCATGGCTAAGTCAAAACGCCCAAAATGAAATATTTTTAACACTTTTTCATTTTCCAAAAGTTTTACAAGGTTCGGTGCGTGTAAAGGTTTTTTATTATCAAACTTCACAAGGTGGGCAATATTATCCCCAGTTGATAATTGAACAACACAAAGTCGATCGCGAAAAGGGTTTAAGCCCATCGTTTCAGAATCAATGGCAATAGATTCTGGGACTGCAAAATTATCTGGTAAATCGTTTTTATAAGTAATTACTTTCATGCGATTAAATTATCATAAGATCTGGGGAGTATCCACATTTTTATCGATATGCTTAGTGTGTTATAGAATGGTCGGAACGGCAGGATTTGAACCTGCGACCCCTACACCCCCAGTGTAGTGCGCTACCAGACTGCGCTACGCTCCGATTAAATCTATATGCTGCAATATAGGGTATTTATGGTTTGGGGGCAAGTTTGTTTCATTAAATTATGCATAAAAATAAATAGAACAAAATAATATCATGCGAAATTTGCAAAAGTTTCTAATAAATAAATTTGGCAGAATGGTGTTTGTAAGAGAAAAGAGAAGTACAGTGGAGCAAGTCATAGTCCAGCTTGCTCCACATTTTTATAATTTTTCCAGACCTTTTTCATTAATGTAGGAATTGCATAATCCTTTAGATTTATTTCTTTTTTCCACATATCACCCGATTCATTTGATGTGCCAGTTACGATTGTTAAGAATAAATGGAAATGCGTAAACGTATGCTTAATTGTTTTCTGCGTTACACATAAATCTTGCCATTTAGTGTTTTCTAAATCTTTTTTATTGGGTTTTTCAACCGTCCATTCAGATGTTGGAAATCCAAACATACCCGCAAGCAATCCTTTAGAAGGACGTTTTTCAAGGAATACTTGTTGTTTGTTGTTAAATATTAAGTACACATAGCCATGCTTTTCTGGCTTGGGTTTGGCTTTGATTTTTATTGGGTACTGTTCCATTATATTTTGGTCATATGCTTTACAGTAATTTTGAATAGGACAGTTTGCACAATTTGGTTTTTTTGGGGTGCAAGTTTCTGATCCTAAATCCATCATTGCTTGTGCAAAATCCCCTGACCGATTCACAGGTGTTAATAGACTTGCTTTACTTTTTAAAAGGTTTTTTGACTTTGATATAGGTATGTCAATAATGAACAGCCTGGAAAGAATGCGTTCAATATTCCCGTCAATAACAGGTGTTGGGGTGTCAAAAGCAATGCTTAAAATGGCTGCTGCTGTATAAGGGCCAATCCCAGGTAAGGCAAGAAGTTCTTTTTCAGTTTGGGGAAGAAGTCCATCATGATTAAGTGTAATAGTCTGTGCACATTTATGCAGATTGCGGGCGCGTGAATAATAACCAAGACCTTGCCAGCTATGTAAAATATCATCTAAAGAGGCGGTTGCAAGTTTTGTAATTGAAGGCCATTTATGAATAAATCGATTAAAATAATCAATAACCGTAGGAACAGTTGTCTGCTGTAGCATAATCTCGCTTATCCAAACATGGTATGGATTGGGTTTTTCCCCGGGATTGGCTCTCCAGGGTAAATGCCGGTGGTTTTGATCGTACCAATTTAATAAGTCTTTTGAAAAAGACATAAATATAGATTCCTTTAATATTGAACTAGACTATATATACTTGGGTTTATAAGCACAAGATACAGAGTAGATGCTTGTACAAAATAGGCAAATATTGTATTGTCTGATTAAGTTTACGGAGGGATGCCAGAGTGGTCGAATGGGGCGGTCTCGAAAACCGTTGTGCGTTATGCGTACCGTGGGTTCGAATCCCACTCCCTCCGCCAAAGGTTCATGATATGCCAAAGTCAAAAAAAATATTATTATCTATTCCAGCCCTTCAAGGGGGAGGGGCAGAGCGCGTCATGTCAACTTTAGCAAATGGTTGGGTTGCAGAAGGTCACAATGTTTGTTTTGTGACGTATGAACCTTCAAATTCAAAACCTTACTATAAACTAAACACAAATATTAATGTCGTTCAGTTAGATACTTTAACCTCCTGCAAATATGCAAAACCAATGATTTTAATAAAAAGATTTTTTGGTTTGCGTGATCAAATAAAAAAATTTAATCCTGATATTGTTATATCGTTTCTGGATACAAATAATATTATGGCAGTCTTTGCGACCCTGGGGCTTGATGTCCCCGTGGTTGTTTCAGAAAGGATAAATCCTAAAACCACACCAATAGGAAAAGTTAAAAAGTTTCTTCGAAATTGGGCTTATTGTAAAGCAAGTTCTTTAGTGGTTCAAAATAAGGGTATTAAAGAATGTTTTTCCACACAGATTCAAAAAAATACCAGCATAATTCCAAACCCCATAGTGTTAGAAAATAATATCAATTGGACGGGGGGTAAAAAAGAATTTGTTGCTTTGGGCCGCATAAGTATTCAAAAGGGATACACATATTTAATTGATGCCTTTTCAAAAGTATCAAAAAAACACCCTGACTGGACTTTAAAAATTATTGGTAAGGGGAATAATGAAGACAGTAAAAAGCTTGAAAAACAAATACAAACCCTTGGTATGGAAGGACGTATTTTTTTAAAAGATGCTGTTAAAGAACCCCAGAAAGAAATTGCGCAATCAAAAATTTTTGTTTTTTCTTCTATTTATGAAGGCATGCCAAATTCGTTAATGGAGGCCATGGCTATAGGTATGCCCGTTATTTCTGCAGATTGCGATTTTGGCCCTTCGGATTTAATTAATAACGGAAAAAATGGTATCCTAGTTCCAATCAAAGATTCATTAAGTTTGGCAAAGGCTATGGAAAAATTGGCTGATGATTCTGCATTACAGAAAAAACTGGGGAACTCGGCGAAAAAAGATATGGAACAATATGAATTGAGAAAAATACTTAATTTGTGGCAAAACGTATTTGAAAAACTTACAAAAAAGTATGAATAAAACAATCAGAATTATTATCACAAGCTTAGATTTTGGGGGAACGGAGCGTCACTTGCTTCAGGTTTTGCCTAGATTAAAAAAGCTTGGTTGGTTGCCAGTTATTCATACATTACGTTCAGATAGTGCGATGATGTCGGCCTTTAAAGATGTAGGCATTGATGTGATTTCTCCAAAAAAGATTACATTTTTACCTGGTAAACTTAGTAAATTTCTAGAAGTTATAGCTTCTATGTGCAAGTTACGTCAGGTTCTGGCCCAAGATAAAAATTGTATCGCCCATTTTTTTCTGTCACAAGCCTATGTTCTGGGGATGATGGCTGCAAAGCTTTCAGGTCATAAGGGGCCAAAGATTATGAGTCGCAGATCCCTGAATCACTATCAAAAATCTGTTCCATTTTTTGGAAGGTTAGAAAGAAAAACACATAAATCAGCAGATCTATTTTTGGCGAACAGCAACGCAGTTAAGAAAAATTTATTAGATGAAGGAATCCAGGAAAATCAAATAAGACTGATTCAAAATGGAATTGATTTAGATACATTTAATAATGTGGAAAATAAAAATATACATAAAACTTTGGGCATAGATTCCAATACTTTTATTATGACCATGACAGCCAATCTTATTGCCTATAAAGGGCATATGGATTTGTTGGAAGCATTATCATTAATTAAAGATAAAATATCTAAAAAATGGATGTTGTTATTGATAGGTCGCGATAGAGGTGTTCAAAATCAACTGGAACAAAAAGCCCAAGATTTAAACTTAGGTGCCCATATAAGATTCTTAGGTTTGCGCGCAGATATACCCCAAATTTTATCTGAAAGCAATTTAGGTATTTTATGTTCCCATGAAGAAGGAATGCCAAATGCAGTGATGGAATATATGGCGTCAAGCATACCTGTCATTGCGACAGCAGTTGGAGGTATAGTAGAGTTAGTTGATGATGGAAAAACAGGATTTTTGGTGCCCAGTAAAAATCCTAAAAAGTTATCTGAAGCATTACTAAAAGTGCTTAATGATAAAAATACCGTAACTATGGGTAAACTAGGGCGTGAAAAAGTTGAAAAAGAATTTAGTATCACAAGCTGTGTATCTAAATATGATGTAGTTTATAAAGAGTTTTGAGAAAATAGATGTGTGGTTTAACAGGTTTTATTGATTTTAAGAAAAAATACAAGAATTCCCATCTTGAAAAAATTGCTGAAAAAATGGCTCTTGAAATAAAGTATCGAGGTCCTGATGATTCGGGGGTTTGGTCTGATGAAACTTATGGCATTGCTTTGGGTCACAGACGTTTATCTATTCAAGATTTATCCCCTTTAGGTCACCAGCCTATGCAGTCTGGGTCAGGGCGTTATTGTATGGTTTATAATGGGGAGGTTTATAATGCCCCTGAACTTCGTAAAGAATTGGAAAGTAAAGGTTGTTCTTTCAAAGGGGGGTCAGACACAGAGGTAATGCTGGCCGCTTTTGAAACTTGGGGTGTTAAAAAGTCGGTACAGAAATTTATTGGAATGTGGGCCTTTTCTTTATGGGATCGCAAAAATAAATCATTAATATTGTGCCGTGATAGGCTTGGCATAAAACCTTTGTACTGGGGAATTCAAAAGAATACTTTGTTTTTTGGATCTTCCTTGAAAAGTTTCAGGGCCCATCCAGAATGGAGCCCCTCTTTAGACCAAGATTCACTGACTTCTTATTTTAGGTTTAGTTATGTGCCCGCCCCACATTCTATTTTCAAAAGCATACAAAAGCAAAAGCCAGGGACTTTAATTACCATTAAAGGACAAGATGATATTCAAGAAGAAGAATACTGGTCTATGCAGGATGTGTATGAAAAAGGGCAATCCAGTCCTTTAGCTGTTTCTGATGAAGAAGCCATTGCGCAATTGGAAGATATTTTAAAGGATGCTGTTAAAAAACGCATGTTGGCAGATGTTCCGTTGGGCGCTTTTTTATCCGGTGGTTATGACAGTTCCTTGGTGGTGGCTTTGATGCAAGCGCAAAGCAAACGCCCCATAAAAACTTTTTCAATCGGGTTTAATGAGGCCGATTATAACGAAGCACAACATGCAAAAAAAGTGGCGGATCATCTTAAAACGGATCACCATGAATTTTATGTAAATACAAAAGATGCACAAGATGTTATTCCAGATTTGCCTGAATATTATGATGAACCTTTTGCAGATTCATCCCAAATACCAACCTATTTAGTTTCTAAGCTGGCACGCCAACATGTGACTGTTAGTTTGTCGGGTGATGGTGGGGATGAGTTTTTTGCAGGATATAATCGATATACAACAGGCATAGACATATGGAATAAACTTCAAAATTTGCCGTCTTTTATGCATAAACCGTTGGCTTATTCTTTGGATCAAATGCCATCAAGTGTTTGGGAAAAGTTGTCATACTTAATTCCAGGAAGCAAAAGACCAAACAATATTTCATCGAAAATTAAAAAGCTGTCCGAAGTATTGCGCATGAATTCAGAAGTTGATTTTTACAAATCGCTTGTCAGCCAATGGATGCACCCAGATACGTTGGTTAAGAATGGAAAAGAAAAAGACTTAGGTATTTGGAATTTAGGTCTTAAAGGGGATAATTTTACAAGCCATATGCAGCTGTTGGATAGTCTAACTTATTTACCAGATGATATCTTGACCAAAGTTGATAGGGCAAGTATGGCTGTCAGTCTAGAGGCCAGAGTTCCTATTTTAGACCATCGAGTTGTGGAATATGCCTGGCAATTACCCCATAATATGAAGGTTCGCAATGGAAAAAGTAAATGGATATTGCGTGAATTATTACACCAATATGTGCCAAAAGAAATTATGGAACGCCCAAAAATGGGTTTTGGTGTACCCATTGATACTTGGCTGCGTACGGATTTAAAAGATTGGGCTGAAGATCTTTTAAGTGAAAAATCACTTAATGACACGGGTGTTTTGAACGCAAATCCAATTCGTGAGAAATGGATTCAGCATAGCAAGCATAATAAAAATTGGCATTATTCATTGTGGCCAGTTTTAATGTTTATTGCATGGCATCGTAAATATAAATAAAAAAGAAAAAAACTTTGAAATCAGGAAGTTCCCTGTGGGTGTTAGTACATGTAAATAAGCCGGTTAAAAAGCTTTTTGGACTTGAAAATAAAACCTTAGCCCCAGGCTGGTTTTAGCTACTAATTATTGCAAAAAATGCTGCAGACCGATAGATCTAGGGCTTCTAGGTTATCTGAATTTAGGTTTTAACTTTATCCGTATATTTAGTTGGAAGTCAGACAGCCTTAATAAATAAGGCTATCGACCTATTCTTCCGTAACTTCATCTGCTTTTGAAGAAGATTCAGTTTCGGGATTATTTTCAGAAGTATCCACTTGGTCTTCGTTTAATTCACCTTCCACAGCATCTTCATCTTCACGAATACAATCTGCAGACACAACTTTTTCTTTATCATCAATACGGAACAGGCGAACACCTTGTGTCTTGCGTCCAGCAATACGAACTTGATTAATTGGGCTGCGAATTAGTTTTCCCCCATTGGTTACCAACATAATATCGTCTGTATCTTCGACAATTACGGAAGAGACCATAAGACCCGTTTTATCCGTGATTTCCATGTTGGCAATACCCATACCACCACGTGATGATAGACGGTATTCATAAGTGGAAGAACGTTTACCAAATCCTTTTTCTGTAATGGTCAGCAAGAACTGTTCATTTGCTTGCATTTCATCAAAACGTTCTTCAGTTAAGTTAACTGTCGGAACATCAGAATCTTCAGATCTTAAAGCACGGGATTTTTTCAAATATTCATCCCGTTCTTCAATAGTGAATTTACTGCCCTGTAGAATAGACATGGAAATAATACGGTCTTTGTTCGAAAGCTTAATGCCCCGAACACCCATTGAATTTCTGCTTGCAAATACACGAATATTTGTAACAGGGAAGCGAATACATTTTCCTTGATGGGTTGCTAAAAAGACATCTGAATCTTCATCACATGCAGCCACATTTACAAGAGATTCCCCACTTTCCAACTTCATAGCAATTTTACCATTGGCACGAATATTCATGAAGTCAGATAACTTATTGCGGCGTACAGTCCCCTTGCTTGTTGCAAACATAATGTGCAAGTTTTCCCATTGGGTTTCATCTTCAGGCATGGCCATAAGGGTTGATATTTTTTCATCTTTGGAAAGAGGTAAAATATTAACCATTGCTTTTCCAAGTGATGTTGCAGATCCAATCGGTAACATATAAACCTTCAAAGCATAGCATAAACCATGATCAGAGAAGAAAAGAATAGGCGTGTGCGTGTGGGCAACAAATACGCGTTCAACAAAATCTTCATCACGGGTACCCATTCCAGAACGGCCTTTTCCACCGCGACGTTGTGCGCGATACGTTGAAAGGGGAACACGTTTGATGTATCCATTGTGGCTTACAGTCACAACCATATCTTCTTGTTGGATAAGGTCTTCTGTTGCTGTTGTAATGTCTTCATCTGAAAAATCTGATCGGCGTGGGGTTGCAAATTTATCTTTAACTTCGACAAGTTCTTCTTTTAAAACGCGCAATAAATGGTCACGATTGCTTAGAATTGATAAATATTCTTTGATTTGTTCGATGATTTCATGTAATTCATCTGAAATTTTACTGCGTTCCAGGCCTGTTAATTTGTGTAAGCGTAAATCCAAAATGGCTTTGGCTTGAACTTCGGTTAACTTATAAGTTTCTGGATCGGGCTGACTATCAGGCAAGGTTTCGACCAAGCGAATTAAAGGCTTTATGTCTTTTGACGGCCAGTCTTTTGCCATTAATTGTTCCCGCGCAGTTGCAGGATCTTTTGCTGCACGAACAATGGCAATGATTTCATCTATATTGGCAACAGCAATGGCAAGTCCCAACAAAACGTGTGCTTTATCACGTGCTTTGCGTAATTCAAAACGGGTGCGACGGGAAATAACTTCTTTACGGAAACGAATGAAGTGGGAAACAATATCACGTAAAGACATTGTTTCAGGTTTACCCGCATTTAATGCAAGTGTATTGATCCCAAAACTTGTTTGCACAGGCGTGTGTTTGTACAGTTGATTTAAAACAACTGAGGCATCAGAATCTTTTTTAATTTCAATTACAACACGTACACCATTACGGTCTGATTCATCGCGTAAATCTGAAATACCTTCAACAATTTTTGCATTAACCGTTTCAGCAATGCGTTCAACCATACGGGATTTGTTAACTTGGTATGGAATTTCTGTAATGATGATGGCTTCGCGGTCTTTACGAATTTCTTCAACATGCGTTTTACTGCGCATTGTGATGGACCCACGCCCTGTTGTGTAAGCGTCTAAAATACCACGGCGTCCTAAAATGGTTCCCCCTGTTGGAAAGTCAGGTCCAGGAACGATTTGCATAAGTTCTTCAACTGTAATGTCATGATTTTCGATATAAGCACAACAAGCATCAATGACTTCACCCAAGTTGTGAGGGGGGATGTTTGTGGCCATACCAACAGCAATACCACCAGCACCATTTACAAGCAGGTTTGGAAAACGGGCAGGTAGGACAGTAGGTTCTTTTGAACTTTCATCATAGTTTGCTTGGAAATCAACAGTATCTTTGTCAATATCATACAACATGAAATGCGCAGGTTGGGAAAGACGTGCCTCGGTATAACGCATGGCGGCTGCTTCGTCACCATCCATGGAACCATAGTTTCCTTGCCCATCCACCAAAGGGACACGCATAGAAAAATCTTGGGCCATACGGACCATCGCATTATAAATGGAACCATCACCATGCGGGTGATACTTACCCATAACATCCCCAACCACACGGGCTGATTTTCTGTAGGGCTTGTTATAATCAAGACCCCCTTCTTTCATTGAAAAAAGGATACGTCTGTGAACTGGTTTTAAACCGTCGCGTACATCTGGTAACGCACGGGATACGATAACACTCATCGCATAGTCCAAATAGGACTTTTTCATTTCATCTTCAAGAATCACTGGTTCAATCGAAGAACTTGTATTCAAAACGTCTTTTATATTATCGCTCACGTAATACCTCTGTGCTTAAGTTAGGTTTTTTTAGAATGGAATGTCATCATCTAGATCATCATATTTTCCTGAACTTACGGATTCAGGTGTTGATTGATCCATATTGCTGGATCCAGAATCTTGATTTAATGATCCAAAATCATTGCTGCCTGACCCGCCTTTGGCATCAAGCATGGTTAATTCCCCACGGTATTTTGGCAAAACAACTTCAGTTGTATATTTTTCTTGGCCCGTATTATCAGTCCATTTTCTGGTTTGAAGCTGGCCTTCAATATATAATTTGGATCCTTTGGTTACGTATCTTTCGATAACTTCCGCAAGCTTGTCATTAAAAACAACAACACGGTGCCATTCAGTGCGATCACGACGTTCGCCTGTTGCTTTGTCCCGCCAGTTTTCAGATGTTGCCATGGAAAAGGTTACAATTTTTGATCCATCTTGGGAATGACGTACTTCAGGATCACGTCCAAGATTTCCAACAAGAATAACTTTATTTACGCTGCCAGCCATATTTCAAGGTCCTTAATTATTGATTAAAATAAGATGAAATTACTATAGACGAGGTAGGGTAAAATCACAAGGTAAAAGTCAGTTTATTTGGGGAAAAAACTTGATAAGGTGGTGGGCACTACAGGATTCGAACCTGTGACCCTCTGATTAAAAGTCAGATGCTCTACCGACTGAGCTAAGTGCCCGCACCATGTCGTCAATATAGTTAGGATAAACACGAAGGTCAATAGTAAAATTAATAAAAAACCTTGCCAAGTATTTTTGGCAAGGTTTTCTATCAATAAAAGACTTGATAATTAATCAACTAGTTCAAGATTTGCAGCTGATTGACGTCCTTTTTGAGTTGCTACTTCATAGCTAACTTTTTGGTTTTCTTGAAGACCAGTTAAACCAGCCTTTTCAACCGCGCTAATGTGTACGAATACGTCTTTGTCTCCACCATCTGGTGTGATGAATCCAAAGCCTTTAGTTGGGTTAAACCATTTTACAGTTCCGGTAGCCATATTATTCTCCTTAATGCTATCGTTAATATTCATAATGAATGTGGATGCTTGTTTGTTAGGAAATACAGAAAATAATACTTAGATATTCGAAAATTCTGGAACTGTATCGTCAAGAAAGTCGTAGAAGTAGAATTATGTATTAATCAAAAAATGAGCCAATCCCCAAAAACATTACTTAACATCAATATAAGACATGTTGTGATGCATTTCAATTAGAAAATTTTAAGGCGTTAAAATCTTATAAATTCCCTATTATTTTTTTGACACCAATTTTACAGAAGCATGCCTGTAATAAAGACCTACAATTGTCAAAAATAAGGCTTGAATTGTGAAGAATGCACTTTCTTTTATGAATAAATAAACCCCAAGAATAACAGGGTTTTTCAAGAACAAAGGCCCAAATCCATCCTGTGCTGTCCAGCCTGATATGTCTGTAAAGCCGAAGGCCCACACAACAACAAATAAGACAAATCCAATAAAAGATAAAAGGGTTATAACAGGAATCATTATGATTAAGGATTGTAAGAAACTTATAATCATAGATCCCCAATAAGCTTTTGACTTTTGCCATGAAACAGAAAAACTTGTGGCATGACTAATGGCAATGGCGGGGAAGATGAATTCAAACCTGAAAAGGACCAGGGTGAATAAAAAGATAGTGAAATATAAACCCGTTTTGGCAATGGTGGGTAGGGCCAGACTTCCTGTAAAATCATCTAATATAATGGGAAGTAATACGGCAATTCCATACAAAGCATATTTAACTTCGTGTTTTCCAAACCGGAAAGGGGCCATAAAGTATTGATTTTGACGTGGTGGTTCTAAAAGATAACGGAGCCAACGTACCCCCCACATTGCCTCAATCACTGTGTAAAAGGCATCAACCCCAGCCTTCATATACGGGGAAGGGGCGCCCGCATAATAAATTTCGATAAACCCCTCTAGGGCAATTGATATAATAAGGGGAATGGCAATAATTTTAATTAAAGAAGACAGATGGTCTGTCATAAAATCCCAGGATTCCCTGGTCACATTGGTTGGTCTAAGTCTTTGTGACATTTATTGCTCCCTTTAATAAAATCTATTTTAAACAATAAGATGGGAATAAGTCCAGAAAATATCTTATTGGATTGTTGCAAGGCGCACTTTTATGCGCAGAAGGTTTATGTAAGAATAAGATTGTATCCATAAATTAACGGGAAATCATATGCGTTTTTTGCATAATGAAATTTATGCATATTTTTCAATTATTTAATGTTATTTTTTTAGTCTTTTTAGGATGTTTTTCCCTTTTTTTATTACCTGAGCCATGCGTTACGCTTCATTTTTTTATATGCTTTTTTGAATTTTCTTTAATTTTTTGCTTATTTTTTAGGCAGTTTTTAAAAAACTGGGAGCCAAATAAAATACCCTAGTACGCCCATTATGTATAGGTACGTCAATATGTCCATATTTTGGGGGAATTTAACGGGAAAAGGGGCGAAAAAGTAGGAGAGAACTCCTGTGGATCCCCAGCGCGATAGGTTGGACAATCCAGAAGTCAGAGGCAGTCAATGTGTACGGGGTAAACTGCAGCCTGGATTCCGGATCAAGTCTGGAATGACAAAGAGTATTGGGCTGTAGTGTGGATCGCTGCGCATCCTGCGGCTGCTCGCAATGATGGAGTAACTGAGAAATAAGTATGGATCGCCGCGCACCGTTTTGGTGCTCGCGATGACGGTAGTGAGGGGGATCCAAGCCGTAGAATGAGACAATAACTAGAATATTATTCTGAATTTAGTTCAGAATCTATGTGTAAAAAGCAGGGAGGGATTAAAAGTCAGAACCTTGGCCGAAGTCCAAGGTAAGGAATTTTTCTGGATTAACAGAATGCTTTTCCAGGGCAGTTTGTAGGTCTTTGATTGGTTGGTTAATGGGTTCATCCGTTAATTGGAACGTCCCAAAATGTGTGCCGATACTAAGTTTTGATTTTAAATCTTTGTGCGCCATCACAGCATCATCAGGGTTCATGTGAACATGCTTCATAAACCACCTGGGTTCATAGGCCCCAATGGGAAGGAGGGATATATCCATGGGTCCAAATTTATCATGAATTTCTGCAAAATGGGGGCAGTATCCTGTATCCCCCGCAAAGAAAATTTTATTACCAGGGGTTTCCAGAACAAATCCACCCCACAAAGTGGCATTTCGGCTGAAAAGACCCCGGCCAGAAAAATGTTGAACAGGGACAAAGGTGATTTTCAGAACATCAGAAAAGGGTAGGGTGTTCCACCAATCCATAATCTGATAGTCGCCGATAATACCATCGGCTTGCATGGCTTTATCCACCCCAAGACCTGTATAGATTTTGGGATTATCCCGATCAATAAAGAATTTTAAACTTTCTACATCCGCGTGATCGTAATGATCATGGCTTAAAATAATAATATCAATCTTTGGAATGTCTTTTAATTTCAGGGCTGCTTGGCGTGTGCGATCTGGACCAAGCCAACTTGTGGGGCCCACATGATCAGACCAAACTGGATCCGTTAGAATATTCACCCCTTGGGTTTGAATCAAGAATGTAATGTGCCCAATAAAGGTTATTTTTACTTTGTTCCCTTGTACTGTTTTGGGTGGGACTGGATAAGTTTTATTCGATACGTTTTCGGGCCATTCAGCCTTTTTTCTTGTCATAAGCCATTTTAAAACTGGCCAAAATCCCCGGTTTTGATCATCAATATTATGAAATCGCCCATCCTTAAAATGATTCGTTTCAGAACCTTTGTGGTAAACTGTTCTAAATGGGCTGCATCCAGTCATAAATAATAATAGTCCTATTGGTAAGTAATCTAAGCATAAGCAGTTATTTCTTAATTTTAATTTTTTTCATTAAAATACTTCTGCATCTTTCTTCTATCAAGTGATATGAAACAGAAGATAAAATAATATTTAAAGACAGTGCTGATAACATTAAAAGCCAAGAGTTTGTATCATAATGTTCTTTTAAATATCTGCCAAGTTCTATAGCCAAAAACTGCCACATGTAAAATGAATAGGAAATCTTTCCCAAATAATTTATAACCTTATTATTTGCTATTGGGCCATATTTTATGTTGTGAAAATTAAATATTAATAACCCAAATAAAGGGGTAATAAAATATTGAAGTCCCATGTATGAATAAGGACCTTCAGAAAATTTTAAGCAAGTTAAACAAAAAATTAGAAAAAAAACAAACACAGAAGATTTAAGAAATTTTGGGAGGTTCTTCAGTTTACCTTTTGCCTGTAATAAATAAAAAGAAATTCCAATCATAAATTCACTAACTCTCATAACTGGATTTGAATAAAAGGTTTTTATATTGTTACTGACACTGCCATAGTTTTCAGTAACAACATTAATTGTTATAATTAAGGATGCAGCCATCGCAATTATAAATAGAATGTGTGACCTTTTAGAAAATAAGACTAAAATCAGGGGGAATAATAAATAGAAAAAGGCTTCAACGCTTATGCTCCAAGTTCCTCCATTTATTCCAAGTTGAAACATGTTAGGAAAAAATGCTTGAACTAAGAATAAATCATTCACAATAATTCGAATCCAGTCGCCCTTGGAATAAGGAATTTCTGGAGTTATAAAAATAAAATAAGTGATTGTGGCTATTAAATATACAGGGTATATCCTTGCAAATCGCTTTATATAGAAGTTATAAATTTCAGTCTTCTTTCGAAAATCTTTATTTATATAAACAAAACACATTATATATCCAGACAGCACAAAAAAGCCTGTCATAAAGACCGCACCGTTACTTAGGAATTTATCAATTATCTTAAGCCCAAAATTATATCCTAAGTGAATTTTACAGTGAAAAAGAAAGACAGTGAAAGCTGTTAGCCACCGAAAAGATGTTAAGCTTGAAACTTCATTTTTTATATGGCTTGTTTCTAATAAAAGTGATTTAAGCTTTTTAAAATTCATTAAAATCCGATTTGATTATTAAACAGTTGTAAACTTGTTATTTTTTCAAGAATTCACGTTCCAGCCAGTGGATGGTATAATCCCCTTTGACCATTTTTTCATCACGGCTGATTTTCTTGTGTAAAGGAATTGTCGTTTTTATACCAGAGATAATATATTCTGAAAGCGCACGACGTGTTCGGGTAATACATTCATGGCGATCATGGCCCCATACAATTAATTTTGCAACCATGCTGTCATAGTAAGGGGGAATGGTATATCCAGTATAGATGGCACTGTCAACACGCACCCCAAAACCACCAGGAGGATGATTAAAATCAATTTTTCCAGGGGAGGGCATGAAAGTTTCGGGATCTTCGGCATTAATGCGACATTCAATGGCATGGCCATTAATTTTTATATCTTCTTGTTTTATATCCAAAGCTTCGCCGGCAGCAACACGGATTTGTTCACGCACCAAGTCAACGCCAGTTACTTTTTCTGTTACAGGGTGTTCAACTTGAACCCGGGTATTCATTTCAATAAAAAAGAATTGACCGTCTTCATATAAAAATTCAACCGTCCCAAGCCCACGATAACCAAGCTTTTTCATTGCATTGACACATCGCATTCCAATATCATGACGTTGTTTTTCTGTGATTGCTGGCGAGGGGGCTTCCTCCCAAACTTTTTGGTGACGCCGTTGAACGGAACAATCACGTTCACCAAGATGAATAACATTGCCGTAATTATCTGCCAAAATCTGAATTTCAATATGGCGGGGACGTCCCAAATATTTTTCAATGAACACTTCGTCATTGCCAAAGTTTGCGCGGGCTTCGTTACGGGCAATGGTATATTTTTCCCGCACATCTTCATCATTCTGAGCGACTTGCATGCCTTTTCCACCCCCACCAGCAGTGGCTTTGATCAAAACGGGATATCCCATTCCATTGGAAACCTTAACGGCATCTTCTGTTGTTTTTACAGCACCATCTGAACCAGGAACAACCGGAATACCAAGTTCTTCAACCGTTTTTTTGCCAGAAATTTTATCGCCCATCAACGTAATATGATCAGGTTTTGGCCCAATAAAAGTCATTCCATGTTCTTCAACAATACGGGCAAAAGTGGCATTTTCTGATAAAAATCCATAACCTGGGTGGATGGCTTCGGCACCGGTTACTTCAGCAGCCGCAATTATAGATTGAATATTAAGATAACTTTCAGCAGCTGAGGCAGGCCCAATACAAACGGCTTCATCCGCCAAACGTACATGCATGGCATCTGTATCAGCCTTGGAATGCACAGCAACAGTTTTAATCCCCATGTCTTGGCAGGCGCGGTGAATTCTTAGGGCGATTTCTCCACGATTGGCAATCAAAACTTTTTTAAACATAAGATACCTCTAGATAATAATATAGAATTATATGATTTTCTTATTCAACAATCATTAGTACATCGTCATATTCCACTGGTGTACCGTCTTGAATAAAGATTTCTGTAACCGTACCGGATTTGTGTGCGCGGATTTGGTTCATAACTTTCATGGCTTCAACAATCATGACTGTTTCGCCTTCTTTTACCTTGGATCCAACTTTAACATAAGGTTCTGCACCCGGTTGAGAAGAAGAATAAGCCGTTCCAACCATTGGGGATTTAACAGCGCCAGGATTGTTTGCAGGGTCTGATTTAACTGCAGGGGCTGGTGTTTCAGCCACAGGTGCAACCGGGGCAGCCATAGGCATTTGAACTTGTGCGTGGCCCATGATATTGCGGGCAACTTTGATCCGGCATCCATCAACTTCGTATTCGATTTCGCTTAAGTCTGTTTCTTTAAAAAGGTCTGCCAGGCTTTTGACAGCAGCGGCATCAATTTTTAAGAATGAGTTTCCAACTTTTTTTGGTGTTTTATCTTTACTCACGACGACTCCTTTATATCTTTTACATTCAAATTTATACTGTTATTTGCAAAAAAATGCAATCTTTCAAATTTTTAAATACTTTGATTTATAATTGTTCTGGAATATGCTTTTGATGTGTTTTTCTTTCGCGGTGAACAATATACAGCCCGCAAGCAATAATCAAAACAGATCCAAGTAAAACATCCAAAGTTGGTTTTTCGCCAAAGAATATATCCCCAAAAATGACGCCCCATATCATTAGGGTGTAAAACATGGGGGCCACAATCGTGGCTTCGGCAAAGCGATAGGACATGGCAATAAAAATGTGCCCCATTGTTCCTGCAAAGCCAAGCAAAGTCATTAATAAGATTTGATTTAAGGTGGGGGTTACCCAAAAGAATGGGCACAAAAGCCCCCCAATAACACAAGTTGTTGCAGTGTAATAAAAAACAGTTGTAAAGGCCTTGGTATCTTTTCCAAAGCGACGGGCATAAATCATAACAACGGCTTCTAAAAAAGCTGCCAAAATTGCAAAGGCAGCGCCTTCAAATCCTAAGTGTCCGGAAGGGTGCGCAATAAATAACACCCCTGAAAATCCAATGATTGTGGCTGTCCAACGATGGGGCCCAACAATTTCTTTAAGCATAGGAAAGGCAAGGGCTGTAACAAATAAAGTTGTGGCAAAGGATATGGCTGTCGCATCAGCCATCGGCAACAGGGCAAAAGACCAATATAAAAAAACCAATTGAAAAAAACCAAGGGATCCACGCCAAATTTGTTGTTTTGGGTTGTTAACCTTCAATAAATTTTCAGATTTACGAAACTTTGCATAGATCAGCATTAAGAAAGAAGAGATCAATCCACGAAAGAAAATCAATTCGTTGGCAGGCAGGTCATTTGCCGTTGCTTTGGCCACTGCATTTGTAACTCCAAAGAAAAACATCCCCAGAATCATACATAAACATCCAAGGTAAACAGTTTTTGTATGGCTGCGTTGTTTTATTGTCATATCAAGGCTTTCTTAAAAGTTTAAAACGATACTTTTTATATAGGTATGACGCTTGGTGATTTTAACCTAGCTCTGTCTCTTGAACATGTTCTACCTTGCGGATACGTTCGCGGTGAACAATATACACACCACTGGCAACAATAAGAGGAACCCCAAAGATTAAGGATGTGCTTAAGGTTTCGCCCCAGAAAATATATCCAAACATAGCGCCCCAAATAATCAAGGTATAAAGCATAGGCGCCACAACCACTGCAGGGGCAATACTGTAAGCATACACAATAAAAATATGTCCAAGGCAACTAACAAGACCCAAGGCAGCAAGGGAAAGTAGGTTTTCCATGCTGGGTGTTTGCCATTGGAAGGGAAGGATGAAAGCGGCAATTAATGTGATAATAGCCGTGTGATAAAAAACACTTGTAATGGGCTTGTCTTTTTTAAGAAGACGGGACCAAACCATAATCATACTTTCAATCGCAGCAGATGTTATTGCAACTGTGGCCCCAAGCATTGTGACATCGCCTGTTGGACGCGCAATAATTAAAACACCAATAAACCCAACAATGACAGCGGCCCATCTTGGGAGTCCAACATGTTCACGCAGCATGGGATAAGATAATGCTGTTATAAAAGGGGTGCTGGCAAAAGTAAAAGCCGTAGCCTCAGGCAAGGGTAAAAGGGAAAAGGACCAGAATAAAGTATACAGACCAAAGAATCCAACCACACCACGGGTGATTTGAAGTTTGGGGTTATGCGATTTCAGCCAATGCAATTTCTTGGTTACAACAAGATACATCAGCATATAGAAAACAGAAAACAAACTGCGCATGAAGACAACTTCGATTACAGGCAGTTCTTCGGATGTTTTTTTGATCAGGGCATTTCCTATACCAAACATTAACATCCCCATGGCCAAAGAGGCACACCCAACATAGGCCGCGACCTTAGGTGACATATTATTCATAATTTTAAGCTTAGCCATGGTTATATTCCTTTAATTTTCTGGATTATTTTCTTCTGTAATTTCTTGAGGGTTCTCAATCAAATGATAATCCAATGTTTTCTTCAAAGCTGTTTTTAAGTCAACACCTGGTGTCCAGTCAAGATGTTTTTGCGCATTTTCAATGGATGGAACACGCGCTGACACATCTTCGTAATGCTTTCCAAAATGCTTGGCACTGTCAATAATTTCAACTTTTGCTGCATCAACAAGATGTTTATGGGATGGATAATCTTTCATCACTTCCAACAGAATATCAACAACTTCTTTTATAGAATAGTCATTTTTTGGATTTCCCACATTGAAAATTTGACGAGACGCAGATCCATTTTTGTTTTCGATAATCTTCATCAATGCATCCACACCATCTTGAACATAAGTAAAGCAACGACGTTGCTTGCCCCCATCCACCAATTTAATGGGACGTTGGAATAAGATATTGCTGATGAATTGGATAACGGCACGGGAACTGCCTTCTTTTGGTGCATAAACATCATCCATTTTTGGCCCTAACCAGTTAAAAGGACGGAAGATTGAATAATCAAGATCATTATGAATACCATAGGCATAAATAACGCGATCCAATAGTTGTTTTGAACAAGAATAAATCCAACGTTGTTTATGAATGGGCCCCAAAACAAGATTTGATGTTTCTTCGTTAAAGTTTTCATCTTGGCTCATCCCATAAACTTCGGATGTGGATGGGAAAATAATGCGTTTGTTGTACTTAACACACAAACGAACGATATCCAGGTTGGCTTCAAAATCCAATTCAAACACACGCAAAGGAAATTTAACGTACATGGCAGGGTTTGCAATGGCCACCAAAGGAAGGACCACATCACACTTGCGGATGTGGTATTCAATCCATTCTTTATTAATTGTAATGTCGCCTTCAAAAAATTTAAAACGGGGGTCTCCAAGGCAATTCCCAAGTTTATTGCGTTCCATATCCATGCCAAAAACTTGCCAGTCAGTTTGTTTTAAAATGGTTTCTGTCAGCCAGTTTCCAATAAACCCGTTAACCCCTAAGATTAATACTTTTTTTGACATTATTCTTTTCCTTTTTTAGTTTTTGTTTCAATAATTTCGCGAATCACGAAACGTTGTTTTCTTGATACTTGTTGATATGTTCTGCCAACATATTCACCGATAATACCAATACCCATAATGGCAACACTGATTAAGAAAATTATAATGGCCAAAAGGGTGAAAACCCCTTCAACTTCGGGGCCGAAAAAGATGCGGCGGAATCCCAAATATATAACCAATAAAAAGCTTAAAGTTGATACAATCATCCCAAAAAAAGTAAAGAATTGAATGGGCAACAATGAAAAACTTGTGGCCAAATCAATCGCAACACGAATTAAATGATAGATACTGTATTTAGAATCGCCTTCTTCCCTGGCATCGTGACGTAAACCAACCTCGATTGGATTTCGTGCCAATTTCCACGCAAGTACAGGAATGAAGGTAGAGCTTTCGCCCCCATCAACAATTCGATCAATAATTTGTTTTGAATAGGCCCGGAACATACAGCCTTGGTCTTGCATTTTTGCATCTGTAATAAACCCACGCACCCAGTTGGCAAAACGGCTGCCCCAATGGCGTAAAAAGAAATCACTGCGTTTTAGGCGGTAACTTCCTACAACATCATGACCCTGTTCAAATTTTTCTAAAAGTTTGGGGATTTCTTCTGGGGGATTTTGAAGATCCGCATCCAGATTAATAACAACTTCGCCCCGGCAATTTTCAAAAGCCGCCATAATGGCCATGTGTTGCCCAAAATTTCCCATGAAATCAATGATGCGGACTTCGGGATGTTGTTTTTGAAGCTTCTTTAAAATATCAATGGATTTATCCGTACTGCCGTCGTTTGTATAAATAACTTCGAACGGTTTTTTTATATCTTTTAAAACCTTCATCAGCCTTTTGGAAAGTGTTTCAATGCTTTCTTCTTCGTTATATACAGGCACAACAATTGATATATAAGGGGCTGTCATTTTTTATCCTTTTAATACATATTTAATGGCATTAACCACATCATTTTGATCTTTTTCGGTCATCGTTGGAAACAGGGGCAGGCTTAGGCAACGTTCTGCAACATATTCTGTATGCGGGAAATCTTCAGCTTTATATCCGTACGTTTCTTTATAATATGTAAATGTGTGACAGGCTTGATAATGAAGACCTGTGCCAATATTTAAATCTTTTAATTTTTCCATAAATTCATTACGGGACATGCCTGCCTTGTCAGTATCCAAAAGGGGAATAAATAAATGCCATGCATGTTTATGATTGTAAGACGGGGATTCTGGCAAAATCAGTTCATCCACATCTGCCAATAAATTATAATATCTTTTGACCAAATGGGTGCGTTTTTCAATAAAACCATCAAGCTTTGGTAACTGATGAAGCCCCAAGGCTGCCTGCATATCCAACATATTATATTTAAACCCAGGGTAAATTACATCATATTCCTGGGAACCTGATTTGGAAAAACGGTTAAAAGCATCACGGTCAATGCCATGAAATTTGTAAACGTTCATTTTTTTAACGGCGTCTTCATCCCGGCAAACAATGGCGCCGCCTTCACCTGTTGTCATATTTTTATTTGGGTGAAAACTGAAAACTTGGATGTCGCCAAACGTTCCAATGCGCTTGTCTTTATATTCTGTGCCTATGGAATGTGCCGCATCTTCAATAACTTTAAGATTATGTTTTTTGGCCAAATTATAAATGACATCTAAATCCGCTGGGGCACCTGCATAATGCACAGGCAAAATGGCTTTTGTTTTTGGTGTGATGGCCTGTTCAATTTGATTAACGTCAATTTGATAGGTCTTGGGATCAATATCAACAAGAACAGGTTTGAACCCTGCTTGAACAATGGTGTTTAACGTTGCAATAAACGTATACGAAGTTGTAATAACTTCATCCCCTTCTTTTGGATCAAGGGAAAGCAAGGCAAGGTGTAAACCTGCAGTCGCCGAATTAATGCACAAAGCATGTGGTGCCTGGTGATAATTCGCCAGCATTTCTTCGAACCTTTTGACCTTTGGGCCTGTTGTAATCCAGCCAGATTTAAGGCATTCAACGACTTCAGTGATTTCATCATCTGTAATTGTAGGGCGGGCAAACTGTAAAAAATCTTCTCTGGGCTTCAAAATCATACTCCTTCAGCATCTAGAAAATAGCATAAAGTTCAATAATCGCCCAGAAAAATTTTATAACATAGTGATTAAAAAATAGGACGTCGTTATTGCGTTCCTTGCCTACCATTCGTAGGCGTCGTCTCTTATGCCTCGTCCTCTTGTTAACTCAATATGTTATGGGAAGGATTAAAAAACAGGACGTCGTTATTGCATTTTTTCTTGTGCAGATTTTTGCAAGGCCTCTTCGGGGATACGATTGCAAACCAGTATTTGATTATCATGCTGGCCAAGGATCATGGGCGTAAACCATTTTTGATTAATTAAGTTATTGTTGTAAAGTTCAAGCTTTGTAAACATACAAACATAATCCTTGCTTTGCCAGGCATCAATCACATCTTGATGATTATAGGTTAGGCGCTGTGTCTTATGGGGCTCCATCTTTTGGCCAAATTCCAGTTCATTTGTCCAATTATGAATGGTAATAAGCTTGTTCAAGTAAACCGGTAAATCGTGATAATACGTTGAATAACTGATGATTTTGGTGTCTTCCGGCATAATTGCTTTAAGCTTTGCAACCAAAGGCTTGATGGAAATTTTGTTGGCATGAACAGATGCAAGATTTGCCGTGATAATAATAAGAAGTCCACTGGCCAAAATTGAACAAAAGGCCCAGAAATTTCCCTTCCAAATGCGAAGGATGGGGGGTATTACAGCCGAAAACCCAAGAATAAAGTACAAAAGAATAATATAAGGTTTTAATTTAAGAAACAGGTCCAAATCAATTCTTTGGATGCCATAAAAACCGGCCAACATAATGGCCAGACAGATCCCACTGAAAACAAATATTTCAAATCGCAGGCTTTGCTTTTTTTGAATGCAATCCGATATGTGGTTTGCTGTTATTAAGGCCAAGGCTGGAAAAATTGGTAAAATATAAGGAATTAATTTTGAATTGGACAGGCTGAAAAAGACAAAAGGAACAAGGGTCCAAAGCAAAAAGAATAAAATATTGGGGTTTTTCTTTGCAGATTTTATGCTTTTATACAGGGCTTTGATCATGAAAGATGTCCAAGGCATAAACCCCGCAATGATAATGGGAACAAAAAACCAAAAAGGTTGATACCGGCGGTGAACCGTGGTTAAAAAGCGGTTGAAATGTTCATTAATAAAATAAAAATCAAAAAATTCTGGGTTTTTAAGGCTGACCAAAATATGCCACGGGGTGGCGATTGCAAAAAATATTAAGATACTGGTGGGCAAATAAAGTTGGCCCAGTAATTTCCAGTTATTTGTTAAGGTTATCCAGATAAGAACAATTAAACCAGGCAAGGCCAATCCAATAAGCCCTTTCGTTAAAACGGACAAAGCCGCAAAAATGGCAGCACAATACATAAATAGACGGCGCTGGGAATTTTGTAAATTGACCGCTGTTATGAAGGATAATAAACAAGCCGTTAGAAAAAAAGAAACGCCCATATCCAAGGTGATCAATTGGGATAACACAATATAAAGTAGGCTGGATCCCAATATAGTTGCAGCAATTAATCCAGAAGAACGATTAAACAAAAAACGCCCCGCGGCATAAATCATAAAGCATCCAAATAAGCCCATGATCGCAAGTGGCAAACGCATTGCCCACTCTTTGAGGCCGAAAGATTTAATAAAAAAGCTTTGGACCCAATACATTAACGGGGGCTTTTCAAAATACTTAAGCCCATTCAGGCGCGGGGTAATATAATCACCTGTTACAGCCATTTCCCTTGGGATTTCAACGTAACGGCCTTCATCCGGAACGGCAAAGGGACGCAGATCAAGAAAGCCAAATAGAATAGGGCCAAGAATTAAAAATAGGATAAAAAAATCTTTCCAATAGGGGGTATTCGGGTTGGATATAATTTTAAATATTTTTTCTTTCATACCTTAATCTTTGGGCTTCATTGTTGGGAAGGCAATCACATCCCTTATACTTGTTGCATTTGTCAAAAGCATAATCAAACGGTCAATCCCAATACCTAAACCACCTGTTGGCGGCATTCCATGTTCCAAGGCATTAATAAAGTCAGCGTCCATGTGTTGGGCTTCTTCATCGCCGGCTTCACGCTGGGCAACTTGACCTTCAAAGCGTTGATGTTGATCAATGGGATCATTTAATTCTGAAAAGGCATTCGCAATTTCCCAGGTATTAACAAAAGTTTCAAAGCGTTCTGTTAGACGTGGGTTGCTGCGATGCACCTTTGCCAATGGTGAAATATCTAAAGGAAGTTCGGTCACATGGGTGGGTTGAATCAAATTGGGTTCAACTTTTTCTGCAAACACGGCCTCAACCACATGGCCCCAAGATTCAGTACCTTTTAAGGGAATACCGCCAATATTTTTGGCTGCTGCAAGGGCTTCTTCTGCTGTTTTGAAAATATCGAAATCAATGCCCGTTGCCTCTTTAACCAAAGTCATCATGCTTTTGCGTTGCCAAGGCCCTTTGAAATTAATGGTGGTGTCGCCATACGGAATTTCATACGTTCCCAATACTTTTTCACAAATATGAATAACAATATTTTCTGTTAAATCCATCATGGTTTCAAAATCAGCAAAGGCTTGATACATTTCAACCATGGTAAATTCAGGGTTATGGCGCGGGGAAACCCCTTCGTTTCTGAAACAACGATTGATTTCAAAAACTTTATCAGATAACCCACCGATAATAAGACGTTTTAGGTGTAATTCAGGTGCCACACGTAAATACATATCCATGCCGTATGCATTGTGATGGGTCACAAATGGCTTTGCCGTTGCCCCCCCTGGGATGACATGTAGCATAGGAGTTTCAACTTCTAAAAACCCTTCATTTGTTAAATAATTACGGATGTCAGAAATAATTTGGCTGCGTGTACGCAGGCGCTGACGACTTTCAGGGGTAACAATTAAGTCGATATAGCGCTGGCGATACCGTTTTTCGATATCCGTCAGCCCATGATATTTTTCCGGTAAAGGTAACAGGGATTTACACAACAATTCCATGTTTTGTGTATTGATGGTTAATTCCCCGCGTTTTGTACGACGGACAATACCTTCAATTCCAATCCAATCCCCCATATCCAAAAGTTTTGCCAGTGCCAGAATTTCTTCGCTGGCGCTGTTTTTATGGGTGAATACTTGAATGCGACCTGATTCATCAAGCAAATCAATAAACATACCGCTGTTGCGAATGGCCATAATACGACCGGCAATGCGCACAACATCAGTTGTTTCTTCGTCATCTTCTAAGTCTTTGTATTTTTCATGAAGATCTTTTGCAATGGCAGATCTTTCATATTTATAAGGGTAGGGGTTAAGGCCCATTTCCTTAAGTTTTTCAATTTTCTGTATGCGAATGTCGCGTAATTGATTTTCTGTTGATAATTTTTCAGTCATGTTAGTTTATAATTTTCTTTTCTTTTAATAAGGTTTGAAGGTCACCATCATTATACATTTCACGAATGATGTCACACCCCCCAATAAATTCCCCTTTGACGTATAGTTGTGGGATGGTGGGCCAGTCACTAAATTCTTTTATACCTTGGCGCATTTCAGGATCTTCCATCACATTAACGGGATGAAATTCAACTTCTAAGTTTTGAAGAACTTGGGAAACAACAGAAGAAAAACCACACATAGGAAAATTTGGGGTTCCCTTCATAAATAAAACCACATCGTTATCTTTGATCTGTTTTTCAATCAATTTAAAAATTGGGGGGTTTTCCATTTTATTTTTCCTCAGTTTTTAAAGCCATGGCATGCAAAGTGCTGCCCATATGGCCTTTCATTGCCTTGTATACCATTTGATGTTGCTGAACGCGTGATTTTCCTTTGAAAGCCGAAGAAATCACTTTGACTGCATAATGGTCACCGTCACCAGCCAAGTCCTGAATTTTTATTTCAGCATCAGGCAGCGCCTCTTTAATATACTTAACAATTTCATTTTCTGTTAAAGCCATTTTTATACCTTATCACTAAGTTTGTAAATGTCTTGTTTTGTATCAGGTTTAGAATTTTCTTTTGAATTTTCTGCGTGTTGGGGCAAAAGTTTTAGACGTTCGGCAACTTCTAATAAACTGATGTATCTAAATTTAAATTTATTTTCACTGGTATCTTCCCACAGACGACACGTTTTTGGGGAAATTTCATTACCAATCATAACTTTGATGTCTTCTTCTTCATAAGAAAAATGACGGCCAAAACTTAGGCTGAAATTTGCCAATTTAAGTTTAATACCTGAAAACAAACCATTCATAAAATCATTGGCCCGCTTTGTGGCTTCTTCAATTTGATCAATTTCTTCTTTCGTGGCCCAACCCATACTTTCAATATGGGACTTGTCAATCAAGCACATGTTTTCAGAATCGGTATCTTCAAAGGCATCAATGTAATATTCAATCATTGGTTTTGGTAATTTGGTTCCTTCAATAAGGCCAAACTTACGCATCATATTACCTGCAGCATAATTGCGCATAACAACACGAAAAGGAAACATATCCAGGCAGTGAACCATCTGTTCCCGCATATTTAGTTGTGCAATAAAATGTGTGGGAATATTTAAATCTGAAAGCTTTTGCATAATGAATCCGGAAATTGTGTTGTACAAAATACCGTTTCCATGAATGGGGCCGTGGGCTGAAAGCTGAATTAACGAACTTGGCCCATCTTTGAACTGCAGAATTAAAGAATTGGAATCATTGCATTCATAAATTTTTTTGTTGTTGCCTTCAAAAATTAATTTGCCTTTTTGCATTAATAGTTCCAATCCAAGTGTTTGTTAAATCTATCTTATAAGTAAAGTGTTTGTAGGATTTTTCAACTGGTTATTGAAAATTTTTTATCATTGTTGCCCCAATTTCTGCAGGGGATTTTGATACGATAACACCTGCACTTTTTAATGCTTCGATTTTATCTTCAGCACCCCCTTGGCCCCCAGAAATAATGGCGCCAGCATGACCCATTGTACGCCCTTTGGGGGCTGTAAGGCCAGCAATAAAGCCAACTACAGGCTTTTTATTCTTTTGTGATTTGATGAATTCAGCGGCGTCTTCTTCGGCATTTCCCCCAATTTCGCCGATCATAACAATGGCTTCGGTTTCTGGATCTGCATAAAAAAGTTCTAGGCAGTCAACAAAACTTAATCCATTAACGGGATCCCCCCCAATACCAATACAGGTGGATTGTCCCAAGCCTGCCTCAGTTGTTTGATGAACCGCTTCGTAAGTTAAAGTGCCTGACCTTGAAACAATTCCAACTTTGCCGGGTTTATGGATGTAGCCAGGCATAATCCCAATTTTACATTGATTGGGCGTTATGATGCCTGGACAGTTCGGACCGATCAAGGTTGTTTTTGATCCAACCAATGCGCGCTTTACTTTAACCATGTCTAAAACAGGAATGCCTTCAGTAATACAGACAACCAATGGAATTTCAGCCTCGATTGCTTCCAAAATTGATTCAGCAGCAAAGGGGGCAGGGACATAGATAACAGAGGCATCAGCCTTGGTTTTTTCTTTGGCATCAATAACAGAATCAAATACAGGCAGGCCTAAATGTTTTGACCCACCTTTACCGGGTGTTACCCCGCCAACCATTTTTGTGCCATAGTCAATGGCTTGTTCTGAATGAAAGGTTCCTTGATTTCCAGTGAACCCTTGGCAAATAACTTTTGTATTTTTATTAATTAGGACTGACATTATTTGCCCCCTTTCACAGCAGATACAATTTCTTTTGCAGCATCATCCAAACCATCGGCTGCTGTAATTTTTAACCCTGATTTGGCAAGTAGTTCTTTGCCTTTTTCTACATTTGTACCTTGCAGGCGCACAACCAATGGCACAGAAAGTTTGGTTTCTTTGGCGGCAGCAATAATACCTTCGGCAATAACATCACATTTCATGATGCCCCCGAATATATTAACCAAGATGCCTTTGACTTTGGTGTCTGCCAAAATAATTTTAAAGGCTTCTGTTACTTTTTCTTTGGTGGCGCCGCCGCCAACATCTAGAAAGTTCGCCGGATCCCCGCCATGAAGTTTAATGATGTCCATGGTTGCCATCGCCAAGCCGGCCCCATTAACCATACAGCCAATATTCCCATCCAATGAAATATAGTTCAGATCATATTCGCTGGCTTCTAATTCTTTTGGATCTTCTTCGTCCATATCCCGGTAAATTTTAATATCTGGATGGCGATACAAGGCATTACTGTCAAATGACATTTTTGCATCCAAGGCATATAAATCATTTTCTTTCGTGATGACTAAGGGGTTAACTTCCAATAAAGAGGCATCCGATTCCACAAATGCTTTGTATGTATTTTTAACAAATTGGCCCATTAGCTTTGCTGTTTCTTTCGGCATTCCAAGGGCTTTGTTTAAGTAACGAATATGGTGGCCACAAATACCTGTCACAGGGTCAATGGTAATTTTAAAGATTTTCTCAGGTGTTTTTTCAGCAACTTCTTCAATATTCACGCCGCCTTCTGATGACGCAACAATGGTAACGCGCTTGGTTTCGCGGTCAATTAAAATGCTGTAATATAATTCAGTTTCAATATTGCAGCCACTTTCCACATAAACAAAACGAACTTTCTTACCTTCTTTGGATGTTTGTGGCGTCACAAGATTCATGCCAATCATACTTTTGGTTAAATCCCCAACTTCTTCAACAGATTTAGCAAGCTTAATCCCGCCGCCCTTACCGCGTCCTCCAGCATGAACTTGGGCCTTTACAACCCAGACATTGGATGGAATATCACGGGCGGCCTCCATTGCCTCCCTTGGGTTTAAGGCAACAGATCCCGGAAGAACAGGAACGTGAAATTTTTTTAATAATTGTTTGGCTTGATATTCATGAACGTTCATTTTAGAACCTTTCTATTTAACTGAGGCTAGTAATTTTTTGACAGCACTGACAGAATTATCAAATGATTCTTTTTCTTGGTCGTTTAAGGGCAGTTCAATTACTTTTTCCACCCCATTTTTTCCAATCACAACAGGCACACCAACATACAAATCTTTAATACCATATTCCCCATTTAATTTTGCCGCGCAAGGCAAAACACGACGTTTGTCTTTTAAATAGGATTCAGCCATTTCAATGGCCGCCGCGGCTGGGGCATAAAAGGCAGACCCAGTTTTAAGCAGACCAACAATTTCACCCCCACCATTGCGGGTGCGATCGATAATGGCATCCAGTTTTGATTGGGTTATCCATCCCATTTTCACAGTTTCTGGCAAGGGCACCCCGCCAATGCTTGAAAAACGGGGTAGGGGAACCATCGTATCACCATGCCCCCCCATAACTGTTGCGACAACATCATTAACGGATACATTGTATTCTTCAGCTAAAAAACTTCGAAACCTTGCTGTATCTAGAATCCCAGCCATGCCCACAACTTTGTTGGCAGAAAGGCCAGATTCTTGTTGCATCACCCAAACCATGGCATCCAAAGGATTGGTGATTGTTATAACAAAAGCATTGGGGCAATATTTTTTAATATTATGGGCAACACTTGTGATGACTTTTTTATTAATTTCGATTAAATCATCGCGACTCATCCCCGGTTTGCGTGGGCTGCCCGCTGTAACGATAACCACATCGGCGTCACGCATATCGGCCATATCATTGCTACCAGAAATGTGGGAATCAAAGCCTTCAACAGGGCCGACTTGATTTAAGTCCAAGCCTTTACCTTGGGGGATGCCTTCTGCAATATCCAGTAAAACAATGTCCCCAAGTTCTTTCATGCCTGATAACAAGGCAAGTGTCCCACCAATATTTCCTGATCCGATTAATGCAATTTTTTTACGCATATTTAATCCCTATAAAGTGAAATTTTAAACACCAGTAGATCCAAACCCACTTGAACCGCGGGTGGTTTCGTCTTCAGATAAGTCACTTGTTGTCTGCCATTTGGCTTGAACCACTGGGGCAATGACCATTTGGGCAATGCGCATCCCACGTGTAATTGTTAGGTCTTCTTCGCCCATATTAATCATAATGGCTTTGATTTCACCACGATAATCTGCATCAATGGTGCCGGGGGCATTTAAGACAATCAAGCCTTGTTTCGCACTTAATCCAGAACGGGATCGGATTTGGGCTTCGAAGTTATGGGGTAAAGCAATCGCAAATCCACAAGGAACAATTGCACGTTGGCCAGGGATTAAATGAATATCATGGTCAATAGCCGCAGCCAAATCAGCCCCAGCACTTTGTTCTGTGCCGTAAGCTGGCAAGGGAAGCCCCTTGCCGTTATCCAAAATTTTAATACGAATATTTGTCATTAAAATACAGGGTAGCTGATGTAGGGGGATAGCCCTTGTAACATTAAACCTTCAGATCGGCTTAGGCGATCTTGATGTTTTTGACAAAAATCATCAGGTACAGGAATATTATTCCAATCAACTTGTTTAAATTCTTTGATTGTATTTTTGCCAACCACAAATTTTCTGTCTTTTAAAGAGGCTTTGATAACATAGTCACCTTCATTCGCATCACGGTCAGCCACAGCAGACAAAGATAAACGGGCAATTTGTTCGCTTGATGGATCAAGTGTTCCTGCCTCAACCATGCTTTGTGTCATTTGATCAAAGTCATCTAACAGGATTTTAACATCAAGATCTGGGAATCCATCTTTGATTTTTGCATTAAGGTCCATTTCCAATTTAAATTTCCCTATCTTAATTTCAATTTCACCAGACGCTTTGGCTTTTGTGTCTTCAAGTTCCTTCATCATGTCCCCAATCGGAGGCAATCGCCCAGATTTTGATTCACAACTTTCATTGATTTTTTGGCGCAATTCAGTGTCTAAAGATTCAATTGCCTTGCTTATGGCTTCGTAAGTTTTGAATTTGGAAGTAACTTTACCTTTTAACTTTATCTTATCAATTACGATTGGTTTTGCTTTTGTGGCCAATTCAATGTTTTTTACAATAAATTCTGATTCGATTTCTGTGTTGTTGCCTTTTGATTCAGATTCAGATTTTGAAGCAATTTCATTGATTTTTACAGCAGCACCTTCCACAGAGTTTGTAGTGAAATTTATATTATTGATAGCCCAACCTTTTTGAATCAGTTGCCCTTCTTTGTCTAAGGTTAAATCAACTGTTGCCTTGTTTAAGTCAATTTCAACAGGAGTTTGACCATTTCTGCTTAAGCTTATTTTTACTTTTCCATCGAATTCAAGGTGCGTGGGGTTGAATATCCAGGCTGAAATTTCTGGACTTTCAATTGTGTATGTAAACACTGTGCCTTTACGTTCTTGCGTCATGTTAAAATAGTCCCTTTTTCGGACAATTTTGAAAGGGAAACCTGAATAAGATGGTTCAGATCGATCAACTTTAAATCCGTGGGCTTCAAGATATTCAATTGATTTTGCATCAATTTCTTTAACTTTTTGCATGCCGGCATACCAAGCAATTGAACATCCAACTAGAATGATACCAACGCTGGCAGCGATAAACTTTATTAATTTGTTTTGTGATTTCTTTTTGGCCATGTTAACCCCTTATAATTTAATGTGATTTGTACGATATCATTCTTGTAAAAACTTTTCAACCTCAAGCGCGGCCATGCACCCTTGACCGGCTGCTGTAACGGCCTGGCGATAGACCTTATCTTGAACATCCCCTGCTGCAAAAACACCATGCACACTGGTTTTTGTACCACCTTTTTCAACTTTTAAATAGCCTTCTGAATCCATGTCCAGGTGATCTTTAAAAATACCTGTGGCCGGATCATGACCAATGGCAACAAAAACGCCCCCAACTTTAATTTCTTTTGTTTTTTCATCTTTGGTACTTTTCAGGCGAAGGCCAGTGACTTCTTTTGGATCTTCTTTTCCAAGAATTTCATCCAGTTCATGATCCCATTCAACGTTGATGTTCTTGGTGTTTAAAAGTTTGTCTTGTAATACCTTTTCCGCCCGCAGTTTATCCCGGCGGTGAACAAGTGTAACGGACTTGCATATCTTTGAAAGGTAAATGGCTTCTTCAACAGCAGAATTCCCCCCACCAATAACAGCCACATCTTGGCCTTTAAAGAAAATTCCATCACATGTGGCACACGCAGATACGCCAAATCCTTTAAATTTTTTTTCACTTTCAAGGCCTAACCAACGGGCTTTGGCCCCTGTGCAAATAATTACAGATTGGGCAACATATTCATGCACATCCCCTGTACAGGTGAAAGGGGCCTTGGAGAAATCAACTTTGTTAATGTAGTCAAAAATAATTTCTGTACCAACATTTTTGGCCTGTTTTTCCATTTGTTCCATTAACCAAGGTCCTTGAATGGCATCTTCAAACCCAGGGTAATTTTCAACGTCTGTCGTAATCATTAACTGACCGCCAGGTTCTGCGCCTGTGACCAATAAGGGCTTAAGTCCCGCACGTGCCGCATAAATTGCTGCAGTATATCCAGCAGGGCCACTTCCAATAATTAATAAATCAGTTTTCTTTTGATCAGCCATAGGTTTTCCTTGTTAATGAAAAAGTTGATACTTGTTTATAACAGACTTGTGATTCGAAAATCAATTCCATGTTCATCAAAAATTGAACTTATTTTTCTTGTAATAACGCCCCCAATCTAATATTTTAAAACTATAGTAATTAATAAATAATTTTAAGGATACACGAATGGCCAATACAATTGTAAATGCAACAGACAGCAACTTTGAAGCGGAAGTATTAAAATCAGATAAACCAGTTTTGGTTGATTTTTGGGCTCCTTGGTGTGGTCCTTGTCGGATGTTATCCCCCATCATTGATAAATTAAATGAAGAACTTGGGGACACCCTTAAAATTGTTAAAATTGATATCGATTCCAACCCTGATACGCCGGCAAGCCTTGGTGTGCGTGGGGTGCCAACAATGATGGTTTTCAAAGGCGGGGAAAAAGTTGGTTCCCATACAGGTGTTATGCCTGAAAGTGCTTTGAAAGAATGGATTAACGGTCTGTAATTTTATACTGTATAAACTATAAGCTGCACATACTTGTGCGGCTTTTTTTGTTTCTTGACAATGTGTGTAGGATAGCGCCTTAATTAATAAAAGGCAGGGGCAGCATTGGAATACATTATAAAAATTCCTGAAGAATTTAAAAAATATGTAAATGTAATTGAAGATGGGTTGCGGTCTTTATTAAGGGATCCCCAATGGCTTCCGTTCAGTTTGGCCAACCATTCGTGCTATGTCAGAATAACTCTTACCCCTAAAGCTGTTGAGTATTTGGATCAAATTAAAAAGACATCAAAGGCAAAAGGGGTGGAAGACGAACGTATTTTACAGACAGCCTTGATGTATGCCAAAAATGACCGTGATCGTCCGATAACCAAATATTGTCCGTTTGTGGATTAGCCAAAAATCAAAGTTTTAATATTATTTTTCTAGTAAAGTTTTTTTAAGCAAAAAGGGGAGATATGAATGAAACTATTCTGTATCAAAGATTATTTTTTGACTAGTCAAGTTTAAAAGATTATGGTACCAAGACAAATATTGCTTATTTTTTATGAAAATTTAATAAAGGAAGAAAAAACATGTCAAAAAGCATTCAAGAGAGGGTAGTTGATATCGTATCTGAAAAGGCAAACGTTGAAAAAGATAAGATCAAAGGAAGTTCAAGTTTTATTGATGACCTAGGTCTTGATAGTTTGGATACAGTTGAACTTGTTATGGCTTTTGAAGAAGAATTCGATGTTGAAATTCCAGATGATGCAGCAGAAAAAATTCAAACAATTGATGACGCTGTAAGCTTTATTGAATCAAACAATTAAATCACGAAAAGCTTTGCTTTTCTTTAACGAGTAAGATCATGAGACGCGTTGTAGTTACAGGTATTGGGCTTGTAAGTCCACTAGCATACGGAGTTGAACATTCTTGGAAAAAACTGATTAATTCAGAATCTGGGATTGGGAAAATTACTTTGTGCAAATCTGATGATCTTGCTTGTAAAATTGCCGGCGAAGCACCTGAATCAAAAGATGAAGATGCGGCAAGCAAAGGTTTATTGAATCTTGATTCAATGATTGAGCCTAAAGACCAGCGTAAAATGGGACGTTTCATAGCGCATGCCATTGCAGCGTCTGAAGAAGCAGTTAGTGATTCTGGATGGAAACCAACTGATACTGAATCACAAGAACGCACAGGTGTTCTTATTGGTGCAGGTATTGGAGGGTTAGACAATATTTATGAAAATGCGGTTGCGTTACATGAAAAAGGTCCGCGCCGCGTAAGCCCTTATTTTATTATTTCATCACTGATTAATGAAGCATCAGGAAATGTTTCCATTCGACATGGATTTAAAGGCCCTAACCATTCCGTCGTAACGGCCTGTTCAACAGGTGCGCATGCCATTGGGGATGCATCTCGCTTGATCCAATTAGGTGATGCGGATGTTATGCTGGCTGGTGGTGCCGAGGCTTGTGTTGGCCGTTTGGGCATGAGTGGGTTTTCTGCAATCCGTGCTTTGTCCACAAAATATAATGATGATCCGACTGCAGGTTCCCGTCCATGGGATGAAGGCCGTGATGGATTCGTTATGGGTGAAGGGGCCGGGGTTCTTGTTCTTGAAGAACTGGAACACGCAAAAAAACGTGGGGCAAAGATTTACTGTGAAGTTACTGGATACGGCCTTTCTGGGGATGCATATCACGTCACAGCACCTGCAGAAGATGGCGATGGGGCATACCGCGCCATGAAATATGCCTTAAAAAGTGCGAAATTAAATATTGAAGATATTGACTATATCAATGCGCATGGAACATCCACACCAAAAGGTGACATGATTGAAATTGCAGCCATCAAAAGACTGTTTGATGGTAAGTTAGACGGATTTTCTATGTCTTCGACAAAATCATCTACGGGCCATTTATTGGGCGCCGCCGGTGCTGTAGAGGCAATTTTTTGTATTAAAGCTTTACAAAACCAGATTGCTCCGCCAACATTAAACTTACATAATCCATCACAGGGGACTGAAGACATTGATCTTGTTCCTTTGACGGCTAAAAAACGAAAAATCAGGGCAACGCTTTCTAATTCATTTGGGTTTGGCGGAACGAATGCAAGTTTGGTATTCACGGAATTTAAATAAAAAAAATATTTATGAACATTTCCAGAAAACCTGGAAATTCTTAAAACATCATTTCGAACATGACATCAGTCTTCGCATAGCAACTTTTATTGTTGGTATTTTCTTTTATATTATATTTGGCATTGCGGGATACTTTGTAAGCACAGGGCCGTTAACGGAAGAATTGAACTTTGAAGTTAGGCGCGGCCGCACCCTTTCTGACATTGCGCACAAACTTTATAAACATGGAATAATAAGATCAGAATCCTTTTTTGAATATGGGGTGTATTTTCAAGGCCTTGAAGGGGACTTAAAAGCTGGGGATTATGTCTTATACCCGGGTATTACGCCTGCTGAAATTACCAATATGATTGTAAATGCCAAAGGGCGATACTACAAAATAACCTTTCCAGAAGGTTTAACAAATCACCAAATTTTCTTGATTATGGAGCAAGCCCCTTTTCTAAGAAAAGATGAATATATTGACCCTATGGAAGGCACCTTATTTCCCGATACCTACACAGTTTCCAAAGGAACACGGTATTCAACATTGGTTCATGTGATGCAAAAAGAAATGAAAAAAATACTGAAGGAATTGTGGAATAAGCGCAAAGCAGGTTTGCCTTTTACTTCCCCATTCGAAGCTTTGACCTTGGCATCCATCGTTGAACGCGAAGCCTTGTTAAAACGTGAAATGCCAATGGTGGCAGGCGTTTATCTTAATAGGCTGAAAAAGGGAATGCGATTGCAGGCAGACCCAACAGCAATCTATGGAGTTACTAAAGGAACGGGGATTTTGACAGGCCCTGTCAGAGGCAAAGATATGCGTAGTGATAATTTATTTAATACCTATCGTATTAAGGGTTTGCCACCAACCCCCATTGCAGCTCCTTCACAGGCAGCCCTAGAGGCCGTATTGATTAACCCAGCGGATACAGATGCATTATTTTTTGTTGCAGATGGTAAAGGTGGGCACGTCTTTAGTAAAAAGTTTTCTGACCACAATAGGCATATAAAAACCCTTGTGGGAAAATTACGCGCAAGAAAACGTAAAAAATAGAAATATATTCCCAAAACATATTGTATAACCTGTTGGTAATCCTTATATTTATAGGGAATAAGAAAGAGGTTCACATGAAAAAAATTCTATTAATTACAAGTCTACTATTTTCTTTAGATTCTATCGCTGCTGCTGCTGCAGGAAGTTTTTCCTCTGATCCAGATTCAGAAGTCGTAGCTGTTGCAAAAAAAGCCATTTCAGATAACCCCATAATTAGGGGGCACTATGAAGAAGGTGTTGCAAGGCGTGAAGAACAAGCAAAATGGTTAGCCACTTTACAAAAGGCAATAACTGACGCCGACCCGGATGTGGAAAAATTAGAAGGACAAGTTGCCGCAAGACTTGAATCAGAGAAAGAAAATTATGATCAGTTTG
This sequence comes from uncultured Rhizobiaceae bacterium, assembly GCA_964350815.1. GTDB lineage: Bacteria > Pseudomonadota > Alphaproteobacteria > UBA7879 > VGCX01 > CAJXSI01. The sequence goes on along the minus strand of CAYGKW010000003.1, from coordinate 32,541 downwards.
ATGCAGCCAAAGAGGTTGCAAAGAAAACCAGAGTAGAAGAAGGTAAACGGGGGCTTGCATGGGTCTTACGTTCAGATAAAATTGGATTAAACTTGAATTTGGCAGCCGCAGGATTATCAAGACTTTCTACTTTGGTTGATGGAACTGATGGGGTGTTTTCTGCAGATCCAACAGAAGTTCCTTATGCAGATACAGGAAAATTATTTGTTAGCAGTGAAGGACGTACATCTATAACACTTCTTCAAATGGCTTATTTGGAAGCAACCGGCCAAACAGATTTAAATGCTGCAATGGTGGGTTTGTTTGGGGCGGATTGGTTGCAAAGATCCCCCTGGCATATGGGGGTTCCAGTGCCTGAAGATGTGACTTGGGATGATATGGAAAAACTTTCATCCTTAGGTCATATTGGTGGCAGAGCTATCTTATTTGAAACCGGCAATGGATACGGTTTTGGGGCATTTCATGGAGATGAAGGGCCGGAAGCAGAACTTTTGGGTGACTATCCATGGATGGACTGTTCTTCAAGAATATGGCGTGATGCAGGGAAAAAAGGAATATCTCCATCAACTTTACATTGGTGGTTGCATAGTGTTGATAGCATGGACCCAACAGCCCGACCTTATTTAGATAAAGGGGGTGTGGTTGCTGCTTGGGGTTCAATTATGTCTGATTGGCATGGGGCAGGAGATGCTGCTTATAGAGACCCCCTTGTTGCAGGATTCAGCCCTGTTCATTTTAAAACCCCAGATGAATTTATTCCTGGAATGGTTTGGGTTCGCCGCGGCATGAAAATGGACTGTGTAGAAGAAAATCCTTCAGTAGGCCTTTATGGAGCTGGCGGACATACAGGAACTGTTCTTGGTACTATTGGGTCTGGAAAAGACACGCATGTTGTTGTTGATACAGCCAACCGTGCCATGGGCGAATCAAATGGTCTTAATAAAGACTATGCGTATGGTGTTGAAATGCACCCTTTGTTTGGGACAGAGTCTTCACAGCTATTATTTTCAAAAATCGATTAAATAATAAAACGTTAAAAAGTGAAAAGCCCCAGATTTGGGGCTTTTTTGTTATGATATTAAATTCAATATTTCACAGCCAATAACCCAAAAGGCAAAGACAAAACCAAAGGCAATGGCAATAGGGTTCGTTGTGATTTTATAAAAAACCGTCGGGTTTTTCTGGTTGGACTTTATCAACAGATATAAAGGCAAGATCAAGGCAATCACGGCCAAGACCATTCCAGCAAAACTTAAGGCACTTATAAAAATATCTTGAAAGTTTGTTGCGATAAAATAGGCCGGGGTTACAGCAAGAAGGGTGCTGAAAATATATTTCATACGATTGGGGGCTTTTTTAGGCCAATGAACAATACTTTCCAAAGCTGTGCTTAAACCAATGCCGACGCCAATAAAAGATGTGATTACAGCAAGGCTAACGATTATCCAAAAGAACATACGTAAATTTGCCCAAGCAATAATATCTGACAGGGCTGTCATCAATTCAGCCACATCAATTCTATTATTTAGCATTTTATTATAAATTTCAGGGCTGTGGTTATATAGAACCCCAAGAATACTGCAGGTCCAGAACAAGTAAATAAATGCCGTAAGGATGCTGCCCCAGAAAAAGGCACGCTTTAACATCACTTTATCTTTATTGCAATAGTTCGTCAGGGTGTGAAAAATAACTTGAAATCCAAAGGCTGTAAACATAATGGGTGTAAGTTTTGACCAAGATTTAATATGGTAGGAAGATTCCTCCCAAAGGGGAAGATGACCAGAATCTATATCCATTATAAATGCACTTGAAACAACAAGCATGATGGCAATAAGGCCATAAAATAAGAGACGATTAATAGTATCAATCCATTTTAAATTAAGGCACAAGATAATAAAATTCACAAATATATAAAGTTTGTTAACAAAACTTTTGGATACATCATAATCAAGGGATTGTAATATTTTGTAAGTAACAGATGTTCCCGCACTGAAATAGGCGGCAAGCAAAGCATACATTAATAAAACCAAGCTTAGGTTTCCAATTAACTGGGCAATTCTGCCACTGTAAAATTTCCCAAGGTTTCCTAAAGGAAGGCCTTGGCCTGCACGCAAATTTAATTCAAGACTGGCAATTGCAGAAAAATACATAACACCCCAAACAACAGCCATATAACAAAAAGTATGAATAATTCCCAGTTGGCTTAGGGTTATGGGTAAGGCCAAAGTTCCAACCCCAATCGAGGTTCCTGCAACCAAGCAAATAGATCCAATTAAGTGTTTCATTATGAATGTCCTAAAAATTATAGAAAATTAATTTAACATTTAAATCGAATCTTGATAACAGGAATTATTGATACGACAGTACAGTTTTTCATGGATAGGAAATGGCCTTTAGCTGTTCACCGTATTATGATAGGTCTTTAATATCTTGCAATCTTCGTTTTAAGTCAGCAACTTCTTGACCTGCAAGCCTTAAAGCCTTGCTTAATGGCTTTAAAGTAATTTCTTCGTCTGACCTGGAAATAAGGGTTGTCACCCCCAAATTTGTGTAGGTATTCATAAGATTTTGCATGTACCGAATAACTTCTAATTGGAAGGCTAAGATCGTGGCTAGGTATGCACGCCACAATTTATCTTTCCCATTACTATGGGTGCTGTATCCTGGAACTTTTTCAATTCTTTGGTAGCTTCCCCCTAAAATAGGGTCAACAATTTCATTAAACATGCCGCTTTGTCGTAAGATTTCTTCAACTTCACGTTCGGTTAAGTTTTTTCTGATTTCATCAAAAGTTTGATCGAAAGTTTTATCGCCTTTGTCTGTGTTGGAAAAGAAATTTTGCAAATCATACATTGAATCAATGACCGCACTTTCTAATTCAGGGTCAGCATTCTTTTTATCGTTTTTTCGGTTTTGAAAGTAAGGGATGCTGTCATTAATAACTTTTAAATCTTCGAATACAGAACGAATTCTGTCGGTATTATCTGCAATCGTAATATATCTTGGGGCTGCATTTGCATTGCTTGTTATTAAGGCAATGAATAAAATAAAGTGCATAGATAAGCTTTTTAGCATTTAACTCTCCTGTTCAAGTATAACTTTGCCATATAAAAAAGGGTGGTGCAAGATAGACCTTGCAAAACACCCTTAATTGTTTTGGTTTATATTTATTCATCAGATCCAGAGTCCGCAGTGGACGCAACCTCATCTGATTCGCCTGCTCCTTCTTCAGGGGCTTCACCTTCTGGTTCTGCTTTTGCAAGAATTAAGGCTTTTGCAAATTCAAAATCTTTACCTTTGATGGCCTTTTTGAATTCATCAGATTGGGTATACCTGGCAACCTCTTCAGATAAAGTTTGATATTCAATTAGCATAAATCGACGGGTTTGCTCTGGTGTTGCGATGACAGTACCATCAGCATCTTTTAATCCCTGTAAGAAAGGGGTTCTTAGAAAACGCATCCGGCTTATGGTAACGGCTTCGGGTCTTGTAAGTCCTTGCCCCATAAGTACGCTGACTTCATCTCTGTCACGTCTATCCACCTCTGGAAGTGGTGCAGAGCGAGAACGTATTGAACCATACCGGCCCAAAAATCTTCTCATAGCATCTTCAGAACGACGTTCTAGGATTACGTGCCTTGCGCTGTCTCTTCTTGCCATGTGGTTAGTCCGTGCAAGCCCTGCAAATGCTTCTCTGTGCGCAATACTTCTTGCAGCAGATGCGGCCCTTAAAACGGCTTGTACCATTACTTCAGTTTTGCCCCTGGTTGGCGATTCCACCCCCAATAAATCTGCAGATGATTCCGGTAAGCTTGCGGATTCTGCACTTTCGCCTGCTTCGGGGGTTGCTTCAGTTGCTTCATTTGCCAGTCTTGCAGCCTTTCTTGCCGCACGCTGTTCCATTTTCCACAGGTCTGCACCAGCGGGTATTGAGCCCGTAGACCGTCTTCTTTCTTGTTCTCCAGAATGACTTTTTCTTCTGCCCTTTTTGGTAAAACCACTTCTACGTGCCCAATCAACAGCATCTGCTTGCTGGCCTCTTAAAAAACGTTCTCTTGCCATGATTTTCATACGTGTCCCTGCTGATGCTGAACGATCATGGTCTGCATACTACATGGCTTTACTCGGTTCTGGAAAAAGTATGATAGATATAAGTAGTAAGATGATTTTCATTTTTGCCTCCGCTTAACAAATATTTCTACAATTCAATCGTAGAATTTTAAAGTAATTAGATGCAAATACTTTATTTTTATATGTTTATTGAATGTTCATCTATACAACCTATTGAAATTTCTGTAGCGTTAAATATTAGACCTTATTTGTTGCAAAACCCCCCATTTTTCAATTTGAATAGGTAAGCCAGGGTGTTTTAAAGTCAAGTTAGAGGCTGCGAAGTATGTGAGTCTGCCATATTTTATTATCTTAAGTTGCTGTTCTTCAGCCCTTTATTATTCGAAGCTTTGAACAACAGTAGTAGTCAAGAAAATGCAGACAACACCGGCTTTTGCGGCTTCTATTATTAATAAAAATTTATGAAATCTGTCCCATAATTCTTAAATATTCTTCTCCGCCTTTTCCTATAATAAGTTCATACGCATTTCTTATAAAAGATCCTTTTGAAAGGCCCAATATTCTATCATGTAAGGAAACACCAGTATCTGGATGGATGCTTGATTTTATAGTATCTAAGAATTGTTCAAAACTTTGGCCAGCATGAATAGATGCAATTACATAGGCCTTAAGAATACTAAGCCCATAAGGGTATTCTTCTGGATAATCTTCTTCTGCATTAATTGCTGCAAAAATTGGTAACACACCATCATCATCAGGCTTATGAAATAATGTGGGATGATTCATTAAAACAGAAAATGCATTAAAATCACAAGCATCGTCATTTATTATCTTTATAAGGGCAGTTTGGCCCTCGGCATCTTTTGTTTCCATGCTTTCAGTTGTCATTTGTGAACGCATTGCCCATAAATAGGGACCGGATGATTCACCTTCTCTGGCAAGGGCCATTATATCGAAAGGATTTGATAATCTTGGCAAGGGTGGGGGCATATGTTTTAAATCTTCTGGAACATAACTTTCGGGAGGTTCCCCTAATGGCACATAGATTCCTAGACCCCTTATATGCACAACAAGGGCAACATTTTTAGGATCAACCATGTAAGGATCAACTTTTTTAACTTTAACTAGGGCAGTAGTTCTTGATGATGCTTCAGCTTCGGCAGATGAACCCATGGCTGCACCATGACTGTGCTTAACATTAAATATAACAATACATACAAATAAATATGATAATAACTTCATCCCAATAACCTCTATACCAATATTTATTTAAGAGGTTATTAAAAAGAAATCAATAGAGTTAGAGTTTTCTTTCAACTGTTATGACAGTGCGGGATTTTGGGCCTTTTGTATTTGCAAAGCCTTCTTCCAAAGATTCCATTAGTTCTGGTAAGGCTTCTAGGAAATCTGGTTCAAATGTATCCATTTCAACATTGATTGTTTTTGTTTCACGACCGCAAACTAAATCTTCCATCATAATATTAACTTTGTGACGGAACATCTTTGGTTTATCAACATCTGGTCCATTTTTACCTTTTTGGTGAATCATGGGTGCTTCGCCACTAACATCAGATACTTCATGATTAATTGTTACAAGCATTGTTGTGGTATTTTTTGATTCTTCGGATAATTCATATCCATCTTGTTTTAAGTTGTTTTTGACCCAAGTTGAAATTTCACTGTAGATTTGGGGGTTGATGTTATAAATGTTTTCGCTGACTTCAACAATTTTATTGTTTGAACAGTTTGGGTGGGATAAATCAATATAATTGGCCATATCATAGGAACAGGATCCTAAACCCAGTCCCAAAATGATACTTAAAAATTTAATGGCTTTATACATGTTTCCTCCACATTATTTTACGTTACGCCAAACAGATCTGTATACAAAATACATCAACAAACTAAATACTATCAAATAAAGTATAACCTTTAAACCTATTTGTCGTCTAGTCTCAAGCTCGGGCTCGGATGCCCAAGCAAGAAAAGTAACAACATCTTGCGCCATTTGGTCTACAGTTGCAGCAGTGCCATCAGAATACGTGACCTGGCCTTCGTTCAGTGGGGCTGTCATTGAAATTTGCCCCCCTTCAAAATAGGGGTTATAGGATTTCCCTTCAAATAAGGTAATATCTTTTGGCGGTGCCTTATAACCAGTCAGCAACGAATATACATAATTTGCACCGTTTTCACGACCTTTTATAATTAAAGATAAGTCAACAGGATAGGCGCCCCCATTCAAAACACGTGCCGCTTGTTCATTAGGGTAGGGATCTGGAAAAGCATCCCCGGGTATGCCGGGACGATCAAACATTTCGCCTTCGTCATTTGGTCCGTCTTTAATTTGATAGTCTGCTGCAATGGCTTTAATTTCTTTATTATTAAATCCTAAAGCAGAAAGTTCTCGAAAACGAATGTGGCTAAGCCCATGGCACGCAGCACAAACTTCTTTGTATACTTGAAAACCCCTTTGCAGGGCAGCCCGGTCAAACGTACCCAAAGGGGTTTCAAAAGACCAATGTTTTTCTTTCGGGGGTAATGCCCCAAATTCAGCCGAAGCCTGGGCCGATAAAAATAAGAATAAAAATGCAAAAAGTCGTATCATTTTTTTTGCCTTTTATGTTTTTGTTTATAATATTCCGAAATTGATGCAGGTGGGGTTAATGGCCTTTCCATCCATCCAACGACAGGTAATATAACCAGAAAGTGGGCAAAATAATAAAGAGTGGATACTCTGCCAACAATTAAATACCAACCTTCGGGTGGTTTTGCCCCCACCCATCCCAAAATAATACAATTCAAAATAAACACCCAAAATAAGGGCCTGAACATAGGGCGATAGGCTGCACTTTTAATTTTTGAACGGTCCAGCCAAGGTAAGAAAAATAAAACAGAAACGGCACCAAACATACCTAACACACCCCCCAGTTTATCTGGGATGGACCTTAAGATGGCATAGAAAGGTAAGAAATACCATTCTGGTACGATATGGGGCGGTGTAACAAGAGGGTTTGCAGGATTATAGTTAACGGCTTCCCCAAAAAAGTTAGGGGCAAAGAAAACAAATAATGAAAAAACCAATAAATAAATGGCCAGCCCATATAAATCTTTTACTGTGTAGTAAGGGTGAAAAGGAATTTGATCTTGGGCTTTTTTTACTTCAACTCCGGAAGGATTGTTTGATCCAAACTGATGAAGGCAAATAAGGTGGATTGCAACGAAAGCAACAATCAAAAATGGAAACAGATAATGTAAAGCGAAAAAGCGATGAAGGGTAGGGGCATCCACATTACTTCCCCCTAAAAGCCATTGAACAATACTGTCACCCACAAAGGGAATGGCGGAAAATAGGTTTGTTATTACTTTTGCACCCCAAAAACTCATTTGTCCCCAAGGAAGAACATACCCCATAAAGGCAGTGGCCATCATTAATAAAAGAATCAGTACACCGACAATCCATAGCAATTCACGGGGGGATTTATAAGATCCATAATACATACTTCGGAACATGTGCAAATAGACAAGAATAAAGAAGAAAGAGGCCCCATTCACATGTATATAGCGCACAAGCCAACCATAATTCACATCGCGCATAATCCGTTCCACACTATTAAAGGCATCAGCAGGATCTGGGTTGTAATGCATTGCAAGGGTGATACCACTTATAATCATAATTAATAAAGTTATGCCGGCCAAAGAGCCGCCATTCCACAGCCAGTTTAAATTTTTGGGTGTGGGATATTCATCCAAGGAATGGCGTATAAAGGTAAAGATAGGTAAACGTTTATCAATCCATTTCGAAACAGGATTGTCATATAAAGGACGCTTTTGTTGTTTTGAAGTGGTTTTTCTTTTAGTCATCAGTCGCCCCAATTCTGATTGTGTTTTCATCAATGAATTTATAAGGAGGTACAGGTAAATTTGTTGGTGCTGGCCCCCGACAAACGCGGCCAGATGTATCAAATTGTGATCCATGACAAGGGCACAACCAACCACCATATTCCCCTCTGGGCTCTGTTGGTTTTTGTCCTAAGGGGACACAGCCTAAATGGGTGCAAACCCCAACAACAACCAGCCATTCCGGGCGTTGTGTTCGTGCTTTATCCGTTTCTGGATCAATCATTTGCGTTAAAGGTGTGCCTTCGGCCTCTTGAATTTCTTTTGGGGTTCTGTGGCGTACGAAAATGGGGGTTCCTTGCCATAAAACAGTTTTTGCACTGCCTTCTGGGATTTCGTTTAAATTTACTTCAACAGAGGCCTGGGCAAGTGTGTCAGCCGCTGGGTTCATGGAATCCATAAAAGGCCACACAGCAGATATTGCGCCAACGGAACCAACAGCCCCTGCTGTTAGTTTTAAAAAATCACGTCTGGTATGTAAATTTTCTGATTTCTTCTTTTTGGTCATCTTTTTAAAACTTACTAAAAATGGGTTTTTCAACAACCCGTAATATTTTTATAGCATTAATATCAAATACTTTACAGGGTAAATTTAAAGGGGAAATAAGGTTTTGGACGTTGGACGCTTACTTTGATCATAAAAATAAAAAAACCGCTTGTAAGGACAAGCGGTGAGTCTAAGTCTTAGGGAGAGTGCTGTAACTAACTGGTTGTTAATGTTGTAAGTTCTTCTTTCAGACGAAGTTTTCGTACCTTGATATCACGAATGTAGACAGCGTCTGGCATTGGACGGTTTTGTTCACGTTTTAATAAGCAATCTAGATAATCGTGCTTTTCTTGTAAACTAGATATTCTTTCTTTTACAGACATTTTGCAACCCTTTGTTAATTATCTATCTTTATTTTTAACATAGGTTTTGACTTCTTTTTATAAAAAAAAATCCAGTTTTTTCAAATAGATATTGATATTTGAAAGTAACGTCATGATTTAAGTGAATAAAAAATATTTCAGGGAATGGGAGGCCTTGATAAATCTAAATTTTTGCATTTCCATTTGAAAAAAATTAGGATATAGTAAAACATAATGATTAACAAAATATGGAGAGGTTACTTATGAAAGTTGCTAAGAAATTATTATTATTAACAGTTGCATCCGGACTTTTGCTTGCATCAACAGATGCTGGTGCAAGTCGTCGCAGATCTTCGACTGAACTTAACTGTCGTACACAAGCCCAGGCTTGCCAAGATAAAATTGCCAAACAAGATAGGCAAATTAAGGGTCTTATAGCCGCCATTAAAAAAGCAAGAAGCGAACAATCTGATGACTCCGATGATTATGTGGATGATTCTGCAAGTGACGCAGTTTCTCCTGCACTTGCAAGTGAAGTGCAAAGTATTATTGACCGTTCTAATAATATGTTAAAAATTGTTGAACAAGGATTCAATAAATCCAATATAGGAACTTTTAACAAGTACCTAGGACGTGCCTTAGATCGTGCAAGAAAAGCACATGCAGCAGCTGGTAATGGAACGCAAGAATTTAAAGAAACGCAAAGTATTATTGCCCGTTTGAACAATGTTAAAGCACAGATGGACAATCTAAAAGGTCGTGTAAGCAGGAATCAGCTTGAAAATATAACTAAGACAGTTGTGGAACAGCTTGTGCGCATTAAGGATCGTGCCGAAGGTGTGTCTGGTGAAGTTGCAAATGATGGGGTAGATTTTGGCTAAATCTATTTATAAACTGAATAAATAAATAATAAATCAGTCTGATCGTGGATAGTGGGGGAAGTAGATTGCGTAAAATAATTCTGACATCTTTATTGTTTTTGACAGGGTGTCCGGGTTCGTCTACTAACTCCACATCAGCGGCACAAATTTCCCCAACCTATGGTTCTGGGGGTTACGGTGCAAGATACGGAGGCGGGCCTGCCGCGCCTGCATATAATCAGCCCGGTGCTTCTGCCTATAACCAGCAACGCTATCCAAATCAACAAGCACAGCCATATGACGGGTTGGATTCTGGCCTTGGATACTCTTCAGTCCCATCAGAGGACCAGATTTCAGGACCTTTAGTTGGTCCTACTGTCTACAGAGAATCCCGTGTTACAAGTTCTGTTGGGGCGAACCTTTCAGAAGAACAAAGACAAAGAATCGTTGAACAATCTTTAACCGTAGATATCCCGGAACAACTTGCAGACGGCCAATGGGAAACGTCAAATGTACGTTTAAGCCAAATTTCTAAATTAGATTTACATCGTCGGTTGCTTTCTCTTTACCAACAAATACAAAATTTACAGGCACAAGTGCAACGTCAAGGAGGGGGGGCTCCTCCGGCAAATGTACGAATGCAAATGCAACAATTACAACAACAAATGGGGCAAATGCAACAACAGTTGCAAATTTCGCAAAGCCAGCTTGAACGCATTAAAGCCATAATACAGGCAGCCCCAGGGGAAGATCCTGCAGTAAAATTGCAAACCATAATGGCGTCAGTTGAGGCTGATTCTTCTGGATCAACTGAAGGTGGGGGTGCAACCACACTTTATAACAAATTACTTACGGAACTTGGTGTTACGGATCAGGCTGAAGCGCTTGAAAAAATTGCTGAATTAGAAGAAACCGCTGAATCAGCATCAACAGCGAATGCTGTGCAAGAAAAATTACAAGATGCACAAGATACAATTGATTCAATACGTAGGCTTGCAGATGCCGAAGAAGGGGATGATTTAATAGCCATCGTTCAAGAAATGCAAGAAAATTCCGCAAAAGCACAAAGTTTACTTGAAGCCAAGTTAAGTGATTTAAAAGAATTACTGCCGGAAGCCCTAAGAGAAAAAGATTTAGAAGAAGCAATAACCACACTTTCAACATCCTATGTAGAAAGGCCAGTTATTTCTTCGGGAGAAGAGACAGATGCTGGGCCGGCGGCAGCAGAGGCAACAACTGAAGAATCCAAGACTGAGGAAAGTGCTGAGGGAGAAAAAGCTGAAGAGGATGCTAAGGAAGAAGAAGTTAAAGATGGCGATGCTGGTGCTGGTGCAAAAGATATCAAAGTTGAATCTGAAGAAGATAAAAAATTGGCAGAAGAAAATAAGGCAGATGCCAAAATCCTTAACGAAATAAAAACAATATTCCCATCGGGAAAATATAAAAAAGACAAGCTTTATACCGTTATTAAAGAGTTGTATACAAGGTATACAGCCATGCAAAAGGCTTTAAAGAAAGTCGATATTAAAACTGATGGAAAAAAAGTTGTAACAGCACCAGTAAAACTTAAATACCTACTGGAATTTGCAGAAGGTATTAAGGATATATTGGGTCTGGACACATATAACAATATACTGCCTTCAGCTTTAGAAATAATAAAAAGCCTGAAGGAAGGTCAAAAAGTTATAGAAAAGAAAGTTGAACAAATCCGAGAAGGCGATACAAAAGTAGAAGAAGACAGGATTGGCCCAATAGAAGAAGTTGTAGAAGAAGCATCCACTGAACCAAAACCAGAAAGAATTGCCACAAAACCTAAAGGGGAAGACTGGAAGCCAGATGCTGCAGATGAAGCAGTGCCTGAAACAGAAAGAGATGCAGGTAATTCTGTAACCCCTGAGCCTAAAAAAGAAGAGGCAGCAAAACCAACTTTGGCAGAAAGAATTCAAGGATTAGGTAAAACAAAAAAGAAAAAATCATCTTTATTTTCTGGGTTGAAGCCAGAAAGGGCATTGCCGACAACGCCTGCAAAAAAACCAGCTGTAGTGAAGCCTGCGCCAGCGGCACCAACTGCAGAAGAAGATGCAGAGACAGCTGAGGAAAGAACGAGGAAAAAAGAAGAAGCCCTTCAAAAACTATTGGCACAAATTGATGGCAAACCCCCCGTGAAAGCAAAAAGTCCAGTTGCCAAAGGCGTAACACCAGAAAGTACAGGTGATGAGTCTGTTGAGCCAGAACCAGAATCAAGAGCGCCTGCCACAGATTCCAAAGAGGATAGTTTATCAAAATTAGACGCAATGCTTGATAAAGGACTTGTTTTCAAAGCCACCGCACCCCAATAACCAAGTTAGGTAGACTATCTTTTTCTTAAGTTAAGTTAAAGTAATAAAAAAAGACCGCAATTTTTCATATGTTGTTTGCATGTGGTAAAAAAGTAACAAATGCCTTTCTTGTTGAAATTAAGGATTTACAAGACAGACTCGGTATAATACACTGGTTACATTAGTTTATATATTAAGGGAGTAAGTGATCCATGAAATTACAATATTTAGCTGTATTAGCAACTTCAGCTGCACTATTAACATCATGTCAGTGTAAGACAACTGATGATTCTGATTTAAGAAATTCCGGATACAACCGTGGATATGACCAAGGGTGTTCAACAGAAGGTTTACCAAAACGCTTTGTTCTTGATCGTGTTTTCTATGGCTTTGACCGTTATGACCTAACGGAAGAAGGCAGAAGAACTTTGGAAAAACAAGCTGAATGGTTGAACAGTAATCCTGGTCAAACAATCCTTATCGAAGGAAACTGTGACGAACGCGGAACCCGTGAATACAACATTGGTCTTGGTGAACGTCGTGCAAATACAGCCAAAGAATATCTTGCTTCTTTGGGTGTTAATCCTTCAAGAATTACTGTTACAAGTAACGGGAAAGATGCCCCTTGGGTTGCTGGATCAAATCCAGATGCGTGGGCACAAAACAGAAATGCAACTTCTGTTACGTACTAAATTAAGTAACTATATTTATATAAAAAACCCTATCATTGTGATAGGGTTTTTTTAGTATTGAAACAAAATATTAAAATTAATATTTCGGAGTTATCTTGAAAAAAAGACATGTCATAAAATATAGATTCTTAACTTTTTTATGTGTATTTTTCTTTTTGCAAAGTATATCAAAAGATAGTTTTTCCATGACAATTCCCAAAGGCGTTGCAATACGGGATGCGGAAATTGAAAAATATCTTAAAAAATATATTGACCCAATTTTTACCGTGGCGGGTTTGAATCCAAAAGATGCCAAAATCATATTGGTTAATGAAGATGCAGTTAATGCAGCGGCCTTGCCCAACAGTATTATGGTTTTGTATGCAGGTTTTATCCGTGCCACAAAATCAGTTGATCAAGTGATTGGTGTGATTGCCCACGAAGTGGGGCATATTGCAGGCAGGCATCATGTACGTGGATATGCTGCCATGGAAAAAGCCCAAAAATCAGGGATGGTAATGGGTTTGCTTGGGCTGACTTTGGGTGTTTTATCAGGTCGCCCGGATATTGGAATGGCGACGGCCATGGGGGGGATGTCACAATCAATCTATAGTTATTTACATTACCACCGTGGCGAAGAAGCCGCCGCCGATATGGCAGCAGTAAAATACCTGGAAAAATTGAAATGGCCTAGCATCGGATTAATGGAATTTCTAGAGACATTACAAGGGCAAGAGCTTTTAAATTCTTCGCAACAAGACCCTTACCTTAGAACACACCCATTGACACGCGATCGTATAGAAAGAATTCGCGATAAAATCAATGAAGCACATTGCAGGGAAGAGACCTTACCAAAAGAATTTTATGAAGATTACCGCATTATTCATATGAAAGTTGATGCTTTTCTATTTCCAGTTGCAAAAGTGGCGCCAAAATATTCAGGTGACAGCCCCTTGGATAAATATGCACAAGCAATCTTAGCCTACCGCGAAGCCTATTATGAAAAGGCCCTTTCATTAGTACATGAATTGATTGATCTTGATCCTAAAAACCCATTTTATCATGAATTTAAAGGACAAGTTTTGTTTGAAAGTGGCAAAGTTTTTGATTCAATAAAACCTTATGAAACAGCCGTACAATTGATGCCGGAATCACCTTTGTTAAGAATTGGCTTGGCCCAATCTTTATTACGCCAAAATAAAATAGATTTGACTGACAAAGCAATTAAACATTTAAGACAGGCTTTAAAATACGAAAAGGATAATGTAACAGCTTGGCATTTACTGGCCATCGCCCTTGGTAAACAGGGTAATATGGTTGATATGTCCATTGCCCTTGCTGAGGAAGCTTCGTTTAAAGGGGATTGGTCAATGGCCTTAGAACAATCAAAGCGTGCCTTGTGGCACCTAAAGAAAATTGGGAAAACTTCTATTCGTGCCAATGATATTAAATTACAAGCTGAAGAAAACCTAAAAAGTTAATTTTTTAAAAAATTATATTTTCAAAAGGGCTCCTAATAAAATGATATGAATAGGGTGGTAATTTTTCGAACTTGTTTTATGACTGTTAAACTTGTGGGTGCGCCAAGTTAAATAGACTTCTGTTGCAGCTTGATCATATTTTTGTAGGATCGTTGCCCCGTATAATTGTGCCGTTCCTTTTTTATCTGATGAGGCTAGGGTATCGGTTAAATTTCGTGTTTGCCCATAGTCCAGGGAAAATAAAGTTTTTCCAGAATCAAAAAAGGTGGCATGTTGCCCAATTTTTACAGAGTAATGCTCAGCATTCTTTCGTCCAGGCCTGTTTTTATAATTTCTTCCTGCTATAAGAAACGTAAAGTTTGTTCCAAAAGGGGCAAGAAGGGATCCACCCCCTGTATATTGGGTATAAAATTTACCGTCATTCTTAACAATTGAGGTAACCCCCCTGACTTCATACCCGTTTATCTTGGCCCCATAAAACAAACCAGCATCATGGGTGTTTTTAGGGCCCTGGGATGTGCTTGTTGAATTGTGCCCTGCCCGAATTTGAAGCCCATAAAAAACTGGGGTATCATATCGTATACGCTGTTTTCGCAAGTCGCCATCAAAATTATCATAAACATCGCTGACTTTCGGGTTAGATGCGGTATTAAGGGTTTCTTCATTTTTATTGATGAAGTAAAATCCGTTTGTTGCATTTGGGGCCGTTGCTAAATAGGTCCCAGATAAATCTTGCTTTGCGCTGTCATCTGTTGCTGTGGCGCCCTTTCCTAAATAAAAAGTTCCCAGCCTTGCGTCAGATAAAATAAAATCAGCATGTCGAACATCAAAATCATTCTGACTGTCGGTTGAACGAATACTGGTCCTAGAAGAATTATTTGGGCTATAGGCAAATTCAAAAACTGCTTTTGCGATTAAATCATTACTTAAAGCGCCTTCTGCACTTATATAACCCCGGGTCACTGCAGCATTGTTGGTTACATGATAAATGCCTGTTTTTTTTCCATCATCCCCATATCCTGCTGCAACGCCAACTTGCCCCCCCATTGTGACCTTTACTTTATCATTACGGGAATGCACTGTCCTTTTTCTTGAAGATTGGGTGTGAATTTTTCCAACAGATTTTTTACTTTCCAAACGTTCAAGTCTGGCTTTCAAAGCCTCAAGCTGATGTTTTATTTGTTGAATATTATTAGATTCAGCGTTTGAATAAATGGCACTTAAAACCCCAGCCACAATGATTCCTGACTTTAAAATTCTGTATCCCAATTTTGCCCCCTGCAAAAATATATTAATTTTTAAGAATATTTGGAGTTGTAGAAATATAAAGGATTTTTACAATTCTATTCTTAAAACATATCCTTTATTTTTAAAAGCGACAATAGGGATTATTGCAGGGTATGCAGGAATGTGCGCCCCCCTGTGCCACAAAAAGTTCTAATCATAAGCATAATGTTGATTAACCTAATGTAGTTTGATACTCTTTCATCATGGAAAATATAATAATAGCAGGTGCTTACGGGGGAATTGGCAAAGCCGCCGTTGCAAATTTAAGCAAAGATTTCAAAATTATTGCTTTGGGGAAAGACAAAGATAAACTTTCTGAGTTGCAGAAAGGGGCTTCCAATATTGAAATTTATCAATGTGACTGTTCAGACTTTCAAAAAACAGAAGATATTTTCAGCAAAATATCAGAAGACCACGGGCCCATTAAAGGTGTTATAAACTGTATTGGAAATATTCTTTTAAAGCCGTTGCATAAAACCACCTATGAAGATTTTCAGTCTGTCCTTCAGATAAATATCCAATCAGCTTTTTCAGTTGCCCGAGCAGCCAGTATTGTGATGCAGAAAGAAGGGGGGTCTGTCGTTTTATTTTCTTCAACAGCTGCAAAAGTGGGGTTGCCAAATCACGAAGTTATTTCTGCTGCAAAGGCTGCCATTATTGGGCTTGTTCAATCATCTGCAGCAACGTACGCAAATCATAGATTAAGATTTAATTGTATTGCGCCAGGACTGACAGAAACACCTTTATCAGCCCCTTTATTGTCTTCTGACATGATGCGTAAAGCATCACAAGCCATGCACCCTTTGGGCAGAGTTGGTAAAATTGATGACATTATTCCTGTTATAAAATGGTTGGTCAGTGATGATAGTAGCTGGGTTACAGGGCAAACAATTGCAGTAGATGGTGGAATATCCACTGTTCGCGGTAAGTTAAAGGTTTAATATGAAAATTGCCGTAGTTGGATCAGGTATATCAGGACTTTCTGCGGCCTATATCCTTTCACAAAAACATGATGTAACCCTATTTGAAAAAAATGATTACCTTGGGGGGCACAGTAATACCATTTCCATTAATCATTTTGGTCAAGATCTTGATGTGGATACAGGGTTTATTGTTTTTAACAAGCGAACGTATCCAAACCTTGTAAAATTATTTGATCATTTAAATGTTCCTTATCATAAATCAGACATGTCTTTCGGTATTACTGTTGATCAAGCGCACCTTGAATATAGTGGGCGTAATATTGCAGGTGTTTTTGCCCAACCTAAAAATATTTTTAATTTAAAGTACTGGAAAATGTTAGGCGATTTGGTGCGATTCAATCGCATTTCAAGAAAAATTGATTTAACAAATATGTCTTTGTCATTGGATGACTATTTAAAAAAAGTTAGGGTGGGGGAATACTTTAAAAATTATTATCTGTACCCAATGGTTTCCGCAATCTGGAGCACCCCTCGTGATAAAATGACAAAATATCCGGCCGCCACTTTTTTAAAGTTTTTCCGTAACCATGGTCTGTTGCAAATTATTAATCAACCCCAATGGTATACTGTTACAGGAGGAAGCAAGGTTTATGTGAAAAAAATAATGGCGCATTTCAAAGGCCAGGTGCATAAAAACTGTCAAGTTTTATCGATAAAGAAGAAAGAAAATAAAATAGAACTAACCACAACAGGGAATAAAAAACAAGAATTTGACCAGGTTGTTATGGCGGCACATGCGGATCAGGCAACAAGTATGCTGCAAGAATTTCCCCAATCAAAAGAATTATCCAAAATAAAATATGAAAGTAATGATGCTTATCTGCATAAAGATACAGCCTATATGCCAAAAGCCAAGGCAGCATGGGCCAGTTGGGTTTATCTGTATAATTCAAAAAAGAAAACAAAAACATGTTTGACGTATTGGATGAATCTTTTGCAACTGCAAAAAGTAAAAGAACCCCTTTTGGTAACGTTAAATCCTGAAAGTCCCCCCAAAAATAAAGACGTATATTATTATACTAAGTATATGCACCCTGTTTATGATAGTGCAGCTTTACAGGCCCAAGAAAAAATAGAAAAACTTCAAGGTCACAAAGGCGTGTGGGTTTGTGGAGCCTATATGGGGTATGGTTTTCATGAAGATGGCTTAAAATCTGCTTTGCATGTTTGCAAGGGAATTGGGGTAAAAGAGCCATGGCATTAAAAAATAAATTAATTGAATCTAAGGTAATGCATGCCCGCAAACTGGTAAAAGAAAATAGGTTTGTTTATAAAGCGCCCTATATTCTTATTAGTGAAAATAATATTCCCAAATCAAACATTGTTTTTGGGGTTAATAAACCTGCTTTTACAATGTTGTCATTTAAACAATTTGGCGATCGTTCTGGGAAATCCCCCTTTGTTTGGGTAAAAAAGTATCTTGAAAAACATAAAATTGAATCAAACCATATATACTTAATGACGCAACCAAAACAATACGGGTATGTCTTTAATCCTGTTAGTTTTTATTTTTGCATGAAAGATAACTTGCTGGTCGCTGTGTTGGCTGAGGTTAATAATACTTTTGGGCAAACCCATTCTTATTTAATTTATGACAAGACAGAAGGGGGGGTAAATAAAAACAAATGGTACCGCGCTGAAAAGTTTTTTCATGTGTCTCCGTTTCTGGAGGTAAAAGGCAATTACCAATTCCGATTTAGTTTTGAAAAGAATAAAGTGGGCGTTTGGATTAACTATTATAAAAATGATAAACTTGCCTTACTGACGTCCATTATTGGGCATTACAAGCCGTTGACGACGTGGCAAATTTTTAAAACATATACCTTAAATCCTTTTTATGCATTTAAAGTTATTTTTTTGATTCATTGGCAGGCCCTTATTTTATGGAAGAAAAAAGTGGGGTATTATAAAAAGCCAAACCTTCCAGTCAGAAAGGTTACAAATAATGATAAAACATAATAAATTATGGAAATTCTTATCCTATGGAACGCTTGGCTTGCCGGTTTCCTTTTTAGGGTTACCCTTATACGTTTTTTTACCAAAATATCTGACAAGTGTTGGTTTATCGTTGGTGGCTATATCAAGCTTAATTTTAATCACCCGACTTTTTGATGCTGTACAAGATCCTGTTTTGGGAAACCTATTTAATAAGATAAAAACAATTAAAACCCGTTCAGCCCTGGTAATTTTGGGTTTAATTTGTTTAATGCCCATTGTTTGGTTTTTATTTTCTTCAGATCATTATTCTTATGGCGAACTGTTGGGTATCCTTATTATACTGTATACTTTTTATAGTATTGTTCTTATAAATTATTATGCAATTGCCGCTGAAGTTCCATCAAAATACAGCGATAAAACAACCATAACCAGTTGTCGCGAAGGTTTTTTTCTTGTAGGTGTTTTGCTGTTTTCATCTGTGCCTATTTTTTTAAAAAAATCATTGGATGACACTTCTTTTTATCAAACAGTATCCACCATTTTTATGTTTGTTTGCTTGGGGTCAATATTACTTTATTTATATTTTCATATCTCTTTGCCTAAAATTACGTATAATCCTTCATCTGTTTCATGGCTAACTTCCCTGAAAAATACGCAATTTTTAAAATTGGCGTTTTTATATTTCTTAAGTACCTTGGCATCCAGTATTCCTGGGGCCCTATTTATATTTTACGTTAAAGACTTACTTGGGGGCACGGATCAACAAGTTGGCCAATTTTTATTGGTATACTTTTTATCTGCAATTATAGGTTTACCTTTGTGGGGTTTGACTGGAAAATATTATTCAAAAAGACGTATCTGGATTATGGCAACAGGCTTGGCTATACTCTCTTTTATCTGGGCATTTTGGCTTGTTTTAGGGGATTTTATGGCTTTTTATATTATATGCTTTTTTTCTGGCATGGCTTTAGGCGCAGATCTTGCAATTCCCCCTTCAATCCTAGCGGATCAGGTTTCTAAAGGACAAGAATCCACAACAAGGTATTTTGGTGTATGGGCATTTGTAAGTAAATCAGCCATGGCAGTTGGGGCGGCAGGTGCCCTATATAGTCTAAGCAATTTTGGATATGAAGATGGTGGCATAATGAGAGATCTATCTAAGTTTGGATTATCTTTTTCCTATGCTTTACTTCCATGTATCCTCAAGTTACTATTTTTAGGGTTATTAATTTATTATAAAAAAATAGGGCTGAAGAATGCATAAAATATTAATTTTAATGGGGGCGATGATGTTATTTTCAAGTTGTTCAAGTGACCATCCAAGTAATTATAAAGATAAAACACCTAAGTTTGATATTCGCCATTACTTTGATGGAAAAGTTGAAGCATGGGGCTTGCTTCAAGATAGACAGGGAAAAGTTACCCGTCGTTTCAAGGTTAAAATGATAGGGAATTGGGAAAAAGATAAAGGAACTTTGACCGAATACTTTGATTTTGATGATGGGGAAAAACAAGAACGCATCTGGGAAGTCACAATGAAAGATGATCATTCTTTTACAGCCAAGGCAACAGATTCTGTTGGCGAAGCACAAGGGACACAATATGGAAATGTGATGCAGATGAAATATGTTTTAAGGGTGCCTTACAAGGGGTCAACAATTGACATTACGCTTGATGATTGGATGCATTTAATTGATGACACACACTTAATTAATATCTCCACAATGAAAAAGTGGGGATTTAACGTTGGAAAAATCACCATAGGATTTGAAAAGAAATAATGCAATTATCCAATAAAACAATATGGATTGTCGGTGCCAGCCATGGGATTGGCAAGTCTTTGGCTGTAAAATTATCTGAAAATAATAACGTTATTGTTAGTGCAAGGTCCACAGATGATCTTAAGAAAATTTCTGAAAAGCACAAAAAAACTCAAGATATAGCCGTTGATGTTGGGGATGAAAAAACAATTAAAAAAGCTGTTGATTCAATTGTAAAATCACATAAGACAATAGATTTAGTAATTTATGCCCCAGCGATTTATGATCCTAAATCCCTTGAAAAAACATCCATTAAAGAATTTGAAAAAACCATAGATATTAATCTTACAGGTGCAATGCGTGTGGTGTCTTATGTTTTGCCTGTTCTTAAGAAAAACAAAGGGTCTGGAATTGCTTTGTTTGGTAGTGTTGCAGGTTATAGTGGATTGCCTAATTCAGCTGCTTATGGCATTTCAAAAGCAGGAATTCTTCATATGGGGGAGGTGTTATTTCAAGAACTAAAAAAAGAGGGTGTTCAAACATTTTTGATAAGTCCAGGCTTTGTGAAAACCCGATTAACAGCAAAGAACAAGTTTTCAATGCCGTTTATTGTTACACCGGAAAAGGCCGCTGACTATATTATTTCAGGCATAGAAAAGAATAAATTTGAAATTCATTTCCCGCCGGCATTTACTTTGATTTTAAAATTTTTAAGAATCCTTCCATATCCCGTGTATTTTGCACTTGTAAAAAAATTGATTAAATAAATGAAAAAGGTGTTTTTAATAACAGGGGGGACAGGTTTTATAGGGTCTTCTTTTATTAAAAAACATCCAGATGATTATTTTTATGTCTACACAAGAAATAAAAACTTAGAAAACACAGAAACTGTTACTTATATTCAAAATTTTGAACAAATTCCCAATTCCATTTCCATAGATTATGTTATTAACTTGGCTGGTGAAAATATTGCAGGCGCCCCCTGGACACCATGGCGTAAGAAAAAATTATGGGATAGTAGAATTGAAACAACAAAAACTTTGGTGCATTTTATTAATGGTTTAAAAAAACAGCCAAAAATTCTTATAAGTGCCTCAGCAATAGGATATTACGGTGTTCAACCGAATACACAGTTAACGGAATCATCGGCCCCGAAACCTTGTTTTAGCCATAAGTTATGTGATACCTGGGAAAAAGAAGCAAAAAAATCCAAAATACCAACTTATATAACCCGATTTGGGGTTGTTCTGGACCCTTCCGGCGGCATGCTGGCATTGTTAAAAATTCCCTTTTATTTGGGATTTGGGTATTGCTACCTTCCCAATAAATCTTATTTTTCATGGGTTGCCAGGGATGATGTTATAAACTTTTTTGATTATATTATTCAAAATGTTCCCAAAGAAAAAGTATTTAATGTTACAAGCCCCAAACCAGTAAAACACAATACATTTCACACGTCTTTGGCCAGGGCATTAAATCGCTGGAATATAGTTCCTGTGCCCGTAAAGTTACTTAATTTCATATTGGGAAAACTTGGAAAAGAATTAATTACAGCCAGTTATAAAGTTCTTCCAAAGGCAATACAGCAAAAAACAAAATATAAATTTAAGTATGAAAATATTGATCAGTTTATGAAGGAAAAATTTAAATGACATTATCAAAAAACCAGATGAAATTTTTAAATGCTTTTGAAGGAATTGATCATGGCTGTATCAAGATCAAAACGCCCGATGGAAAAAAATATGACTTTGATTCAAAAAAGGCAGGGCCATCGGCTGACTTGGATATCAAAGACTTTTCAGTTATCGATAATTTACTTTATCATGGGGAAACGGGATTTGGCGAAGATTACATCAATGGCCTTTGGGATAGTGAAAATGTTCCTGAACTGTTGACCTTTGCAACAGTTAATTCACAAGCTTTAGAGAAATCTTTATTCCATGGAAAATTTTTTGAAAAACTTTCTTTTGCTTTGCGTCATTTTCTGAATCGCAATTCGTTAAAGGGAAGTCGCCGAAACATTGAATACCATTATGATCTTGGAAATGATTTTTATGAATTATGGCTTGACCCCAGCATGACATATTCATCTGCACTATATGACGGGGGTGATTGCATAAAGAAAGCCCAAAGCAATAAATATGATCGCATTATCAACCGCTTAAATAAGCCAGGATCCATTCTTGAAATTGGCTGTGGGTGGGGCGGTTTTGCTGAAAAAGTAATTGGTCAGGGCCATTCTTTGAAAGGATTAACCTTGTCGCAAGAGCAAGCAAAGTATGCAACTGAACGCCTGAAGAAAAATGGATCACATCAAAATACGGAAATTGCCATACAGGATTATCGTAAAGAACAAGAAAAATATGATTATATTGTTTCTATTGAAATGTTCGAAGCCGTCGGGGAACAGTACTGGAAAACATATTTTGATAAAATAAAGGGTTCCCTAAATGCGGACGGCAAGGCGGTTATCCAAGCAATCACAATTGATGATGGAATATTTAAAACATACCGCAAAAGATCAGATTTCATCCGTAAACATATTTTCCCTGGGGGCATGTTGGCTTCCCCAGAAATATTTACAAAAATTGCAAATAACTGTGGGCTTTCTGTGACAGATTCCCATAACTTTGGATTGGATTATGCAAAAACTTTGTACGACTGGCGTAAAAAATTTAATACAGTTCATGATAAGGTTAAGCAGTTAGGTTTTGATGATCGATTCATTCGTAAATGGCAATTTTATTTTGCAACATGTATAGCAGGATTTGTTAGCAAACGAACGGATGTTTATCAATTTGAACTGCAGCATCAGAATAAATAGAGCTAAATCAAGTTGGCCCTCCCCAAATGGCAGTTAGAATCTTTTTATTCTTTTAATAATATTTTTTAATTAATAAATTAGTTTGTTGGTAAATCAGAAAAGGGTCTTAGTTTACAGGAAAGTTGGTTGCGGGGGCTGGATTTGAACCAACGACCTTCAGGTTATGAGCCTGACGAGCTACCGGGCTGCTCCACCCCGCGGTAAAATTATTTTAGTGTCGTCCTGGATTTATATTTGCAGTTAATCTTTAGGACTAGTGGATTTCTATCAAAAAAAAATACCTATGTCTAGGGAATATTTGATTTAAGTGAATATTTTCCTTGATCAAACAGTCATCCTATTGATAATATGGGTATTAACAAGGGGAGATTCAACTAATGAACAGGCTTTTTAAAAATTTTTCTATCTACTTTCTTTTCGTGGTAGGTCTTTGTTTTACAACAACTGTTTACGCAAAATATGAATTACCAGCAGATTATGTAAAAAATGAAGAGATTGCGGATTCAGCCGTAACTGAGGCACGGGCAAAAACACTTGAAGCTGTGAAGGCATTGCAAGTTGTTATTAAACAATTTAAAGACATCGTTGATAATGGCAAGGAAGATGATGCCCTTGTCAAGGAAATGATGGCAGAAATCAGAAAACTTGAAGGAAAATCAGGTTCTTCTGGGGGACAGGCGTCTGCAAGCAATGCTGATTGGCAAAGAAAAGTTTTGGCGTTGATTGCATCAGAACAGGGGAATGGGTTCAAGAAACTAGATAAAGCAACTGTTACAAAAATAGTAACAGCTGTAGAAAAAAATGTTCCCAATGCAGCAAGTGACAACAAGTGGTCACCAATACTTAATGCGGCTAAAAAAGCGGCAAAATAATTTACAACCAACAGGGGTAGTATGTCAGTCAAAGCAATTAAAAAGTCATTTACAGCTTTTACATGTGTTTTATCTATTTTTTCATTTCAGACAGGTAGCGCCGCCGTTGGTGTGATGCCAGGTGCAGGTGGTTTTGGCCCCCAGCCTGGAATGGACCAATATTCAGGATTTTCAGGACAGCAGCAATTTGGTGGTCAGCAAGGATTTGGTCAGCAATACGGGGGTCAACAAGGGTTTGGTCAACAGTTTGGCGGTCAGCAAGGATACGGCCAACAATACGGCGGTCAGCAAGGACAGTATGGTCAGCAGTATGGTGGAGCAACTCAAGATTCTTGGGATGGTGCTTTGAACCCTGTTGTGGCATCTCCCTATGGAATGGGCGGCATGATGGGTGCGCCAGGTATGGGCGGTATGATGGGTGCGCCAGGTATGGGTGGTATGATGGGTGCGCCAGGTATGGGCGGTATGATGGGTGCGCCAGGTATGGGCGGCATGATGGGTGGATTTGGAAACCCACAACAAGCAATGAATGCCAATAATGCTTATAAATATATTGCTTCAACACCAAATGGTGTTTTGGTTGGCATGAGCGTTGCTGAATTGAATAAATATAAAAATTTGATCACGCAGGGATTAAGTTATGGGGTAAATCCGCAAGGAATGCAAACGGAATTACAGCGTCTTCAATATGCCTTGTCACCTGCTTTAAAACAACAACTTTTGGTCGATCCTGGCGGGACAACGATACCCAATATCCAGGCAGATCAAGAACAAGTTGAAAGAATGAAGGCAATTGTTGAAGATTGGACGACAGGCCGAATTTATGATGAAGTCATGCATATGAATGTGGTCGACCCAACACACGCAGAAAAAATATTTGATAAAATGAGTGATGATGGCGGTATTATTGCGATTGGCGTAAGAAATGCCATGGTTCCCCCAAATATAAAATCAAGTTCAGATATTGTTAAAGCCAGAATGTTAGAGGCCAGATCAAGCTTATTACATGCGCTTGTTTCAGGAATAATAAATAATGCTTCAAAAATTGTTCAAGATGTTATTCGGCAGCAAGAAAATCCAGGATCTGCCTCTTTTTCATCTTTTGGTTCAAGCACAATGGGAAGCAGTTTAGTATCCTCTAGCGGCAGTTACAGTCCCTCAAGCGATAGTCTTGGATCTTCCGGCAGCTTTGGGTCTTCGGGCAGTAGCTTTGGATCTTCAGGAAGTTTTGGAAGTACAGGATCTTTAGGTGGGTCCTCCAGTTTTGGAAGCACAGGATCTTTAGGTGGATCCTCCAGTTTTGGAAGTACAGGGTCTTTAGGTGGATCCTCCAGTTTTGGAAGTATGGGGTCTTTAGGCGGGTCCTCTAGTTTTGGAAGTACAGGGGGATCAAGAGTCGTTATAACCAAGGGATACTTATCCACTCTGGCTGCCAAATTAAAAGGCGCCATCAGAGAATTGCAAAATTCTGAATTTCATGATTTGATAACAGGCTCAGAAACAATAGTTGCAACATTACAAGATGATGCAAGGGCCCTAAAAGAAATCACGCATACCATTGAAAATCCAAGTGGACGTAATCGTTTTTCAGCGCCATCTCAAGTACAAAAAGAGGCAAAAATTGTTTATGATAAGCTTGTAGGTCTGGGAAATAGCGAGTTATTTAAAAGTTATTCAAACTCTGATTCAATGCAGCGGGCCATTGATAGTTTGGAAACAATTGCCCAAGCTCCAGAAGAATCTTTACGTGGTGTGCCGTGGGTAAAAATTATGAACCAAATTGGTAGATTATCCAAAGCCATGGCAATTTTTATTTATAAAGACATAGCAGCAGAAGTTACACAATTGACCGCCAAAACTGATGTCGATACTTCTGTTAAGATTAAAAAGTTCTTCGTATCTTCACCCACCAGAACGACACGCGATGATTTAGAATCAAAATTGGGTTCATTGGTTAATGTTATTTATGATTTTAATAATAAATCTGATTTTGCAGAACAAGAAGTTACCTATGATGATGCTGAATCTAAAATCAGGACAGGGTATGACTTTTTATACAAAAATAAGGATGAAACAGCGACAAAATCCCAGAGAAACAGAGTTAAAAAGATGGCAGATTTGTACAATGAATTGAACGGGAAATCACAAACCGAACTTTCTGAAAATTCAACAATAAATAATGCTGTGAAAATTTTGTCGAAAAATATTGTAACTGGTTTAGAGATACCCCCTGATTCTAAAGAACTGGAAAAAATGAAGACAGAAGGTAAAATACCATCAGAAATAGAAGTTAAAAACTTGCTGGCAGAATTGAAATCAGCACAAGTACAAGTGGTTGTAACACGTTTGCAAGAACAATATCCAAGTAATAAAGAACTGGAAGAAGAAGTTGAATCAAATCCAAGTGCTTTTGTGAATGAGGAAAAAATTCTAAGAATGGCAGTAAATGGTGTAGGGGGTAAAAAACGTTCTACGGCTCTTAAATTGCATAAACTTTTAGTGAAAAAGTTTAATGATTTTAGCAACTAACTTAAATAATGTACTCTGTAAGTGGGTATCAACTCTGTGAATATCTTTTTAAAAAAAATGAATTTAGATTTAGGAAAGCTTATAGCCACAGCCTTTGCGCTGTGTCTTTTTTCCGTTAATGCATCAGCAGCAGGCGATGGTTATGGTGCCCCAGCTGCAGATGGGTACGGTGCTGCATCTGATTCTGCCAGTGATAAGAAAAAAACTGCTGATGCTAAAAAGAAAGATGCAGCCAAAAAAGAAGATGATACTAAAAAGACAGATGATACTAAAAAGACAGATGATGATAAAAAAACTGCTGATGCAGCAGGGGATGGTTACGGGGATGATGCAGACTCTGAAGCTAAAAAGAAAAAAGATGATGACAAGAAAAAAGCACAAGAAGATTTAGATGCTGCAAAAAAAGAACAAGAAGCCGCAGATAAAGAACTTGAAGATGCCTTAAATGAAGATCCGCAAGATCCTGCAAAAGTTGC
>CAYGKW010000003.1:0-5626 GCA_964350815.1 uncultured Rhizobiaceae bacterium | reverse complement strand
ATAAAGAACTTGAAGATGCCTTAAATGAAGATCCGCAAGATCCTGCAAAAGTTGCCGCTGCACAAAAGAAAAAAGACGAGGCAGATAAAAAGGCAAAAGATGCTGAAGATAATATGAAAAAAAATGAAACAGAGGAAGAAACAAAAAAACGTGCTTTAGATGAAAAAAAAGCCACTGCTGACAAAGCCAAAGCAGATCAAGAGGCCGCAGATAAAGAACTGGAAGATGCGTTAAACGAGGATCCGCAAGATCCCGCAAAAGTTGCCGCGGCAAAAAAGAAAAAAGAAGCAGCAGATAAAAAAGCAAAAGAGGCTGAAGAAAAACGTAATGCGAATGAAACGGCTGCAGATCAACAAAAACGCGAAGCAGAGGAAGCAAAGAAGAAGGCTGATGCAAAGCAAGCAGAGGCAGATAAATCCCAAAAAGAAGCAGATGATGCAGATGCAGAATACAAAGCAGCCTTGGCAGAAGATCCCCAAGATCCTGATAAAGTTGCTGCAGCAAAGGCAAAAAAAGACGCTGCAGATCAAAAAAATGTTGAAGCCCAGACAAATGCGACTGAGGCCCAGTTAGAGGCTGATGAAAAAGAAAGTAATGCTGCAAAGGCCGTAGAAAACCAGAAAAAACTTGATGAATCAAAGGCCCGTAAAGAAGAGGCTGAAAACAAAGCAAAGGCAGCACAAGACAGGCAAAAGGCAGCAGATAAAGAACTTGAAGATGCCAAAGCAAGCGGTGACCCTGAGGCAATTCGTAAAGCTGAAGAAAACAAAAAATTGGCTGATCAAGATGCGGATGCTGCGAATAAAGAATTAGATGATGCAAAAACAAGTGAAAAAGAGGCAACCTTTGCCGCTTCAAAAGATGACGAAAAGAAAAAAATAAAAGCCAATGAGGCAGGAGAGCGTGCAGCAACAGCGGAAAAAGAACGTGAATCTGCAAATAGTGACTTGGATTCTGCGAATAAAGAATTGGAGGATGCAGAAAAATCAGGAGACCCTGAGAAAATTAAAGCAGCAAAAGCAAAGCAA
Source organism: uncultured Rhizobiaceae bacterium (assembly GCA_964350815.1). GTDB lineage: Bacteria > Pseudomonadota > Alphaproteobacteria > UBA7879 > VGCX01 > CAJXSI01. Next base: position 4,598 of record CAYGKW010000003.1, on the reverse strand, counting down.
ATTGCAGCACAAGAAAAAGCAGATAAAGCCAATGAAGATGCAGACAAGGCTAAGAAAGAAGCGGATGATTTAAAGGCGGATACAGAAACAGAACAAGAACGTGATACACGAAGGGCTGTTGAAGCAAAAAAAGGCCTGGATGATGCAAAGTCAAAAAAAGAAGCAGCAGATAAAGAACTTGAAGACGCAGATAAAGAATTGGAAGATGCCATTGCCAGCGGTGACCAAGATAGAATAGATGCAGCACAAGATAAGTACAAAAAAGCCAAAGAAGATAAAGAGGCTGCAGACGGTGCCCTTTCAGATGCACAAGGTGATGCTGATGGGGCAATGAATGATTTAAGTAGCTTGGATGATGATGACGGCTTAGATTCTTTAGGGGGTCTTGATGACGATGATGATCTTGATAAAGAAGGGGATGATTCAATTCTTTCATCTGGTTCAAAAGATGCTGATGATGCGTCAACAGGCGGAGTAGATGACGGAGACGACGAAGATGAAGACGAGGAAGAAGAAGAGAAAAAAGGCTGGTTTGGCGGTATGTTCGGAGGAAAGAAAAAAACAGATGATGGTTCATTAGATGATGACGATGATGATTCAGGTGGTTCCAGCATGTTTGGCAGAGCGTCCTCGTTTGCATCAACTGCAAGATCTATTGGTCAGGCGACAGGCATGTTGCCCCCAAATCAACCTCCTCCCGGAGCTATGGGGCCTGGCATGGGTGGCCCTGGAATGGGTGGTCCTGGTATGGGTGGCCCCGGAATGGGTGGGCCCGGAGGGCAGCAACAAGGCATGCAACAACAACCTATGCAATCAGGCGCATCATTTACACCTTCACAACAGCAAGGGCCATCATCACCATTGATTGCTTCGGCAGATCCGACAGCGGGATTATTCCAAGACCCTGCACAAACCAAGCGATTACAATCTGCTGATAGAATGATGGACAAGCTTTTGGGGACTGATGAACAAAAAGCACGAGAAAAAGCGGCCCAGGCATCGATGGCAGCAAAACAACCCGGAAGTCAAATTATGGGCCCTGATGGTCGTATTATTGGGACAGTAGGATCAAATGGCCAAATTATAGGGCCAGATGGACGCCCTGCAGGACGTGTTGGTCCAAATGGACAAGTTTTGAATGCAGACGGAAGCCCAATGATAACAGGCGGTGTTGTATCTGCAGATGGACGTATGATTGACACAATGGGGCCAGGATCCGGTGGCAGAGGTCAAGGCAGAGGACGCATGTCAGGAAGAGGTGGTCGCCCAGATATGGTTATGGGCCCAGATGGCCGGCCTATGGTTATGGGCCCAGATGGCCAAACTGGTATGATTGATCCAAGAACAGGTATGCCAATAGGCAGGGGGTCAGGGGAAGGTCCAGATGGATTTGGGCAAAATACATCAAAAGATAAATATAATAATTTGCGTAATGAAGTTGCAGATATGGAATATGAAATTGAAGAACTTCGCCGTATGGGACGTGCAAAAGAAGCTTTTTTGCTTGAGCTTGAGCTTGATAAGAAAAAACGTGAAATGTATGGCGCCTGGTCAAATTACAGCCAGTTTGGTGATAGAGTCGACCCAAATGCGGCTAAAAGAGGTGGCTGGTGGAATTCAAAAGGATTGGATTTATACGGGCCAAGTGGTCCAGAACGTGGTGGGGTGTTTGATCCAGGTACAAATTCATCAGAAAATGTGAATAAATTTTATGAGCCTGTTGGCGGTTCAGTACAGCGTAATTATGGCCGAGGACGAGTAGAAATAAATCCACGGGGTGGATACAGCGTTAGTCCTTATATTGGAGGGCCTAGCACAGTGGGAACCCCAGATTTTGAAGTTGATCCATTCCGCGCAACACCGATGGATGATTCCTGGGGATTTTAAAATAATTCCCCTAAAATTTCTTGACGTAAACGTTAAGAAAGGTTAAATAGCTTATATAAGTATGGCGGGTGTAGCTCAGTTGGTTAGAGCACCAGTTTGTGGTACTGGGGGTCGCGGGTTCGAAACCCGTCACTCGCCCCATATTTTCACTATTTAATTTAAAGATGGTGATCTATTAAACTTTCCTCATAGTTAATTTGACTTCAAGAAGATATCTCTGAATGCCTTAGGATAAGACCTGTGCTACAGCTTGTCTGGGTAATCCAAGTTCTGAAGCAATCACAATATTACTTTTTTCAGGATGAAGAAGTTTATACCTCATAATACGTTGAATATCAGGCCCAAATATTTCTTTTGTTTCTCTGTCGATATGGCTTCCTGTTCCGTCATCACCCATTCCATCATCTAAGCGTACTGGAAATGGATTTTCTTGCCTATCTTCATGGGCAATAGCTTCCACAGGTGCTCTGGGAACAGAACTAGAAGCTGGCCTAGCAACTCTTCTTCTCTCTGTCCTTGGTCTTCTCATGCGAGATCTTAATTCTGCTCTAAGTATTTCTAATGATGGCTGTTTTTCCTCAAGGGCAGGTGATGCAGTCGCCGCTGCCGCTGCTGCAGCCGGAGAAGAAGAAATAGAACTAGAGTTTGATCCAGCATGTGCATGGCTCCAGCCAACAGATGCAGGTAATAGACCCATACCATAGCCTTCTTCCTCTTCCATAACTCCTAGTGAAACACCAGCTACGGATGGCACTTCTATAGCAGCAGCAGCCGGAGAAGAACTAGAACTAGAAGTTAATCCAGAAGGTGCTTGGCCCCAACCACCAGATGCAGGTAATGGGACAGGCGCAGCTGCTGCCATAGCTGCTGCAGCCGGAGCAGAAAATGGGCCCATACCATTGTATTCCTCCTCCTCCACTTTTTCCCCCCAATTTCTGCCTATTATGTCATAAAGTCTTCTTTCTACATCTATACGCCATTCTGTCGGAGTAAATAGGCACAACATGATCTACTAAACGAATTAATTGGCCTATTTTTTCTGCAGACAAATTTTCTGCAGGGTCATTATGTAGAGTATTAGGAACAAAAAATTCAGGGGTTTCTGCAGGAAATAATTGTTGAATTAAGGCTGGTAAATAGGTTTTGGAAAAAAATTGTTTACCCTATCTGGTGTAAATGCTCTGGGATGAGGAGGAATAATACCAGATTTCTATCAAAAAAATTCTATAGAATTTTTACGTTAAACCCTTTCCATTTCTTTTGGTGCCGTTGTTGCCATTGGGTTCGTAAAAGAAATATCTCTACTGGTGGATTTTGGTGGAACAAGATTGATGCCTCCTGAAATAAGTATGTCAATAGCAGAAAGTGTTCTTAGACGTTCTCTGTCACTTCCCCTATAAAATAATGTTATAAGACGTTTGCCTGATTCAATAACATAGGGGGCAGTAAGTGTCATGGCTGCCAATGTCCCTGCTGTTCTAAAAATATCCTTTATTGTTGGGGGATAAAAAGCATGTGCCGCCAAAGCTGTTTCATAAGAACCTTCAAATTCAGAGGCCAATGCCGGAGACAATGCTGCTGCCGCTGGCCCATACAAAGGTGCATTTGATTCATCCTCAGTACAAACTGTCGCAAAAAGAATAGGAAGTTGTTCTGTGAACGTGGCTTCAACACCTTTTACAAAGGGTTCGGAAGAAGACAGTGTCCCCATAGAACTTGTAATTGAATCGACCCTATCACCTGCCATGATGCCAGCCAGTGCGGTAATACCAGTTCCTGTTACTGTGACAAGACCAACCCATGGATCCCTTAAAGCAAGGGCATCATAAATGTGTGTACCAAATCGTCTTCCAAGTCTGTATATAGAAGGGGTCTGAGAAGCAAAAACCCCGACAGAAGCCATTGCCCAAGCACTTGATATACGGGCCGCATCTTGAAAAGCGTCTAAATCACTAGCAGGGTTTGGTTCACCTGTTTCACAATCAATTTGACTTGCAAAAACGAATCCCCATGTTCCTGGAAAAACAAGACCCGCTGAACCTGCAACAGCTGCCCCGCCTGCTAAGTGTTCTAAGAAATCTCTGATATAAAAAGAGGATGGAGGTGCCTTGCGGCTAGATAAAAAAGAGCCAATTGTGGGCATTTCATCTGCTGGTGCATGGGATACTAGGTGCCTATATACCCTTAAGTCTTTTTGTCGGGAAGGGTCGCCCCTCTCTTCTGCAAGGGCAAGAACCCCCCGTGCAGCAAACCACCACCCTAGGTGTTGTATAGCCGGGTCATCACTTAAACAGTCTCCTTTTGCCTCAGATATTGCTAAAACATATAAAAGGGGCAAAGCAGACGTCTTTAAAGCCAGATCAAATAAATTATAGGCTGTTTGGGCCATGTTTCCTACAACAGTTGTTTCAGGGTCAAAATAGGTGGCCAGGGTATGGGTAACGCTACGTGTAATGGGAATAATATTTTCCCCTGCAGCAATAATGGGGGATAAAAGAAGAAAACTGGTGACAACACCTGCTGTGTAATCGCCCCCCTGGCTTTCAATATAGCGCCCCAATAAATCTGACATTATGTAAACCGCCGCCGTATTAAGCATGGGCCTTAAAGCAGAAGTCAAAGTTCTTGTTCCCAAAGGCATTTCACCTGGTATATAATTTTAGGGTCTGTACCAGATAACTAATTTAAATAGCGTTTAACCCATTGTTTTA
>CAYGKW010000002.1:0-183489 GCA_964350815.1 uncultured Rhizobiaceae bacterium | reverse complement strand
CATCTGTACCTTTATAACATCTTACAACGTTATCTGGTACAGCCCCAAAAGTAATAATAGTTTCTTGAATGATGATATTTTAAGCTCCCATAATTAAATTATATGAAAGGGATAATATTTATTATCTTGTTTGTAAAACAAATAGTCCATAGGTAGAGGATAATTTTGCCCGGTTAAATCTTTGATAACTGTGCTTCACGGGCCTGGCGCAGACGTTCGAAATCGTCTCCTGCATGATAGGAAGATCGTGTTAAGGGGGATGCTGAAACCATCAAGAATCCCTTCCCCCAAGCCATCCGTTCGTAGTTACGGAATTCATCTGGTGTCACGAATTTAATTAAGGGGTGATGCTTTGGCGTGGGTTGTAGATACTGGCCAATGGTCAAAAAATCCACATCCGCCATCCGCATATCGTCCATCACTTGGTGGACTTCTGTTTTTTCTTCGCCCAAACCAACCATGATGCCGGATTTCGTAAAGATTGATGGATCCAATTCCTTGACGCGTTTAAGAATACTTAAAGAATTAAAATAACGTGCCCCCGGACGTACCGTTGGATAAAGCCCTGGCACTGTTTCCAAATTATGGTTGAATACATCTGGCTTGGCCTCAACCACTTTTTCTAAGCCCCCTGGCTTGCGCAGGAAATCTGGGGTTAAAACTTCGATTGTCATCCCAGGATTTTCATCCCGAATGGCCCGAATGGTTGCGGCAATATGGGCCCCGCCCCCATCTTGCAAATCATCGCGATCCACTGACGTAATTACAACATGCTTAAGTTGCAATGACTTTAATGCTGTGGCAACACGCGCAGGTTCTTGTGCATCCAAAGCCTCTGGCCGGCCAGTTTTGATATTACAAAAGGTACAAGCCCGGGTGCACGTATCCCCCATGATCATAATGGTGGCATGCTTTTTTTCCCAGCATTCCCCAATGTTTGGGCAGGCTGCTTCTTCACAAACCGTATTTAAACGGGATATCCCCATCAATGCTTTGGTTTCCTTGTACCCTTCGGATACAGGCGCCTTTACCCGCAGCCAATCGGGCTTGGGCAGTTTTTGTTCAGGTTGTTTATCGCGTATAGGTTTTACTGTCATATAACACCAATTTTGTGATTACTAAAAGTGTATCACACGGTTAAAGGCATCCAAAACAGACTCGTGCATCATTTCGGAAAGTGTTGGATGCGGGAAAATGGTTTGCATTAATTCAGCCTCAGTCGTTTCCAAGGTTTTTGCAATGCCAAATCCTTGAATCATTTCAGTGACCTCGGCCCCAATCATATGGGCGCCCAACAGTTCACCTGTTTTCTTATCAAAGATGGTTTTGACGATTCCTTCGGGTTCCCCCAAAGCAATGGCCTTGCCATTCCCTTGAAAAGGAAAACGCCCCACTTTGATATCAAACCCTTGTTCCTTGGCTTTGGCTTCTGTCAAACCAATGCTGGCAATTTGCGGGCGGGAATATGTACAGCCTGGAATATTTAATTTATTCAACTTATGAACATCTTTTTCACCTGCAATTTTTTCCACACAAATGGTGGCTTCGTGGCTTGCCTTGTGTGCCAACCATGGGCCACTAATGACATCCCCAATGGCGTATAAGCCGGGTTCATCTGTTTCATACCAGTCATTTACTTGAATTTGATTACGATCGACTTTGGCTTTGGTTTGATCAAGGCCCAGGTCTTCGGTATTTCCTTGAATGCCAATTGCCACGATGACACGATCAAACGTTTCTTCGGTTGTTTTGCCTTGCTTATCAAAGGTTGCCGTAACTGTCTTGTCAGACTTTTTCAGTTGTTTTACAGTGGTTTGCGTGTGGATTTTCATGCCTTGTTTTTCAAAGGATTTCTTGGCAAAGTCAGAAATTTCGGCGTCTTCCACTGGCAAAATTTTATCCTGCATTTCAACAATTGTGACTTTGGATCCCATATTTTGATAGAAGCTGGCAAATTCAATCCCAATCGCACCGGATCCAATGACCAATAATTTTTCAGGAATATCTTCGGCGATCATGGCCTCTTTAGACGTCCAGATCAATTTTCCATCAGGCTCCAATCCTGGAAAAATACGGGGGCGTGCGCCGGTTGCCAAAATAATATGTTTGGCTTCAACTGTTTGGCCATCCACATCAATTTGTTTATTGCCCTTAAGTCGGGCATACCCTTTGATTGTTTCAATCTTGTTTTTCTTAAGCAAATGGCCAATACCACCGGACAATTGTTTCGCCACATTGCGGGATCGTTCAACCACTTTTTTCATATCAAATTTAATATTATCAACTGAAAAACCATAATCCCCAACCGTGTGCAGTAAGTGGTGAATTTCAGAGGCACGTAACAATGCTTTGGTAGGGATACAGCCCCAGTTCAGACACACCCCCCCAAGATTATCTTTTTCAACAATGGCTGTTTTTAACCCCAATTGGGCCGCGCGAATGGCCGCAACATAGCCTCCTGGGCCGGCACCGATTACTACTAAGTCAAATTTCTTTGTCATGTCTTATCCTTGTGCTAATAATAGAACAGGGTTTTCCATATATTTCTTGAATGCTGCCAAGAATTCAGCCCCAACTTTGCCATCCACAACACGATGGTCTGATGACAAGGTGATACTTACAATTGTTTTGGCTGTCACTTGGCCATCAATAATTACAGGGCGTTTTTCCCCTGCCCCAACAGCCATAATACAGGCCTGAGGTGGATTGATAATGGCATTGAACTGTTTAATACCAAACATCCCCAGGTTAGAAATACTGAAACTGCCGCCCTGGAATTCTTCGGGTTTTAATTTGCCTTCTTTGGCCTTCACTGCCAAAGATTTCATTTCATCCGAAACCGCCACGATTGATTTTAATTCAGCCTTTTTAATAATTGGGGTTACCAAACCATCTTCAATCGCCACAGCTACAGAAACATCACTGTGTTTGTAACGGCGAATTGAATCGCCCATCCAACTGGCATTCGCATCTGGTGTATCACGCAATGCCATGGCAACGGCCTTGATGACAAAATCATTAACCGTAACTTTCTTGCCCAGGCCTGCCAAACCTTCGTTCAATTTTTTGCGCACAGCCATTAATTCATCAAGCTGGCAATCGATTGTTAAATAGAAATGGGGAACGGTTTGCTTTGATTCCAACAAACGTTTGGCAATAACTTTGCGCATATTGGATAGCGGCAGATCTTCAAATTCAGGACCAGAACTTGTTGGTTGTTGAATAGTAGGCACCGCAGTTGCTGTTTTTCCGCCGGATAATTCTTCGACATCCCGTTTAACAATACGTCCGTGTGGGCCACTGCCATTCACACTATTTAAATCCACCCCTTTGTCAGATGCAATACGTTTTGCAAGCGGGCTGGCAAAAACACGTTCGCCAGAATTTTGCGATTGTTCCGCTTTAGGTTCTTGTGCTGAGGTTTCTTCTGTCTTTTTGGGTTCTTCAGCAGGCGCGGATTCAGTTGATCCGCCCTTTGGTGAATATCCTTCCAAGGCAGAGGCATCTTCGCCGTCTTCTAAAAGCAAAGCAATCGCTGAATTAACTTTTACATCCTGGGTGCCTTCAGCAATTAAAATTTTGCCAATTGTCCCTTCATCCACTGCTTCCACTTCCATGGTGGCTTTGTCAGTTTCAATTTCTGCAAGCAAATCCCCTGCTTCGACTTTGTCACCTTCAGCCACATGCCACTTAACAAGATTACCTTCCGTCATGGTGGGGGATAAGGATGGCATTAAAATTTCAATAGGCATAATGATTCCTCCGGACTATTTATAACAAACGCTTTTAACAGCTTTTACAATATCTTCTGGTTGTGGCAAGGCCAATTTTTCCAAGTTTGCTGCATAGGGCAACGGCACATCTTTGGCAGAAACACGCGTTACTGGTGCATCTAAATAATCAAAAGCCTGTTCTTGAACAACCGTACTGATTTCAGAGGCAACACCTGACTGCCCCCAGCCTTCTTCAGTTGCTACAATACGATTTGTCTTTTTAACAGATTCAATGATGGTATCCGTATCCATTGGACGAATGGTCCGTAGATCGATAACTTCAGCGTCAATGCCTTCTTTGGCCAATATTTCTGCAGCTTTTAAAGCCTTACCAACCATAATTGAATAAGCTGTGATTGTGACGTCTTTTCCTTCACGTACAATTGCAGCCTTACCAATTGGAATAATGTGATCATCCCCATCTGGCACATCAAAAGATTGCCCGTAAATCAATTCATTTTCCAAAAAAACAACCGGATTTGGATCGCGAATGGCCGCTTTCAATAATCCTTTTGCGTCCGCAGCACTGTAGGGCGCAATCACTTTTAACCCAGGGCAATGGCTGTACCAAGCTGCATAACATTGGGAATGCTGTGCCCCAACACGAGACGCCGCACCATTTGGCCCACGGAAAACAATAGGACATCCCATTTGCCCGCCTGACATATAAAGCGTTTTGGCGGCAGAGTTAATAATGTGGTCAATTGCCTGCATGGCAAAGTTAAATGTCATGAATTCCACAACAGGACGTAATCCGCGGAACGCAGCCCCAACGGCCAAACCAGCAAAACCATGTTCTGTAATTGGTGTGTCAATAACACGTTTGGCCCCAAATTCTTGCAACAAACCTTGGGTAACTTTGTACGCCCCTTGGTATTCCGCAACTTCTTCCCCCATAACAAAAACTTTTTCATCACGGCGCATTTCTTCTGCCATTGCGTCTCTTAGGGCTTCTCTAATTGTTAATGTTGTCATTATTCGGACTCCACTAAGATATCTGTATATAATTCACTAGCATCTGGTTCAGGGGATGCTTCGGAAAATTCAACAGCTTTTTTAACTTCTTCTTTAACGCGATCTTCAATTGATTTGAAATCATTTTCATCAAACATATCTGAATTTAAAAGATCCCACTTTAAACTGATAATTGGATCATTGTCTTTACGATACGCATCAACTTCTTCTTTATCACGATACTTTGCAGGATCTGACATGGAATGTCCTTTGTATCTGTAAGTATCAATTTCCAAAAGATACGGTCCATTGCCTTCGTGGATATGCTTTATTGCCCGAGCAGCTGCTTTTTGAACTTCAAATACATCCATTCCGTTTACGGCTTCGCCTTTAATACCAAAAGGTTCCCCCCGCAAATAAAATTTATCCGAGGATGAGTGGCGTTCCGTTGATGTACCCATTGCATATTGGTTATTTTCAATGATGTAAAGAACAGGTAATTTCCATAAAGAGGCCATATTAAAAGCTTCATAAACCTGACCTTGGTTGGCGGCACCATCCCCCATATAAGCGGCACAAAGCCCCCCATCCCCTTCATATTTGTGGGCAAAAGCAAGTCCTGTCCCAATGGGAACCTGGGCCCCAACAATTCCATGCCCCCCGTAAAAACGTTTTTCTACACTAAACATGTGCATAGAACCACCCTTGCCTTTGGAAAAACCGCCTTCGCGGCCCATTAATTCAGCCAAAACACCGCCTGGATCCATTCCACATGCAAGCATATGCCCATGGTCGCGATAGGCTGTGATGACTGTATCTTTATCTTGATCTAATTGGCTTTGAACACCTATGACCACGGCCTCTTGACCTATGTAAAGGTGACAAAAGCCAGCAATTTTACCCATACCATAAAGCTGTCCTGACTTTTCTTCAAAACGACGGATCAAAAACATTTGTTCATAAAGATTCAAAAGTTGTTCTTTGCTTTGATTTAGGAATTTATCTTGTGCTGTCATAACAATTCCTTCTTAATCTGATAGTTTTTTGACAAGGATTTCATTAACGATCTTGGGGTTGGCTTTTCCGCCCGTTAATTTCATCATTTGACCCACAAAAAAGCCCAATAATTTATCCTTACCTGCTTTATACTGTTGTACCACATCTGGGTTTTCTTGTATCACCTTTTCCGCCAGCTGTTCCAGTTCTGATGTATCGCTTATTTGCAAAAGGCCTTTTTCATCAACGATAATTTTTGCTGTTTTTCCAGTGTGCCACATATCAAGGAAAACCTCTTTCGCAATACGCCCTGAAATGGTTCCGTCTTGAATTAAATTCACCAATTCTGATAAGGCTGTTGCAGGTATTTTTGATTGATCAATTTCTAAGTTTTTCTCTTTTAGAAGGCTAAATAATTCAGTCGTAACCCAGTTAGCAATTAACTTGGCTGTGCCTTCCTTTTCCCCTGCATTCTTAACAGCTTCTTCAAAATACGTCGGCGTTTTAATATCAGACGTCATGACCGCTGCATCATATTTAGACAGACCATAATTTTCCATAAATCGTTTTTTCTTTTGATCCGGTAATTCTGGCAAGCTTTCTTTCAATCCCTGAACAAATTCTTCATCCAAAATAATGGGCAATAGATCAGGATCTGGAAAATAACGATAATCCTGTGCATCCTCTTTACTGCGCATAGACCTTGTCACCCCTTTACCTGCATCAAACAGACGGGTTTCTTGAACAACTTCTTCCCCGTTTTCAAGCAAATCTAGTTGTCGTTTGATTTCATATTCAATGGCTTGGCCAATAAAACGAATGGAGTTCACATTCTTAATTTCCGCACGCGTTCCAAATGGCGTACCAGGGCGGTGAAGTGAAATGTTTACATCAGCACGTAAACTTCCTTCTTCCATGTTGGCGTCACTGGTCCCCAAGTACCACAAAAGAAGACGCAATTTACGGATGAATTCCATTGCTTCTTCTGCAGATCGAATATCTGGCTTAGTCACAATTTCCATTAACCCAATACCAGAACGATTTAAATCAATTAAAGAACTGTGGGGCATAACATCATGCACACTTTTTCCAGCATCTTGTTCTATATGAATACGTTCGATTCCTATTTTCTTAACCGTGTCATCAATATCTATTTCAAGATATCCTGGCCCTACGATGGGGTGATACAACTGGCTGATTTGGTACCCTTGCGGAAGATCAGGGTAAAAATAATTCTTTCGATCAAACACTGAAACTAAGTTAATTGAGGAATTTAAAGCCAGACCCGTCTTAACCGTTTGCTCAACACACATCATATTGGGAACAGGCAGCATTCCAGGCATAGCAGCATCAACAAAAGACACCTGGGAATTTGGATCCCCCGCAAATGTTGTTGACGCCCCTGAAAACAATTTTGAATTGGTTTTTATCTGGGTATGAACTTCAAGCCCAATAACAACTTCCCATGTACCCATTGCTGTTTTTATATATTTCTTTGACATTAGAATTCTTCCTTCAACTTGAATCCGGCCGTTTTTTCAATAACATCCGCTGTTCTAAGTAAAGTTTCTTCCCCAAATCTGGGGCCAATCAATTGCATACCAATTGGCAGGCCTTCTTTTGATTGTGCTACGGGAACTGAAATGGCTGGAATGCCCGCCAAGTTTGTGGCAACTGTAAATAAATCTTGTAAATACATTGCCAACGGATCTGTCACATTTTCCCCCAATTCAAAAGCTGTGCCAGCTGTTGTTGGCGTTAAAAGAACATCCACTTCTTTAAACGTTTGGGTGAAATCATCGGTTACTTTTTGACGTACCTTTTGGGCCCTTAAATAATAATCTTCATATTTTCCAGAAGACAAAACATACGTTCCAAGCAAAATACGGCGTTTGACTTCGTCACCAAATCCTTGGGTTCTGGACATTTCATATATTTCTTCTAAGTTTGCTGTGTTAGGTGCCCTGTAACCATATCGTACCCCGTCATAACGTGCCAGGTTCGAAGACGCCTCAGCCGGCGCAACAATATAATAAACAGGCAAGGCATATTTTGTATGCGGCAATGAAACGTCAACAATTTCTGCCCCTTGGTCACTGAGCCATTGGGATGTTTTTTCCCACCATTCTGAAATTTCAGCCGACAAACCTTCCATTCTGTATTCTGTTGGAATACCAACTTTTAATCCTTTAATGTTTCCTGTTAAAGCAGCCTCGTAATCTGGCAAAGGGTATTTAACAGAAGTAAAATCTTTTGAATCGTGCCCAGCCATTTGGTTTAGAACAATTGCTGAATCCCTTACCGTTCTTGTTAAAGGGCCTGCTTGGTCTAAAGAAGAAGCAAACGCCACAATGCCATAACGTGAACACAAGCCATACGTGGGTTTTAGGCCAACAATTCCACAAAAAGAGGCCGGCTGACGAATGGACCCACCCGTATCTGTCCCAAGGGCAATCAGGGAAGACCGTGCCGCCACTGATGCCGCAGACCCCCCAGAGGACCCACCAGGTGTTAAATCATGGTCAGACCCTTCTTTTTTCCATGGATTGATAGACGGGTCATAATAACTTGTAATTGTGGAAGACCCCATTGCAAACTCATCCAAGTTTGTTTTTCCAAGCCCAATTGCTCCAGCATCAGATAGTTTTTGGGTGATTGTAGATTCATATGGAGGTATGAAATTACTTAAAATTTTTGACCCATTTGTTGTTAAGATCCCTTTTGTGCAAAAGTTATCTTTTATTGCCAACGGCAACCCTTCTAACGGACGGGCTTCGTTATTTCTTATACGCTCATCTGCTTCTGACGCTTGCTTTAAAGCGTGTTCAGACATTTCTGTGATAAAACAATTCAAATGCCGTGTTTTATCAATATTATTTATATAAGCCTGTATCAGTTCTTTTACTGTGAAAGCTTTTGACGTTAAGCCTTTACGTACTGAGGCATAATCTAACCGAGTCAAATCAGTCATTAAGCACCATCCATATTTTTTTATTCAACAACTTTGGGGACAACAAATGAATTGTGTTGCGCATTGGGGGCGTTTTGAACAACTTCTTTCACGCAACCACCATCTGACACAACATCATCACGAAGTTTGGTTGTGTGTTTTTGAAGATCAATTAACGGGTTTGCCATAGGGGCAACGCCTTCTATGTCAACTTCTTTCAGTTGATCAATCCAGTCAAAAACACGGGAAAGCCTTACAGAAAAGTCATCAAGTTTTTCTTCTGAAAGCTTAAGTTTTGCAAGTTTTTCTATTCTTTTAATATCACTACGATTAATTGCCATAGGTTTTCTTCTCCTATTCTCCAGTCACCATACCTAAAAGCGGAATAAAAGTCTAGACAGGAATAAGTATAAGTCTTAACATTGGCTATATTTCGAGAGCCCAATGAAAATTATTAATTACAGCCAATTTACTGACGTTGAAATTCGTAGTGGCACAATTGTAAAAGCAGAACCGTTTCCAAAAGCCAGAAACCCTGCCTATAAAGTTTGGGTGGATTTTGGCCCTAAATTTGGAACAAAGAAAACTTCTGCCCAAATCACAAAAAACTATACCCCTGAAAAGCTAGTTGGGATGCAAGTTTCTGGGGTATTAAACTTGGGGACAAAAAATATTGCTGGATTTATATCTGAATTTTTACTTCTAGGATTCGAAGATAAAGATGGTAACATAACTCTTGTTGGCCCAAAATCTGACGTTCCAAACGGAAAAAAATTACATTAAGGAAAAGCATGCATTATTTACTTCTTATCTTAACCCCTGTCTTTATCAGCATTGGACAAGTTCTTTTTAAACTAAGTTCGGATAATATTGATGGGTTAAAACACCCCTGGATGATTATTTTTGACAAGTTTTTTATTATTGCTTTATTTTTTTATGGGGCCAGCACAATCATGTACGTTTTTGCCTTGAAGTATGTTCCTTTAAACAAGGGATATATGTTCATGTCTTTGGCCTTTATTATTGTGCCGATTTTAAGCTATTGCTTTTTATGTGAGCCTGTTAATTTACAATATATATTTGGAATTCTTTTAATTATTGCAGGTATCGTTTTAACCTTTAAGGCTTAAGATGAAACAAACTGAAATCACAGCCAGGGCATTAATTGTAAAAAATGAACAAATCGTACTGGCCAAACACAAAAAACTTAATGTTAGTTTTATGCCTGGTGGACACGTTGAATTTGGCGAAACAATTGAAGCGGCTTTAACGCGAGAAATTAAAGAAGAAATGGGCGTTGATGCCAAACTGGGCAAGTTGTGGGCAATCATGGAAAACTTTTTCAAACAAGATAATAACGATGTTCACGAAATTTCATTTATTTATAAAGCCGAAATCCCAGACAACCCTATCGCCTCACAAGAATCCCATTTAGAAATATTTTGGGCGCCCCTATTTGATTTGGAAAAATTAAATCATCTGCCAACCCAGCTTATAAAGCCCCTTATGAATGACCATTCAAAACAAGGTCCCTTTCATTTTATTTATAAAGATTAAAGTGATTCAGCCAACGTCTTTGTAATTTTATCAATAAGGTTTTTGTTTCGTTTTGGCTGATCGGTTGGTCCGTTAATCATTATGGTAAAACTGTATTTAGGGGCACCATTCTTTACGATATACCCTGCCAAAGTATTAATCCCATTTAACATTCCTGTTTTCGCCCACACTTTCCCTTTTATGCTTTTAAGCCGATCAACCAAAGTTCCGTCAGTACCTGCCTTGGGAAGCATCTTATAAAAGACAGGATCAGATTTATGCATTTTTGCCAATAATGTGGCCATGGCTTTTGGAGATATTCTGTTATACATCGACAGCCCAGACCCATCTTCGATTTTCATATCTTTATCTGTAAAGTTTATGCCCATAAATTTATTCAATTCCTGACGCACCACTTTTCCTGCATACACCCAATTGGCTGGTAGTTTTTCTTCATCAATTTTCACAGCTGTTTTAAACAGTATATCCGTCACAAAATTATCTGAATCTTTTAAGCTTTCTTTAACCATATCAATTAACAAGGGCGATTCATGTGTGGAAATAAGTTTTGCCCCAGCAGGCACTTTCTTTGAAAAAATAACGGTGTCTTTAATCGTAATTTTTAAATCTTTGGCTGCCTGTTTAAGGGCATGATGAAGGTAATGCTTTAAATCATCTGGTTTTATAGGCAAGCATAATTTAAATTTTTTAAAATCATGGGGGACACATCCCTTTATCACAAGCCCTTCCCTTGTCATATCAATATTATCCCTTTGCATTTGATCCATCCATCCAACCGATGGGTCTGAATAACAAAGTCTTTTTGTAACTGTATTATTTATGATTGGGTAATTTACCTGCCCATCCCTTAATTTAACTTGTGCTTTTTGGCCAACTTTACCTGCTGTTACATAGGCAACCAGTCGATTTTCCCCAATGGATGATTTTGTTGCCAATGATCCATAACATAATTGGGTTGCTGAAATTGTCCAACCAGGCGACAAAAGTGGCAGCTGGAATTCAGTATCAACAAGAATTATTTTGTTAATAGTTTGCCCTTGGAATTTCTTTAAAAGTTTCTTTAAATCCTTAAACTTGAACTTGGGATCCCCTGAAAATTTTAAGACGATATCTCCATCATCCATTTTATAAATCTGCGTTTCTGCCTTGTAGTTTTTCTTCAGCTTATTAATCACATAAACTGCTGTAATAATTTTTTGAATACTTGCAGGGGTATAAAGACTGTTTTCATTAATACCAAGAACTGTTTTCTGATTTTTAATATCATAAACAGAGACCCCAACATTGGGCACCAAGTCTGCGGCAGAAATTTGCTGGCTTATAAACGTGTCAAACTTGTTTCCAGATATTCCTGTCTGTGAATAGAGGATCAAAAAAAATAATAAAAAATATTTCATGATTTAAGTATTCTGTTAACTTAATAATTGGTCTGATTAATTGGTCTGAGGTTATCTGAACAATCCTGTACTTTCAAGCGTGCTGCTTAAATAAACTGTAAGACCGATACCAAAACGGTTGTCCAGAATTGATAAATCTTCTTTAACATTGCCGTTTGTGGCATCTTTAATTGTGAATTTTGGATAATAATCCAATGTCCAGGTTCCCCGAATACCAAGCATTCGATTAACGGCAACTTCTAAATCGGCCCCCGTTCTTAACCCAAAAATATTTTTCTTATATTCTTTTGATGCCGCAAAATAACGCCCATTACCTGTTGTGCGTGGTGTTCTTTTATAACGACTCATGACCCCCCCAAATTTAGCCCATGCCGTAACCCCATGATTTAAAATCCAACCGGCTTTACCAACCAAACCTGATGTCCATTGAAGTTGATCTCTGTAAGATTCAAACCCGGAGCCATTACGGTCTATGGATTCTTCAATAACTGCATTATTTAATGAAACTTGTGCTTCCCCTGCATACGCAAATCGATCTTTTGTTCCACTATACCCCCCGTATAATCCCCAAACAGGATCTGTATTTCCAGAAGATGTATAGAATTTAGTTTCTGTTCCGCCTGCCTCTATTGTTGTAAGACCCGTTAATTCACGCTTTTCAACAGTATTTCGGAAGTTAAAATTCCCCCCGATGTACAACCCTGGAACAACGCTGTCTTCATACAGTGTAATTGCAGAAGGGCCCATCATTGGGCTTAGATGTGTAATCAAAGCAAGGGATAATTGATTTATAATAAACCTTTGTTCAATTGTATTTTCACGCCTGCCAAGGTTGGTACTATGTCCAAAAACTTGATAGTTAATCTGACCAGTTTCAAATCGAAGACTTGTTCTGTCATCTAATGCTGTATCTAAACCAATCATGTACATAAAACCTGTGCGATTGCGTCTTGCATAACTGTCTGGGAAAATAAGGTCTCCTCTGACTGTATCAGGGGCCCTAAAATAGAAATCAGTTGATAGAACACCAAGTCGTCCATATAAAAGGGCCACCGGTGAAACATATTGTCCAAAACGGGCCGCAACCCCCCACGTGAATCCCGGAAGAACTTCGCTTGTTTCTTTTCTGCCATTGGCCTGAAGTTCATGAACTTGTTTTGCCCCAATGTAGCCGGCAAATAATTCAGCGCCCCCATAAAATTTGCCAACTTTTTTCCCAAGCCCAGCAATTAATTGACCAGAAACACCCGTTAAGCCAGATCTTAGCGTACGCGTGTCCGGAACATTATTGCCACTATTATTTTTTTGCTCTGTCCCGAAATAAGAGGCTTGAATACCTCCGTAAAAACCATCCCCTATGGATGCAAATTCTGAAACACCCCCTGCATAAACAACCTGGGAAGACTGTACTTCTTCTTTATGCGCCTCATCATAAGGTAAGCTTTCAACTGAATCGTCTATTAACCAGTCTGGGGATTTATTTTCATCTTGGTTTAGATGTATTACAAATCTTGAACTTTGACCTTCCCCACCAGATGAAACTTTGCGACCAATAACATTGGTTCCCTTTTGAACATTAAATGTAATATTTGTTGTATTTGGATCTGATTGATCTATTTTATAACTTTCAATCAACCCCCCATTTTTATCCATGGATTCTACTGCTGACCAATCTGTTTTTGGCAAATGCACAATAACTTGGTTTGTATATTCATTCTCTGTAATATCAAATTCAAGGGGGTCTTTTGTGGAAAAATTCACGATGGTATCAGTATTTTGCATTAAAATATTCATGCTTTTCACCGTTTGATCATTTTGTTTTTGGGCCTGTCCAAAACCAGATGTCGGGATTCCCCATGGATTGTTTAACGCTGCATTCTCATTATTTTCCATGCCATCGTCAAACAATTGGTTGTCCATGTTTGCCATGTTTTCAGGGGCCAAATCAATAACATATTTTGGCGCCCCTGATTGCGCATTTAAGAAACTTCCCCTAACAACTTTTGTTCCTGGCCGCACAACCAAGATAATCCCGACTTTTTTGCCAAGATCCACCAAGTAATACCCCCCAAAAGACCCAATTTTCTTTTTATCTGATGTTGGGGCGGTCCATTTAATTCTTTTTTCTGGTGTCAAAGCAATTTTATCGCCAGCTTCGTTGTATTTTATTTCGAAATCAGCAACATCATTCATACCAAATACGACACGTGTATAGGGCCCTTTTTTACCAACCTGAACATCTGTTACAACTGGAATCCCCTCCCCTTGTAAAGCAGCACCGGTTGGGCCTTCAATTAAGATATCGTACCTTGGGACAGAACTGTCCATATTAAATTTACCCCCAA
Source organism: uncultured Rhizobiaceae bacterium (assembly GCA_964350815.1). GTDB lineage: Bacteria > Pseudomonadota > Alphaproteobacteria > UBA7879 > VGCX01 > CAJXSI01. Next base: position 169,517 of record CAYGKW010000002.1, on the reverse strand, counting down.
GAACACGCGTTCCTGGCTTGGTATGCAATACAAGTTCCGCAGACCCATCTTCATATTCTTCAACAAAATAATCTATAACAGTTCCTTGGCCAGCCCCTTCCATTGGGGCCTTCCAGTCAGACGCACGAAATCCACTTAAAACCACGATTTCATCTGATTCAGGCTCTACTCTAAAATTAATTGGTTCATTTGTGGTGACAGAGGCAACAGTTGTCGTGGCATCTTTTTGTGAAAAGGATAGCCCAGAAATGATTGCCCAGCACGGATTGGTGGCTATCAAAAGGCAGATCAATAAAAGCAAGACACGCTTTAGCAAGCTAATTCCCTATTAATTATTTATATACAATACTTCATTTATACTCGAAAATTTCACATAAATCAATGATTTCAATGTAATAATGTTGTTTTATTTGACCTATCTTTGCTTTTTTTAAAAGTCATGATACAGTCGTGCGCACATGACAAAAGAAACTTTATATCTTATTGACGGATCAGGCTTTATTTTCAGGGCATTTTATGCCATGCCGCCCCTTACCCGAAAAGACGGAACGCCTGTTGGGGCTGTCCTTGGTTTTACCAATATGATTACGCGCCTTTTGATGGAGATGGAAGCCCACAAAATTGCGGTTGTTTTTGATGCCAAGCGTCAAACTTTTCGAAATGATATTTACCCAGAATATAAAGCCAATCGTGGGGAAACCCCCGAAGATTTAATCCCGCAATTCCCCCTAATCCGCGAGGTCTGTAAAGCCTTTGATTTACCTATGCTGGAAATGGAAGGGTATGAGGCAGATGATCTGATTGCCACATACACAAAACGGGCCCGAGAAAAGGGTTTTGATGTGACCATTGTTTCATCAGACAAAGATTTAATGCAACTGGTTGATGACGGTAAAGTTGTTTTATATGACCACATGAAAAACCGTTATATCGATGAAGAAAAAGTCATTGAAAAATTTGGGGTTTCCCCTGAAAAGGTTTTAGATATTTTGGCCCTTGCTGGTGACAGTTCTGACAATATTCCGGGTGTTCCTGGAATTGGCCCTAAGACAGCCACTGAACTGATCAAAGAATTTGGCACCCTAGAAAACTTGTTGGAAAATGCCCACACCATAAAACAAAATAAGCGTCGTGAAAATTTAATTGAATTTACTGAACAGGCAAAACTATCAAAAAAACTGGTAAAATTGGAAGAAAATGTTCCAATTGATACAAGTTTGGATGCCCTGCATCTTGACCAGCCAAACCTTGAAAAGGTTGTGGCCTTTTTGGAGGAACAAAATTTTAAATCTTTGGAAAATATCTTTCGGAAAAAGTTTGAAAATACGGATGGGGAAGTTTGGGCAAAACCGAAAGAAGCCCCCAAGCCAAAAATTGCCCAAAATTATGATTGCGTTCAAACAGAAGACCAGCTGATTGCATGGGTTAAAAAATGCAAAACAGCCGGCACTTTTTCAATTGATACCGAGACCAATTCTTTAAATGCAATGCAAGCCAAACTGGTTGGCATTTCCCTTGCTGTTGAGGAAGGGGATGCGTGTTACATCCCCATCAATCATGAACAAGACTTACTGGCCGAAAAAAATGCGCAGCTTCCTATGGAGATAATATGGAAGCATCTAAAGCCTATTTTAATAGATCCTGCGCTTTTGAAGGTTGGCCAAAATATTAAATATGACAAGTTGGTTTTGAAAAAATATGATGTGGATATCTACCCATATGATGATACAATGCTGTTATCCTATCTTTTGACACCAGGTCCCCATAGCCTTGATGAACTGGCAAAAAGATATTTTGACCACAAAATGATTTCGTTTAAAGAAGTCATTGGCACAAGCAAACATATTAAAACATTTGACCAAGTTAATATTACCGAGGCAACCACTTATGCCGCTGAGGATGCAGATTATACCTTGCGTCTTTATACTCTTTTAAAGCCCCAAATATTTGAAGAAAAACTAACGTCAATTTATGAAGTTATTGATCGCCCCTTAGTGGACACGTTGGTAAAAATTGAAGAAACTGGATTCAAGATTGACCCTTTGGTTTTAGCAGGATTAAGTAAGGAATTTACAGCCAATTTAAAAGAACATGAAAAGAAAATTTATGAGATGGCTGGACAAGAATTCAATATTGGATCCCCCAAACAACTGGGGGAAATTTTATTTGATAAACTGAAACTGGGTGAAGGAAAAAAAGGAAAATCCGGATCGTATGCAACAGGTGTTGATGTTCTGGAAGCCTTGGCCCTTGACCATGACTTACCAGCCCTGATTTTAAAATGGCGCCAAATGGCAAAATTAATTAATACGTATACCGAAGCCTTGGTTAACGATATTAACCCATCAACAAAACGTGTTCATACTTCTTTTTCTATGGCTGGAACAACCACAGGACGTTTGGCATCTTCTGACCCTAATTTACAGAACATTCCCATTCGCACCCCTGAAGGGCGAAAAATCCGTCAGGCCTTTATTGCCGGCGATGGAATGAAATTAATTTCTCTTGATTATTCCCAAATTGAATTAAGGCTGTTGGCGCATTTTGCCGACATCAAAGAATTAAAAGAAGCATTCTTAAACAATCAAGATATTCATGCCTTGACTGCCAGTCAGGTATTTAAAATTCCTTTGGAACAAATAACCCCAGAAATTCGAAGCCGGGCAAAAGCAATTAACTTTGGTATTATTTATGGCATAAGTGCGTTTGGGCTTGCACGCCAACTGGGCATCAGCCGGGGGGATGCCAGTAATTATATCAAAGCCTATCATATTCAGTACCCTGGCATTCAAAAATATATGGAGGGGATGGTAAGCCATGCACGAACCAATGGTCATGTTGAAACCTTGTCAGGGCGTCGTTGTTATGTTCCCAACATTCATTCAAAAAATGGGGCATTACGGGGTTTTGCAGAACGTCAGGCCATCAACGCACCCCTGCAGGGCAGTAATGCAGACATTATTAAAAAGGCAATGAATCAGACTGAATCTGTTTTAAATAAAAATCAGTTAGATGCAAAATTATTACTTCAAGTTCATGATGAATTGATTCTTGAAGTCCCTGAAGATCAAATTGAAAAAACGATCAAAGTTATGACAAACTTAATGGAAAATATATATAAACTTTCGGTTCCTTTGAAAGTAGATTCAGGGACTGGAGATAACTGGGCAGAGGCACATTAAATGCAAGAACATGTTATTTTGGTAGATCAAAACGATCAAGAAGTTGGGCAGTGTGAAAAGATCGAAGCCCATGAAAAAGCGTTACTTCATCGTGCCTTTTCTGTTTTTATTTTTAATAATAAGGGGGAAACCCTTTTGCATAAAAGGTATTCTGGAAAATATCATTCTGGGGGCCTATGGACAAATGCGTGCTGTGGTCATCCCCGCCCTGGGGAAAATGTTTTAGGGGCCGCTGAACGACGTCTTAACGAAGAAATGGGGTTTACCTGCTCTTTAAAAGAAAATTTTTCAATTACATATAAAGCCCCTTTCGATAATGGCCTGACAGAACATGAATATGTGCATATCGTTTCAGGTATCTATGAAGGCCCAATCGACCCCAACCCAATGGAGGTTGAAGATTATAAATGGGTACGTTTGGAAGATATCAAAAAAGAAGTTGATAATCACAGCAAGTTCACAAAATGGTTTGAAATTTATTTTACCCAACATTGGGATAAAATGAATAAATTAATGAAGGTTGGGTCTTAAGTTTTAAGGTTCAGTGTCCAGTGTTTTATGAAAGTCTTTCCAATGAAATACACCCATATAGCTGGCAATCCCGTAATAAAAAGCGGCAGAGCTTCCTACAATCATTGTCAAAATAAACCAGCGGGCATCAATTAAGTTTGGTGCCAGTTTTTCAATCAAGGGCACGGCGTAATATAAATACCCCACCAAGAAAAAGGAAGCCAATGTAATTTTGGAAATCGATTTAAACAAAGTTAATTCAAAATTGAAAAGCTTTCTTTTCCGTAAAATCACCAACAGAATTGAAACATTTAACCAGGATGATATGGCCGTTGCCAAAGCCAATCCCACGTGTGCCATAGGTTTAATTAAAGCAATGTTCAAAAGTAAGTTAATCGTTACACAAAGTGCGGCCACAAACATGGGTGTTTTGGTATCGCCGTGAGAGAAAAAGCTGGTACTGAAAATCTTAACCAAAACATATGCGGGCAAACCAGATGCCAAAGCAATTAAGGTATGGGCGGTTGGCATAACATCTTCGGGCGTAAATTTCCCATGTTGATACAAGTAATGAATTAAAGTAGGTGCCAGCATAATTAAACCCACCAGTGCAGGCAACGTCAAAGACAAAGCAAATTCTAGCGCCATATTCTGGCTATGGTTGGCTTTTTTAAGATGGCCCAGACGGATCTGTTTAGAAAGCAAGGGCAACAACGCTGTACTGATGGCAATACCAATCACACTTAAAGGTAGCTGGTTTAAACGGTCGGCATAAGCAATATAAGATATCCCCCCCGTTTTTAAGTAAGACCCCACCATCATATCCAAAAAGATATTAATTTGCACAACCCCAGAACCCAAAGCGGCAGGCAACATTTTACGTAAAAACTGGCGAACCTGTGGTGTTAATTCTGGAACTTTTGGTTTAACAAAAAAGCATCTAAAAGAACAGGGAACAAAAACCCAGACAAACTGAACAACACCACATAATAACACCCCCCAAGCCAAGGCATATCCTGCATTATCCACATAAGGCGTTAGATACATCAATGATCCAATAATGGCCAGGTTTCCTGCAGCAGGGGATGCGGCCGCAGCCACAAATCGTTCAAACGAATTTAGAATTCCACTAAAGAAAGCTGTGAAAGAAATCAACATTAAAAAAGGAAATGTAATCCTGGTAAATTCAATCGTCAATTGCAAGCGATCTGGCGTATCTTGCAACCCCCTGAAAATTGCTGGAATCAATTGGGGAATAAAAAGTTCGATAACCCCCACCAAAATAATTAAGGTAATGGCCAATATGGAAAAAACATTTTGGGCAAATTTTAAGGCCTGGTCGCGTCCTTCACCTGCCAGAATTCTTGAAAAAGAAGGAATAAAAGACGCATTAAAAGCACCCTCAGCAAAGATACGACGAAACACACTTGGAATACGAATCGCAATTTGCAAAGCATCACTGATTGCATTGACCCCAATATAATGGGCCTGCAATAATTCACGAATAAAACCAAAAACACGACTTAAAATCGTGAAGCTTGCAACAGATAAGGCAGATCGAATAAGTTTCATAACAGATTCATTTTATGACGAATCCTTTAATGAAAAGCAAGTATTCTATTCTTTTGACCCTATTTTATGGGAAAGGGCAGCTTCTAAAAAGCCATCAAGATCGCCGTCTAAAACCCCTTGGGCATTTCCTTTTTCATAGGAAGTTCTGACATCTTTTACCATTTGATAGGGGTGTAAGACGTAAGAACGAATCTGATGCCCCCAACCAATGTCTGATTTAGACGATTCCACGGCTTGGGCAGCCTCTTCCCGTTTACGCATTTCCAATTCATACAATCTGGATTTCATCATTTTCATAGCTTGGGCTTTGTTACGATGCTGGGATCGATCATTTTGACATTGCACAACAATCCCTGTTGCAATGTGGGTCAATCGGACAGCACTATCTGTTTTATTAATATGTTGCCCCCCAGCACCTGATGCACGATACGTATCAATGCGCAAATCACTTTCACTGACTTCGATATCAATATCATCATCAACTTCTGGATAAACCCATACGGATGCAAAACTAGTATGGCGACGGGAATTGGAATCAAACGGGGATATACGAACCAAACGGTGAATGCCACTTTCTGTTTTTAACCACCCAAAAGCTTTGGGGCCTTGCACTTTTACAGTGGCGGATTTAATGCCAGCCTCTTCCCCACTGTTTTCTTCAATCCATTGAATTTTATAGTTGTGATCTTCCGCCCACCTAAGATACATACGCAAAATCATCTGCGCCCAATCTTGGGCTTCTGTTCCACCAGCGCCTGCATTGACTTCAATAAAGCAATCATTGTTATCGCTTTCCCCGGAAAGCAGGCTGGCAATTTGTTGCCGCGCGGCCTTGTCTTTGATTTTCTCCAATGCTTTTTCAGCCTCGTCACAGGTTGCTTGATCGCCTTCCATTTCGCCTAGTTCATAAAGTGTTAAGGCATCTTCATAATCTGTATCCAGGGATGAAATTAAAGTGAGGCTGTCTTCAACAGCTGTTTTTTCCTGCATTAACTTTTGGGCTTGGTCTGGATTATCCCACAAATTTGGATTTTCTGTTTGTTTTGTGATTTCACTAAAACGACTTTTTAAAGCATCAACGTCAAAGATACCTCCGGATTAAATCCAAAGATTTTTTAATTTCTTTTGATAAAGTTTCAACTTCTGCTTTCATTTTTAATCCTATAAGAAAAAATATGTTTTCTAGTAAATGCCTGTAATTTGTTTGGAAATCAAGTTTTCTTCTGTGCCCAAGTTTTCAGTTGGCTCTTCATCTGGCTCTGTTCCTGGGGAAAATGCCTCTATCACACCGCTTTTATCATTGAATTTCATCTTCGCCCCTGTGGTTGGGTTAACTCTATAAAAGCGTACACCGGATGGTGTTCTAAAAGGTATCTTGGGTTTGTTCTTTAAAGCGATCTCCATAAAATTTTGAAAAGCAGGCGCAGCCAAAGATCCCCCGGTTTGGTAACGTCCCAAACTTTTTGGTTGGTCAAATCCAATCATAACACCCACGACTAAATCTGGGGAAAACCCTATGAACCAAGTATCATAATATTTATTTGTTGTACCCGTCTTACCTGCAATACTGTGGCCTGCAACCTGGGCACGTTTTCCTGTCCCTTTATTAACCACCCCTTCTAATAAAGAAGTCATTTGATAGGCCACAGTGGAATTTAATATTTGCTTGCGATCATCTTCTAAACTTGGGGGAAGTTGCCCAAGCCATGTTTCATTTTCACACCCAGAACATTCCCGAACATCGGCCTTGTATATTGTTTTTCCATGTCGATTTTGAATGCGATCTATTAAGATTGGATTTACTTTTTTCCCACCATTCACATATGTTGCAAATCCAATTGCCATTTTCATCAAGGTTGTTTCTTCTGTCCCCAAAATCATTGCTAATTCGCGTGGCATAGAATCATAAAGCCCCATTCGAACGGCTATATCTTCTATGCGACTTAATCCTACTTGCTGGCCCACACGGATTGCAGCCAGGTTATAGGATTGCTCTAAAGCTTTCCTTAACGGAACCCAACCATAAAACTTTTTTGTAATATTTTGCGGTTTCCATTCTTCTCCCTCTCCTAAATCCACGACTAAAGGCGCATCTAAAACAAGGGTTGTGGGTGTGTATCCAGCTTCTAGGGCTGCTGTGTAAACAATTGGTTTAAAAGCAGACCCTGGTTGGCGCTTGGCCTGTGTTACACGATTGAACTGACTTTTGGAAAAACGATAGCCCCCGTCAATAGCCAAAACTCGACCAGTATGCGGATCCAAGGCAACCAGACCACCATTTACTTCGGGAATTTGTTGCAGGCTGTATTGATTTTTCTGCATATGATTTACAACAATGACATCCCCAACATTTAAAACATTTTTGACAGATTTCACAGCCCCTCCAACCGTAGGATATCCTGTGGACTTGTCTGTTAAATGTTGGCGTGCCCACTTTACTTCATTAAAGGGAATAATTCCTGTATCCCCTGATTTCAGGCCAATCTTTGCCTGGGTTGAAGAAACCTCAAGAACGACAGCAACAACCCACGGTTTAATCGCTGGCGGTTGTGCAATTCTTCCAAGATTTTCTTTCCAGTTATTTGTATCAATACTGGCCATGGCCCCGCGCCATCCAAATTTTCTATCATAATTTACAAGGGCCTTCCTCATAACCTTATCTGCCAATTCTTGTAACTTAGAATCCAGGGTTGTTCGGACAGATAGGCCCCCTTCATAAAAAGCTTTCTGGCCGTATTTTTTTATAATTGTCTGGCGCACCTGTTCTGCAAAATAATTTGCATCAATAACTGTAACATTTTTTCTTTTTTGAAGAATAATGGGTTTCTCCACAGCTTCCAAAGCTTCATCTTTATTAATAAGGCCTTCTTCATACATACGCATCAACACCCAATTACGGCGACCAATGGCTGCTTCGTAATTTCGCTCTGGGTTGTATGTACTTGGGGCTTTAGGCAACCCCGCAATGAATGCAGCTTCTTCTGGATCCAATTCATCCAAAGATTTTCCAAAATATTCTATGGCGGCACTGGCAACACCATACGCACCTTTCCCTAAATAAATTTCATTAAGGTACAGTTCTAAAATTTTATCTTTACTGAAAGTATGTTCAATTCTTAATGCCAAGATGGCTTCTTTAATTTTGCGTATGATGGTTTTTTCATTTGTTAATAAAAAGTTCTTGGCGACCTGCTGTGTAATGGTGGACCCACCAACAGTTACGCTGCGCCCTTTAACAATGGAAAAGAAATTTGTGAAGGCTGCCCGTAAAATACTTTTTAAATCAACACCTGGGTGATCATAAAAATCTTTATCTTCAACGGCTAGAAATGTCTTAATAATATGTTTTGGAATGGCGGTAATGGGCACAAAAACGCGTCGTTCATAAGAATATTCTGCAAATAACCTACCATCACCAGCATGCATACGTGTGACAACAGGGGGATCATATTTTTCAAGTTGTTTATAATCAGGCAAGCCCCGGCCAAAAAACCAAAAAAGAAAAATGATTAACAAAACACCTGAAATAAGTGCTGATCCCAAAAATATAAAAAATGTATAAAGCCTTTGTTTCATTTTATTTATTTTAATTAACTGTGTATTTCAAAATATTTTTTGACTGTATCTACGATTCCTTCGCACAGTCTTTTGCAATGCTTAGGCGTTGTCAACAATTTTTCATCTTGTCGATTTGAAATGTATCCCATTTCTATTAATACACCGGGAAGGTCCGGTGTTCTAAGAACAGCAAAGTTAGCAAATCGATGGGTATTTCTTAACAATAACACACGCTTGCTAAGGTTCTTAATTAAATTATGGGCAAATTTTGCTGAAAGATTCATGGTTTCCCTTTTTACCAAATCAATCAAAATATTTGCAACTTCCTGTGATTCTGTATTTAAATCGACACCATCAATTAAGTCCGCCTTGTTTTCTTTAATGGCTAACTTTTCAGCTTCTCTGTCTGATGCAACCCTAGACAATGTATAAACAGATAATCCCCGCGTATCCCTTCGGGGGTGACTGTCTGCGTGCAAAGAAATGAAGAAATCTGCTTTATGTTTACGCGCAATGGCCACGCGGTTGCCTAGCCTTAAAAATTTATCTGTTCGCCGTGTCAGGTGAACATCAAATAATCCTGTTGCCTTTAAATGTCTTTCTAGCTGTAATGCAACGCCTAGTGTCACTTCTTTTTCTTTTATCCCTTTTCTACCTATGGCGCCTGGATCTTTTCCTCCGTGGCCCGCATCAATTACAATTACTTTTTTGCGTGGGGCTGTCTCTTTTAATTTTTGTTTTGCCTGTTTTTTAGGCGGAGCCACAGCTGAAGAACCTTTTTGGCCTTTTGTAATATCAACCACGTACCTATAATGCTTAACATTGTTATTTGGTTCTAAGACAAGCGTTTTCTTGATACTTCCTGGTGTTTTTAATTTTAATGACACCTGCCCCATCCCATTGGGCAGGTCAATAATTTCAATATTTTTAACAAGTCCTATTGGTTTTGGTGTTTTTAATCCAGAAAATTCAACCGATGGCATAAAGATATTCACAGCCATTCCCTTTGCCCCAACTGAACTGTTGAACTTAGGAAAATCTTGCGTATCTATAACGACACGAACAAACGATCCCTGATCCCCGGTGCGCACGCTTAAAATTTTCTGTGCTGCCCCATAGGACGGAAGTATCGTACTGATCAGTGTTAAAAGTAAAAAGAATAACTTTTGTATGACGTCCCTCATACACTAACTAAAATTTATTTTTGGGATTGTATAATCCCCCTCAATAGTTGTATGTTATATATGTCGACTAATAAGGTCAAACTGAATATTATATTCACTTAATTTTATACTAAAGTATCGTGCATGCAAAACATAGTCACGAGAAACTAGAGATCGAAAATGTATATATATAACAATCATAAAGCAGTAACCCATCCAAGCATAAACAGAGACGGGCTTTGCTTAAATAAAAGGTTAGAAATTAAATGTCAAAAGAACTTCTTATTGATTCTTCACAGACAGAAGAAACACGTGTGGCCGTTGTTGAAAACAACCAATTGCTTGATTTCGATATTGAAAACAATGCAAAGAAAACCCTTAAAGGCAATATCTATTTAGGGAAAATTGTAAGGGTTGAACCCTCTTTACAAGCTGCCTTTGTTGATTATGGTGGAAATCGTCATGGTTTCTTGGCCTTTACTGAAATTCACCCCGATTACTTTAGAATCCCCGTATCTGACCGAGAACAACTTGGCCAACCTGTTGATGAAAATGTTAAAAAACTTTCTGAAGCTGTTGACTTGGATGAAGACACTGGTAACGAAGAAATACCCGATATCAACGAAGATGAAATTCCTGAACTTGATAATGAGGATGAGGGCAAAGTTGATTTTGATGAAGTAGAAGAAAAAGGCGAGAAAGAAAAAAACCCTTACAAGCTGTATAAAATACAAGAAGTAATCAAAAGCCGTCAGATTGTTCTGATTCAAGTTGTCAAAGAAGAACGTGGAAATAAAGGGGCTGCCTTAACCACTTTTATATCACTTGCAGGTCGGTACTGTGTTCTTATGCCTAATGCCCAACATTCTGGGGGCATTTCACGACGCATAACAGACAATGGCGATAGAAAACGACTTAAAAGTGTTATTTCTGATCTTAATTTATCTGCGGGAAGTTCTTTGATCGTTAGAACAGCTGGACTTGACAGAAGTAAAACTGAAATTAAAAGAGATTACAGTTATCTAACAAAGCTTTGGGAAGAAATTTGTTCTGAAACTGTTACATCAACAGCCCCATCACTGATATACGAGGAAGCAGATCTGATTCGTCGCACAATTCGGGATGTTTATTCAAAAGAGATTGATAATATTTATGTAGATGGTGCCGAAGGATATAAATACGCCAAAAAATATATGAAGGCGATGGTCCCAAGTCATGCAAAAAAAGTTCAGCATTATAAAGATGACAAGTGCCCTTTGTTTTTTAAATATCAAATTGAACAACAAATTGAACAAATGTATTCGCCGACTGTTAGGCTTAAGTCTGGAGGATATATCGTTATCAACCAAACAGAAGCTTTGGTTGCAATCGATGTAAACTCGGGACGCGCAACGCGGGAACGCCATATTGAAACAACTGCTTTAAACACAAATATTGAAGCAGCTGAAGAAGTTGCACGCCAAATTCGTTTGCGTGACTATGCTGGATTGATTGTCATTGACTTCATTGACATGAGTGATTCAAGAAACAATCAACTTGTTGAGAAAAAGCTAAGAGAATCCTTGACTATAGACAGGGCACGCGTTCAAGCCGGCCGCATTAGTCAATTTGGGTTACTTGAAATGTCAAGGCAACGATTACGCCCCAGCATTATGGAATCTAGTACCATCAAATGTGAAAACTGTGGTGGAAGCGGGGTTGTGCGCTCGGTCGAATCTATTGGCTTACAAATGCTGCGGGTTATTGAAGAAACTTGCCTAAGCCAGAAATGTGGGCGACAAGTCAATGTATCCATGCCTTCAAGTGTTGCGTTTTATCTATTAAGTAGCAAACGCCATGAACTAACTTCTTTGGAAAGTAGATTTCAGCTAAAATTAAACTTGAAAGAAGATAATAGGTTAATTAATACTGGTTTCAAGATTGAAAATGAAGCAGGAGCATTCGTTGCAGACGGCCTTGGTAATACAGCAGCAACCGAACAACAGAATTCCAAGTCTTCTCAGGGAACCCCCCAAAGAAAAGAAGGCCACAATACACAAAATTCAAATGCGCCTGGGAATAGATCTAAAAAATCAAAACCTATGCATAGAAAGCCTAAAGAAAATTCTGGGCGTCCTGAACAGGTGGACCTTCAAAAGAATGAAAAGGATAACAAGGCAGAAAAAAGGGATAAAAACCCAAACCAAAGATTTCATAAAAGAAATCACAAAAGGCCAAATAAAAACCCTAATTCAAGCCAACACAAGGGAAACCAACAAAAAGGAAATACTGAAAATCAACCTTCTGCTGAAAGAAAAACAGATACTTCCTCTTCCCATAAAAGTGAAGAATCTGGAACAAAAGGACAGGGTAGCCAGCCATCAAGACGCAAAGGATGGTGGCAAAAACTTTTAGATTAGCCTATGTTACAAAAAAGACATAAATCTATTATATATGCAGTTTTAGGGCATGTTTATGAACATTATGAAAGTACCTTATTTGCTTTTTTTGGGCCTTTAATTGCTTTCCAATTTTTCCCCCCAGCTGAAAATTCCAAGGAAACAACCCTTGGGGTCTATGCTGCCATTGCAGCTGGATTTTGGATGCGCCCATTTGGGGCCACCGTTTTTTCATGGGTGGGGGATAAGTATGGTCGAAGAAAGGCTGTAATTTATTCTTTTGCCTCAAGCATTATACCAGCCATTGTTATTGCCATTTTACCTGGGTATGACACCTTTGGTTTTTATTCCCCTGTAATCTTAATAATATGCCGACTTTTTCAAGGAGCCAGTATTGGTGGCGCTTTTTATGGCACAATTACGTTTGTAGGGGAATCCAGTCCCAAACACAAAAAAAATATTAATACCGGCGTTTTGCTTTCTATGGGATTTCTTGGGGCATTACTTGGAACTTCAATTTCCGCAGGTTCTACAATGAAATTCATGCCTGACTGGGCCTGGCGTATTCCATTTTTATTTGGGGCTGTGTATGGAATTCTTTTGTTTGTTTACAAGGGATACATGCAAGAATCAGAAACCTGGAAAAAATCCGAAAAATCAAAATTTGCCATCCCCTTCTTCCATGCAATTATGAATTATCCCAGGAATATAACTGCTGTATTTTTATTCGGATCTGCCCTGCTTGTTCCTTTTTATATTGCTGCCAGTTGGATGTCTGGCCACATTAAAACCACTTTTTATTTAGATGATTCCTATGTTCTTTTATTATCATCGATCATGATGCTTATATGCGGTGTATTCATGGTATTGTTTTGCTGGATTGCGACTTATTTTTGCCCCAAGAAATTGCTTTATTACTCTTTTATTTTAAACCTAGTTATTGCTGTTTTATTTTACATAGCCATTTCTTATAATTCTTTATCCTTACTTATTGTATGCCAGTCATTAATTGCTGTCTTAACTGCATTCCAAGGGGGGCCTGTATTCCTGATGATTCAGAAGATGTTCCCCCCTAAGTATAAGTACTCTGGCTTTGCCGTTCCCTTTTCGATTGGACAGGCATTATTCACAGGGGCAACCCCTTACATATCTGAAAAAATTGCCATAAGTACTGCGGATAATTCAAATATTACTTACATGATTGTGTTGTCCATGATTCTTATTTTTACTGGCACAAAGATTTCTATTTTAAATAAAAAGTTTTAAGACTTTTCTTCTTTAGCCAAGATAGAAACCACATTATTTCCTAAAACAAAATCTTCAAACGACTGTGACCCTTGTAATAAATAATCACAAATATCCTGATTCTTCAAAAACATTTTTTGAAGTTGGGGTATGCTTAAACCTGATTCTAATGATTTGATTATCATCAATTTTAGTCGCTTTATAATACAGTTTCCTTTAGGCCACATATCACCCAGTATATCAATTAATTCAATCACAACCATTGTAGGTAACTTCCTAAGCATAAGGTTAAATTGATACTTGAAAAGAACTGAATTTTTATAGGATTCAATAATATGCTGGTATGGGTTTTCCCCAAAGTCCAAGTCTTTCAGCAATAAAGAAATTTCAACAATCTGATTTGGAATATCATGGTTATCACTAATTTTTCTTATTTTGCCAATATAATATGACAAAGATACATCGACCTTTTCCTGTTTATCTTGATTTTTTGATAAGTGAATAATATTGTTTTTTGACATTTTTGTTATACCTTGCTCCATACTATATATATGGGAGAAAAATATATTTTTTCAAGGGCAGGTTTTTAAAGTAAAGCGGTCAACTGGCGAACGGCAACATACAACATAGTCTGATCAATTTGATTATTATCCCTAAGCTTTGCAAGTACTTGTTCTACTTTATCTGCCAAGTAATCATTTTCACAAAGCCAGTCTTCAATCACCTTTTCAACCAAGTCCAACTTGCCTTTTTTCAAGATAACCTGACATATTTTATTTTTAGTTTCTACAAGCTGATCTCTTAATTCATACAGGGCGCGCTTTGTCCAAACATTTTCAGTAGACTGTTTTCGAATTTCTTTTTGCAACCAATCAATGCCCAATCGATCACCAACTTTATGAAAGACTTCAACCGTTTTCTCAATACTTTTGTTTGTAGATATAGATAAATCAATTAACAGATATGCATGACTCATCATATTTAACAAAGAAAATTTCTCGGCAAGGTCTGATGGTACTTTTGATTGTGTATAGATGTCTTTCTTTTTCTTAATAAACGAAGACATAACGCCAGAAAGGTTTTTATCAATGCACTTAAATAGGCTTTCAACCCCTGAAGTATATCTTTTAATCCCATCCTCAGCCTCTAAAGATTTATGGTTATTAAGCATCCATAGAACATTTTTTTCAATCAGTTCAATAAGGTCTATTAACATCTTCATTTGAATTTCAGCTGAAATTTTATAATCTAAATCTTCTACTGATTTCCAATGCTTTTCTAAGTCAAAAGTTTCCCTGACAATTAAATAGGCATGCACAACATCTGGAAGTTTCGCCCCTGTAATATCCATCATTTCATTTAAAAATGTTGGGCCTACTCTGTTCACCAAACTATTGGCTACGTATGTGGAAATTATTTCATTTCTAAGGGGGTGTTTATCTATGGCAGATTTGTACTTATCCCCTATTTTTTCTGGAAAATATTCATAAAGGGTTTTTTTCAAAAGCTTAGATTCAGGAAGGTTTGACACAATTACTTTTTCATAGGCAAATATTTTTCCATACGCAAGAAGCACAGCAATTTCAGGACGGGATAATCCAGTTCTATTCACTGTTCTTTTAGTTAAAGACTTTTCATCTGGTAAATATTCAACATCTCGGTCAAGCTTACCCATTTGTTCAATGGACCGCATAAGGCGATTTTGTCGCCCCAGAACTTGGTAACCCCGTGAATGAATCATAGAAATAGCCTGCGTCTGCAGATAATTATTTCTAAGAACCAGTTCTTCAACATTTTTTGTCATTGATTCAAGAAGGGATTTTCTTTTGCTATCTGACAGTGTTTTTTTAATACCGGGATCTTGCAGTAAAATTTTGATATTAACTTCATGATCGGATGTATCCACACCGGCCGAATTATCCATGGCATCTGTATTAATTAATCCCCCATTCAAAGAGAATTCTATGCGTGCACGCTGCGTTAGGCCCAGATTTGCCCCTTCTCCGACCACGCGACACCTTAAATCACAAGCACTAACCCGCACAAGATCATTGACCCGGTCACCCACATCATAATGTGTTTCAGCCTCTGATTTTATAAATGTTCCGATTCCACCAAACCAAAGTAAGTCTGCCTTGGCTTTAAGAATAAGTTGTATCAATTCATTAGGGGTTATTTCTTTTTTTGGGGCACCTACCAAAGCCTTAACTTCGGGCGTTAATTCTATTTTTTTAGACGAACGATCAATAATCATTCCGCCCTTTGATAAGCATTTCTTGTTATAATCAATCCAGCTAGATCTGGCTATTTTAAACAGGCGGTCCCGTTCTTTATAGCTTTTTTCAAGATCAGGTTTAGGATCAATAAAAATATGCAAATGGTTAAAAGCTGCAATTAATTTAGTTTTTTTAGATAACAACATGCCATTTCCAAACACATCGCCTGACATATCACCGACGCCCACAACTGTGAAAGGATCTTTTTGGGTGTTAATGCCTAATTCTCTGAAGTGGCGCATGACAGATACCCAGGCCCCTTTTGCCGTGATTCCCATTTTCTTGTGATCATAGCCAACAGATCCACCAGAAGCAAAAGCATCCCCCATCCAGAAATTGTATTCTGCAGCAACTTCATTTGCAATATCTGAAAATGTTGCTGTTCCTTTATCTGCCGCCACAACTAAATAATGGTCTGGCTCATCAAGACATCTGACACCTTTAGGGGGCACCATTTTTCCATTAACCAAATTATCTGTTAGATCCAAAAGTCCACGCACCATTGTCTTATAACAAAAGATTCCTTCTTCTATACGTTCATTATAACTTGCATTCTCAAGGTTCTTTTTAACAATAAATCCGCCTTTTGCACCTACTGGGATGATGACACTATTCTTTACCATTTGGGCCTTTACTAAGCCTAAAATTTCAGTCCGGTAATCCTCTGAACGGTCTGACCAACGGATACCGCCTCTGGCAACTTTTCCACCCCTTAAGTGAATAGCCTCTACCCACGGAGCATAAACATAAATTTCATAGGCAGGCCTTGGCCTAACAAGATCTGCTATTTTTTGACTATCAAACTTAAAAGATAAGAAATTTTTATATTTTCCTGATTCATCCTTACAGTAATAATTCGTGCGTGTCGTTACCGACATTAGGTTTAAAAACTTTCTAAAAACATTATCTGAATTGGAACTAGAAACTTTTTCTAGTGCCTGTTTTATTTCTGAAATTTTCTTTTCTGACTGGGCCTTGGTTATTGCTTTTGTTTCTGGATCAAACAATAGTTCAAAAAAGTTAACCAAACTGGATGTTATTTTTGGATATTGACTAAAGGTTTCTTTTACAAAGTTTTTTTCAAATGAAAAATGAATCTGTCGTAAATATTTATAATAGGCCCGAAGCAAGCTGATTTGGCGCCAGTCTAAACCAGATTCAACCACCATAGAATTAAAACAGTCATTTTCTGCCTCCCCATGCCAAACTTTATTGAGGCAATTAATAAAGTTGTCCGCAATATCTTCAAATACAAAACTTGTGCAGTCTGCCTTAAATTGTATCTTAAAACAATGCATCCAAATGCATTCACCCTCATTCCCTACTTTTATGGAATACGGTGATTCTGTAATAACGCGTACGCCCATATTTTCCAAAATAGGCATAATTGAAGAAAGTATAATTGCAGACCCTGGGTTATAAAGCTTAAGGTGGAAAGTTGGGTGGGCTTCACTTTTTAAAGAATAAAATTGAATTTGAAGGCTTTTTTCTTGTAATGCCTTTTCTGAAAAACCTATGTCTGCCAGGGCACTTTCCACACCAAAAGCTTCTTGGTATGAAACTGGAAATGCATGCATGTATTGTTCAATTATTTTTTTGGATCGCGACCGCAAAAATTCTTTTTTAGCCACACTGACAAACTTGTCCTGCCATCGCATTGAAGCAGATTCTAAGTCATTTTCAAGATCTTTTAAAAATATATCTTTAGGAGACTTTATTGATTTAGGTGATAAAATAAAGTTAACCCGCGCAAAAGATAAGTCTCCCCCAATTTCTGTGTGAAAACTTAATGTTTTTGCATCGAGACTTTTTTCCAATAATGCAGAAAAATTTTGACGCAAGTCAGATGTATATCGATCGCGCGGAACATAAACAAGGCATGATAATATATGGCCCAATTTATCCCGGCGCATATACAAAGCAACCCTTTGGCGTTCTTGCAGTTGAACAATTGATCGGGTGGTTTCTAATAATTCATCTTCGTCAATTTGAAATAATTCATCGCGGGGGAAAGATTCCATTATATGGGTCAAAGCCTTGCCATCATGCCAGTCAGGCGCAACGCCTGATTTTGATAAGACATTTTTTACTTTATGGCGCAATAATGGAATATCTTTGACACTGCGATTATAAACAGCTGATGTAAAAAGCCCAAAAAATTGTCTTTCGCCAACAATTTTTCCGTCTTTGTTAATATTTGCAACACGGATAACGTCCATTGGAACAGACCTATGAACTGTTGAATTTTTTAGTGTTTTTGTAATATCAAAAACTGGGGGGGATTTTAACATACGCCCTTTAATGACTTCTTCATCATCTTTTAAAGTTTGTGCAAACAAACAGCCTTTAAAGCCTTTTAAAAGACCTAAAGATTCAACAAGCTTACTTTGGGAGTTTGGGCCTATTTCATATTCTCTGTACCCCAGGAAAGTAAAATAACCTCTATCTAACCATTGTAAAAAAGATTGAATTTCTATATTTGAAAATTTTTTGCTGGATAATTTTTTTGAATCTAGATCAAAAAGCGCATTTGTGACTTTTTGTCGCATTTTATGCCAGTCTTCAACAGCTTTACCAACACCGTCTAATACATTTAAAATTGATTTTTCCAGATCCTCAATTTCCGTCTTATCCAAATGTTCTTGCAATTCAATGCAAACAATTGACTCTGTCTTTGTATCAACTTTTTTAACCTCAGGAATCGAAAAGGTTTCTAATTCCCCTTTGTTTGAACGGTTAACCCGAAGTACCGGGTGCAACATAAAGTTAATGTTATAGCCTTTATTAACAAGTAAAGACGTAATCGAATCAACAATAAAAGGCTTGTTTGAATTTGTAATAATGATATGGGTACAGGGCTGGTCATCTGAACCATCTTGCTTAGGAGAGATATGAAGTTTATGCCCTATTCTGTTTTGAAATTCTTGCCAAGCATCCTTCAAAAATTCTGTGCATTTAAATTCAGAAACTTTGTCCATTTCATTGGCATGCATACCAGAAAATAAAATGGATGCAAAAGAATTAATCTCTTTAGATTTTATTTTAGACGACGCAATAATAGACTGAAGTAAACTTTGTCTTTGTTTTCTATTTGCCTCACTTAAATTTGTCATACAAAAACCTTAAGATTGTGTTTTTTGATCTGATTTAGAATACCAGTTTTTAACAGCTGGTTCTAGTTAGGAAATGGATTAAATGATGATAATTGGAGCGGAAGAAGGGATTCGAACCCTCGACCCCAACCTTGGCAAGGTTGTGCTCTACCACTGAGCTACTCCCGCGATTGATTTGGATATTACCATGAAATTAACATAATTCAAGAGGAAACCTGATTTATTTCTAAAAAATTATAGGAGACATTCCATATAAACAATCTTGTATTTTAATTTATACGCTCTTGTATTTGACTTTTGGGGCTTATTAATAAACTCTTAATTATACTAAGATGATAAATTATGCACAAAAATGAAGCAAAAATAGATAAAATAACGTTACAAAACCTGATTTCTTCTCAGTTCCCAAACTGGAAAACTGAAACGATTAAACAAATTTCCTTTTCAGGAACCGATAATATAGTTTTCAAACTGGGAAAAGATAAATGCATTCGGCTACCTAGAACCCTTCAGGCAGCTACACAGCTTAAAAAAAGAACAAGAATGGCTACCTAAACTAAGGCCTGACTTGTGCCTTAAAATCCCGGAATTACTTGCTGTGGGAACCCCTACAGATACCTATCCTTACACCTGGTCAATTCATGATTGGATAGAGGGAGAGGACGCATATGAAAGAAAACCTGAAAATTTAGATGAGGCAGCAAAAAAGCTGGCCAGTTTTTTAAACTCTTTACAAAAAACAAGCACAAAGTATGCACCCACCGCTAAAAGAGGGCTTTCTTTAAAAACCCAGAATGATGCGGTGATAAAAGCAATTTCTGACCTTACTGAATTATATGATCCAAAAATCCTAGAAAGTCTTTGGAAAAACTTTCTGCAAGCCCCTGAATGGAATAAAACCGCCGTTTGGGTTCATGCAGATTTATTGCCAAGTAACTTGATTATAAAAGATAATAAATTACATGCTGTTATAGATTTTGGATTGTCCGGCATTGGAGATCCTGCCTGTGACCTAATTCCAGCATGGGGTTTATTTGATAAATCCTCTAGGAATGTTTTTAAGAAAAATTTAAATGTTAGTGAGGACACATGGAATCGGGGAAAGGGATGGGCTTTTTCAATTGCGCTTATTATTATTCCTTATTACCACCAGTCCAACCCCAAACTTGCCTCTATTGCAAAATATATAATTCAGCAAATTCTTGAAGACCTAAGAAATTGAGGCCTAAATTGATAATGAAGGCATAAAAAAAGCCCAGCTGTTGCAGGGCTTTTTTTGTTTAAATAGAAACTATTTCTTTGCTTTTTCAGCTTCAGCTTTTTTTACTTCAGTTTTTTTCGTTTCAGCTTTTGGGGCTTTTTCTTCTGAAGAAACTGGTTCTGCTGAGCGATCAACAAGCTCTATGACTGCCATAGGAGCCGCATCACCATAGCGAAAGCCAGCTTTGATAATACGTGTATATCCACCTGCTCTCGCTTTATAGCGATCCGCCAAGGTTGAAACAACCTTGTTTGCATTTTCTTTGCTTTGAAGTTGGCTTACCAGTTGACGACGGGCATGTAAATCACCCTTTTTTCCAACTGTAATTAATTTTTCAACAACACTACGAAGTTCTTTTGCTTTTGGCAAAGTTGTTTTAATTTGCTCGTGTGCAATTAATGAATTTGCCATATTACAGAACAAAGCCTTTCTGTGGCTTGATGTCCTATTAAGCTTTCTTCCTTTTAGTTTGTGACGCATCTTATCCTCTTATAATTTTAGAAACTATTATCGTCTAGACGTTTTGCTAGATCTTCAATGTTTTCTGGTGGCCAACCTGGAATATCCATTCCTAGGCCTAATCCCATTTCTGTCAAAACTTCTTTAATTTCATTTAATGACTTACGCCCGAAATTAGGAGTTTTAAGCATTTCATTTTCAGTTCTTTGAACCAAATCACCAATGTAAATAATATTATCATTCTTCAAGCAATTTGCCGCACGAACTGATAATTCAAGTTCAGATACCTTCCTTAATAAATTCCTAGGAATTGGAAGTTCATCTTCTTCTTTTTCTTGTTTAACTTCAATTGGGTCTTCAAAGTTAACAAATGGGGCGAACTGTTCTTGAAGAATTCTTGCTGATAAAGCCAACGCATCTTCAGGAGTGATTGTGCCGTCTGTTTCCACATCCATAATAAGTTTGTCATAGTCTGTTTGTTGACCAACACGTGTGTTTTCCACACGGTATGAAACTTTTTTAACAGGGCTGAAGAAGGCATCAACTGGAATAACACCAATTTGATTTTCTTTGGATGCACCATGCACTGCAGGAACGTATCCTTTTCCATGTTCAACTGTAAGCTCCATTGACAAAACAGCATTGTCTGAAAGGTTACAAATAACAACATCTGGTGTTAAAATTTCAACTTCGGATCCTGTTTCAATCATTGATGCTGTTACAACACCCTTACCTTTGTGAACCAAACTTATTTTCTTTGATCCTTCAGAGTGCAAGTTAATAGCAAGTGTTTTTAGGTTTAAAATAATTTCAGAAACGTCTTCCATAACCCCTGGAATCGTTGAAAATTCATGAACAACCCCATCAATACGAACAGATGTAATTGATGCCCCACGTATGGAAGAAAGCAATACACGACGTAATGCGTTCCCAATTGTTGTTCCGTATCCTCTTTCCAATGGCTCTGCTATCAATGTAGCCTTGTATTGAGAATCTTCACCACCATCAACTTTAATGTTGCTTGGTTTAATCAGTTTTTGCCAATTTTCCTGTATCACTAGCTGCTCCTAAATTCTATGTTGTATTTATTATACGCGACGACGCTTTGGTGCGCGTGTCCCGTTATGTGGAATTGGTGTTACATCCCTGATCGCAGAGATGGAAAAACCAACAGCCAATAAAGCACGCAAAGCAGATTCACGACCTGACCCTGGACCTTTAACTTCTACAGACAGGCTTTTAACCCCATGGTCTTTTGCCTTACGTCCTGCTTCTTCTGCAGCAATTTGTGCGGCAAAAGGAGTAGATTTTCTTGATCCCTTAAAGCCCTTTGAACCTGCTGATGACCATGAAATTGCATTTCCTTGAACATCCGTAATTGTAATCAAAGTGTTATTAAAGGTTGCGGAAATATGTGCAATACCTGTTGCAATATTTTTTCTTTCGCGTTTTCTAAGTCTTGGTGCTGCTTGTGCCATTATTTAATCCTTATTACTTCTTCTTACCTGCAATTGCAACCGCTTTACCCTTACGAGTACGCGCGTTTGCATGTGTTTTTTGACCGCGAACTGGAAGTCTTTTACGGTGGCGAATACCACGATAACAACCAAGATCAACTAAGCGCTTAATATTCATTGAAACTTCACTGCGCAATTCACCTTCTACTTGGTGATTTTGGTCAATGACTTCACGAATAACAGCAATTTGATCCTCACTAAGTTCGTTAACTCTTTTTGTGATATCAATTTTTGCTTGTTCGCAGATTTTATTTGCAGTTGTACGCCCAATCCCAAAAATATAGGTTAGCGCAATTTCAATTTTTTTATGTGAAGGTATGTTTACACCAGCAATACGAGCCACTTTTATTATCTCCTTTTTATACTATTTAGGTATTACTTATTAATTTTCCTAGTTAAAACTTATTTTTTCTCTAATAATTCATTAATTTCTGCAGAAACTTGGTTTATATCAAGCATACCATCAACAGATTTCAATATTTTCTTACCCGCATAATATGGGATTATCGGCTTTGTTTCCTCATAATATGCTTTAAGTCTTGCTTTAACTGTTTCTTCATTATCGTCACTGCGATGTTTGAATTCAGTGCTGCCGCACACATCACAAACACCCTCTTCTACAGGACGCTTAAAGTAACGGTTATAACACGCCCCGCATTCCGCGCAAGAATATCTTCCCGAAATGCGTTTTATAAGCTGTTCATCATTCACTTTAATTTCTACAACGGCATCAACTTTTTTATTATGCCTTTGCAGCATTTCATCAAGAACAATTGCTTGTTGTGTTGTTCTTGGAAATCCATCCAAAATAACCCCAACTTTATAGTCAGGCTGATTGATTCTTTCTTCAATCATATTGATAACAACTTCATCAGGAACCAATTGGCCTGAATCCATGACTTCTTTGGCCTTCAGTCCAAGCTCAGTTCCTTTAGCTATCTCTTGACGCAAGATATCACCAGTTGATAAATGCATCAAGCCATAATTTTCTTTCAATCGTTGGGCTTGAGTTCCCTTGCCGGCACCCGGTGCCCCGAGAAGTATTATGATCATTTACGGCGACCTTTAGAATTTAACCTAGACCGTTTCATCAAGTTTTCATATTGATGAGACATCAAGTGTGAATGGATCTGCGCAACTGTATCCATTGTCACGCTAACCACGATTAATAGACTTGTACCACCTAAGTAAAATGGAAGGCTATATTTAACTTTCAAGAATTCTGGTAAAATACATACCGCAACAAGATAGGTTGCGCCAATAGTCGTTAATCTTGTTAGCAAAAAGTCAAAGTAAGCTGACGTACTTGCACCTGGTCGAATTCCTGGAATAAAGGCCCCTGATTTCTTTAAGTTATCAGCAGTGTCTTCCGAATTGAACATCAATGCCGTATAGAAAAAAGCAAAGAAGATAATAAAGAATGCATAAAGCACCATGAATATTGGACGCCCCGGACTTAAGTTATAAAGAATTGTTTGCACCCAGTCTGGACCATTTGTGATAAAAGAAGCCAATGTACCAGGCAATAATAAGATTGAGCTTGCAAAAATTGGAGGAATCACCCCAGCATTATTTAATTTAAGAGGCAAGTGGTTACTTTCACCCCCCATAATGCGGTTGCCCATTTGGCGTTTTGGGTATTGTATAAGGACTTTACGTTGCGCACGCTCCATAAATACGATAAAGGCAATAACAGCGGCCAAAAGAACTAATATACCGATAATAAAGGCAACATGGTACTGACCTTCACGCCCCAGATCAATCATTCTTAATGCTGCCTGAGGAAGGTTTGCCACAATACCTGAAAAGATTATAAGTGATATTCCATTACCAATTCCACGAGAAGTAATCTGTTCACCAAGCCATACAAGAAACATAGTTCCCCCTACAATCGTCACAACTGTACTTAGTTGGAAGAAAATTCCTGGACTCATTGCAGCCCCACTTGATTCAAGTGTACGTGCCATAGCAAAGGCCTGCACAGTTGCAAGAACAACTGTTGCATAACGTGTGTATTGGTTAAGTTTTTGACGTCCTGATTCCCCTTCTTTACGCAAAGCCTCTAACTGAGGATGGATTGCCGAAAGAAGTTGAACCATAATACTTGCTGAAATGTAAGGCATGATATTCAAAGCTAGAATAGTCATACGCCACAAGGCACCCCCTGAGAACATATCAACCATACCAAGAATACCTGAGGCATTACGTTTGGCAATATCCGCCATAACTGTAGTATCAATGCCAGGCAAAGGTATATAAGTCCCTAAACGGTAAACAATCAAAGCAAGTAATGTAAACCATATACGCTTTTTAAGATCTTTTGCTTTAGAAAAGGAACTAAAACTTAGATTTGCTGCTAATTGTTCTGCCGCAGATGCCATGTAACCTCCTGGGTATTATTCGCTGTGGTTGATAACTTCAGCTTTACCACCCGCTTTTTCGATTGCTTCTTTTGCGGATTTGCTGAAATGATTAGCCTTGATGACTGTGTTTTGATTTAGGACACCCTTAGCCAAAATTCTTAAAGACCAATTTGCATTACGTATCATACCTGCTTTTGCCAAAGCTTCTGCAGTAATTTCCGTTGCTGATAATTTTTTATTATCAATACCTTCTTGAATATCAGAAAGGTTCATTATGCAAGTTGGTTCCCCGATATGCACGAACCCTCTTTTAGGTAAGCGTCTTTGTAAAGGCATTTGACCACCTTCAAAACCTTTAATGGCAACACCCGAACGCGCCTTTTGACCTTTTTGTCCAGATCCAGCTGTTTTTCCTGTTCCTGAACCTATACCCCGACCAACGCGTTTTGGTTTTTTTAGGGCACCAGTGTTATTTTGTAGCTCGTTTAATTTCATAGCAGTCCTACTTATGCTTCTGTTACTGTTACTAAATGATGAACCTTATTGACCATTCCACGTACTTCTGGAGTATCAATCAAAACTTTGCTGCGATTCATTTTTCCAAGTCCCAATCCTTTTAAACATTGGGCTTGCCATTCTTGACGACGAATTGGGCTTGCGATTTGCGTTACTTTAATTTTCTTTGACATCATTGTCCTCTTTTACAGAAACTTTTTCACCAACTTTATACTCACGACGACCAACAATTTCGCCTATTTTTTTACCGCGCCTTGTTGCAACTTGACGTGGGGACGCAACAATTTTCAACGCTTGAAGTGTTGCCTTTACCATATTATGTGGGTTTGATGTTCCAATAGATTTACAAACAACATCATGAATACCCAAGGATTCAAAAACTGCACGTGCAGGTCCACCAGCAATGATGCCTGTACCAGCAGGGGCAGAACGAATCACAACATGTCCAGCACCAAAGCGTCCAACGATATCGTGATGAACTGTACGCCCTTCACGCAAAGGAACTTTAATCATGGACTTTTTAGCCTTGTCTGCTGCTTTTTTTACAGCTTCCGGTACTTCACGTGCTTTACCTAACCCGTGACCAACACGACCTTTACCATCACCAACAACAACCAGTGCTGAAAAAGAGAAGTTTTTACCACCCTTTACAACCTTGGCCACACGGTTGATACTAACTAGCTTTTCAGTAATTTGTTGTTCTTGCTTATCTTGTTTTACTTGTTGTGACATTCTATTTCCTTAAGCTTTAAAACTGTAGTCCACCTTCACGTGCCGCTTCAGCCAAAGCTTTCACACGACCGTGATAAATGTATCCACCTCTTTCAAAAACGACTTTTTTAACACCAGCTTTTTTGGCTTTATCTGCAACCAAAACCCCAACTTGGGCGGCTGATTCAACATCGTATCCTTTGAATTTTTTTGCATCAAAGTCTTTTGACAAAGTAGATGCTGCTGCCAAAGTTACACCCTTAACATCATCTATGACTTGTGCATAAATATGGTTATTAGAACGAAAAACTGAAAGCCTTGGCATTCCTTCTTGCGTTTTTTTTCTAACTTTGTAGCTAACCCTTTTTTTACGGCGCAAAAAATTTTCTTGTGTTCTATTTGCCATCTTACTTTTTCTTTCCTTCTTTTCTTAGAATCTGTTCGTTTTCATATTTAATACCTTTTCCTTTATAAGGTTCTGGTAATCTATATTTTCTAATATTAGAAGCAACTTGACCAACTGCTTGTTTATCAGCACCGCTGATAGAAAGCAATGTTGGCTTTTCACAATTAATTGTAATTCCTGCAGGAATTGGGAAGCGTACTTCATGGCTAAATCCAAGTTGCATAACTAGCGTATTTTCTTGAACTTGACAACGATACCCAACACCGTTCACTTCCAACTTAACTGTGAACCCTTCTGCTGCACCCTTTACAAGGTTACTAAGAATACTACGTGTTGTCCCCCACAAAGCGCGTGCATTTTTTGAGTTATCTGAAGGCATTACAACAATTGCACCGTCTTCAACTTTTGCACTTACATGTGATGAAACTCTTGTAGTAAGTTCACCGTTTTTTCCTTTTACAACAACTTCCTGACCATTAACGCTTACGTTAACGCCTTCAGGGATGCTTACTGGGTACTTTCCAACTCTTGACATATCAACAACCTTTTAAAATAAAGTACAAAGTACTTCACCACCAATATTCAACTGACGTGCCGTATTATCCGACACAACACCTTTTGACGTAGACAAAACAGCAACCCCCAGACCATTATATGGCTTAGGCATATCTTTAATTTTTGAATAAGTCCTACGACCTGGTGAAGAAACACGTTTAATTTCGTGAATGACTGCTTCGCCTTCATAGTATTTCAACGTAATTTCAATTTCATCAATATTTGGGCGAATATTAACCGTTTTGAAAGGCCCTACGAAACCCTCTTCTTTTAAAACAGCTAAAAGATTATTTGCCATTTTAGAAGAAAGAACTCTTACAGTGCTTTTTTTACGAGCCTGGGCATTTCTTATTCTAGTGATTAAATCTGATATCGGATCATTCATTGACATAACATTTGTCTCCTTACCAACTTGATTTTGTCATTCCAGGAATTTGGCCCTGAGAAGTTAATTCTCTAAGAGCAATTCTGGATATTTTTAATTTGCGATAATAACCCCGTGGGCGGCCAGTTAATTCACACCTATTTCTTAATCTAATTTTTGAAGAATTTTTTGGCAATTCACTCAGCTTTATTGAAAGTTCAAATCTTTCTTCAACAGAAGCATTTGAATCCCTAATTTTTGCTTTTAAGGCAGCCCTTCTTGAAGAAAACTTTTTAACTTTCTTTGCTTTGTTTAGATTATTTTGTATTGCACTAATTTTTGCCATTGATTCCTCTTACTTCTTAAACGGGAAGTTAAATGCTTTTAGCAATTCTCTTCCTTCTTCATCATTCTTCGCTGTTGTTACGACACAAATATCCATTCCGCGAATCTGATCAATCTTATCATATTCAATTTCAGGGAAAACAATTTGCTCTTTAAGACCTAAAGAATAATTCCCCTTGCCGTCAAAACTTTTAGGCGAAAGCCCTCTAAAGTCACGAACACGTGGCAACGCGATATTTACCAAACGGTCTAAAAATTCGTACATACGATTTCCACGTAAAGTTACCTTTACACCAATCTGCATACCATCACGTAGTTTAAATCCTGCAATTGACTTGCGTGCCTTTGTAATTACTGGTTTTTGACCCGCGATTAAAGTCATGTCTTTTAAAGCAGCCGTAACTTTTTTATCATCACGGTTCCCTTCACCAATACCCATGTTTATAACAATTTTGTCTAAACGAGGAGATTGCATCGGCGATTTAAAATTAAAGCGCTTAATCAACTCTTGCTTTATCGTATTTTCGTATTCTTCTCTTAAACGAGCCATCATAACCTTACTCATTACTTATCTAATTTTGTTCCTGACCTTTTGGCCACTCTTTGACGCAAACCGTCTTTAACTTCAACCTTGATTCTTGTTGGCTTCCCATCTTTAGGATCCAAGTGCATCAAGTTTGATAGATGAATTGGTAATTCTTTTTCATGCACGCCATCAGGATTTGCCGCTGTTGGCTTCATATGCCTTTTTACAACATTTACCCCTTTGACTAAAGCTTTATTTGCACTAATTAAAGTTTTTAAAACTTCGCCTTTTTTACCTTTGTTTTTCCCGGTCGTCACAATTACTGTGTCGCCTTTTTTAATTCTTGCTACCATTTTATAGTACCTCCGGAGCTAGAGAGATGATTTTCATAAAGTTACGTGTTCTCAACTCACGTGTAACTGGGCCGAAAATACGAGTTCCAATTGGTTCATTTTGGTTATTTAGCAACACTGCTGCATTTTTATCAAAACGAATAACCGTCCCGTCGTTACGCTTAACAGGCATCGCTGTTCTTACGATCACGGCCTTATAAACCTTACCTTTATTAACTTTCCCGCGTGGGATTGCTTCTTTAACTGATACAACAATAATATCACCAACAGAAACTGACTTTCTTTTTGACCCACCAAGCAACTTGATACATTGAAGGCTACGAGCCCCCGAGTTATCTGCCACTTCTAGTCTTGTTTGCATTTGAATCATAATTAACCTCTGCTACTTTTGTTCACTTGTGGTAGCAACCAATTCCCACGTCTTTGTCTTAGATATAGGCTTGCATTCTTGAATTTCAACTATATCACCTTCATTCGCCGCGTTCTTCGCATCATGTGCAGCAAACTTTTTTGACTTATTGATATATTTCTTATAAACCGGATGCATAACGCGACGTACAACGGAGACTGTTATTGTTTTGTCTCCTTTCGCGCTAACTACCGTACCTTTTAATACTCTGCGTGGCATAATTTTACAACCTTTATTTACTATTTATTTTCTTTTTGCGTGCATGCAATTCAGTCTTTGCACAAGCTACCTCACGACGGGCTTGTCTGATGCGTGCCGTGTTTTGTAGTTGACCTGCTTTTTTCTGGAACCTTAAGTTCAAAAGCTCTTTTTTAAGATCAACAACTAACTTTTTCAGATCTTCATCTTTTTTCTTACGTAGTTCAGCTATTTTCATCATTCAATCCTTCTAAAATGCCCGAGTTACAAATTTTGTTTGTATTGGTAACTTTGCGGCTGCAAGTGTAAATGCTTCACGTGCAAGATTTTCAGTCACACCTTCAATCTCAAACATAATACGACCAGGCTTAACACGTGCCGCCCAAAATTCAGGGGCCCCTTTACCTTTACCCATACGAACTTCTGCAGGTTTTGATGAAACCGGAACGTCTGGAAAAATACGAATCCAAACACGGCCAGATCTTTTCAAGTGGCGGTTAATCGCACGTCTTGCTGCCTCAATTTGTCGGGATGTAATTCTTTCAGGTGCCAAAGCTTTTAAGCCATAGGCCCCAAAGTTTAAAGTCGTTCCACCTTTGGCAGTACCGTGGATACGGCCTTTAAATGCTTTTCTAAATTTTGTACGTTTTGGACTTAACATCACTTATACCTTATCTTAACGATTCACTACGTTTTCACGAACACGCTTATCCTGTGCCATAGGATCATGTTCCATAATTTCACCTTTGAACACCCAAACCTTGATACCAATTGCACCATAAGTTGTAAAGGCTGTTCCAACACCATAATCAATATCTGCACGAAGCGTATGTAAAGGAACGCGACCTTCACGGTACCATTCCATACGTGCGATTTCAGTCCCACCAAGACGTCCAGAACAGTTAATTCTAATACCCTGTGCGCCAAGCCTTAAAGCAGATTGAACAGCTTTTTTCATTGCTCTTCTGAAAGAAACACGACGTTCCAACTGTTGGGCAATAGCTTCAGAAATTAGTTTTGCATCTAATTCTGGCTTACGAATTTCTAGAATGTTGATTGAAACTTCAGAGTTCGTAATTTTTGCAACTTCTTTTTTCAAAAAGTCTAAATCAGCACCCTTCTTTCCAATAATAATTCCTGGACGAGCAGAATAAATTGTAATTTTTGCTTTTTTAGCAGGCCTTTCAATCACAACTTTTGAAACAGCTGCCTGCTTTAGCTTGTTCATGATGAACTTTCTAATTTTAAGATCTTGGTTTAATAAATCACCGTAAGGCTTGTCAGCAAACCAACGAGAATCCCACGTCCTGTTGATATTCAATCTTAATCCAATTGGGTTAACCTTTTGTCCCATTAGGCAGTCTCCTCATTGCGTTCTTTAACAATTATTCTCAAGTTACTGAAGGGCTTCAAAATTCTTGAAGCACGACCTTTTGCCCTTGCACGAAAACGCTTCATAACCATTGCTTTTCCAACTGTTGCCTGTGACACAACTAACTGATCAACATCTAAATTATGGTTGTTTTCCGCGTTAGCAATAGCTGAAGTTAATACTTTCTTAACTTCTTGTGCAATACGCTTTTTTGAAAATTCTAGCTCAGCTAATGCATTCCCAACTTTTTTCCCTTGGATGCTTGCTGCTACCAAACTTAATTTTTGGGGGGATGTCCTAAGCATTTTTGCTTTTGCAATTGCTTCTTTTTCACCTAGCTGTCTTGGTAATGCTTTTTTACCCATCATTAACCTCTTTTAGCTTTCTTATCTGCAGTGTGACCATAGAAGGTGCGCGTCAAAGCAAACTCACCAAACTTATGCCCAATCATGTTTTCACTAACGTAAACAGGAACAAATTTCTTACCATTGTGTACGCCAAAAGTAAGCCCCACAAATTGCGGAAGAATTGTTGAACGACGTGACCAAGTTTTGATGACATCATTACGCCCTGAACTTCTTACTTTTTCGGCTTTCTTAATAAGATAACCGTCTACAAATGGACCTTTCCAAACTGAACGTGACACTTTTATTTACTCCTATTTCTTCTTACGTCTACTGACAATATACTTGTCTGACGGCTGTGGCTTTCTTGTCTTCTTACCTTTTGTGTGTTTACCCCAAGGTGTAACTGGGTGACGCCCCCCAGAAGTGCGTCCTTCACCACCACCATGAGGGTGGTCAACAGGGTTCATTGCAACACCACGAACCGTAGGGCGACGACCTAACCAACGTGAACGACCTGCCTTACCAAGGTTTGTGTTCTTTTGATCAGGGTTTGAAACCGCACCAATTGATGCCATGCAGTCAAGATGGATCAAACGTGTTTCACCTGAAGACAAACGAATAATAGCAACCCCAGTATCACGCCCAACATATTGCGCATAAGATCCTGCAGATCTAGCGATTTGAGCACCTTTACCTGGTTTTAATTCAATATTGTGAATAATAGTACCAACAGGGATGTTTCCTAGTGGCAATGCATTACCCGGTTTGATATCTACTTTTTTACCTGATTCAACCACATCACCAACATTTAAGCGTTGTGGTGCAACAATATATGAATACTCACCATTCTCATACTTCAACAAAGCAATAAATGATGTTCTGTTAGGATCGTATTCAATACGTTCGACTGTTGCTTTAAGGTCAAATTTATTTCTCTTAAAATCAATAATACGGTAGCGACGTTTGTGTCCTCCACCTTGGTGACGGCATGTAATACGTCCATTAGAGTTTCGACCGCCTTTACTTTTTACACCTTCGGTTAGCTTTTTATAAGGCTCACCTTTCCATAGGCTAGACTTGTCAACTAATACAAGCTGACGTGTCCCTGGAGTCATTGCTTTAAATTTTTTTAATGCCATTTCTATACACCCGCACTTACGTCTATTGTTTGACCTTGCTTGACAGAAACAATCGCTTTCTTAAGATCTTGACGACGCCCGACACGACCTCTGAAACGTTTTGTTTTACCTTTTGTCAAAACTGTATTCACACCCAAAACAGTTACCTTGAAAAGTTTTTCAACGGCTTGCTTAATTTCTGGCTTCGTTGCATTTGATGCAACTTCAAATACATACTGATTGTATTGTGATACTGCTGTAGCTTTTTCTGTGATTAGTGGAGAACGAATAATCTCGAACACTCTTTCATCACTAACTTGTGTTTTATTTACTGCTTTAATCATGATGACAACCTTGCTTCTAAATGGTGAACAGCATCTTTTGTCAAAATAAGTTTATCTCTCTTAAGGATACTGTATACGTTTGCACCTTGCTGAGGCAAAACATCCAAGTTTGGAATGTTGCCCGCTGCTTGACTTAATTTCGTATCAACTTCAGAACCTGTGATTAACAAAGCTGATTCCCAACCGTTATTCTTTAAGACAGTCAATAAGTCTTTTGTCTTATTAGAATTCAATTTTGCATCATCTAAGACAATTAAGCTTTTAGCATTTGCTTTTGCAGAAAGCGCACATTTCATGCCAAGTTTACGAATCTTCTTAGGCAAACTAAAGGAGTGATCACGTTTGTGTGGACCAAAAATAACGGCCCCCCCACGCATGTGAGGTGATCTTAAACTACCTTGACGTGCATTACCTGTGCCTTTTTGACGGAAAGGCTTTTTTGTTGTACCACTGACATCACCAATTTCTTTAGTCTGGTGATTTCCACTACGTTTTTTTGCTAACTGCCAAGTGACAACACGTTGAAGAATGTCTTTACGAATATCTACACCAAAAACATCTTTGTTTAGGGTAAAATCACTAAGCTTTTTGTTATTTATATCTACTATTGCGAACTTCATTTTTTACTCTCTTTACGAAGCTTTCTTTTTTACTGCGTCACGTACTTTAATATATGACCCTTTTGCTCCAGGAACTGACCCCTTAATAAAGATCAAATTATTTTCATTGTCAACCTGTACAATCTGAAGATTGTGCACTGTTGTTCTTTGGTCACCATAATGACCTGCCATTTTCTTACCTTTGAACACTTTACCTGGATCTTGACATTGCCCAGTAGACCCATGTGAACGGTGAGAAAGTGAAACACCATGGCTTGCCCTGTTACCGGCAAAATTATGACGCTTCATTGGCCCTGCAAAACCTTTACCTATGCTTTGCCCAGCTACATCTACGTAAGTACCTGGCTCGAAATGATTTACACCAAGCTCTGAACCTATTTCAATATAGTTGTCAGGATTCACTTTAAATTCAGCAATATATTTATTTGCTGCCAATTTTTCTTTTGCATAAAACCCACGCATTGGTTTTTTAAGATTTTTATCTTTTACCATGCCGTAGCCAACTTGAACCGCACTATAACCATGCTTTTCAATTGTTTTATGACCAACAATTTTACAAGAATCAATTTCCAAAACAGTTACAGGGATATGCTCACCTGACTCCGTGAAAATTCTTGTCATTCCAATTTTTTTTCCAATTAGCCCCGTTCTCATCGTAAGGCTCCTACTCTATAAATTATAATTTAATCTCTACGTCCACACCTGATGCCAATTCTAATTTCATTAGGGCATCTACAGTTTGTGGCGTCCAATCTACTATATCCAAAACACGCTTGTGTGTACGCATTTCAAACTGTTCACGTGACTTTTTGTCAATATGTGGTGAACGGTTTACAGTAAATTTCTTAATAAGCGTAGGCAAAGGAATTGGTCCTTTTACAATTGCGCCTGTACGCTTTGCTGTATTAACAATCTCGTCTGTTGATTGATCTAACATACGATGATCGAACGATTTTAAACGTATTCTAATATTTTGTGTTTCCATCTTACTTTCTCATATAATAGGGGGATTGAATGAGTTCAAGAGCCCCCTCACTAAAGATTATTATTCAATAATTTTAGTAACGACCCCGGCACCGACAGTACGGCCACCTTCACGAATTGCGAAACGAAGACCTTCGTCCATGGCAATCGGTGCAATTAAGTTTACTTCCATTGTGATGTTATCTCCTGGCATTACCATCTCTGTTCCTTCTGGCAATACTGTAGATCCCGTCACGTCCGTTGTACGGAAATAGAATTGTGGACGATAGTTTGAAAAGAATGGCGTGTGGCGACCCCCTTCATCTTTCGTCAAAATATATGCTTCACACTTAAACTTTGTGTGGGGCTTAATTTTTCCTGGTGCTGTCAACACTTGACCACGTTCCACATCTTCTTTCTTTGTCCCACGTAGCAAGGCTCCAATATTGTCTCCTGCTTCTCCGTGATCCAATAGCTTACGGAACATTTCCACACCTGTAACAATTGTCTTTTGGGTATCTCTGATCCCTACAATTTCTACTTCTTCTCCAACATTGATAATACCGCTTTCAACGCGTCCTGTCACAACTGTTCCACGACCTGGTATTGAAAATACGTCTTCTATCGGCATCAAGAATGGCTTGTCTTTATCACGTTGTGGCGTTGGAATATAGTTATCAACTTCTTCCATCAACTTTGTAATCGCTTGCTCACCAAGTTCTGGATTCGTTCCTTCCAATGCACATAAGGCTGACCCACGAACAACTGGAATGTCATCCCCTGGAAATTCATAACTGCTTAGCAATTCACGAATTTCCATTTCAACCAAGTCTAACAATTCTGGATCATCTACTTGGTCACATTTGTTCATAAATACAACCAATGCTGGAACACCAACCTGACGGGCCAACAAGATGTGCTCACGCGTTTGTGGCATAGGTCCGTCTGTTGCAGATACAACCAAGATACCACCATCCATCTGTGCCGCACCCGTGATCATGTTCTTTACATAGTCGGCGTGTCCTGGACAGTCAACGTGTGCATAGTGACGATTCGCTGTTTCATACTCTACGTGTGCTGTTGAAATCGTAATCCCACGTTCTCTTTCTTCTGGCGCTCCATCAATTTGATCATACGCTTTGAATACTGCTCCACCGCTCACAGACAATACTTTTGTAATTGCTGCTGTCAATGTCGTCTTACCGTGGTCTACGTGGCCCACTGTTCCTATGTTTACGTGAGGCTTGTTCCTCTCAAACTTCGCTTTTGCCATTTCCTTACTCCTATTTCCTTAATCTTTTTCTTAAGTTACGCTGTTTTTGCTTTTATTTCATCAGCCACATTTTGTGGAACCTGATCATAATGACTAAATTGCATTGTATATTGGGCACGGCCCTGACTCATTGAACGTAATGTATTAACATACCCGAACATTGATGCCAATGGAACTGTTGCCGTCACCAAACGTGCATTTCCTTGTTGTTCCATACTGCTGACTTGACCTCTTCTACTGTTCAAGTCACCAATAATATCACCCATATATTCTTCAGGTGTAACAACTTCAACTTTCATCATTGGCTCAAGAAGCTTAGGGTTTGCTTTTTGAATCCCTTCGCGGAAAGCAGCCCTTGCGGCAATTTCGAAAGCCATGACGCTTGAGTCCACATCGTGATAAGCACCGTCAATCAATGTTGCCTTAAAGTCAATAACTGGGTACCCAGCCAATGGACCTGAATCCATACAAGATGCCAACCCTTTTTCCACCCCTGGAATATATTCTTTTGGAATTGAACCCCCAACGATCTTGCTTATAAATTCGTATCCTTCACCAGGCTCTTTGGATTCAAATATAATTTTAAGACGGGCGAATTGACCAGCACCACCAGATTGCTTTTTGTGCGTATAATCAACTTCAGCACTTCCAGTAATTGTTTCACGGTAGGCAACTTGAGGCGCACCAACGTTTGCTTCCACCTTGAATTCACGTTTCATACGATCAACAATAATTTCCAGATGAAGCTCACCCATACCCTTAATAACCGTTTGACCCGATTCATCATCAGAACTAACCCGGAAGGAAGGATCTTCTGCAGCCAAACGAGATAAAGCAATACCCATTTTTTCTTGGTCAGCTTTTGACTTAGGTTCAACCGCAACTTCAATAACAGGGTCTGGGAAGTCCATATTCTCAAGAATAATTGGCTTCAAAGGATCACATAAAGTTTCCCCTGTGGTAACATTTTTAAGTCCACAAAAGGCGACAATATCACCTGCCATAGCAACTTTAATATCTTCACGACTGTTGGCGTGCATCAAAAGCATACGACCAACACGTTCTTTTCTATCTTTTACAGAGTTCAAAATGTTAGACCCAGCTTCAACCCTGCCAGAATAAACACGCACGAATGTGATTGTCCCAACAAATGGGTCATTCATTATTTTAAAAGCAAGACCTGAAAATGGTTCGTTATCATTTGACTTACGAATAATTTTTTCTTCTTCATTAGTCACAGACGTCCCCTCAACAGAACCAACGTCTTCTGGTGATGGCAAGTAATCAACAACTGCATCCAACAATGGTTGAACACCTTTGTTCTTGAAGGCTGTCCCACAAAGAACGGGAACAAAGGCCCCTGTGATAGTCCCCTTACGAATACATTTTTTCAAAACTTCGATTGAAGGTTCTTCACCATTTAAATAAGCTTCCATTGCAGCATCATCCATTTCAACTGCAGCTTCGACTAACTGTGCACGATATTCATCAGCTTTATCTTTAAGGTCTGCTGGAATATCTTCTTCAACAAATTTTGCGCCCAAAGATTCTTCTAACCAGCGAATTGCTTTCATTTTTACAAGATCTACAACCCCTTCAAATTCAGCTTCAACACCTATTGGTAATTGCGTAACCAAAGGATTTGCACCAAGACGGTCTTTCATCATTTGAAGACAACGATAAAAGTCTGCACCCATACGATCCATTTTATTTACGAAACACATCCTAGGAACATTATAACGATCTGCTTGACGCCATACCGTTTCGGACTGAGGTTCAACACCTGCAACACTGTCAAAAACAGCAACAGCACCATCCAAAACACGTAATGCACGCTCAACTTCTACAGTGAAGTCAACGTGTCCAGGTGTATCAATGATATTGATACGGTGATCATTCCAAAAACAAGTTGTTGCCGCAGAAGTAATTGTAATCCCGCGTTCTTGCTCTTGCTCCATCCAGTCCATTGTTGCATCACCTTCGTGGACTTCCCCAATTTTATGAGAGCGACCTGTGTAATACAAAACACGTTCTGTTGTAGTCGTTTTACCCGCATCAATGTGGGCCATAATTCCTATGTTACGATATTTGCTTAATGGTGTTATACGCGCCATACCTAAATCCTATTACCAACGATAGTGAGCAAACGCACGGTTTGCTTCTGCCATTTTATGTGTATCTTCTTTTTTCTTAAATGCTGACCCGCGGCCATTCAATGCATCTGTAAATTCACCTGCTAAACGTTCCACCATTGTTTTCTCATTACGCTTGCGTGCCATATCAACTGCCCAACGAATTGCCAATGCCTGTGCGCGACGTGCACTAACTTCCATTGGAATTTGGTAAGTTGCCCCACCCACACGGCGGGAACGGACTTCTGCACTTGGCTTAATGTTATCCAATGCTTCATGAAAGGCTTCTAAAGGGTCTTTCCCCATACGGCTTTGCACAATTTCTAATGCACCATACAAAATCTTTTCTGAAACGGCTTTTTTCCCGTCAACCATAAGATTGTTTACAAACTTTGTAACAACTTTATCGCTGTACTTTGGATCGGGAAGAATATCTCTTTTTTCTGCTGCGCGACGACGTGACATTTATTATTGCTCCTTACTTCGGCCTTTTAGCGCCGTACTTGGAACGGCCTTGTTTACGATCTTTAACACCTTGGGTATCCAACGTTCCACGTAAAACATGGTAACGAACACCCGGCAAGTCCTTTACACGACCACCACGAATCAAAACGACGGAGTGTTCTTGCAAGTTATGACCTTCACCTGGAATATATCCCGTTACTTCATGCCCATTTGTTAAACGAATACGGGCAACCTTACGCAAAGCAGAGTTAGGCTTTTTAGGTGTCATAGTTGTAACACGTGTACAAACACCTCTTTTTTGTGGACAGCTTTGCATAGCTGGAACTTTATTTCGTACTACAGGCTTTTTCCTTGGCTTGCGTATTAATTGGTTAATCGTAGGCATACATTCCTCTATTTACAAATGTTAAAACTTTGTTTCGACATATTAGGCTGACTTCCATGGGGCGTCAACCCTCAATTCTATATATAGTAAAAATATTTTCATTTTAAACACCAAAAGTAAAAATACTTTGAAGGTGTCTCCTGCGTGGCAGGGAGCTATCTTTTAAAAGATAGCTCCAACCTCAGCAGATTTAGGTTTTTCAATTTTTACAGCATCTCTTTGTTCAGCAATTTTTTCATACTCACGAACAATAGATCCTGTTCCAGCTGGAATCAAACGTCCAACAAGGACATTTTCTTTTAGACCAACAAGACTATCTGATTTTCCAGATACTGCAGCCTCAGTCAAAACCCTTGTAGTTTCTTGGAATGCTGCTGCAGAAATAAAGGACTTGGTTTGCAAAGATGCTTTTGTAATACCTTGTAGGACACTACGTGCTGTTGCTTGCCTTAACCCTTCGTCTGTCATTTTCTTGTTTGCCATCTCAAATTCTTCGCGTTCTGCTTGTTCCCCTGCAACGAAAGTTGTATCACCTGGTTCTACAATTTCAACTTTTTGCAGCATTTGACGCGTTATTACTTCAATGTGTTTATCATCAATCTTAACACCTTGCAAGCGATAAATTTCCTGAACTTCGTCTACCATGTAATTTGCCAAGGCTTCGGTACCCATAACACGTAAAATATCATGCGGCACTGGGTTACCTTCAAGTAAGGCATCCCCTTTTTGCACAAAATCTCCTTCATGAACAGCCATGTGACGTCCTTTTGGAATTAGATATTCCACAGGCTCTTGTGTTTTATCCTCTGGCACAACCACAATTCTTCTTTTGGATTTGTAGTCACGGCCAAATTCCACACGCCCATCACATTCTGAGATAATAGCATGGTCTTTTGGCATTCTTGCTTCAAACAATTCTGCAACACGGGGTAGACCACCAGTGATATCGCGTGTTTTGGATGATTCTTTTGGAATACGCGCCAAGAATTCACCTGGCTTAACCTCAACACCATTTTCAACGATAACAATCGCATCCACAGGCAAGAAATAACGGGCTTCCATACCATTGGACAATGTCAAAGGCTTCCCTTTTTTATCACAAATGATAATGCGTGGCTTTAACGCAGCCCCTTTTGTTTGTTGACGCCAGTCAACAACAACGCGGTTGCTTATTCCTGTTTCTTCATCAGTCACTTCACGCATAGAAGCACCATCCAACAAGTCTTCGTACTTAACAATCCCTGCCATTTCAGTCATAACTGGTACTGTGTACGGATCCCATTCGGCCATTTTATCACCCCTGGAAACCTTGTCCTTATTCCCAACGGATAGAACTGTTCCATACGGCAAGCGTTTTTTATATTTTTCACGCCCTTGGCTATCAAGAAGACAAAGTTCCGTTTGACGGTTCATGACAATTTTTGTCTTTTTATCTTTATCAATCAAAACTTCATTCTTCAAAAGAACTTCACCATCCCCTGGTGCTTCCACTGAAGATTGTTCTACACCACCTTGTGCGGCCCCACCAATGTGGAATGTTCTCATTGTTAGCTGTGTACCTGGCTCCCCAATAGATTGAGCAGCAATAACCCCAACAGCCTCACCAATATTAACCTTTGAGCCACGCGCTAGGTCTCTCCCATAGCACTTAACACAAACACCACCAACTGTTTCACATGTCAATGCAGAACGTGCAAGAATTGAATCAACTCCTGATTCATTAATCACAGCAGCATGTTGTTCTTCAATCAGCTCTCCGGCAGCAACAATAACTTCATCGGTACTAGGATTAATCACATCATGAACCGGTGTGCGCCCAAGCACACGATCAGCCAATGAAACAATAATATTCCCACCATCCACAACAGACTGGATTGAAATACCCCGAGTCGTGCCACAATTTTCTTCTTTTACAACACAATCTTGCGCAACATCAACCAAACGACGTGTTAGGTAACCTGAGTTTGCTGTTTTCAAAGCCGTGTCAGAAAGCCCTTTACGTGCCCCGTGAGTTGAGTTGAAATATTCACGCACATTCAAACCTTCTTTAAAGTTTGAAATAATTGGCGTTTCAATAATTTCACCCGATGGTTTTGCCATCAACCCACGCATACCAGCCAACTGTTTCATTTGTTGAATGGAACCACGAGCCCCTGAGTGAGCCATCATGTATACAGAGTTTAATTGTTCTTCATCTTTTGCCGTTGCAATTTCTTTCATCAACTCGGTTGCGACTTTGTCACCACACTGGGCCCATACGTCAACAACTTTGTTATATTTTTCACCCTGGGTAATTAAACCATCTTGGTATTGTTGCTCGTATTCATTGACTTGCGTTTGAGTTGTCTCAATCAATTTTTGCTTTGCAGCCGGAATAACCAAATCATCCATACCAAAGGAAATACCTGACAATGTAAGCCACTTAAACCCAAGACCCATAATCCTATCTGCAAAGATAACAGTTTCTTTTTGACCACAATGGCGATAAACCAAGCTAATAAGTTCAGAAATTTCAGAAGCTGTCAAAAGCTTGTTAATTGCTGAAAACCCTAAGTTTTTGCTTTTTGGAAGATAAATACCTAAAATAAAGCGCCCCGGTGTTGTTTCAACAACCTTCGTAA
The DNA here is from genome assembly GCA_964350815.1 of uncultured Rhizobiaceae bacterium. Classification (GTDB taxonomy): domain Bacteria; phylum Pseudomonadota; class Alphaproteobacteria; order UBA7879; family VGCX01; genus CAJXSI01. The sequence goes on along the minus strand of CAYGKW010000002.1, from coordinate 128,897 downwards.
CAAGATTTCCTTCAGAATCAATATCATCTACGCGTGCTTTGATTTTTGCATGCAAAGAAACTTCTTTTTCTTCCAAGGCTTTTTCGATTTCACCCAAAGAGGCAAAAAGCTTTCCTTCCCCTTTTTGGTTGTCACGTTGAATTGAAAGATAATACAACCCAAGGACAATGTCTTTTGTTGGAACAATTACTGGCTGACCATTTGCAGGGCTTAAGATGTTGTTTGTTGACATCATCAAAACACGGGCTTCTAATTGCGCTTCCAAAGATAATGGAACGTGAACAGCCATTTGGTCCCCATCGAAGTCAGCGTTAAAGGCTGTACAAACAAGTGGATGTAACTGAATTGCTTTTCCTTCAATTAGCACAGGTTCAAAGGCTTGAATTCCCAAACGGTGCAAAGTTGGTGCACGGTTAAGAAGAACAGGATGTTCTCTAATAACCTCTTCTAAAATGTCCCAAACTTCTGCGCGTTCCTTTTCCACCATTTTCTTAGCAGCTTTAATCGTGGTTGCAATACCTTTTCTTTCAAGTTGCGAGTATATAAATGGCTTAAATAGCTCTAGCGCCATCTTCTTTGGAATTCCACATTGGTGTAATTTTAAAGAAGGACCGACAACAATCACTGAACGTCCGGAATAATCAACACGCTTACCAAGCAAGTTTTGACGGAAACGACCTTGTTTTCCTTTAAGCATATCTGATAGTGATTTTAGTGGACGTTTGTTTGCCCCCGTCATCACACGACCACGTCGGCCATTGTCAAACAATGCATCGACAGATTCTTGCAACATTCTTTTTTCATTGCGCACGATAATATCAGGGGCACGCAATTCCAATAAACGCTTTAAACGATTGTTCCTGTTAATTACACGACGGTATAAATCATTTAGATCTGAGGTGGCAAAACGGCCGCCATCCAAAGGAACCAAAGGCCTTAACTCAGGTGGAATGACAGGAATTACTGTCATAATAATCCATTCTGGGTTCACGCCGGATTCAAGTAATGCATTTACCAATTTCAAGCGCTTAACAATTTTTTTACGGCGGGCTTCTGAAGTAACTGTAATTAGCTCTTCTTTTAACTGCTTACCTTCATCCTCTATGTCCATTTCTGAGAGAATTTGCTTGATTGCTTCTGCACCAATTTTTGCAGTAAAGGCTTCTTCCCCAAATTTATCTTGGGCGTCAGACATATCTTCTTCAGTTAATAACTGGTTTTTCTTAAGATCTGTTAAGCCTGGATCAATAACAATATAGTTTTCAAAATAAAGAACTTTTTCCAGATCCTTTAATGCCATATCCAAAAGAATCCCAATACGGCTTGGCAATGATTTTAAAAACCAAATATGCGCAACTGGCGCCGCAAGATCAATGTGCCCCATACGTTCGCGACGTACCTTGGATAGTGTAACTTCCACACCACATTTTTCACAGACTACACCACGGAATTTCATACGTTTATATTTACCACACAGACATTCATAATCTTTGGTTGGACCAAAGATACGCGCACAAAACAACCCATCTTTTTCAGGCTTGAAAGTCCGATAATTGATCGTTTCCGGCTTTTTCACTTCACCAAAAGACCAAGATTTAATTTTTTCAGGACTTGCAATAGAAATTGCAATCGCCTCAAATTGATTAGGGTTTGAAACCTGGTTTACAACTTTTTGTAATGCATTACTCATGCTTTAATACTCCCAACTACTCTTCTGCCTTTTTATCTCTAAGCTCTACATTCAAACCTAAAGATTTCATTTCTTTAACCAAAACGTTAAATGATTCTGGCACACCACATTCGAAAGCATTTTCCCCACGGATAATGGATTCATATGCCCTTGTTCTACCGGATACGTCATCTGACTTAACTGTCAGCATTTCTTGCAAGGTATAGGCTGCTCCGTATGCTTCTAATGCCCAAACTTCCATTTCACCGAAGCGTTGACCACCGAATTGCGCCTTACCACCCAACGGTTGCTGTGTGACTAAGCTGTATGGACCAATAGACCTTGCGTGAATTTTTTCGTCAATCAAGTGGTGTAACTTAAGCAAGTACTTATATCCAACTGTACACTTACGGTCAAAAGCCTGACCCGTACGTCCATCAATCAAAACAACTTGCCCAGATCTATCCATTCCTGATTTTTCAAGCAGATCCGCAACATCTTCTGCTTTTGCACCATCAAAAACAGGCGTTGCAATTGGCAAACCATTTTCAATGCCAGATGCTACTTGCTCTAACTGGCTATCATTCAATTTCTTGATTTCTTCTACGCTTGATGTATTAGCGTAGATATCTTCCATCTTCTTACGAAGATCTGCCTTCTTGGCAGCACCCTTGCGAACTTCATCCAAAACTTTTGTGATTTGTTTCCCAAGACCATGAGAAGCCCAACCTAAGTGAGTTTCCAAAATCTGACCAACATTCATACGAGAAGGAATACCAAGTGGGTTCAAAACAACATCAACAGGTGTTCCATCTTCAAGATGTGGCATGTCTTCCATAGGCGTAATTCTTGAAATAACCCCTTTGTTTCCGTGCCTACCAGCCATTTTATCGCCCGGTTGAAGCTTTCTTTTAACAGCAACAAAGACCTTAACCATTTTCAAAACACCAGGAGGCATTTCATCCCCACGACGGATTTTTTCAGCTTTATTTTCAAAGCGGTCTTTAATGGATTTAGTACGATCATCAAAATCTTTTGAGATAGTTTCAATATTTTCCATTGTTTTTGAATCTTTAACTGAAACTTGACGCCATTGACCATGTGTCATTTCTTTTAATGAATCTTTTGTTAACTTTGACCCAACCTTTAAAGATTTAGGGCCTTTTGTAACAACTTGATTCTCTAACAATTCTGCCAATCTGGAATAAAAACTACGTTCTAAAATTGAAATTTCTGCATCACGATCTTTGTTTAAACGATCAATTTCTGATTTTTCAATTGCTAACGCACGTTCATCTTTTTCAATACCCCTGCGGGAGAAAACACGAACATCCACAACAGTTCCATTAACACCCGGAGGAATTCGCAAAGAACTATCCCTAACATCAGATGCTTTTTCACCAAAAATCGCACGTAACAATTTTTCTTCTGGCGTTGTTGGTGTTTCACCCTTAGGTGTCACTTTTCCAACCAAAATATCACCTGGACTTAGCTCTGCCCCAATGTATACGATACCTGTTTCGTCTAAATGGCGAAGCGCATCTTCCCCGACATTTGGAATATCACGTGTGATTTCTTCTGGGCCTAACTTTGTATCACGCGCCATTACTTCAAATTCTTCAATATGAATTGATGTAAAGACGTCATCACGCACAACACGCTCTGATATCATAATGGAGTCTTCAAAGTTATACCCACTCCAAGACATAAACCCAACTAAGACGTTACGCCCCAAAGCCAATTCACCTTTATCTGTTGAGGCACCATCAGCAATAACTTCCCCTTCCAAAACTTTATCACCTGGTCTTACCAATGGACGCTGGTTAACACACGTATTTTGGTTTGAACGTTGGTATTTATTTAAGTTGTAAATATCAACACCTTGGTCTTTTGAATCTTTACCAGAAGCCCTAACAACAATTCTTTGACCGTCAACCTGATCAACCGTTCCAGAACGTTTAGCAATAACAACAACACCTGAATCGCGTGCAACATTCCCTTCCATACCGGTTCCCACCAATGGGGCTTCGGTTTTCAAAAGAGGCACTGCTTGGCGTTGCATGTTTGATCCCATCAAAGCACGGTTTGCGTCATCATTTTCCAAAAATGGAATTAAAGAAGCCGCAACAGATACCAACTGTTTTGGTGACACATCAATGTAATCAACTTGGTCATTTGGAATTGTAACGAAGTCGCCTTTTGAACGACATGTTACCAAATCAGGCACAATTTTACCCTTTGCTTCCAATGGAACATCTGCCTGGGCAATTGTATAACGACCCTCTTCCATTGCTGACAAGTAAACAACTTCATCTGTCACGTGACCATCCACTACCTTGCGGTAAGGACTTTCAATGAATCCATATTTGTTAACACGCGCATATGTTGCAAGCGAGTTAATTAGACCAATGTTTGGTCCTTCAGGCGTTTCAATCGGACAAATACGACCATAGTGCGTCGGGTGAACGTCACGAACTTCAAAAGAAGCGCGATCCCTGGATAAACCACCTGGCCCTAGGGCTGATAGACGACGCTTGTGCGTAATTTCAGAAAGTGGGTTTGTCTGATCCATAAACTGTGACAACTGAGAAGAACTAAAGAACTCTCTGATTGTTGCAGCCGTAGGTTTTGCATTGATAAGATCATGTGGCATTGCATTTTCAAGCTCAACCGATCCCATTCTTTCGCGCACAGTTCTTTCCATACGCAACAAACCAACACGATATTGATTTTCTAATAATTCCCCAACGGAACGAACACGTCTGTTCCCCAAGTGATCAATATCATCAATTTCACCTTGACCATCACGTAAACCAACAAGCATACGCATGATTTCAAGAATATCTTCTTTGCGAAGAACACCTGGTTCATCAGACATTTCAAAGCCAAGGCGCGCATTCATTTTTACACGCCCTACTGCTGATAGATCATAACGTTCAGGGTCGAAAAACAAGCTGTGGAATAGACCATAGGCCCCATCAATTGTTGGGGGTTCGCCGGGGCGAAGCACGCGGTATATATCCATCAATGCATCTTCTCGGGTTTTATTTTTATCAGCTACAAGCGTGTTGCGCAGATAAGGCCCCACATTAATATTATCAATTGCCAGAACTGAAAATTCTTTAACACCAGATTTTTCAATTGCGGCATATACTTCTTTAGTGATTTCATCCCCAGCTTCTGCAATAACTTCGCCAGTTTTTTCATCAACTAATTCATGTGATATGAAACGTCCTAGCAAGGCTTCCATATCAGCATTAACCCTTATGGATTCTTTTTCTTCTAACTTACGGATTAATCTAGGCGTAACTTTTTTATCTTTTTCAATAAGGACATCGCCTGTTTTCGCATCGACAATATCATAAGTTGGTGTCATACCGCGAACAGAAGATGGTTTGAAATCAACAATCCAATCTTTCTTGCCCTTTGAAACCTCAAGAACATCATAAAAAGATTTTAAAATTTCATCACGCCCCATACCAGGCAAAAGTGATTTTTCATCTTTTTTCTTTGATGGCTTTGATAACGCACCTTCCAATGCCATAAGCACTGTAGTTGCCAAAATCTTACGGCGACGATCAATACGCACATAAATCAAGTCTTTTGCATCAAACTCAACATCCATCCATGAACCGCGGTAAGGAATAACACGCGCACCAAACAAAAGTTTTCCAGAAGCATGCGTTTTACCACCATCATGATCGAAAAACACACCTGGGGACCTATGCATCTGAGAAACAACAACACGTTCTGTACCGTTAATGATAAAAGTTCCATCTTCCGTCATTAATGGCATATCGCCCATGTAAACGTCTTGTTCACGAATATCTTTTACGGATTTTGCTTCTGTATCTTCATCAACACCCCAAACAATCAAACGAAGTTTAACTCGCAAAGGGGCAGAGTATGTAACGCCACGTTGACGACATTCTTCAATGTCATACTTGGGTTCATCAAAATCATATGAAATGAACTCTAATTGTGCACGGCCAGAAAAATCCGAAATAGGGAATACAGACCTAAAGACTGATTCAAGCCCTGCTTCTTTACGATCCTTCTTCGTAATATCCTTTTGCAAAAATGATTCATAGGAACTTTTTTGTCCCTGAATAAGATTTGGAATTGGTGCAACTTGGGCAATTTTCCCGTAATTTAAGCGAACACGACGAATTGATGCTCCTGTCATACGATCCGATCCTTTGTGTTGGGTTAACTTTATAAGGCCAACCTGAGTGATACAAATTTAAATTTTATATAAAGCAATGCATGCCGAAAAAACGGCACACATTGTTTGTTTATTTAGCTAAGAAAGTGCCAATTGCATAAGTTATTTAACTTCAGCCTCTGCACCAGCTTCTTTAAGCTTGTTTGCTATTTCTTCAGCTTCTTCTTTAGAAACTGCTTCTTTAACATTTTTAGGCGCAGCTTCAACTAAGTCTTTAGCTTCTTTAAGACCTAATCCTGTAATACCACGAACTTCTTTAATAACAGCAATTTTGTTACCACCAATGGCTTTAAGAACTACATCAAATTCTGTTTGTTCAGCGGCAGCTTCTCCTCCAGCAGCAGCGCCAGCAGCAGGTGCAGCGGCAACAGCAGCAGCTGAAACGCCCCACTCTTCTTCTAGCTTAGAAACAAGTTCTGCAGCTTCTAATACTGTTAGTTTTGATAATGATTCAACGATTTGTTCTAGGTTATTAGACATTTATTTTCTCCTCTATATACAATTAACCTTGTTGACTACGAGCATGTAAGACTCTTGCAATTCCTGCAGCAGGCTCACGCACAATTTTTGCAAGCTGAGTTGCAGGCATCATAATAACACCAGCAATCTTCGCACGAAGTTCATCCAATGATGGTAACGCTGCTAATTTCTTAACATCGGCAACATCCATCAGCATTTCATCCATGATACCGCCAACTAACTGAAGTTTTTCATTTTCTTTAGAATAGTTAACAGCCACCTTGGTTGCTGCGATAGGATCACTTGAGTAAGCCAAAGCGATAGGCCCCTTCAAAAGATCGCTAACTTTTTCGTATTTCGTGTCTTTAATTGCTATTTTCGCAAGCTTATTTTTCACAACTTTGTATGAAGCCCCAACTTCGCGCATTTTTGCACGTAATTCAGCAGCTTCTGACACTGTCATTCCTGCTTGTGTGGTTACAACCAACACACTGGAACTATCTAGCGCTTCTCGAAGGTCTTGAACAAAATCTTGCTTTTGTTGCTTATTCACTCTTAGTCTCCATTTTTGTCGAAGGAGTTTTTCCAGGAAGGAAAGTTTTGATCCTTGCCTCATGTGGGCTAAATATTATACGCATAAGCGAGCCTACAATCTTCGACGTCTTTAATGTTAATCCAAATATAACGATCCTATATTGAAAATCAAGTCTTAAATTTAAGAATTATTTTCTTTATAGATCCGCAAGGTCTATTTTCAAACCAGGACCCATGGTTGTGCTTATTGTTACCTTCTTAAGATAAGTACCTTTAACACCAGTTGGCTTAGCTTTTAAGATGGCTGAAGTGAATGCCCTAAGGTTTTCTTCAAGCTTTTTTTCATCAAAACTAACTTTACCAACACCTGCATGAACAATACCATTCTTTTCAGTTCGGTATTCAAGTTGACCAGCTTTCAATGCCTTAATGGCATCTGCAATGTTCATTGTCACTGTTCCAACTTTAGGGTTTGGCATCAAGCCTTTTGGCCCCAAAACCTTACCTAATTTACCAACTTTTGCCATCATGTCAGGGGTTGAAATACATTTATCAAAATCAACTTCACCTTTGGCAACTTTTTCTACCAAATCTTCACTTCCCACAACATCAGCGCCTGCTTTTTTGGCTTCTTCAACTTTTTCAGGAGAACAAAAAACACCAACTCGAACTTTTTTACCAGTCCCATGAGGCAATTGAACCACTCCACGAACTTGTTGATCTGCCTTGCGAACATCAACATTTAAATTCATGGAAATATCCAAAGTTTGATCAAACTTAGTCGCATTTTTTGTGTCCATTAAAACTTTAATGGCTTCCGTAACTTTATATAGATTGTCACGGTTCACACCTTCATAAACTTTACGTAAACGTTTTCCTACTACAGCCATCTTTTACTCCGTAACCTCAATACCCATTGATCTTGCAGAGCCCATAATAATCTGGCAAGCCGCATCAATGTCATTTGCATTTAAATCATTCATTTTTGTTTCAGCAATTTCACGAACCTGCTTCATTGTTACAGATCCTACTTTTTCACGACCAGGGTGGGTTGCCCCTTTTGGTTTACTTGCTGCTTTTTTAAGCAAGTGACTTGCCGGTGGTGTTTTTGTAATAAATGAAAATGTTCTGTCAGAATATGCAGTGATTACAACCGGAATTGGAACACCTGGTTCCATAGACTGTGTTTCAGCATTGAATGCTTTACAAAACTCCATAATGTTCAACCCTCTTTGACCAAGGGCTGGCCCAACCGGTGGTGACGGATTCGCCTTACCAGCAGGGATAATAAGATTAATATAACCTACTATTTTTTTCGCCATTTTATCCTCTTTTAATAGTTATATAGGTGGTACAACAGCTATGGCCAACTTTCCACACTATAATTTTTCAACCTGTGTAAATTCAAGGTCAACTGGAGTGGATCGACCAAAGATCGTCACAGTTACTTTCAACCTTGATTTATCTTCATCCACTTCTTCAACAACTCCGTTGAAAGAAGCAAACGGTCCTTCACAAACACGAACTTGTTCACCAATATCGAACTGTAGTCCATCTTTGCCACTTCCGACACCTTCGGTAATTTGCTGAATCAAACGTTCTGCTTCAGAATTACTTATTGGAGACGGACGCCCTTTGGCCCCTAAAAATCCTGTAATTTTCGGAGTTTCTCGAACCAAATGCCACGCTTCATCGGTTAATTCCATCTTAATTAAGACATAACCGGGGAAAAACTTTTTATCAGCCGTTACTTTTTTTCCACGTCTAATTTCCACAACTTCATGCGTAGGAACCAATATTTCAGAAAACTTTTCTTCCAAACCATGTTTTTTGGCTTGCTCACGGATTGAATCCGCTACTTTGTTTTCATTTCCTGAATATACATGGATTACATACCAACGGTGACTCATTAACTATTCTCCTAGCCCAAGAATTAGACGTACAATCCTAACCAGCACTTGGTCTACCAACAAAAAGAAGACTGCGGCCATCATAACCAAGATAAAAGTCATAATGCTTGTTGTTATAACTTCTTTACGCGTTGGCCAGGTAATTTTTGAGACCTCGCGTTTCACTTGCTGTACAAACTGTATTGGGCTGATCATATTTTCCAACTCTTAAAAATTTAACTGCGTTATCTATATTTGGCAGGAGCGGAGGGACTCGAACCCACAACCCCCGGTTTTGGAGACCGGTATTCTACCAATTGAACTACGCTCCTATTAATATAGATATTAGGGGCCATACGTCAAGGCCCCTAAGAAATATTTATGGGTATCACTTAAATTATTCAATAATTTTAGTAACGACCCCGGCACCGACAGTACGGCCACCTTCACGAATTGCGAAACGAAGACCTTCGTCCATGGCAATCGGTGCAATTAAGTTTACTTCCATTGTGATGTTATCTCCTGGCATTACCATCTCTGTTCCTTCTGGCAATACTGTAGATCCCGTCACGTCCGTTGTACGGAAATAGAATTGTGGACGATAGTTTGAAAAGAATGGCGTGTGGCGACCCCCTTCATCTTTCGTCAAAATATATGCTTCACACTTAAACTTTGTGTGGGGCTTAATTTTTCCTGGTGCTGTCAACACTTGACCACGTTCCACATCTTCTTTCTTTGTCCCACGTAGCAAGGCTCCAATATTGTCTCCTGCTTCTCCGTGATCCAATAGCTTACGGAACATTTCCACACCTGTAACAATTGTCTTTTGGGTATCTCTGATCCCTACAATTTCTACTTCTTCTCCAACATTGATAATACCGCTTTCAACGCGTCCTGTCACAACTGTTCCACGACCTGGTATTGAAAATACGTCTTCTATCGGCATCAAGAATGGCTTGTCTTTATCACGTTGTGGCGTTGGAATATAGTTATCAACTTCTTCCATCAACTTTGTAATCGCTTGCTCACCAAGTTCTGGATTCGTTCCTTCCAATGCACATAAGGCTGACCCACGAACAACTGGAATGTCATCCCCTGGAAATTCATAACTGCTTAGCAATTCACGAATTTCCATTTCAACCAAGTCTAACAATTCTGGATCATCTACTTGGTCACATTTGTTCATAAATACAACCAATGCTGGAACACCAACCTGACGGGCCAACAAGATGTGCTCACGCGTTTGTGGCATAGGTCCGTCTGTTGCAGATACAACCAAGATACCACCATCCATCTGTGCCGCACCCGTGATCATGTTCTTTACATAGTCGGCGTGTCCTGGACAGTCAACGTGTGCATAGTGACGATTCGCTGTTTCATACTCTACGTGTGCTGTTGAAATCGTAATCCCACGTTCTCTTTCTTCTGGCGCTCCATCAATTTGATCATACGCTTTGAATACTGCTCCACCGCTCACAGACAATACTTTTGTAATTGCTGCTGTCAATGTCGTCTTACCGTGGTCTACGTGGCCCACTGTTCCTATGTTTACGTGAGGCTTGTTCCTCTCAAACTTCGCTTTTGCCATTTCCTTACTCCTATTTCCTTAATCTTTCTTTTCCCCTGGTTCAGCCCAAATTAAATTGGAGCGGGTGATGGGAATCGAACCCACACTACCAGCTTGGAAGGCTGGGGCTCTACCGTTGAGCTACACCCGCATTATTGTATATACAAATGGTGGAGGGGGCAGGATTCGAACCTGCGTACGCATACGCGGGCAGATTTACAGTCTGCTGCCTTTGACCGCTCGGCCACCCCTCCGGGTATAATACAAATAAATATTATATATAAGGGAAATAGGTGATTTTACCCCTGTTTGTCAACTGTAAAATCAATTTTTACTAAAATTCTTTTTTAATTTCTTGAATAATGTAATCTTGCGTCGCCTTTTCCAAATAGGGATGCATCGGTAAACTTATCACTTGTTTTGATAGTTTCATTGTATTTTCAAGGTTATCCGGTGCAACCGGAAAGCCCCCATATGCAGGCTGAAGATGCAAAGGTTTAGAATAATATACTGCTGTTGGAATTTCCTTAGATTTTAATTTATTTTGTAATTCTAAGTTATCACAAGGCACCTTTATTGTGTATTGTGCCCAAACTGATTTGCAACAGCTTGGAACAAAAGGAACACTAACAATACCTCTTAAATTTTCAGAATAATAATTTGCTACTTTTTGGCGCTGATTAATTTCTTTTGGGAATATTTTTAACTTTTCAATTAAAACAGCAGCCTGCAAAGTATCAAGTCGCCCTGTTAATCCGATGCGAACATTTTCATTACGATCGCTTCCCTGACCATGAATTCGAATAGATTTTAATTTTGCGGCCAAATCATCATCATCAAGAAAGATTGCGCCACCATCTCCGTATCCACCTAATGGCTTGGCAGGAAAAAAGCTTGTTGTTGACATCAACCCATGTGATAAAGTTGGGTTTTCTTTATATACAGCACCAGCACTTTGTGCAGCATCAATCAATACCCACATACCATTTTTTTTCGCAAGATCTTCTAAGTATTTATGGTCTGCTGGTAAGCCAAATAAGTCCACAGGGATAACAGCCTTCATATTCAGTTCAGAATAGTTATCTTTAACCATTTCTATCGCTGCCTCTAGACTTTCCAAAGACATTGTAAATGTTTCAAGGTCCACATCAACAAAAACTGGAGTCGCCCCTAGGGCTGCAACAACTTCTGCTGTGGCTGTAAAAGTAAATGAGGGAACAAAAACAGCATCCCCAGGACCTATGTCTTTTGCCATTAAACACATTGTTAAAGCATCTGTTCCACTGGCACATGAAACAACATGCTTGCGGCCTGAAAATTCCATTAAGCACTTTTCAAATTCAAAAACTTCTGGACCCATTACATATTGCCCATGATCTAAAACTGATTTTATCGCCTGGTCCAATTGCGGGCGAATTAATTCTTGTTGTGTGTTTAAATCTATAAACTGTATTGGTTGAATTTTTGCTGTCATTTTAATCTTCTTATTTTGGCGCGCCTGAAGGGATTCGAACCCCTGGCCTCTGCCTCCGGAGGGCAGCGCTCTATCCAGCTGAGCTACAGGCGCAGATTTAGTTATCATTAGATACTAACTTGTACTTGAATCTTAATTTCGTAAAATCAATAAATGTTTCAAATTGTGACTTAACAACACAACTTATTACATAGGCTCAGAAAGTATGCCAATTAGAAATTAAACGCAAGTATGTTTTCGTTTTTTAGTTTATGTTGAATGATAGTTTTGATAGATTATTTCTATCTTAAAATGGGAATTAAAAATGAAACAAATCGAAGTTGAATTAAAATTTGAAGTTAATAGCGAAGCCGATATAAAAGCGGTATTGGATCAAGGGTTTTCATATGATTCAACAAACCGTTTAGAAGATATCTATTATGATAATTCTGGGAATGACTTATTTAAAAAAGGTATTTTTATTCGGGTTCGAAACAAAGATACCCTTGATTTCAAATTTAACATGCGTGATATCCAGTCTGAAAGATTTTCTGAGGAGTATACCCATTGCAATGAACATAGTTTTGATATCCCCATACAAGCTGAAAAAATTCCTGCCCTGCATGAGCTTTTAGATCTACTTAGATTGGATAAAGAAGGGGTTAATTCATTTGATTCTTTTCTTGCCCAAAACAATCTTTCACAATCAATCACGGTTGATAAAACACGAGACACCTATACAAAAGATACTGTAAATGTCTGTGTGGACCATGTTAAGGGTCTTGGGGATTTTGTTGAAATAGAGATACTTGTTGATGATGAATCTGAAACAAAGGCAGCCCAGGAAAAAATCTTAAGTCTGTTTCCTGGCAACAAAAAACCTGTGACCACAGGATACGTTGCATTAACTTGGAAGCAAAAAGATTTTGAAACATACAAAGCCGGAAAATATCACACAGCCGAAGATCGATCAATTTTTCAAAATGAAAATTAATTCTGTATTTTAAATCTTTAAAATAGTAAATTAGATATATGAAAACTGGCATCACTTTAACAAAGCAAACTACTGTTGCCTGCGAGGGGGAACCTTCCCCCAACGGTCACCCACGTGTTTTTCTTAAAATAGAAAACGGGGCAAAAATTCAATGCCCCTATTGCAGTAAGATTTTTGTTAATACGAATGAAGATAAATTAACTCGTCAACCAACCAGTTAGAGAGCCATGCGGTGTTCCTAGTTTCCCCCCATCAGCACCCCTTGGAGTCTTAATAGGACTTGGGCGACCAACAACGGCCTCTTTAATCCCTGAACCCCTTTCAATAGCTGCACCAGCACCAGGCATTACAGAAACCCGTGCCCTTGAAGTCCTCTCGGCTTTGTTTCCTTCACCAGTAGCTTTCACCTGCTGCTGCCATGGCACGAATAGAAATGATTGATATGCAAATTGTTGAAAGTAGTAAGATTTTTGTCTTCATGATTTTCCTCCTTATTCTCATTAGAAATAAGGATACAAATATCAAAAAAATCTTTCAACTAAATTATTTATTTTGCAATTTTGCTGCTGGCTATTTTCTTTTTGATTTCACCAATGGCTTGGCCTGGGTTTAAATCTTTTGGACAGGTATTGGTACAATTCATGATGGTGTGACAACGATAAAGCTTGAAAGGATCTTCAAGATCTTTCAAACGTTCTTCTGTTTTTGTATCACGGCTATCTTGGATAAAACGGTATGATTGTAGCAATGTAGCAGGGCCCAAATAACGATCACTATTCCACCAGTAACTTGGGCAACTGGTCGTACAGCAAAAGCATAAGACACATTCCCACAAACCATCCAATTGTTTGCGTTCTTCAATACTTTGCAAACGTTCTTGCCCTTCTGGTGCAGGATCATCGTTTTGAAGCCATGGCTGTACTGATTCATACTGGGCATAGGCAACTGATAAGTCAGGGACCAAATCTTTGACAACAGGCATATGGGGTAACGGATAAATTTTGACATCTCCGTTAATATCATCAAGGGATTTAATGCATGAAAGCGTATTTGTTCCATCCACGTTCATGGCACAACTTCCACACACGCCTTCACGGCAAGACCGACGGAAGGTCAGGGTTGAATCAACCTCGTTTTTAATTTTAATTAAGGCATCCAGAACCATCGGCCCACATGTATCCATATTTAATTCATAAATATCCACCCGGGGGTTTTGGTCAGAATCTGGATTATATCGATAGACCTGAAATTTACGCACATTTCCAGACCCATCTGGTGCTTTGAATGTTTTTCCTTTGATAACCCTGGAATGCTTGGGAAGCCTAAATTCAACCATTAATAAACCCTCTTTTGTGGTTTAATATATTCAACCTCAGCCGTTAAGGTATGGGTATGAACAGGGCGATAGTCAATTTTAACTTTGTTTTTATTATCCACCCAAGAGACTGTATGTTTCATCCATTTTTCATCATCCCGTTCTGGAAAATCATCCCGCGCATGTGCGCCCCGGCTTTCTTCACGCTTGGCCGCCGAATACATGGTTGCAACACTTTGTCCCAGCAAGTTTTCAAGTTCCAAAGTTTCCACCAAATCAGAATTCCAAATCAAAGATTTATCAGCAATACGAACATCTTCAAAGCGTTTGGCCACCCGGTCAATTTCTTGACATCCCTTGTCCAATATCTTTTTTGTGCGGAAGACAGAACAATATTTTTGCATTGTTTTTTGCATATCAGTACGTATTTCACTGGTGGGCGTTGTTCCTTTTGAATTACGAATTTTATCCAGTTTTGCCAAAGCTTCTTCCCCAGCATTTTCTTTCAGCTTTGGATGGGCTGTATTTGGCTTGATCAGTTCTTTTGCACGTAAGGCTGCAGCCCGCCCAAACACAACCAAATCAACTAAGGAATTTGTCCCCAAACGATTTGCACCATGCACGGATACACAAGCAGCCTCACCGATTGACATTAATCCTGGCGCGACGGCATCTGGATCTTTTGCTGTTGGTCTTAAGACCTCACCATGATAATTGGTTGGTATTCCCCCCATATTATAATGCACTGTTGGGACAACTGGGATGGGTTCTTTTGTAACGTCTACCCCTGCAAAAACTTTGGCTGTTTCACTGATGCCCGGCAATCTTTCATTCAAAACTTTTGGGTCAAGATGTTCAAGATGTAACCATGCATGATCTTTGTGTTCCCCAACACCACGTCCTTCATTTACTTCAACTGTAATGGCACGTGATACCACATCGCGGGAGGCCAAATCTTTGGCATTTGGTGCATATTTTTCCATAAATTTTTCGCCTTTGGAATTTGTTAAATACCCCCCTTCACCACGGGCTCCTTCAGAAATCAAACACCCTGCCCCATAAATTCCAGTTGGGTGGAACTGGATAAATTCCATATCCTGCAAGGGAAGTCCTGCCCTTAAAATCATCCCATTTCCATCACCAGTACACGTGTGTGCCCCCGTGCAAGAAAGGAACGTGCGTCCATGCCCCCCGGTGGCCAAAACAACCATGTGGGCCTGAAAACGGTGAATTGTTCCATCATCTAAATTCCAAGTCATAACACCACAGCATTTGCCTTCGTCATCAAACATTAAATCTAAAGCAAAGTATTCAACAAAAAATTCTGCTTTATGCTTTAAGCATTGTTGATAAAGCGTATGCAATATGGCATGGCCTGTCCGGTCAGCCGCGGCACAAGCCCGGCGCGCCATTTCCTTACCATAATTTTTTGTATGCCCCCCAAATTGGCGTTGATATATTTTTCCATCTTCTGTTCTGGAAAAAGGCACGCCAAATTTTTCAAGCTCTAGAACTGCAGGAATTGCATGGCGGCACATATATTCAATGGCATCTTGATCCCCTAGCCAATCTGATCCTTTAACTGTGTCATACATGTGAAAACGCCAGTCATCATCATCAAGGTTTCCAAGGGCTGCACTTATCCCACCTTGGGCTGCAACTGTGTGACTGCGGGTTGGAAACACCTTTGATACACAGGCTGTTTTTAACCCTGTTGTACACATACCCAAAGTTGCGCGAAGTCCAGCGCCTCCAGCGCCTATAACAACAACATCATATTGGTGGTCTATAATTTTATATGCTTTTGCCATAACCTAATTACTTTTTAAAAAACGATTAAATATAAATTCCAAACAGTGATTACCAACAAAATCCCTGTAAATAGTTTCAATAAAAACTGGGAAAAAGTATGCCAAAATGAAATATGAATATAGTCATCAATAATAACTTCTAGCCCTAAAAACATATGATATATCAAGCTTAAAAAGAATAATAAGCTTAATACATAATTTTTTGGCTCTTTCAGCCATTGAACTGTCTGGTCATAATCTTGCCCAACACCGTTCATTAAACACCAAATAAACCAAAGCCCCAAAAAGGTTAAGAAGACTGCTGAAATTCTTTGTCCCAGCCAATGACCCGCACCACAATTTTGTGAAGGGGCAATATTATTATCTGAATTTGACCTTTTTTTTATCATTTATAATACCCTTAATGTTGTCAAAATGGTCAAAGATATAGAGGCAGCCACAACAAACCAACCTGTTTTATAAAGGGTCTTTAACCCATATCCTTTGCCTATGTCCCAATAAAGATGACGCAGGCCATTGCATAAATGGTAATAAAAACTAAACAACCATCCCATCATAAAAAACTTACCATACCATGTCTTTGCATGGCTGACAAAATGCCCGTAAGCAGTTTCCCCCGAGCTTAAAGAAAAAAGCCACCAACATAAAACGATAACACCCATAGAAAGGGCCACGCCTGTAAAACGGTGCATTATTGATAAAACTGAGGTTAATTGCGGTTTATACACCTGTAGGTGCGGAGATGTAGGACGTTGTTTTTTCATGTCCTTAGTCTAAAGAATTTTATGATTTCAATCAACTTTATAATAGCTTTTATACCATTCAATAAAGTTTTTAACACCAATATCTGTATCCGTTTTTGGACTAAATCCAAGATCTTTCTCTGCCTTGCTGATATCAGCTGATACTTCTGGAATATCCCCTGGCTGCATAGGCTGTAAATCCAATTTTGCTTTTTTGCCTAGGTTTTCTTCAATTAACTGAATATAACTCATTAAGGTTGATGTCTTTCCATTACCTAAATTATATACTTCATGCGGGGGATTTTTTCCTACAGCTTTAGGAACTTTTCTTAAAGCAGAAATCAACCCATCTTTAATATCATCCACATACGTGAAATCCCTTTTCATTTTTCCATGATTGAAAACTGGAATTGGATCCCCTTCTATAATTTTTTTTGTAAAAATAAACAAGGCTTGGTCAGGGCGACCCCATGGGCCATATGCGGTAAAAAACCGCAAACCTGTTGTTGGTAAATTAAAAAGGTGGCTGTAAGAATAACTCATCAGCTCGTCACAGCGTTTAGTTACAGCATACAATGCCATAGGCTGGTTAACTGGATCAGATTCAGAAAAAGGCATTTTTTCATTCGATCCATAGACAGAAGAAGAACTTGCATATACAAAATGTTCAAAACCTTCTTGATGGCGTGCCAGTTCTAATAATACCAAGTGTCCCATAACATTTGATCTAATATATTCATAGGGATTTATTAAAGAATAACGCACCCCAGCTTGTGCAGCCAAGTGAACAACGTGACTAACTTTTGGGGCTGCTGATTTCCATACTTTTCCAACAGCCTCTTTATCCTCCACATTGATTTTATGAAACTCTAAAAGATCGCCATAATTTTCTTGTAGATGTTTTAACCTGGCCATTTTAAGGGTTGGATCATAATAATCATTAATATTATCAATTCCAATAACCTTGTGACCATCATCTAAAAGCTGTTTTGCAACGTGGAATCCTATGAAACCTGTGATACCCGTTACCAATATTGTATTTTCTGTAATTTTTTTCATAGCTGTTTTCATTTTCAAGTCAGAATATAATACAAACAAAATTTGCTGTCTATTGGTATCTAGACAGAAAATTCTTCATTAAACATAATATTCACCAACTCAGCTTGACCTACAAGATGTGGATCACTTGGGCGGCATAAATATTCACATGTTTGGGAATATTTTATCCAAGTTGTATAACAATTATTATCTTCTGAGTTTTCACAAAGGGATCCAAGGTTTGATTTAACCATTTGCTTGCACCGGTCTGCATTAAAATCGCATCCTGAACAGTCTGGTTGACAATAAACCCCTACAGGGTTTTTTGCGTTGAATGCAGGCACATCTTTATAAGGTACTGTCTGTGATTTTTCGTCACATCCCAATAAAAAACATCCCAAAAAAATACTTATAATCAGCCTAAACATGTACTAACCAGTAATTAAATTCAATTACTGGTTAGCATAGCATATTTTTATTTTGATTGCGTTATTTTTGAACAGCAACACCGTATTTTTTCCGCACGCTGTCAATATAAGACAAAAGCTCTAACTGACTATCAAAATATTTTACACATGTATCTTCGTTTGCATAATTTATTTCTTTTAAGTGGGCTGTTTGTCTTTTGCGATCAACTTCCAAAGAAGTCATGGAATTATCACGGAACCACTCTATTACATTTTTCATTTTATGAAATCTTATGTTCTGAGGCAAGTTATAGACATATGTATTATTTTCTATGAACGTCTCGTTATTAGGATCATAGTTTTTGCGTCTATTCTTATGCGTCAGGTCAAACCTGGCAACAGCCTTGTAAATACTGGATTTAGTTCGCCCTAGGTTAATTGCGATTGCCTCAGAACTTAATCCACCATCATACAATGATTTCAGTTTTTTGACTTCATCAGAAGTCCAGCCTTTTTTATAAGTTTTATTTTGTAAGCCTTCCATCGGTCACTCCTTTTTTTAAGGTTATCTAGTGACCTCCGAACAAATATGATTTTTTATATATTTTATATTTATTTATTATTATTTGGTTTTAAATAATTCAGATGGAAAAATCAAGGGAAAAATTAAGAACCCTTTCCCATAGTATTGGAAAAGGGTTGTTTGAATTTATAAATTTATAAAAACTTACCTAACTTCTTCATCTTCATCGCCTGCAGCCATAATTCCTGCAAATGCATTATGAAATGCTGCTTGTAATGCTTGGCCTTCTTCTGCTGTCATCCCTGCAGGCACATGACCTTCTTCATCTCCTGCAGCCATAATGCCTGCGAATGCTGCACCAAATGCTGCTGGGTCATATTCGCTTACATCTGAAGCAACAGAACCTGGAGTTCCCGGAATAGGTCCGTGTGCGGACTCTATTGATAAATCTGTGCCTAATGATCCAAAAGAACTAACCCTAGAACCCCCACTATATGTTGAGTCTGTTTCAGGGGTTTGCATTGCCATTGCATGGCTGGTAATAATTAAAGTAGTTGCAAGTAATAATGCCTTTTTCATATTTTCATCTCCAATGTTTTACTTAATGAACATGCTTTTTATCAAGTAAAAACAAATAAATCAACAGTAAATACAAATGGTTACAAGTCTAATTCAGCATTATTATTATGAATATTTTACATAATTACTTTAATTTACTTAAATATTCAATTATCCACAGGTATATATCCGATATCTTAACAAGTTCTGGAATAATAACTTGGCCATGTTTTGTAACCTCTACCATTCCTGTTTTTTTGCCGGCGCAGAAATAATTGACAGCCAAGCTTAAGTTCCAACCTTAAAAGCGTTACGTTTACATAGTTAGGCGTCACATTTAATGTCTTTGCAGCTTTGTGAATACTTTTGAATCTATAAATTTCTGTCACCACACGCGTTTCTTGCGTGTTCAATGCCTGTATCTTTTTTGTTATCATTTTGTTTTCCCTATACACACAGGCATCGTATTTGCGTTTTCAGGAAGAAGCAACTTTTTGGAAAAATTTTTCGGGAAGTTTATTGACAGTTTGTCATTTTTTTAGAAAGGTGGTGCCCAGAGGCGGACTCGAACCACCGACACAGGGATTTTCAGTCCCTTGCTCTACCAACTGAGCTATCTGGGCATTCAGTATGAATATGAGTATCTATAATAAAAAAACAATATATTGTCCATGAAAAAAACAAATTTTATACAATAATTATTTTTCAGGCTCTTCATCTGTAGGCATATCATTACTTATCATTTCATTGCCTGGTATTACATATGAATCGGAAAGCCAACGATTCAGGTCCGTATTTTTGCATTTTCTTGAACAAAAAGGCCTGAAATCCGGGCTTTCTTCTTTTCTACATAAAGGGCATTTTTTTATTTTTTCTGCCATTCTGGAAAAACTCCGAAATATTTTAAAAGGTTATATGTTTCAGTCATGGGCAAGCCAACGATATTGGTGTAAGACCCTTGGATTGATTGTATAAAAATGGATGACAAGCCCTGCAGCTTAATACCCCCAGACACCCCAACCCAATCTTTTGTGACCAACCAATCATTTATTTCTTGATCGGACAACCGCTTTATCTTAGCTGAAGAGACAATAGTACGAAAGCGCGCTTGCTGTGCATTCCCAACAAAAACGCAGGTGATAATTTTCACTTTACGGCCAGAAAAGTGCGAAGCCATATTATGCGCCTCTTCTGGTGTTTCCGGTTTTTGAAAAATACGGCGACCCGTTACAGGAACCGTGTCTGCACTGATACTTATATCATTTGGGTTTTGTTGAACTGCAGCAGTAAACTTAGCTTTGGTAATCCGCATCACATAATCGCGAGGCTGTTCTTTGTTGAATGCAGTTTCATCAACATCCTGCGGCAAAACTTTATCAAGCTTGTATCCAGCTTGTTCCAGCAATTTCTTTCTACCATCGGATCCTGAGGCTAAGATCAATTGGGGCATTATTTATGTCGGAATGTAATCCGCCCTTTTGTAAGGTCGTACGGTGTCATTTCAACCGTTACTTTATCCCCCGCCAAAACGCGGATACGATTTTTACGCATGCGCCCAGATGTATGGGCAATAACTTCGTGTCCATTTTCTAAAGTCACACGAAACGTTGCATTTGGAAGAAGTTCGACAACTTCCCCTTGAAATTCAATTAAATCTTCTTTTGCCATTTTTGCCTTTTCGATTAATATTACTTATCCTATATTTAATAGGATTTATCCAAAAAGGCAAATTAAAACACTTTTTATACTTTAATATAATTTATTCATCGGCATCTAAAGGCGTGGCCCTTCTATGACTTGAACACAAAAACATTAAACTGCTTCCAAAAGATTCTAGACCACCTGCATCTGCATAGGCAAATCTTTCCATATGTTTAATTACACGTGTGCGTATGTATCCTGCTTCAAGGTCTGTCAGACCTCCCTCAACAAGATCTGTTCTTTTTACCTCACCAAGAACAGCCTTTTTCGTTGAATCAACAAGCTCTTCTATACTCCTTCTGGCTGCTTTTGCTTTTTCGGCATAATCTCCACCTGATTTCATCACCAATCCTGAAAGTGCCGAAGAGCCTGTAGTCAGAATACTAAGCCAAAATTCTGCTGTTTTTTCATCACTATCATTCGCAAGAAGCCCTGCAACAACAGCTCCTGTTGCAGTTCCTATTGCCTCTAAGGCATAGCCATAAAATCTTGAACCTCTCACTGCTGTCAAAGCAGTTCTTTCATCTGCCAGTAAATATTCTTGACGATCTGTGAATTCAACCCTTTTCAAAGCTCCTTTAATCAGACTCCATCGATCCCCACCTGCTTCTTCTGCATCTCTACCTCCACTTGGTGCCAAGGGTCTAAGAGCCGCACCCATATCTACATCTTCTAGGCCTGCTGCAAGTACAGAGTTTTTAACAAAAAGCATCGAAAAAATTATTAATAACGAACTTAGAAAAAGTTTTAGGGATAATTTATTAGTCATTCATAGCCTCCATAATATTTATATTTTTATGATCTTAGAATAAAAAATTAAGAGGGCAGAGTCATCCATTAAAAGTCAGTAATTTTAATATGCATACATATTAATAATAAAAATCAAGCCAAAACAATTCGTTATACAATCAAAAAATAGAAATAAAAATAGAACTTACTCATCAAAATCTGTGGGTGAGAGTGGCAAAGGATCTTCATATAAAACTCTATTTAATACGTATGCATATTAAATGGAGTTTAATGCCTTAATAACTTCATTAGCCGCAATATCATCAAGATTGTTTTGATGCAAAACAGTTGTGTTAAAACCCCTTGGCGCATAATGTTTTGGAATTGATGACCAAGAAAATAACATAACAGAAGGGCACCCTGTTACAGCCACAATGTGCATTGGCCCAGTATCATGCCCCAATGCCCCAACTGCATTACGCCCTACCTCTGCGACATCAAACAAAGATGTTTTTCCTTCTAGGCTAATGACTTTTGGGCAAACCTGTTGAATCTTTTGAATAATATCTGATTCATCTTTTGTCCCTATAACAACAGGCGTAATCCCTTTTTTAACCAGATATTTTGCCACCTCACCATAATTTTCAGGTGCCCATCTTTTGTGGGGCTGCGTAGGGGAACACCCAGGCACAAAGATAAAATATTTTTCAGGAAGATTCAAAGGGCGAATATCGGATTTCATCCAATCAATATTGGGTTTTGGGGTGTCTTTAATCCCTGCCACAGCCAACATATTGGCATGTCGGCCATATATATGCTGATCATACTGTGCTGGATCTGTATAGGCATATTTTGCCCCCGCATGTTTGGTGCACCAATCGGGCTTTGGATCAAACCATCGATCTGTAATTTGCATGTATTTTTTTGTACGTTTTGATTTTTGCAGATCATAAACTCTTGAAAATTTTGCCTTGCGCAATTTCTGGAACAATTGCCAGCATTTCAATGGACTTGTTAAAGGACGGGGGCGATTATCCACCCAAACCTCATCAAAATATCCTGATTTTTCCATCATGGAAACATAAGGGGATGTGGTCAAAAGAACAACATGGTCATTTTTATGGTGCTTTTTAATCGCCTGAAAAGCCCCATTCGCAAAAATCATGTCCCCTAATGCCCCATGCTTTATGACTAAAACTTTTTGCTTCATTTTGAATTATTTTTTCTTATAAACAGCCCGGTAAAGTTTAACTGTTTTTTCTAACATTAAGCTGTTATCAAAGTGTGTCTTGATACGCTTTCTGGCAGCTTTGGAAATCATTGCCCTTTTTGTCTTAGAACAACTTAAAGATTTATTTAAAGCATCTGCCATGCTTTTATGATCTTCCGGCCTATACAACCATCCTGTTTTTTCGTCTTCCACAATCTCAACAGCACCCCCATGGTTACTTGCAACAACAGGGCATCCCATTGCCCCAGCCTCTGCCATAACACGGCCGAATGCCTCTGGGTCCGTTGACGCTGAAACTGTAACATGCGCAATTTTGTATAGGGCAGGCATATCGTTACACGTATCAAACATATATATGCGGTTCGTAAAATCATATTGGGCGGCTTTATCAAGAATTTCTTTTTGGTACCCTTTATTTTTTGAATTTGTAGGCCCCACAAAAAGACAAATAAAATCTTTTTCTTTGATTAAATGCAACGCTTCAACCAACCTTAAGTGCCCTTTCCACCGAGTAATTCTTCCAGGCAATAAAACAATAGACTTATCAACAGGAAGATTAAATTTTTTCATAACGGCATCAATGCGGCCTTGCGAAACCGAAGTCGGGTCAAAAACAGTGGTATCCACTCCACGGTGAATCATTTCTATTTTTCTGGAATTAATGTCGTAATATTTCTTGATATGGGCTGCAATATGCTTAGATACAGCAATAACTTTATCGCCTTTTGTCATTACTGAATTATAAAAACGTTTTAAATTATTGCTAAAATTATAAGTCCCATGAAATGTTGTTACAAATTTAATGCCTGTATTTTTTGCAACATAATAGGCCACCCATGCAGGGGCACGACTTCGTGCATGAATTAGTTCTATATTATAGATATCCACAATTTTTTTAAGGCGAAAATAATTAAATAACATTGTAAGAGGATTCTTTGAATGCACGGGCATTTTAAGGTGCATGATACCATGTTTTTTAAGCAAGCTTTCATAATACCCACCGGATGAAACAACCATGGGCACTGCCCCATTATTCTTCAGTTCGATGGCAACATCAACCGCCCCGCGTTCTACACCGCCCGTGTTTAAGGCCGGCAGAATCTGAAGAACTTTTGGCAAATCTATCTTAATTTGTTTTGTTTTTGGCTTTTTTGTTTTCACTGGTTGCACAACTTTTACAAGATTTTTTTATCTGAAGTATAGATATAACAAAAATAGCCAGCCCAAGGTACAATAAAATTTTCATATCATATAATTTTGAAAAAATCGTGACTAAAAACCCACACAATACAGCCAGCATAAGCAAATATTGTTTTGATTTTATGGAAAGATATAGGGCATAAATTAAAGATATAATCATCCCGAAGGTCAAAATTATGAAAAAATAATATCCGTATGTGCCTTTTTGTAATCCTAGCAGCCCAAAAACCCCAGCATAGAATGGCAAACAAAAAGGACACACCGAAAATGATCCCATGGAAAACAGGGCTGTTGGGGCAATTGCCATTAATTTATAAAAGTATTGGCGCATATTTATTTTTTTCATATCCCCTACAACATACATAACGTTATTGCCTAAAACAACTTATTGACACCCTTTGTTTTCTATAGTAGTTCTATAAATGTACTACAAAAGTACGTTATAAATGCAACCATAAGGTAGTTTTTTTAAATCTTTTAAACTTGCTGGTTTTACAGAGTTATTCAAGGATAAGGAAGTTTTTATGAAAATGAACATGAACGGGGTAAAAATGAATGATCAAAATACTGCTTTAGATATGTATGTCGGCGCAAGAATCAGGGAACGGCGTCAAAAATTAAACTGGACACTCTCTGACCTTGGAGAGAGATTGGACGTTTCCCACCAACAAATTCAAAAATATGAACAAGGAACAACGCGTGTTTCTGCCGGGGTTATGTATAAATTATCAAAAATATTTAGCATTACGCCAAATTTTTTCTTTGATGGTTTTTATGAGCCCGCGATTGATGATTACCTAGCACCTGTCGAAGAAACTATTCCTTCTGCGCGGACAAAACCTTTGGATGTTATGATTATTGAACAAGATGCAAGTGATGAACTTTTACTTAGAAATTCAATTGAGAAAGCTGATATTGAATCAAATATAATTTCCTTTCATGAAGGGGATAAGGCCCTTAATTTTTTGAAAGGGAAAGTAAAATTAATAGATTTTCCCAAACCAGAATTAATACTTCTTGAATTGAAAGCCCCCAAAATAGATGGATATTTCCTATTAAAAGAAATAAAAAGGGACAGGGAACTGTGTGCCATTCCGGTTGTCATCATTACAAATTCCATAAGTCGTCAACAAATGATTGATTGTTACAAACATAATGCAGCAGGCTTTATGCGAAAAGTCCAAGATAAAATAAGTTTTGAAGACGGGCTTAAGATTATTGCAACTTATTGGGGGCAGGTTATGTCCCTTCCAAATATGAAAAAAGCAGAAGAAAAGCCCGGGAAAGATTCAACTGCGTAATTTAATTACATTTACATATGAAATTGTTTTGCTTCTTCTATATAGGCAATGCCTTGGGGTGTTTTTCGTTTCAATACATATACAATACCGTCCAAGTGATCTATCTCATGCTGTAAAACTCTTGCCTCGTACCCGTGGGCCAGTCTATCAACGCTATAGAATTCTTCGCCATTCCACCCTATAGCTGTCAGATGAATTGTTGCATACCGCTCAACTTCAGCAGCAATGCCTGGCGTTGAAAGGCAAGCTTCCCATCTTGTGATTTTTTCTTTACCTACAGGCTTATAATAGGGATTAATTAAAAATGATGGGGGGACACCTTTTGGGTTAAATTCATCTGCTCTGGACGCAACGACCTGATAAAAAATTACCCTTTTCCTATACCCAATCTGATTTGCAGCCAATCCTGCAATTTCCCCTATGCTTTCAATCGTGGCTGCCATATCATGAATAATATTCATTGCATCAACAGATTCCACATCAACCTCCGTACTTGTTTTTAACAAATCTGGATTCCCCATTCTTAATACGGAACAAACCGTACCTTTCTTAGCAATATTTTTTAAATTCATTTTCATATAGATTTACACCAGACTGGAATTTGTACTTTAAATTTATTTTGTTTATATATGCCCCATACTCTGGACTGTTTTTCACTTAATATATCTCTAAAGATAAGGTGCATAAACCAAAAAAATTCTTGAACTTCACTACTATCTGAAACCTTAGACTCTGTTTCAGATTTGATAACAATAATGCATTTTTCATTATTTGTTTCAAGGTTAAACCTTAAATGAATTCCATTATTATCTTCATACCTTCTGAAAAAATAGATGGTGATCAAATCAAGAATCTCTAGCTGTCCTTGTTTTGAAAAAGGCAATTGAACCTTTTTAAGTTCGTTTGAAATGACAAACATGGTTTTTAATCCATAACCACTTAGTTGGTTACGGTATTGTATTAATACATCAAATAAATTCATCTCTAAAATCCTTAAGTTTCTCAGGGTTTGATGTAAAATCTCTTTGCCAAAAAACAAGGAAGAAATATTGATAATTTTCTACTGAAATATTGGTTGAAAAAACAGTTTTAATAAACTGTACGCCCCCCTCTGTTTTCTCTAGGTTCAACACATAATTTATAAACGGAGGCTTATGTTAACTAAAATTATCAGTAAAAATTTATATAAAAAAACTTACAGTTTTTTCTCAGAAGATCACCAAGAAAAAATCATTAATGGTATTGAACAAGAATTTTATACCATTCTTCGGGATTTAAAAAACAACAAAACTTCAAAAAAACACCAAAGAATTAGGTTGCTGGACCTACAGCAAAAAATTGATAAAGATGCCAAAACTTTTTATTTTAATCCCGAATTAAATATATACATTGAAAGTTTACGGAATCTTACTTCCTCTTATATTAGAAAACTATCTGACACACATGTAAAATAGGCATTTACACTTCTTATTTTATACGCTAACCTTGCATCAAAAGTGTTTCCAAAAGATGCAAAAGTTATTTTTATGGTTCTTAATTCTGTTTGTCGGAAATTTTTCGCACGCTAACTTTTTATGTCCTTATAAATGTGATGTGGAAAAAGGCAGTCACGATGGACAGTTAATACATTCTAGCAGCAATAACAATGTACCAGATTGTATCATTGATTGTCCGCTTAACAGTATTATTCCCTATTATTGTGCCTTTCTAAGCGATCTAAGCCTATCTAAAACTTCCCCTAAAACGATACACTCACTTGCAAAAAATTTAATGACCATTGCCATAACAGATGATAAATCCGTTGATGCTGAAAATAACAAGTTATATGTAATTCTTCGAAATTTTGATACAAAAGCATGTGTTCAACGCACCAAATTGACGTCCATCCAATTAAACTCTCTCTCATCCTTAGAAATGCAGCAAAAACTTGAAAACCTAATGAAGCAGTTCAAAGTTGTTTTTGAAGATAAATATGCTGAATTTCGTGATTACACACACTTAAAAAAGGATAAGAAAAAAGAAAAACCTTCCTTATTTGACTTATCCAAAGCACGAAATCTATTTGATTGGTGCCAAAGCTATTGCACAGTACAAAAAACACCAAAGACTTTTCGATCCATCGAAAAATTTGTAAAAGGCAACCCCGCCCTTAATATACCTGAATTAAGGGATGCCATTAAAAATGGAAGCACACTGTTTTCACACTCAAATAATAAGTATTTAACACGGTCTTACAAGTGTTTAACTGAATGTTCTATTGAAAAAACAAAGGGGTACATATGTTATCTATTGGATTCAATAGACGTGGAAAATGATGAAACTGAAGTATCCCGCAAAATCTTAGACCTTATTGCCCAAATTATGCTTAAGTCTAGTGCAGAAGCAAGAAGCCCAGGATCGCGGCTGAAAAAATACTTAGGCAATTCTGTGCATGAAAAGTACTGCCTCGATAGGCTGAATAAATATTATTATCGTGGAAAAAACTATTCTGCCAACATAAAATATATAAGAAATATTTATGGCGGCACAGAAAAGTAAACTTTTTTAAGAATGGCGCGCTCGAGAGGAGTCGAACCCCTAACCTCTTGATCCGTAGTCAAGTGCTCTATCCAATTGAGCTACGAGCGCACGGCCTTAATAAACCCTATATGGGCAACTTTTACAAGTCTTAATTTAAATATTTTTTAAAGAAAGTAAAGCTATAACGTAAAAATATTTTATTTTTTAGAATTTTGATCGGCTAAAAGTTTTTTATATACAGGGTAAGATTCCATCACACGCATTACATAAGACCTTGTTTCTGAGAAAGGGATACTTTCTATCCAGTCAATAATATCAGCCCCTTCACCAGGTGTCCCGAAAAGCTTAACCCATTTTCGCACTCTGGATTCCCCTGCATTATATCCAGCCAACGTCCTGACTTTACTACCGTTAAAGCCTTTCATAAGTTGTGAAACATAGTAACACCCAAGAATCATATTATAAGTGGGGTCGGCTGTTAGTTTACGCAAAGTATATTTAAGACGAAGTTTTCTAGATAATAGCCTTGCTGTTCTTGGCATTATTTGCATAAGCCCCCGTGCACCTGCATGGCTTTTTGCCTTTGTATTAAAACCACTTTCTTGTCGGATCAGACTATAGATAAAGACAGGATCAACATAATCCCATTTCAGAACACGACTTGGTAATTTTTTAAGTGGATATGCCGCTTTGACAAGAGGAGGATCCCGCCGCCCTGCAATTTTAGCAATAATAACGGCCCATTCTGGCTTTCCTATTTCAACCGCTAACTCTACAATGGCTTCTGCAATCATATTTTCTGAATACTTTGAAAGATCAAATAACATCTTTCGAAGGCGCTTGCTTTTGGGATCAATTCTTGCAAGGGCCCGAATACCATCCATCACCATTTTATCATTTTTACTTGGCAAGTCTGGATCTTGCGCAGTGTCATGTATTTTAATTTCTGAAGGTCTATCCAATGCGTTAAGTGCCATTTGCCCATAAAAGACATGTGGGTTTTTGGCAGATTCATTCATCCAAGTGTAAGATGACTTTTCATCTTTAAGTTTTTTAAATGCCCGTGCAATCCAATAGGCCCCCTTTGACTGGCTAATTGGTGTTTCAACGGCATTATACATGTTTTTAAAGTGTTCTAAGGCCTTTTCAGGCTTATTAAGATACATTAACCCCAACCAACCTGAAAACCATTCAGCTGCAGCATAATCAGCAATGTCATGCAACTTAGACGTTAATCCGTGTCGGCGAACAATTTCA
The DNA here is from genome assembly GCA_964350815.1 of uncultured Rhizobiaceae bacterium. Classification (GTDB taxonomy): domain Bacteria; phylum Pseudomonadota; class Alphaproteobacteria; order UBA7879; family VGCX01; genus CAJXSI01. The sequence continues at coordinate 99,773 of CAYGKW010000002.1, read as the reverse complement.
TATGCTTTTGCATATTTCTTTTCTTCAAATTGTTTGCGGGCAAAATAGTACCTGTATTTAAACCATTTTTCTGGAAATTGCTTTGTTGTCCCGGCCTTTTCTGCTTCTTGAAACAATTCATAAGCAGAATCATACTTTTTACGCCTTAGTCGCCAGCGCACCCTTTGATATGCGATACCAGAATGAAGTTCATCTTTTTTTGATAAGGTCTTTATCTTTATATTAACATTTCTTAAGTTTCTTGATAGGGCAATTGCGGCCTCAATTAATTTTTGGGAATTTTTATTAACCCTTGGTTTCATACGTTGCATACCATAATAGTTGCCTTCAACAATAAGACGGTCAAGGCGGGCTTTATAGTCATCGTTTTTAAGGTATGATTTAAAAGACTTATAAAATTCACGTTCAGTCTTTGCGCTGAAATTTTTATCACGCCACCATTTTCTTATAATTTTAATAGCTTGATCTTTTTTACCTGTCTTGATCAAAGCACGGGCATATTGAATGGCTCCGGGCGGGGAAACAGGTGCGTAAACATTAAAATAGTCAAGTATTTCATGAATATTCACTTTATTCTTAATTGCCAGTTCAGCATGTTCTTTCACCTTCTTTAACTCAGGCCATGTGGGGTTTTCTTTAATAAATTGCACATGTTCTTGGAAAGAGGCGTGGCTATTTTTTTTCAAAAGCCACAACCAGGTAATAAGCTTATTTTCAACCTTACATTGATCTTTCGGGGGAATATGCGGCACACGTCGTTTGTTTAGGCTTCTGTATGATTTCCGTAGCTCTGCCTCACAAGAAACTTTGACAGGAGCTTTGACCACAGCGGCTTCTAATGGTAGATTTAGCCCTGTTGTTATTATGATTAATAGATAATATATATATTTCATACTTATATGCCTCAGTACATAGCTTAAATAAATATGTCCGCCTGTGCAATATAAGTTGACGCAAGAAGTGAATACTTTTATAAAAACGTACAGATTAAAAGATTAAATATAATGAAAAAACAAATCCTAGCAAAGAATAAACGCGCCAATTTTGATTACTTTATTGAAGAAGTATTTGAAACGGGTGTTGCTTTGGTCGGAAGTGAAGTTAAATCTTTAAGAACAGGCAAAAGCAATATCACAGAGTCATATGCTGATATTGAAAATAATGAAGTCTATCTTATAAATTCCTATATTGCAGAATACCCTGGTGCTAACCAATTTAACCATTCGCCCAGGCGCCATCGTAAGTTGTTACTTAAAAAACGGGAAATTCGCAAACTGATTGGGGCAACCCAAAAAAAGGGATATTCCCTTGTCCCCATGTGCTTATACTTTAATGAAAAAGGCCGCGTAAAACTGGAAATTGGCCTGGGTAAAGGGAAAAAATTATATGATAAAAGGGCTGATAAAAAAGAAAAAGACTGGAATAAAGACAAGGCCAGAATTCTTAAAGATTTCAACAAATAAAACACTAAACTTGCCATTCATCAGCTGAATCGCTAAATTAATAATATGCACAGTTATTTACCAGAATTTATTGCCTTATTTTCGCTAAACTTTCTAAATTTAGTTAGTCCTGGCCCAGAAATGGCCATGATGGTGCATAACAGCAGCCGTCATTCCAGAAAAATTGGATTATATACTGGGTTTGGAATTGTTTGTAGTACAATAATCCACAAGACATACACCCTTTTGGGCTTTGGAATGTTTATTGCAAAATCACCTGTTTTATTTACAATCATCAAAATCACAGGAAGCCTTTATCTTTTTTACCTAGCCTATAAAATATTTTTTGCGGCAAAACACAAAGCAGAAAGCATTAAAACGCCAAAAATCCTAACACCAAAAAAAGCTTTTAAGATAGGATTTTTGATGGATATCCTGCATCCTTCTGCCTCCCTATTTTTCATGAGCATTTTTGCAGCAACCGTCAGCCCTCAAACACCTTTTAGCGTTCAAGCAATCTATGTTACGCTTTTAGTTCTAACATCTTTGACATGGTATACCTTTATGTCTTGTTTCTTTTCCAATAAAACTTTGGTGAAATTTATGAACAAAGCGGGTGCCGTAACCGATAAAATAACTGGGATTGCTTTATTTGGCCTTGGTATTCGTTTGGCAATGATCACGATTAAATAGTTTTTATCTTCTCAGCCAACCAAAGCTTTGATATAGTATAATAATTAAATAACAAGAGGCTTATATATGAACAGGAAATACCTCCTACTTATGGGAATTCCTTTATTGTTGTCCCGATGCGGTGGGATGACACCTGAAGATCTTTCACAAAGTAAAAGTGACATTACGTCCATTATGGAAGGTCAAGCTGCCACTTCGGAAAAAGGGGTTGCACTGCGTGCCACATTAAATGAAATTCACACGACATTATCCAGAATTGCGGGCTATACACCTGACAATATTGGTGCTGGCGGGGCGGGCAAAGCTTTTCATATCATGAGTAATATTGATGGCGTCTTAAGAATTCTTGTGGGGGCCACAGCCACAGCTGATGATATTCGCCAATTTATTAACAGCCAGATTGGCAGTACTTCTAACTCTGCATTTCCGGGTCAACCCTCTGCTGCTTACTTTGACAATATATTTAAGTGTCACTTTATGCCACCACCCTATGGGGCAGGGTACCCAAGAAACATGGTTTTATCTGGTTTGGGCCCATCAGTCATGACAAAATTATTAAATACACAGGCAAAATATGCTGCGGTTGTTATTCAATACATGGTTCAACTAATACCTTCTATGGGTAAGGATCAAATTAAAACAACCTTAAGTATGGCAGAGTCTGCCTTGAACACCTTAAATAAAAGTTATACAGCCCCTCCACAAACAACACCCAGACCTGATTCTATGATTAACAACCCTATGAATAATAGAATGGGTGGCGGCGGATACCCAGGTAGTGGTGGATACAGGGGCTATTAAAATGAAAAACATAATATTGAAAAAAATTAAAAGAAAAAATATTTTAAAAATCTTAGTTGTTATGATGCCATTATTTCTTACACGCTGTGGTGGTGGTGGATTATCAGCAAATGACTTGAGGGCTTTTGGGGGGGATGCCACTTCCATTTTAAGAACACAAGCATTAAAGACGCGCGAAGCCATGCAGCTTCGATCAGTTCTCAATGAAATTAAAGTACAATTGGGGATTTTTGCAGGATACAACGTAAGCCAAATGGGGTCAGGAACAGGAATCCAAAAAGCCACACAGATTTCCCAAAACATTAACTCTGTTGTCCAACTTTTGGTTGGGGCCTCTGTTGCAGATAATGATATATTCTCATATGTTGGAAATACAATTAATAAATATTATAAAAATATATTTGCCTGCCATGTTTATCATTATCGTCGTGATATGGTTACAAGTGCCTTGGCACCAACCGTTGCAACTAAACTTATAAATATTCAGGCAAAATATGTAAGTGTTTTGCTTCAGTACGTAATACAAAGTATTTCATTGCTGGAACCTGACCAAATCAAAACGATGATGGCCGCTGCAAAACAAGCATTAACCCAAATAAAAGCAGTTGTTTAGACAATGAAACAGACCATTACGCTTATTCAGGGGGATGGTGTTGGCCCTGAAATTACATCCAGTATTTGTGATATATTTGATGCTGCAAATGTCCCTATTTCTTGGGAAAAAGTGGTTGCGGGCAGGCAAGCCTTTGAAGCCAATGTTACATCTGGTGTTCCCCAAGAAACAATTGATAGTATTTCAAAAAATAAGGTTGCCATAAAAGGCCCACTTGAAACCCCTGTGGGGCATGGGGGGAAAAGTGCAAATGTCACACTGCGCAAACTTTTTGAAACCTATGCAAATATTCGTCATGTATTTGAAATTCCAGGGATAAAAACCCCTTTTTCAGGACGTAATATTGATTTAGTTATTGTTCGGGAAAATACCGAAGATTTATATGCAGGCATTGAATATTGGCAAAGCCCCCAGGTTGGTATTGCCCTTAAAGCAATAAGCACAATGGGTTCTGAAAAAATATGTCGATATGCTTTTGAATTGGCAAAATCAGAAGGCCGCAAATCCATACACTGTTCCACAAAAGCCAATATATTAAAAATTACCGAAGGCTTGTTTAAAAATACTTTTGAACAAGTCAGTAAAGAATATACTGACATAACCCCCCATCATTTAATCATTGACAATTGCGCCCATCAACTTGTTGTAAAACCTGAACAATTTGATGTTATTGTTATGACCAATATGAATGGAGATATCGTCAGCGACCTGGCCTCCGGCCTAGTTGGTGGGCTTGGTATTGCCCCCAGTGCGAATATTGGTGATAATCATGCCATATTCGAAGCTGTACACGGATCGGCCCCCGATATTGCTGGTAAGGATATTGCCAACCCAACTGCATTGTTGATGAGTGCTATTAGCATGCTGCGGTATATAGACCTTGAAGATCACGCCACATTAATTGAAAATGCTTTAATGAAAACTTTGGAAGATGGGAAGCACACAAAAGATCTTGCAGGAAGCACGGGATTAAGCCGATCTGAATTTACAAAAAAGATTATTAATAATTTAGGGAAGGCCCCTGAAAATTGGGTCCCACGTACTTTTAAGAAAATAAATCTAAAGCCTATTAATAAACAATCCCCGACCATAAAGCAAAATTGTATTGGGGTTGATTTATTTATACAATCAACAGAAAAACCTGAAATCATTGGGTCTAAGTTAGAAAAATCTTTAGAAAATACAAATTTTGATCTTAAATTTATAAGCAATCGCGGGGTCCTTGTATATCCGGCCATCTCAGGATCAGCCCCTGATATGGTGGACTGGTGGCGCTGCCGCATAATGGGTAAGAAAGATTCCCTTTTAAACAATGATTTTACAGATCTTATTTCAAAAGTTGGCCAAGACTTTGAATGGATGCATATTGAAAAACTCTATACCCATGATGGAAAACCCGCCTATTCAAAGGGCCAAGGGGAAAATTAATCCTGTTTTTTGATTTCTGACAAGCACTGAAGTAAATGATAATTCAGATCAAGGGCTGATTTAATCATAAACGTCAATGACGTTTGCAATGTTTTCTCTGATTCAATATTGCTATCTGCAAGACTTTTGGACTCATCCAACAAAGTGACAACTTGCGCAATATTAACCTTAATTTTTCTAAGTTTTTGAATTTTTTGGCTCATTTCTTGCCTTTCCTGTACAACACACATTGATTTAAAAATAAAAAATTCTTATATAAAAAGGGAGAAAGAAGGTGCCCTGTACACGTGCACCTCCCTTCAAAGTAAGACCTTTTTAAATGGGAGGCATCATTCTTTTGGGATAAAGAAAAGACACTTTAAAAAGCCCTTACTTATGGTAAGCTTGGTTTGGCACCGCTGGTTAACGTTATCTCATCTCTAACACAAACGGGCTTACCATTTTTTGCCACACCTACGAAGTGTGGATTTTTAATCAAAAAAAGTTAATAAATGTAATTTTTAAACACTTTATAATTTACATTTTTATATGTATAATTTTTATATATTGATATATAAACCACAAATCAAGCTTTTGTAAAATATTTTTGGATAAATAAAGGGAAACACAGAAAATAAAATGAAAAATGACAAATTTATCGATTTATCATCCCTGGATGCGCGCTTAATTATAAAGCTGATTGAAACCCAAAAATCCGCTGAAACCGCGGTTTACATGGGATGGAATACCACACAAGTATCCAATCGCCTTTCCAAGGTTGAAAAAAAGATTGGTAAAGTACTTTTTAAAAGAAATCGCCGTCTTGGAAAATTTTTCCCCACAAACGAAGTTTTAAAAATCACCCAGTACCTGGAAAATATTATTCAAGCCTCTGAACTGGCCAGTGGCGATATTCATATTAATGATAACCATGTAAAAATTACCAGCTCCCACACTGTTCTAGAATTTTATCTGGGCCCTTATGTGCGTGACTTATTGGATAAAAACCCTGATTTAAGGGTGGATTTTCACCAGAAAGACGATTTAATTATCGAAAGTCCTGATTTTAATGAAATTTTTATGACGTGGGAAATAAATAACCGCATGTCTTCCATTAAATATTTTCCTTATCATTCATTTGAACAAAAATTATGGGCCAGCCCGGATTATATTGATAAACATGGCGCCCCTGAAACAATTGAAGATTTGTATAATCATCGTCTTTTGTTAAGAAAAAATACGGACGAACCAAGGCTTTTATTTGGATCAAAATACATCAAACATTATTTAAGCTCAACCAAAGATCCCAACATTTCAAATATTACCAGCGCACGGTTAATAGATAATTTGTGTGAAAATGGATGTGGCATAATGGGAGGAGCAAAAGAGAGTATACGACTTGCGGGATATAAACTTGAAAACATTATGCCTACCTTCGAAGGAGACATGATTGAATTTTACGTAGGAATTCACAAAGAATTTTTGGAATCACCTGTTGCCAAAAAAGTTATTAATTGGATTTTTGAATGTCGAGATCGATCTTTCCGGGGCATCGGGATAAAGCCAGCCTTCGACTTTACCCCACTAATGATTAATTAGAAAAATTGTAACTCCACTAACCACACTTAATAAGGATATTATTGTTATCATATGGTTTATGGAATTACAGCCCCACTGATCATACTTACAAGGGTAATTGCATATACATATTTTACTGATAAGTTATAAAGTTTCGTCATATTAATCTCCATATTTTTACACCTGCTAAACTAACACTATTATGACCGTAAAAAAAGGTTAAATGGCGCATAGATTCGCAGTTTTTAATGAAATTTTATCCCAAAGTATTTTACGGTCTATCGTCACCCTTTGCCCCCCAAGCCAATTATTGGCATTTTGAATAATTTTCTACCTTTTAGGGTTTTTTATAATGATGCTGGGGTTGCATTCCAATACTTTCCAACGCCCTGTCACGGCATTCAAAAAGCCAGTTAACCACTTTTTTTGCCAAATCTGTTTCATAAAATTCTTTATTTACGGCAAGGAACATATCAATTGAATGACCTTTGTATTCAGAAAAAACATTTTCCACTTTCATTTTTTTCAGCTTAATTGCCTCTTCTGAAGTGGCCATGATACCCAAACCTTGTTCGCATAGATAATAACCTATGGCAGGGCTTCTTATTTCATACGTACGAAAATTGGGGTTTTGCCTGATATAACTGTCAGCATATACAGACCCAAGCATTGAAGCAGGGTTATCAAGATATTTTCTTAAAATAAGCCAGTGATTTTTTAAATCTTCAAGTTTGTTGGGGGCACCCCAATCCCTGATATATTCAGGGCTGGCCCATAATTTCTGAACGTAAGAATGGTATGGGATGTAAACATATGCAGAACTATCTTCCACTGTATTCGTCAATAAAATTTCATTGAACCCTGGGTTTTCAAATGAAAGATCATCATTTTGATTGATACCAATTAACACTTCTTTATTATGACTCACAAATTCTTTTATATAGGGCACCACAAAACATTCTAGAATCATTATAGTTGATGAAATGGTAACTTTCTGATTATTTGTTCTGTTTTCAGAATAAACAAGATCGGCATAAAACAACATATTGCGAACATACTTTGCAATTTCATGGGCTTCTTTTGTCGGAAGAAACGTCCCAGTACGCCTGTTTCTTAAGAAAAGTTTATACCCCAACTTTTTTTCAAAACGGTTAATATACAGATTCACCATGGAACTGCTCATATCAACCTCTTCCCCCGCCTGCTTTGTGTTTTTAAATTCATACATGGCAAGGAAGGCTTTTGCTTCTTGAAAGTTTATATTTGAATACTTTTCCATATTTACAGCCCTATTATCGTTATTTATATCATATTTTTTGCACGAAAAAACTATAAAAATAGGCCAAAACAGCAAAATGTTATTTTTAATTAATTTTTTTTGCTAAAAGCATTGACTCTGAAAAAAAACATGCTACATGTATTATGTAACAGGCCAAAAGAGAGATTTAAAAAAAGATTTTTCTTTAGGAAGTTCCAAGTTTTACAACGTCAAAGTTGTATTAAGAAAAGGAAAGGCCGCAGATTTATAGATGAGAGAGAGAGAACTATGAAGTCTGCAAAACCTTTCCAACAAGGCGGTGTGTGATGTTTCTTCTTTATCCCATACACAAAAAAAAATCATCACACGCCCACCTCTAACCCCCAGTTGACCTGGGGGATATTTTTAGCCTAGGGTCCAAAGGATATATATGCCAAGCGCTATTCTATAAACAGCGACCGGAAGGAAGGTGTGTTTTTTAAGATAAAACATTACAAATCTTAAAGCTATATATCCCACCACAAAAGCTATTACTAAACCAGATAGTGTATCAAATGATATTTGTAAACCCCCTTGCCCGTTATTTTTTATGATAAGCAACGTCATCGCCCCAATTATAACGGGAATAGAAAGTAAAAAAGAAAATCTGGCGGCCCCAACCCGATCATACCCAAGAAGCCTTGCACCAATAATGGTGGTTCCTAAACGGCTTGATCCCGGCACCAAAGCCAGCACCTGTAAAAGGCCAATAATAACGGCATCTTTATATGTCATGGATTCATATTTTTTTGTAGTTGGAGACGATTTATCTACAAACAGTAAAAGCATCCCAAAAAATATGGACGTCCAAGCCATAACACTTAAAGATCTAAAGCTTTTATCAAAGTATGTATTAACGACATAGCCTGCCACAACAACTGGAACTGTGGCGATTACAATCATCAGAAATCGATTAAATCCTTTTGTAATCTCTCCGCTAAATAATTTTAAAAAACCTTGAAAAAAATCCTTAATATCGTTTTTAAAATAAAGCAGAACAACAGCCAGGGTTCCTATGTGCAAAGAAACCTCTGTCATGCGACCAGCTGTCTTGACACCAAAAAGTTTGCCTGCCAAAATCATATGGGCCGTTGATGATACGGGAATAAATTCAGTAATACCCTGAATGATTGATAAAATGATTGTGTTTTCCACTTTTACCCCCTTTTAACGGCGTTTTTTGTGTTTTGATCCAGGTGATTGCATATAGCGCGTTTGTTTACTAAACATACCGGCAGTGGGTTCAAACGTTAACCTACCTTTTGTTAAATCAGCTGATGATAAAAAGACACGCATCGGATCGCCAAAACTGAATTTTCTTTTTGTTTTTCTTCCTTCAAGCCTTGTGGGATGATCTTTAAGAATATAATAATCGTCACTTAGTGTACGCGCAGGCACCAAACCACTGGCATTGAATTCTGGTATTGTGACAAAAAGCCCTGCTTTGGATATACCTGTCACATACACATCAAATTCATCCCCTTCTCGGTTTGACAAAAACTGTGTCATATATCGATCCATTGCATCACGTTCCGCCCCAACAGAGCGTCGTTCTGTAGTGGAAATATATCGGGCAACTTCTTGAAAATCGTCTTTTGAGATAGATGGTAATGCCCCATCAGAAATACCTATGGTTTTTAACAAAGCCCGATGAACCATTAAATCAGAATAACGCCTGATTGGGGATGTAAAGTGGGCATAATGTTCAAGGTTTAACCCAAAGTGTCCAATATTGTCAGAGGAATATACCGCCTGGCTTTGTGAGCGTAAAATAAGTTCATTCACAACATCACGGTAAGGGGTATCATGAACTTGTTTTATTAATTGGGTAAAATCCTGGGATACCTTTAAAGAACCTTCATATTTAATTTTTAGCCGTGTTAAAAGCTTGCGAATTTCTTCCACTTTTTCCTGGTCTGGCTTGTCATGAATGCGATACATACACAGTTGCTTGTGGCTTTCAAGCTGTTCAGCTGCAGCAACATTGGCCAAAACCATAAATTCTTCGATTAATTTATGCGTATCCAGGCGACTTCTTGGAACCAATTCTTTTACAAACCCTTTTTCATCAAAAATGATATAGGGTTCAGGAACTTCTATTTCTAAAGTCCCACGTTTTCTACGAGCATTTTCCAGTGCATGAAAAGCCCCAAATAAAGGCTCAACAATTGGTTTAAGGTCTTTCTGCCCAGATTCATACACTTTTTGAACCTGTTCATAAGTTGTTCGGGCATGGGATCGCATCAACCCTCTGAAAAACTTATGTTCCTTTTTTTTGCCTTGGTCATTAATCCAAATATGAACGCCCATGCAGGCCCTATCTTCGTCTGGATTCAATGAACATATGCCATTGGAAAGATTTTCAGGTAGCATAGGGATAACACGGTCAGGAAAATAAGTAGAATTCCCCCGTTCCAGGGCTGTATTGTCTAATGCTGACCCCGGCCTGACATAATATGAAACATCTGCAATGGCAACAATAATATGCCACCCATCTTTTGTTTTTTCAGCAAAGACAGCATCATCAAAATCTCTGGAATCTTTACCATCAATCGTGATCAAAGGGGTTTTTCGTATATCTTCCCGCTTACCCAGCTTTGGGATAATGCTTACTTTTTCTGATTCTTCGATGACATCTTTTGGAAATTCTGTGGGTAAACCTGCAAGCATTGCAGACAAAAGACTTACATCGCTGACTGGGCCAATTTCTTGCCCTAATTCAACAATCGGTGGATCTGTTGAGATAACTTCTGCTTGAAAAGCCACACCAATTTTTTCATGGTTAAAACTTTTGGCACCCTTTATTTCAAAGGCAATTTTGACTTTTCTAGAAGACGAAATAAATCGCAAGCCCATATCCGTAGATTGCACAAATCCGACAAGTGATGTAGTTTCTTCTGACCCTTCATACTTGGCTGCACGATCACTTGATCCAGCCTTGTCTGGTTCAGCATCTAAAAACCCCAAAGATCTGAATTCACCTAAAAGTTCTTTTAGCTTAATTTTATTACGATCCCCACGGATTTTAAAGTACCTGGCAATTTCCCTTTTGGTAGGGGGTTTAGGGGATTTTTGAATATAATTAATAACATCCTGCCGATCCGGAAATGGGCGTGATTTATTATTACTTTGCTTTTTCTTTTTTTCGGCCAAGGCCTTACCTTTTATTTTTTCTTTTTGGGCGCGTTGTTAACAACTTCGACTGCCTCATCTAAGTTAATAGATAACACATCCTGCCCCTTAAGAGAAATAAAAGTATTTCCATGTTTGATATATGGGCCATAGCGCCCAATACCTGCAGCAACATCTTCCCCCGTATCAGGATGATTTCCTAATAACCGTGGCAAAGAAAGCAAACTTAAAGCTTTTGCCAAATCAACATCGTCTAAACTTAGGCCTTTTATAACTGGGGCCCGCTTTGGTTTTTTCTTGCCTTCACCTTCACCTAATTGGATATAAGGCCCATACGGTCCTTTACGCAAGGTAATATCTTGGTCTGTTTCAGGATCTTTTCCAAGCAATTTTGGATAGGCTTCATCTTTCTTTGTATCCACTTTTTCTTCCCCACCCTCTTTCTTTGATTTATCAACGATTTGCTGTGTGTATTTACACTCTGGATAATTTTCACATCCAATAAAGGCGCCAAATTTACCCAGTTTCAGATGCAATGTATCATTTTTACAATCGGGACATGTTCTATTTTTGTCAGGAAAAAAGTACTGACCCAATTCATCATCTAAAACATCCAAAACATCTGATATTTTCAAATCTTTTGTTTTGTCTATTGTTTCAATAAAGTTTGTCCAGAATGTCTTTAGAATATCTTTCCAATCAACTTCCCCTCTGGAAACTTTATCCAACTCATCCTCTAGGCTGGCCGTGAAATCATATTCCACATATTTTGCAAAATAATTTTGTAAGAAAGTGGCAACCAAGCGCCCCCTTCCCTCAGGAATAAACTGTTTCTTTTCCAGCCGGACATAATCCCTGGCCTGTAAAACTTGGATGATGGACGCATAGGTCGATGGACGGCCAATGCCAAGTTCTTCTAATTTCTTTACCAAACTTGCTTCACTGTACCGTGGCGGCGGCTGTGTAAAGTGCTGGTCCGGGGTTACTTTTTCTTTTTCAAGATTTTCTTTTTCTTGCAAAGGCGGAAGCATTTTTTCTTGATCTTCATCTTGATCATCATCCCGACCTTCTTTATACAAAACGTAGAACCCATCAAAGGCAATGGTTGACCCTGTAACCCTTAATTTTATTTGGCTATCACCTGAAATCATATCGATCGTTACTTGATCCAAAATGGCATTGTTCATCTGCGATGCCATTGCACGCTTCCATACCAGGTCATACAATTTTAACTGCTGTGGATCTAGAATCTTAGATAACGTTCTGGGGTGACGGCTTAAGTCTGTTGGACGAATGGCTTCGTGGGCTTCTTGTGCGTTCTTGGCCTTGCTTTTATAGAAACGTGGGGCGTCAGGCAAATAATCTTTACCATAGTCAGATTCTATAACCTTACGACAAGCCTGTACCGCATCATTTGACATGTTAACACTGTCTGTACGCATATAAGTGATTAAACCAACGGTTTCCCCACCAAGTTCAACCCCTTCATATAGTTTTTGGGCCAGCTGCATTGTACGGCCTGCCCCATATCCAAGTTTACGGGATGCTTCTTGTTGCAACGTTGATGTGATAAAGGGGGGGGAAGGATTCCTTCTAACTTGCTTTTTCTTAACGCTTTCAACTGAAAAATCTTGTTTTTCAATTTTAGCAACTGCTGCCTTTGCTGTCTTTTCATCGCCTAATGAAAACTTGCTTAGTTTTTCACCATCCAAATAGGTTAAGCGTGCAACCACTTTTTTACTGGCAGAGGTTAATAGATCAACATCAATTGTCCAATATTCCTGTGGATCAAACTTTTCTATTTCTGCTTCGCGATCTGTAATCAAGCGTAAGGCAACAGATTGCACACGCCCTGCAGATTTACTGCCCGGAAGTTTACGCCACAAGACTGGGGAGATATTAAAACCAACCAAATAGTCCAAGGCACGCCTGGCAAGGTAAGCCTTGATCAGTTCATCATTTAATTCACGAGGATTTTCAATGGCAGCAACAACCGCCTTTTTTGTAATTTCATAAAAAACACTTCGAAAGATTTTTTTATCTTTCAAAAGCTTTTTTTCTTTTAGGACTTCAAGCACGTGCCAAGCAATGGCTTCCCCTTCACGGTCAGGGTCAGTTGCAAGATAGATAGTATCTGCTGCCTTAACCTCGTCTTGAATGGCCTTCATTTGTTTTTTTGAATCAGCCCCAACTTCCCAAATCATTTGGAAATCTTGGTCCGGGTCCACAGATCCATTCTTGGATGGCAAATCCCTTACATGCCCATAACTGGCAATTACTTTGTAGCCAGATCCAAGATATTTATTAATGGATTTTGCTTTCGCGGGTGATTCAACAATAACAACTTTCATATATGTAGTCCTAACCTAACCTGAAACCGGTTTTACTTTTATTTTTGTTATAATCGAATGATTTCACGCTTGCAAGCGTAATGATATACGTCCTCCGGGATGTCGGGTTATTTTTTCTTCTAATTCCAGTTCCGATAACACGGTTGATAATTGCCTTAAGGTTATATTTGTTGCCTCTGCCAATGAATCCAAAGAAACAGGGGACCCCCCCAATTTTTCCAAAATATTTTTTGATAACGCTGATGATGATTCGTAGGTGTTTGTAAATAAATCCATAGGTTTTGCCGCATTATTTTCTATAGAAAACTCTGATAAGTTTTCAATAATATCTTCTGCAGATTCAACCAACTTTGCCCCTTGTTTAATTAATTTATTTGGGCCACGACACCTTGGATCTAAAGGGGATCCAGGTACCGCAAAAACTTCTCTGCCTTGGTCCAGGGCGTTGTTTGCTGTAATCATTGATCCTGATTGTAAAGAGGCCTCAACAACCAAAACCCCTTTTGATAGGGCTGAAATCAAGCGATTTCGTCTTGGAAAGCCTTGGGCTTGGGGAGTCATCCCAACTGGGCATTCACTAACAACCACCCCTTGCTTACAAATTTGGTCATATAATTTTTTATTTTCTTCAGGATATACAACATCAACCCCGCCCGCCACAACAGCAATTGTACCCGTTGAAAGGCTTCCTTCATGGGCTGATTTATCGATACCGCGCGCCAATCCAGAAATTGTGCCCCATCCATAATCCCCCAACTTTTTTGCGATTAAATAGGTTAATTTATTACCATTAAGGGAAGAATTCCGCGCCCCAACAATGGCAATTGATTTTTTATAAAGAAGGGATTTGTCCCCTTTGACCATTAACACAGGCGGATGGTCTGTTAAATCTTTAAGCTGTGTTGGATAATCCGATGAATTATAAAACAAGGGGGTAATATTTTGCGAAACCGCTTTCTTAATTTCCCAGTCAATTTGTTTTTCAACGCACAGTCTAGCTGATTTGATACGTGCTTGAACATCTGACCAATTCTCAATAACTTTTTTTGCAGTACCATAATGATCAACCAACTTATAAAAGCGAATGGGCCCAATACCCTCGCTACGAATCAGACGTAGTATCGCATATTGTTCATTATTCATAAGACTGGCTATTTCTTTTTCTTTGAACCAACTTGGGGTTCTGTCCCTTTGATTAAGCGCTTAATATTATCAATATGACGAATCCAAATTAAGGCCGTCAAAACCAATGATACTTCAAAAATATCTGGATAATGCCAGAGCCAAATTGTAAATGGCACCAAAAGGCTGGTTAATAATGCTGCCAGGGAAGAATAGTGGAATAAGGCCAAAAAAGCCCCCCAGGCAATAAATGCCTGTATCCCCAAAGGCCAACTTAATGCAAAAAGAACCCCACCGTATGTTGCAGCACCTTTACCACCTTTAAATTTAAGCCATACAGGATATAAGTGCCCCAGCATAACCGCAATGGACGCTTCAAAAAAAAGGTTCAAATGCTTGGCAAAATAAACAACGGCAAATCCTTTGATCAAATCAAGCAACATAGTATATAAGGCCAGCTTTTTACTGCCTGTGCGCAACACATTCGTCGCCCCAATGTTCCCAGACCCAATTTTACGAATATCCCCTTTACCTGCTGCCTTCGTTAGCAATAATCCAAAGGGTATTGACCCAACCAAGTAAGCAATGGCAATTACGCTAATTTCAAGAATTCCCCAGTTCCAATTCATATTTATTCCTTTAAGTTCTGTCGATGGGCCTCATACAAAATAATGGCCGCGGCATTTGATACATTTAATGTACTAAATGTATCAGATGTTGGTAATTTGACAAGTATGTCACACGTTTCCCTTGTCATCCGTCTTAATCCAGATCCTTCAGCCCCCATAACCAAAGCTGTCTTGCCATCAAACTTCATTTGATGTGCAAACTGATCCCCTTCTTCTGCAAGCCCACTTATCCAATAACCGCATTTTTTCATTTGATTTAAAGCTTGCACCATATTGCCAATGTAAATTAAAGGAACTTTCTCTAGTGCGCCTGAGGCAATTTTTGCCAACACACCTGTTACTTTGGGGCTGTGGCGTTCTGTTAAAACCAGCGCATCAATACCAAATACAGCACAAGACCGTAAAATTGCCCCAATGTTATGGGGATCTGTCACCTGGTCCAAAACCAATAAGGAACTTGATTCAGCAGAATTCTCAATAATATCTTCCAAGCTTTTTTCTGGCAGAGGCCTTGCATCAATTGCAATACCTTGGTGGACAGAATCTTCACCAATTAGTTTTGCTAATTGTTCTCCTGTCACAATATCAACTGGACAGCCATAGTCTTTTTTAACAACGTCTGCATGATATTTTTGCGTTACAAAAATCCTAAAAAACTGTCGAGTTTCATTTTCCAAAGCGGCAAAACAGGCGTGCACACCGTATAAGGGTTCGCCTCTGAAGTTATAAGAAATATTTTGATTTTTATGTTTGGTAGGCTTCATTATTTAATAAGTTCCACATTAATAACATTTGTTGTTCCAGGGTTCCCAAAAGGGATACCACAAGTCATAACAATTTTATCCCCTTTTTTAACTAAGCCTGCTTCTTTAGATCGTTCAATGGCTTTTTCAATCATTTCATCCAGGCTTTTAAGGTCATCAACCAAATTTGGAATAACGCCCCATGAAAGACACAGCTTTCTAGATGTTTCAACTTTATTTGTCATTGCTAAAATAGGGGCTTGTGGTTTTTTATGGGAGACCCGCAAAGCTGTCAATCCTGTTGCTGTATAGGTAACGATGGCCGCGGCTTCTAATGTTTCACTTAATTGCCGCGCTGCAGCCGTAATGGAATCTGAAACATCATCATCTGCCTTTTCTGCCAATCGCTTTAAATTATCAATATATTGCCCATCCTTTTCAACAGCAGAAATAATTTTTGCCATCATTTCAACAGATTCAACTGGGTATTTTCCAACAGCAGATTCTGCAGATAACATAACTGCGTCTGCTCCATCATAAACGGCTGTTGCTACATCTGTAGCCTCTGCCCGTGTGGGGGTTGACCGTTCAATCATTGATTCTAGCATTTGGGTCGCCACAACAACGGGTTTGCCTTTTTTCTTGGAAAGGCGAATAATTTTCTTTTGAATGGGTGGCACTTTTTCAGGGGACATTTCAACACCCAAATCCCCACGCGCCACCATAATGCCATCTGATAGATCTATAATTTCTTCAAGATTATCAATGGCTTGTGGTTTTTCTATTTTGGAAAGAACGGCCTTTCTACCGCCTAGAATACGTTTTAAATCCAAAACATCTTCTGGCCGCTGTACGAAAGAAAGCCCCACATAATCAACTGATGTTCCAATTAAAAAGTCTATATCCTTTTTATCTTTTTTTGTTAATGCGGGGATGGGTAACTCTGTATCTGGCAGGTTCACCCCTTTATTATCAGATAAAGTACCACCCTCAAGAACCTCTGTTTGAATTTCACTGTGATTTGCCAGTGTTACTTTTAAACGTATATTGCCATCGTTTAATAAAACAGTCATTCCCGATAAAATATGTGGAAATATTTCTGGATGGGGAAAGGTAACCCGGTTACTGTTACCTGGCTTTGGTTCAAGATCCAAAACAAACTCTTGCCCTTTTTCTAAAAAAACCTGACCTTCTTTAAATCTTGCAATTCGTAATTTGGGTCCTTGTAAATCGGCAAGGATGGCAATGGGCTGTTCCAGTTTTTTTTCGGCTTCACGAATTAAATCAATCGACTTTTTGTGCTGGTCATGTTCGCCATGTGACATATTAACCCGAAAAACATTAACCCCTGCTTTAACCAAAGATTGGATGGTCTGACTGTTATTTGAAGCAGGCCCCAATGTTGCAATAATTTTTACTTTACGGTTTGTCATAACTATACATGTATTGGCTTGAAGTAAGCCGCCAGCGCGGCTTCTTTAACTGCCTCACTTGTTGTTGGATGGGGATGACATATCCGGGCAATATCTTCAGCCGATGCCTTATATTCCATACCCAAAGTTATTTCTGTAATTAAAGTTCCTGCATCTGCCGAAATAATATGGGCGCCCAAAATACGGTCTGTTTTTTTATCAGTTAATAATTTCACAAAACCGGTTGTATCTCCTACGGCTTTTGCGCGGGAATTGGCCATAAAAGGAAACTTTCCAACCTTATAATCCACATTATCTTTTTTAAGATCTTCTTCCGTTTTTCCAACAGACGCCACTTCTGGATACGTATAAATTACAGCTGGAATTGTGCCATAATCCACATGACCTGCCTGTCCTACAAGAATTTCCGCAACTGCGACACCTTCTTCTTCAGCCTTATGTGCAAGCATCGGCCCCGGAATCACATCCCCAATGGCATAGATACCATCAGCCGATGTTTTATATTTTTTATCGACTTTGATTACGCCCCTATCATCCACATCAACTTTGGCCTTATCTAAACCAAGTTTATCCGTATTTGGTTTGCGCCCAACAGAAACAAGAACAACATCAACCGATAATGTTTCAGACTTGCCGTCAGATTTGGGTTCAATGGTTACTTTGGCCCCAGATTTACCACTATCAACTTTGGTCACCTTTGTTGCCAATTTAAATTTTATACCTTGTTTTTCCAGCTGTTTTTTAAGTTCCTTTGCAACTTCTTGATCCATTGCAGGAACAATTGTATCAGCATATTCAACAACGGTTACATCCGTACCCAGGCGTTGCCATACAGATCCCATTTCAAGCCCAATATACCCCCCGCCAATCACAACCATTTTCTTTGGAACTTTTGTTAAAGACAAAGCACCCGTTGATGACAATACAACTTTTTCATCAACAGTTACGTTTGGAATATTGGCACTGGACGATCCCGTCGCAATAACAATACTTTTGGCTGTGTAGGTTTTATCTTTGACTTTTACTTCAGTTGAGCTGACAAATGTTGCTTCCCCTTGAATTGAAGTCACCTTATTTTTTTTAAATAAATAATCAATGCCATGGGTTAATTCCAAAACAACCTTATCTTTCTTTGCGATCATGGTTTTTACGTCACAAGTTACTGATTTTGCTGTAATTCCCCACTCTTTTGCATGGGTTAAAATGTCTGTATATTTTTTTGTGGCATGCAGTAAAGACTTTGATGGAATGCAGCCAACATTCAAACAAACCCCACCCAACGTTTTTTCTTTTTCAATACACGCAACTTTTAACCCCAATTGGGCAGCTTTAATCGCACAAACATACCCCCCAGGACCAGCACCAATTATAAGGACATCATACTGTTGTGACATTTACACCTCCAGCAATAAACGTTCTGGGTTTTCAATAAATTCTTTGACGCGCACCAAGAATGTCACAGCTTCCTTTCCATCAATCAAACGATGGTCATAAGTTAAAGCAACATACATCATTGGGCGAATAACCACCTGATCATTTATGACAACAGGACGTTTTTCAATTTTATGCAACCCTAAAATCCCTGATTGGGGGGGGTTTACAATGGGTGTCGACATCAAAGATCCGTACACACCCCCATTTGTAATCGTGAACGTCCCGCCACTTAAATCATCCATGCTTAATTTACCACTGCGTGCTTTGTCTGCAAATTCAACAATGGCCTTTTCAACACCGGCAAAACTTAGATTATCCGCTTTTTTAACAACTGGCACAACCAAACCTTGTTCAGTCCCCACAGCCATTCCAATATTGTAATAATTTTTATAAATGACTTCATTGCCGTCTATTTCAGCATTGACTGCTGGAATCTCTTTCAATGCCGCCACTGCTGCTTTTGTAAAGAAAGACATAAACCCAAGCTTTGTTCCATGGCGCTTTAAAAACGTTTCTTTATGCTGGGACCTTAATGCCATGACATTTGTCATATCAATTTCATTGAACGTTGTAAGTAGTGCGGCTGTCTGTTGGGATTCTTTCAAACGTTCTGCAATACGTTGACGCAAGCGCGTCATTCGGACACGTTCTTCTTGCCCTTGTGATGAAGAGGGTTTTTTCAATGATTCTGATTTAGATTCAGACTGCCCTGAAACATCTTCTTTTGTAATACGCCCATCTTTCCCAGTACCTTTAACTTTACTGGTATCAATGTTTTTTTCTTCTGCAATTTTTCGTGCAGCTGGTGATAAAACTTTGTCATTGTCAGAAGATTTTGACTCTGATTTTTCTTCTTCAGGTTCTTCTTCTTTCGTTTCTTCTTTTTTTTCTTCTTCTTTAGAAGATTGGGCGGACGCTTCTCCATTTTCATCTATGGATCCTAAGACTTCGCCAACACCTACGGTATCACCTTCTTTAACTTTAATTGAACCAACAACTCCTGCCGTTGGCGCCCCAACTTCCATTGTGATTTTATCTGTTTCCAGCTCTACTATAGGCTCATCTGCCTCAACAGAATCGCCCTCTTTCTTAAGCCAACTGGCAACGGTTGCTTCGGTAATTGATTCTCCAAGTTCAGGAACTTTTATGTCCATACTTATTTCCCTTTCTTATAATTCAAGGCTTCTTTTACTAATTGTTCTTGCTCTACACTATGCACTTTTGAAAATCCTGTGGCAGGGGAGGCAGCCTCCGGCCTTCCAATATAATGGGGCCGATAGTGTTTAAATTTTAAATCCATTAAAACTGATTCTAGACGACGATCTATAAAGTGCCAAGCCCCCATATTTTTAGGCTCTTCCTGACACCAAACAAATTCAGCCTTCCCATATGGCTTAAGTATTTTTTTCAGTTCTTTCTCTGGAAACGGGTAAAGTTCTTCAACACGAATAATGGCAACATTTTCAAGTTTTTCTTGATCACGATACAACTGTAAATCGTAATAAATTTTACCTGCGCATAAGATAACACGCTTAACTTTTTCTGCTTTAATTTTCTCATTAACTTCTTCAATAACAGGCTTAAAAGATTGACCTTTCGCCATATCAGACAAAGAAGAAACAGCAGATTTATGCCGTAATAATGATTTAGGGGTGAATACAACCAAGGGTTTACGCTCAGTCGCCATAACCTGGCGGCATAGTAAATGAAAATAATTGGCAGGTGTCGTACAATTTGCAATCCGCATATTATTTTCAGCACATAATTGTAGATAACGTTCAATACGGGCCGAAGAATGTTCAGGCCCCATCCCTTCATATCCATGCGGCAATAACATAACCAAACCTGATAATCGATACCATTTACTTTCACTAGATGAAATAAATTGGTCAATGATAACCTGTGCCCCATTGCTGAAATCCCCAAATTGGGCTTCCCACATGACTAATGCTTCTGGATCCGATGTTGTATAACCATATTCAAACCCCAATACAGATGCCTCTGATAAAGGGCTATCTATAATTTCTATTTTTCGCTTACCCTTTTCCAAATTATTTAAAGGGATAAATTTACTTTCATCTTTTTGATCAATCAACACTGCATGCCGTTGGGAAAAAGTGCCACGACCCGAATCTTGACCACTTAGACGCACTGGATATCCATTGGTTAATAGAATTGCAAAAGCCAAAGATTCAGCCATTGCCCAATCAATTCCCTGCCCTTCATTTAAAGCCTTCTTTTTTTGATCAAAAATTTTTGGAATTCTTTTGTGGATATTAAATCCTTCTGGGAAATTTGTTAAAATCTCTAAACCAATAGATTTCAAATCTTCTTTTGAAGTTAAACTGCTGTATGAACGATTGCCTTTGGCATATTTTTTCCAACGCCCTTCAAACCAATCAGGCTCTGTTACCAGTTTGTTTTTTGCCTTTCTAAATGCGGTTTCTAATTTCTTTTTATAATCCTCTTGCCATTTTCTAGATTCATCTTCTAACAACACATTTTCAGCAAGTAATTTCTTTTTATAAAGACTTGTAACGCTTTCTTTTTTTGATATGGCTTGATACATTTTTGGTTGTGTGAAAGATGGATCATCTGCTTCGTTGTGACCGTAACGACGGTATCCCCATATATCCACAACCACATCTTTATTGAATTTCTGGCGGAATTTTGCAGCAGCTCGCATGCAAAAAGATACAGCTTCTGGATCATCCCCATTCACATGAAAAATTGGGGCCTGCACAACCTTTGCCAATTCTGATGAATAAGCAGAAGATCTTGCATAATGTGGGGATGTTGTGAATCCAATTTGGTTATTAACAACAACATGTAATGTTCCACCTGTACGATACCCTTCCAGCTCACTTAATCCAAAGCATTCAGCAACTAAGCCCTGCCCTGGAAAGGCAGCATCCCCATGAAGCAAGATCCCCATAACCTTACCTCTCGCTGCATCATTTTCCTCTTCTTGTTTTGCACGAACACGCCCAAGAACAACTGGATCCACAGCTTCAAGGTGGGAAGGGTTTGCAGTTAAAGAAATTTTCATTTTCTTTCCAGAAATTTCCTGAGTACTAGAATATCCTAAGTGATACTTAACATCGCCAGACCCTTTAACCGACTTTTCGTAGTAACTTTCCCCCGTAAATTCATAAAAAATTCGCGAAAGGGGTTTTCCTAAAACATTGGCCAATACGTTAATACGCCCGCGGTGTGCCATACCCAATACTGTTTGATCAACCCCTACATCTGTAGATGCTCTTAACGCCTCTAAAAGACCTGAAACAACGGATTCACATCCTTCTATACCAAACTTTTTTGCCCCCGGATTTTTTGCATTTAAAAAAAGTTCAAACTGTTCTGCTTTAAACAAGTCTGACATGATTTCTTTTTTAGTTTCTGCTGCCACTTTGTTTTCAAGATATTCATCCTCCATCAAAGCTTGTATCCAACTTTTTTGATCTGGATCTTGGCTATGCATAAATTCAACAGCCACGTGGCCACAATATTTTTTGCGTAAAATTTCTAAAACAACTCGTAAAGTTGCGTACTGAAGCCCAAGAACACCATCAATAAATATTTCTTTATCTAAGTCTGCCTCTGTAAATCCATACGTTTTTGGATCAAGTTCTGGATGAATTTTTTGTGGATGGTCAAGTTTCAAGGGGTCAAGTTCAGCAGCCAAATGTCCACGCACGCGGTAAACACGTATCATCATTAAGGCCCGAATAGAATTTTGAATATCTTCTAAGCTTCGATCTTCTATCTTTTGCAGGGAAACTTCTTCTTTATCAACCGTATCATAGATAATTTTTTGTCCCCATGATGGCCCCTGACTTTCAATTTGAAGATCCTTCAGCTGGTCGCCACCCAATTCCTTAAAAAAATCTGCCCATTCTTGCGATACAGCTTTTGGATCTTGTAAATATTTTTCATACAAGCTTACAATAAATGGAGTATTAGCCCTGAATAAATATGCATTTTTTTCAAAGTCAGCTGGCGACATTTTAATCCTTTTCTTAATTTATGGACATTATATCAGGTTTCGCCATAGGCTCAAAGATATGAAATTAAGTTTCAGTTGTATATTTAAGGACTTATTTTTAAAATTACAGAATGCACCAGTGGGCTTTATCCCCTAAGAATTTACTACATATTGCTTCAGCAAAGTCTAAGTCTTGCAACCTAACCAAGCGCTGATTGAAAATTTTAATTAACGGGCTATTTTCTTGAAAGACAAAGGCAAGCTCATCATTTCTCAAATTTAAAGTTGTCATCACCAAATCCAAGTCAGGTCGATCATCCACAGCTGACTTTAATGTCAAGTAATCCCCTACTGTTGCGTAGGCTTCCCCTTTAGCAACAGCTTCCAGTGTTGCATCTCTGTCTGGGTATCCTACTGTGGTGGCACCTGTCTTCGCAGCCAATTTTTCACTTAAGTTTCCAGAAACAGCCGCAACTTTTTTACCAACCACATCATCTGTTGACATAAATTGTTCTTGTCGTTTTTCATTTTCAATCATTGTAATTGTTGATGTCACTGTCCCAACAACAATTGAAAATAAAACAATGGCTACAAGTAAATACATTAATAATATCAGGCGTTTCAAGGGTCTCTTGGAATCTTCAAGCAATTGCCCCATCACCAAAACCATGATCGCTTCCCATACGGAATTTCCCATGTTTTTAAAGAAATTCTTTTTATCAAAAAGATTTTTCCAATTATCCATAATATAAAAAATTAACGCTACAACAAGGAAGGCCCCAATCATGAAAGGAAGCAAAACCCCCAGCTGTGCTGCTAGGCTTGACCCGATAAGAACAACCAGATTTTTTTTCCCAGGCTTTTTAATTGCCCCCCCAATAAAATTTAAGAAGTAAGGTCTGGAATATTGAATTCCTAAGGCAAGCCTTTGTTCTGTTGTCGAAATTGGCCCCACAAGTACGTCCAGTTCTTTACTGGCAACCCGCTTAACAGCATCAGTTGTATTCGGTCCGGCTTTTACGTATTCATAGTCCCAGCCCATTTCTTTTGCAATAAATTCCCACATATCTACAGAAGCACCATAGTATTTACCGTCTTCTGAAAGCCATGAAAAAGGCTTAGATTTATACATAACCCCCACTTTTAATTTTTTTGCGGGTTTGTAGTTTTCTGAAGATGCAGTTGATGAAAATGCAAATATAAAAGTTAAAAGAAGTAAGTAAAAATACTTCATAAAAAAGCTCCCAGTATTTTGTTATAATTGCTTTATGATAATTTTTTATTACAGCGTTGTAAACCTATAGTTTTTCGGGACACGGGTCGCGTCCCACGCCCTTTTTATATCAAAGATCAGCGCCCCTTCATTAAGCTTCCCGATAATATGGTCTTGCTGTTTTATAAACGCATCATGCGAAACTAATAATAATGCTGCATGATATTTTGAACTTTCAATAGCATTCATATCCTTTAAGTCAACATTATATTCATGTTTGGCTTCTTTTGGATCTGCATATGGGTCGACAACATCAATAGAATACCCAAAATTTTCCAACCCTTTGATAACATCAATAACCTTACTGTTTCTTAAGTCAGGGACATTTTCTTTAAAAGTAAGCCCAAGCACTAAAATTTTCTTTGAATCCCCATATCCTGTATCTTGGGATAAAATATGGTGCACTTGGTTTGCCACCATGGCCCCCATGGCATCATTTGTCCGGCGACCTGATAAAATTACTTCTGGGTTATGCCCCGCTTTTTTTGAACATTCTGCAAGATAGTATGGGTCAACCCCAATACAGTGGCCCCCAACAAGACCAGGGGTAAAGGGTAAAAAATTCCACTTTGTTTTTGCAGCATCCAGAACATCATAAATTGATATCCCAAGCTTTGAAAAAATCTGGGTGATTTCATTTACAAAGGCAATATTAATATCACGTTGTGAATTTTCAATAACTTTGGCAGCCTCAGCTGTTTTAATATTTTTTGCTACAAAAACTTCTGTTACCTGGCTGTACATTTCTTCAAGTTTTTTTGTAACCTCAGGTGTTTGGCCAGCCACAACTTTTGTAATACTGTATATTGTGTGCTGTTTATCGCCTGGATTAATACGTTCAGGCGAATACCCTAAAAAGAAATCTTTGCCGGATTTTAACCCTGATTTTTCTTCAATAATTTTACCGCAAATATCCTCTGTAACACCGGGATAAACGGTACTTTCATAAACAACTATTGCCCCTTTAGATAAAAGGGACCCCAACATCTCTGAAACTTTTTTAATAATGGTTAAGTCTGGCTTATTATTGCTATCAACCGGTGTTGGTACCGTAACAATGTATATATCCTGATTTTTGATATCTTTTTCATCGCATGTAAATTTGATATCCAAGGTTTCAAGAATTGCTGAATCTAATTCGGCTGTTCTATCATAATTTTTTTCTAATTCTTTAATTCTATTGGCATTAACATCAAAGCCAGTAACGTCATATTTATTTGTTAAGGCCGCGGCCAATGGCAACCCAACATAGCCCAATCCAATTACTGTGATTTTCATTATCTATACTCTTTAAAAAATTATTTATTGCTTGCAAAATGTACTAAATTAATCGCATCATCATTAAATTCTTGAAGCTGTTTGGCTGATAAACTGTGCTTTATATAATGGTTAACAACTTTTATAACATCTATCAAAGCTTGGTCTACCACATCATTAATGTATTGTTCTTTAACCAGCTTAATTTGTTTGTCTAATCTGGAATCATGTATTTTTTTTATCGTAACCAGCTGCTTTTTTTTAATTTTTTCTATTTCTTCTATTTCTTGCTCTGTTTCCATTTTAATGCGGCCAACAAGATCGTTTATAGAGGCAAATTCTTGTTTTTGTTTTTTCAAAAGATGTAAAGTTTCTTCATATAAATCAGCAACTTCTCTTACCTGCCTTGCAATCATATGTGACCTTTGGTCCAGTTGGTATTTGCCTTTTCGGGCAGCTGGAATCCCAATACCAATAATAAAAATGGCAAAAGAAACAAGGATCCAAATCTGGGGATCAGTCCAATTTATCATGATCAAACCCCTTTTCTAGAATCTTCTTACATTCTTTTTCACCCACTTCATGCCCAAGTATTTTTTGCAAAACCATGGCAGCCAACGCCGGTTTTTTTTCATGAATTTCTTGAATGATTTTATCAACTTCCTTTTTAAGGCCATCATTTGTTTCGTGCAATTGCTGAACATTTTTTTCTGCCAACTGTTTTTTTGCATCAATAATTTCTTGGCTTAATTCTGCTTTAACCTTAAGGATTAATTTTTTAGATTCATCCTGGGCTTCTTTTAACTGAAGTTTTGCCTCCATTGCTATTTGCTCTGCATTACTTTCCAGGTCTTGAATCTGGGCCAGTTTTTTATCCAACAGTTTTTCTCGGGATTTCAGTATACTATTCAAACGCGGTAAAATGATATACCGCATACCCAAAAGCAAGATAACAAAACTGATAATCAGCCAAAAAAGTTGGGGACCAAAATATGATGGATCAAGTTGTGGCATTTCTTATTTAAACAAGATTAAGAAAGCAATCAGCAAGGCAAACAAAGCAACTGCTTCTGTTAAAGCAAACCCTAAAATACCAATCGTGAAAACATCTTTACGTGCTTCAGGATTGCGCGCGACTGAACTGATTAATGTGGAAAAAATTGATCCAATTCCAAGACCAACCCCAAACAAGGGAAGAACTGCCAATCCGGCACCTATCATTTTTGCTGCTTCTACGTCCATATTTATCTCCTTTTATAGTTATGGATTTTAATGCATATGAATTGCATCACTCAAGTATAAACAAGTTAGTATTGAAAATACATAGGCTTGAAGAAAAGCCACCAATATTTCAAAACCTATTAAAACTGTATTCAATAAAATTGTTGAAACACCGTACATGCCCAAAAGAACTGTAAACATTGCAAAAACTTTAAGCATGGTATGCCCTGCCATCATATTTGCAAACAAACGAACGGATAAACTAACTGGGCGTGACAAATATGAAATAAGTTCAATTGGAATTAAAATTGGAGCCAATAATATTGGGGCCCCTTCCGGCATGAAAAATTTAAGAAATTTAACGCCATGGCACAAAAACCCAATAATTGTCACCGTTATAAAAACCAATGATGCCAAACCAAAAGTAACAATCAGCTGGCTAGTAAAGGTAAAGCTATAGGGAATCATACCGATTAAATTGCCAAACAAAACAAAAAAGAAAATGGATGCCACAAATGGAAAATATTTTTTTCCTTCTTTTCCAACATTTTCTTTGATCATATTCGCAACAAACTCATAAGACATTTCAACCAAGCATTGAAGGCGGCCTGGAACCACAGCCTGTTTAGAGGTTCCGACAAAAAACAAAGCCAAAGTTAAAAAAACAGCCAACCCCATATATGCCGCTGAATTTGTTATGGAAATATCAAATCCTGCAATTTCAATAGGTATTAAGGTTTTTACTTCAAACTGGTGTAGGGGGCTATCCATCTAAATCCTTTGTTTTAGAATTTTGTTTATCAAATCCGTAACCTATCTTACACAATCCGCGATAAACATTCAATAAACCCGCTGCAGACCCCAAAAGAAAACCAATAATTAAACCCCAGGGGTAGCTTTCTAAATATCTATCAATAACAATGCCTAAACCTGCACCAACGATAATGGCTGAAACCATATCGGTACTGGCTTTGATTGTTATACCTTTAACTGAAAAATTATTTTTTGTGTTTTTTGACATTTTTTATTGGCTTCAAACCCAAAGCTTTACGTAGTTCTGGAGAACCTACAAAATCAGATAAGGTGTTGCCTGATTTCACAAATTGAATCGCTTCTTTGATCCAATCATCCAAGGTTGTTGATTTTGGAAGACCTATGACTTTTACTTTACCTATTTTCAAAACTGGGGCTGCCCCTGCCTTTAAAAGATTACGGCGCATAATAATTTGCTTTTCAAGCTGTTCATTGGTTATGCATTTTTTAAACTGTGTTGAATCCCCTTCCATATCTTGCAACAGCTTCATGACTGTTTGAATTTGGTCTTTTTCCGCGATCCATTCGTCTTGTTTTGCATATATCAATCTTGCCGCCTTAACAGGGTCTGCACTGCAGAAAATGCCCTTGAACCCTTCGATATCAATTTTATTAAAAGGGAACGGGCGCATAACAATTTGAAGTTGCTCCCCATATTCTTTCATAAGCCGGTCCTTAACCTGGGTTGAAAATTTCGCGCAGACATGACACGTCAACGACCCATATTCATACAAAACAACTGTGGGAGTTTTACTGCCAACAACAATTTCTGTTGAAGGGGCCATAATATTGGCTTTTGACTGACTTGCTATTAATCCAAAAATTAATATTAAAACGAACTTCATTAATGCCTCTATCTTATTATTTAGGTTTGTTTTCATCATTTTCTATGTTTTTAGAAAAAATTCTTCTGCCCAAATTTTTCAAAGATTCTTTCAGTTCCTTATTATCTATATTTTCAACCAATTTTTCAATGGTGTTTTCTTGTGTTTTGCTTATGTTTACTTTTTTAATTTCCTGCACTTCTTGGACAGGGATATTAACCTTACCAACAATAACTTTTATCTTATCAATGGCCCTATATCCATAATACATATTAATACGATCAATTACATAGGCATGAATATGCTGAAATATTAAGGCTGTGCTGTGGCTGGACGCCTTAACAATTAACACACCATGATTACGTTTACGAGCCGGAAAGGTTATTTTTTCAGGAAAAATAGAATTTGCATAATCGGCACCAACAATTTTTTGCCAATCTTGAACAATTGTTCCATTCAAAAAACCATATTTTCCATATACTTTAGAGGTAAGCCCATGAACTACCTCATTTAATTTCTTAGATCCTACGCGTTTGTTGGAAGCCACTTTTTCTTTTCCTCATCCAATCGATCATCTGCCAGTGCTTGGCGGATGGCAACTGTCAATCGGTTCATATATGCAATATTATGAATAGTCACCAGCTGCAATGCAAGGATCTCTTTTGCCTTCAGCAAGTGATGGATATAGGACCGAGTATATGTTTTACATGCCTCACAAGGACAATCTTTTTCTATAGGGGAAAAATCTTCCTTATATTTTGCATTGTTCAAATTAATATGTTCTTTTTCAGATCCTTTTACAAGTGCTGCACCATGGCGCGCAATACGTGTGGGATGAACACAGTCAAATGTATCAATTCCGTGCTTAACCCCTTCAAAAAGATCGGAAATACCGCCAATACCTAACAAATGGACAGGGCGATCTTCTTTCAGCATTTTCATTGTCATTTCAACAACTTCATACATTTGGGCTTTATTGGCCCCAAGGGACCCTCCCACAGCATGACCAAAAAAATTATGGTTATTCACAAAATCTGTGCTTTCTTTACGTAAGTCTTCATAAACCCCGCCCTGTATAATTCCATATAAAGCCTGGCGTCCATCATTACCACGGTCAAATTCAGCCAGGCTACGCAAAGCCCAGCGGTGACTCATGCGCATTGATTTTTGGGTATAGTCTTTATCCACGTGAAAAGGGGTGCATTCATCCAAAACAACGGCCAAATCTGGGCCTAATTTACGTTGAATTTCAATAGATTTTTCCGGGGTTAATAAATAATCTTTTCCATTAATGTAAGATTTAAATTTTGCCCCCTCTTCTGTAATTTTAACAAAAGACTTTCGTTGCCCATTTTGGCGGCGGCCTTTTATTTCTTCTGCTACAGAACCATGCCCTAAACTAAATATTTGAAAACCACCTGAATCTGTCAGCATTGGGCCATCCCAGCCACAAAACTTATGAAGGCCTCCGGCTTTTTCAACAATATCAGCCCCCGGTTGCAACATAAGGTGGTAAGTGTTTGATAAGATAATCTGTGTTCCTGCTTGTTTAACTTGATCAATTGTTGCCGCCTTGATGGTTGCCTTTGTTGCACAAAATATAAAGGCAGGGGTTTGCACTTTGCCATGTGGTGTTGTTATTTCCCCCAATCGTCCGCGGTGCTTTGAGGAAGTTCTTTTGTATGTAAATGAAAAATTTGGATATCTATTTGTCATAATTTTTTGGCTTTAAATGGTTAATAATCGGCATATAAGCAGCATTTAACAAGGACAGAACCAACCGCATCAAATAAATACCCCATATATAGGTCCACCATATTTTATCTAAAGGCAAAGGTTTTGCGGCCAATACATACCATGCTAAAAGGCTAAAAATCACATTATCACAAAATGATCCAATTGCCGTTGAAACAAAAGATCTAAAGGAAATAAATTTATTTTTGGTCATTTTCTTGAATGCACTGTACAAAACAAGGTCTAAGTACTGACTGGATAAATAAGCCACAATGCTTGCAATAAAAATGGCTGGCGCTGGGGACAATAACAACAATAAGGCCCTATGACTTTCTAAAGAATCAGATGCAGGGGCATAGGCCGTAACAATAAAAGTCATAGCCAGAAAGGTTAAATAAGAAAAGAATCCTACGGCTACGGCTTTCAAGGCACTTTTCTTGCCATAGTATTCATTGATAATATCATTACATAAAAATACTGATGTAAAGATTCCAGTCCCAAGAGCAATATCCGATCCGTACCCAGGGAAAAAAGCCGTTTTAAGAACAGCCAAGTTAGCCACAATTGTTGCCACTGCAATATATAGGTACAAACCCATAAGACGACCGTACCTAAATGCCACAGAGATAGCAAAAAGGCAAAAAACAACCTCTATTCCTAAAATATAAAGTGTAGGAAGCTGGTTAAAGGTTTTGATTATTTCAATAATATTTAATGTCATGCCATAAAAAAACCCGCACAATGGCGGGTTCCTGAATTAAATTACCAACATACTATGATGCAGTTTTAACAATCTGCTTTTTCAATTTCAACATTTCCGGGGAAAGTTTTGAATTTGAAGTTGTCTTCAAGTAACTATCGATTCCACCATTATGTTCAATCGTGCGTAATCCTGCCGTTGATACACGTAGGCTAACATTTTTTTTCAATAGTTCACTTGCAAACGTTACGTTATGCAAATTTGGTAAAAAGCGACGCTTAGTTTTATTGTTTGCGTGGCTTACATTGTTGCCTGCAACGGGTCTTTTTCCTGTAACTTCACAAAGGCGTGTCATAACTGTCCTCTTTTAAAACTTTAAATAATTACATTTGGTTGTAATGCACAGATAGTCAGACGTCAAGTTATTTTCAATGTCCCAAGTGAAATTATTTGATTAAACACCATAACTTAAGCCAAAAAAGTTAAAAGTCACTTTAAAAAAAAGTGCCTTTTAAAATATAAAATCCCCCGTTATTAGTGTGAGGGAGGCTCTTTCTACTACACAGAAAGAAAAAAGAGGATTTCATATTATGAAAGTACTGTAGCTGGAACCGCTCAACTCATCTCTTAAAAAATTCCATATAAGCTTTCATCAATTTTGCAGAAAATCTGCGTATCCTGACTTAACAAAACTTGAAGAAAATTTCAAATTCTGTTAATAAAGTAGAGACTCTTTACTAAATATTTTAAAAAAGTGTTAGCTAAAATATTTTTTTCTGTAAAAAATGCTTTACTGATTTAAATATTAGTAATTTCAGAGAATTAATCAAGAGCATTTTTACAAAAATTTAATCTATTTTAAATTTAGTAATTAATTTATGATCAGCCATCAGTGGCAGAGGTTCGTTATGGATACAACAAATAAGAAGAAATTTAATTTCAGCATTTTTGAAGCGCAGCTATTTTGCACATTATATGACTTGGGCAATACGACAGCGACCGCAAAAGCCCTTGGAATAACCCCATCTTTGGTAAGTGTCACCGTGACAAGGTTAGAAAAAAAACTAAATTCTGAAGGTTTTTTTAAAAAAGAGCCTATTACATCTAAATATATTCCCACGCAGGATGCACGCGATATTGTCCAGTCTATGCGCTATATTATTCAGTTTGCAGAGGACATTAAGTCTAAAAACACACAAGCGGAAAATAGCGTTACTATTACATCAACACATACAATACTTCATCATTATATAGGTTCCTGGGTTAATGACTTTATTGAAAAAAATCCCAATATTACCATTAACTTTAAGCAAACAAATGATATGGAAGTTAAGAATCAAGCTTTAAATGAAGTTATGATTACGTACCTTATAAGCGATCAAGTTAAAAATCATTATTTCCCCTACCATACATTTAAACAAAAACTGTGGGCATCTCCTGAATATATTGATAAACATGGGAACCCTTCAAATATTCAAGAATTAAAAAAGCACAGACTGTTAATGCGAAAAAACTTCGATGACCCAAGAATTTTATTTGGATCCTCACAAATCAGATCTCAGCTTAATGATCGAGAAAACTTAAATATATACAATATTTACAGCACAAGCTTGATTGACTTGCTGTGTGAAAAGGGTTGCGGGATAATGGCAATGGCAGAAGAATCCGTAAAACTTTCACAATTAAAGGTGGAAAATGTTTTTCCTGATTTTAAAGGGGACGCTTTGGATATATACGTATGTGCAAGAAAAGAGTTTTTAGAAACAAAAATCGGTCAAATGATTATTAACTGGTTATTTGAATCAAGGAATAAGTCTTTTAGAATGGCAGGTATTCAGCCTGGGTATCCATTTACCCCACTACCCTAAGCACTAATAAGTACTTAGGGTAGTGGGGTAAATTGAACCTGTTTCGAGAAAAGGTTACGGGACCCCTGCAACTGAGCAAAAGCTTAAAATACAAATCACTAATAAAACTAGTTTTACATTAGTTTTCATAGTTTTCTCCTTATTTAATGTTCAATCTAAAATACTCTTTTTTTTAAAAAAGCAAAGTATAAAAATTAACCTTTCTTCCATTTTTTCTTTAAAAAATCTGAAAAAATTGTCATAGAAAACAAACTTCCCAAAGACCCTGAAGCATATTTCACAGTTTCTTCAATTTCCAATAACTTATTTAAGGTGTATTTAATTTCTTCGACTTTCCAGTTCCTAACTGCAAAATTTATCATTTCTTTTTCTTGGAAGAAAATTGGCGGGGACACAATACGACTTGCCTGGTCTAAACTTTTCCCCTCGTCTAATAATGTTTTTATTGCAAGAACCTGTAATAATTTTGTATTTAAACCACGCAAAAGCGCTATTTCATTTATATCTTCACACGAAGCCTCAAGAAACAAAAAAGGCATGTCTGGCCATTTTTTTAGTAAAAAGGCATCATAAATCTGTTTTTCTGTTGTTTCTGTATTTGTCACACTACAATCTTGAACATCCCCAAGCGTAATATTTTTTTGGTCTGGGCCTATATAATTTATAATTTTATTAATTTCATTTTCTACTGTTGCGGTGCCCTGAATAATATTGCCTGCCAATGTTTGCACAGCCGCCCTGTCAATGGTCTTATCCAAAAAATTAGTAACATCTATTATATTTTGTGACACTTCTGGCACTGTTCTTGCATAGCAAGCGACCACTGCAAGCGTATCTTCTTTTTCATACATCTGACGTAATTTCGAAGATGGTTTAAGATAAGAATCGCTGACTACAATTATAATCCCAGACTGGGGATTATTTTCTAAATAATCTTCAATTGCAGGGGCCAACTTATCGGTGGCCTTTTCAACTATAATAGGCTCAGGGGGTCCAAACAAAGATTGACTGGTGATTAAATCTGTAAGAAATATTTCTTTTTTGACAAGACTTGTAGAATCAATAAACTGGAAATCTGATATTTTATGCCCCATACCTTGCTGGATAAATTTGGTAAGCTTAGGAGCAATATCAGCTTCGCTGTCACCATAAAACAAAACAGACCGGATTTTTTCCGAAACTGTCTGGCAAAAGCCTCTATACTGTGCTGGGGCAATCTTCATCGGATGATTTTTTATGTTCCATATAGCTGGCTATGCCAATTTTTATAGATTCAGCTGCTTCTTTTAACAACCCTTCTTTTGCTGATTTTTCTGAAATAACATTGGAATAATAAGAAGTTTTTAAGATATTAAAATCAGAAACCAATTTTAAACTATCTTGGTACAATACCTTGCCACTTCTAAAGTCTTTCAAATAATAATGCACATCTAGAATAATTTGGTTTCGCGTTGTTGTTGCATCTTTATCAATACCAAGGCCCTTATCTGTATAGGATAAAGAAATGTTTAATTCATATTTTGGATGTCTTGGTTGACCATAAGGCGTTAATGAATGACGAAGTTTATTTCTTAACAACTGACCTTCCCTGTCCCCAATAATACTTATCTTTATTGACTCCAAAGATTTGGCAGCTTCCAATGAGCTTTCTCCGTATAAAGGTCTAAAACCACACGCAGAAAGCCAGAAAAAAACAAATACACTTAAAAATAATTTATATAACAATGCTTACTATCCTTTGTGGCACAACAATAACTTTCTTAGCAGACTTCCCAAGCATATGCTTTTTAACTTGTTCATCTGTCAATGCAATACTTTCAATTTCTTCTTTTGAAGCGTTTTCAGCCACTTCAATTTTAGATCTTACCTTGCCATTAACCTGAACAGCAAGCGTTACCATGGCTTCTGCCAAATATGATTGGTCTACGGAAGGCCAACCTGCCTCTAGAATAGTTGAATTTTTTGAATTTGTTAAGTCTTGCCATAATTCTTCAGTTAAATGCGGGGCAAAAGGGGCAAGCAACCTACATAATGTTTCACAACCAAATCGATACACCCATGATTGATCTTCTTTATTAAGATCTAAATCTGCCAAACTATTTGTCAATTCTCGCAATCTTGCTATTGCTTTATTGTAATGAAAAGCTTCCAGATCTTTGGTCACCCAATCTATTGTTTTATGAATAATCTTCAAACCATCTTCTGCCTGAATGCCTAATCTTTGCGGCTTTTCAGCCTTAACTTTTGCTGCTTCTTGAATCATTTGCCAGACACGCTTAATATAACGCCAGGCACCTTGCAAACCAGCCTCGGACCATTCAAAATCACGTTCCGGCGGGGAATCAGATAATATAAATAATCTGGCTGCATCTGCACCATATTCATCAATTATGAATTGAGGATCCACCACATTTTTTTTAGATTTACTCATTTTTTCTGAAGGGCCAACTTTCACAGTTTCTTGTGTTGTAACCCCTACGTATCCTGACCCTTCTTTACAAACCTGTTCTGGGGACATCCATTTTCCTGCTGCGGATTTATAGGTTTCATGGCACACCATTCCTTGTGTCATCAAAGCCTTGAATGGCTCTTTTATACCCATATATCCACACTTATTCAGTGCATAACAGAAAAAGCGTGCATAAAGCAAATGAAGGATGGCATGTTCAATTCCCCCAATATATTGGTCAACTGGAAGCCATTTTTCAACAAGCTCTCGGTCAAATGCTTGAAGATGCTGTGGAGATACAAACCTTAAGAAATACCATGAAGATTCCATAAAGGTGTCAAATGTATCTGTTTCTTTTGTTGCAGGGCCTTCACATTTGGGACAAGTGGTTTTTTTCCAAGTTGGATGGTGCTCTAATGGATTTCCAGGTTTATCAAAGCTTACATCTTCGGGTAATTTTACAGGCAGTTGCTCTTCTGGAACGGGAACAGCCCCACATGCATCACAATAGATAATTGGAATAGGACAGCCCCAATAACGCTGACGGGAAACCCCCCAGTCACGTAGGCGATAATTTGTTTTTCTTGTGCCCTTATTTGCTTTTTCCAATTCTTGGATACTTCTTTCAATGGCATCTTCCTTCTGCAATCCATTCAAGAAATCTGAATTTACCGTTATACCTTCTTCCAAGTTTGCAGACTTTGAAACATCATATGGGGTTCCATCTTTATCGCCTTTAACGCATAAAATTTGTAAATTATTATTTTTGGCAAATTCATAATCACGTTCGTCATGTGCAGGACATCCAAAAACAGCACCCGTGCCATAATCTGAAACAATATAGTTTGCTACATAAACTGGAATTTCCCGGTCTTCAACGGGTGACAAAACCTTAATTCCAGTGTCAATACCAGACTTTTCAACTGTTTCTAAGGTTTTCTGACTTGTTCCAATTGCTTGCCATTTTTTAATAAAACCAGCAACGTCCTGATTTTTTTCTGCAACCTTTGTTGCCAATGGATGATCAGTCGCCAACACAACGAAAGAGGCCCCAAATATAGTATCTGGGCGTGTTGTATATACATCAATCACAGTATCACCCGCTTTTGTGTGGAATTGTATGTTGGCCCCAAATGACTTCCCAATCCAGTTACGTTGCATTGTACGCACCTTTTCAGGCCATTTATCCAAAGTATCAATCCCCTGCAATAGGTCTTCTGCAAAGTCAGTTATTTTAAAAAACCACTGGGATAATTCTTTCTTTTCAACAGTTGCGCCTGAACGCCACCCCTTGCCATCCACAACTTGTTCGTTGGCCAAAACTGTATTTTCAACAGGGTCCCAATTCACTTGTGATTTCTTTTTATAGGCAATTCCGTTTTTATAAAAATCCAAGAACATTTTCTGTTCATGTTTATAATAGCTTGAATCACATGTGGCAAACTCTCGGGACCAATCATAACTTAATCCCAAAGACTGCATCTGTGTTTTCATAACTTCGATATTTTTATAAGTCCATTCACCTGGGTGCGACTTATTTTCCATCGCTGCATTTTCAGCAGGAAGCCCAAAAGAATCCCATCCAATTGGATGTAAAACTTCATAACCTTGTGCCATTCTATAACGTGATAAAACGTCCCCTAAAGCATAATTGCGCACATGCCCCATATGCAAACGCCCCGAAGGATAAGGGAACATTTCTAGGATATAAAATTTTTCTTTTTTACTTTGGCTTTCGGTTTTGAATACGTCTTTTTCCGTCCAAATGCTTTGCCATTTAGATTCGACTTTTTTAAAGTTATAATGTGACATATTTACCTATTATTTTTCTTCCGTAACTCTTATTTCTCGGGCACGTGTTAAAATGGTTTCTTCAAACTGGTCTACTGTTTCAGGGCTTACAAACCTGTCCTGCCACTCATCTCCAACTTTTTCTTGTCTGAAGACTGACACACGCAAGGCACCGGCTCTAAGCTGTCTACCAATAATGGCAACTTCTACTTTTAATCGCTGATTTGCTGTATTTTCTGGGGTATACCATTCCGTCAAAACAATGCCCCCAAATGGGTCTATTGTTTTTTTAGGCAAAATTGATAATGTATCTATGGTTGCCCGCCATAAATAGCTATTTACACCAATATTTGTATCTTCTGCATTTTTTTGACCATAACCGAACAAGGGTTCATCAAAAACATATCCGCCCATTTTTTCATCACGACGGGCGCGTTTGCTTTTTGCAGTTTTATATTTTTTTTCAGCAATATCCTCTAGATCCTTATCTTTACGATTACAGGAGGCTGTTAGAAGAGAAGATCCGACAAGAAATAAAGTGGTGTATAGTTTTATGTATTTCATAATTACCTTAGTTGTTTGGCCAGTTAAAAGATTACGCTTTAATCTAAGATACCATAGAAAAAAAAATTAAAAACTTCAATATATATTCTTTATTTAAAGAATTTTCTGAAATTATTTTAATTCTACTTAAGTCTGGGTATACTTCATTTCATTCCTGGCTACAAGAATATTGATAAAAAAAAGAGGGGCAGTAAAGCCCCCCTTTTTGATAAGTATGTAATAAGTACTAGAACATAACCTTCGTACCAAGAACAAATACTGAACCGTGGTTATCTGTATTTGATGTAGGACGGTTATCCAATACATCCAACTGCGTATCAACATCTGGTCTGTTGATGTGCGCACCTGGTGATTTGAATGAGAAGTAGTTAGCTTCTGCGAAGGCAACCAAACCTTTTGCCAAGCTGTGGTCAACTGTAATAGAAGCCATGTCAGCTTTTGCTTTACCAGCTGTAACAGTACGTTCTGTCTGAGTATACCCAACAGCAACACTTGTTGGTCCCATGCCGTATCCAACACCCATGTTAAATCCATTTGTGTTTTTAAAGCCTGAACCTTTTTGCATACCTGACCTACCATTGTCAAAATACGCAGCACCAAACTGCCAGTTATTGTAGTCAACCAATGTACCAAGTTGCCATGCATCCAAGTGATGAAGATTTGCTTTTGCAATTCCACTTGTAGATGAACGGTTACCTTTAACTCTACCAGTTTTGTATGTACCAAATAATCCAACAGAATAAGGTCCAAATGCACGGTTATGGGACAAAGCTGCTTCTAATTTATTTTGAACAAACAATCCATTGTTTTGAGGCCTTATATCCTCATTTGTATCATTTCCTGTACGTCCTGATTGAACACGTCCATAGTGTTCAGTGTTTGGAGCATATGACAAACCAAGTTGGAATCCGCTTACAACTGGTGAAATGTAGTTAATTTTTGTTGCACGTGAACTTCCGATATTGGAAGTGTCTTGGTTAATGTCAACACCACGTGTAACGTTTACAACTTTTTCAACTTGACCAGAGAATCCGCCAAGACCCCCCAAAACATCAGTTGCATCATACATCATCAATGTTCCAACACCGTTGGTGTCACCTAATTGGAAAGAACCAAGCATGTCTGAACTGAAATATACATAAGCTTCGGAAATTCTGTCTTTTTCAGATTTACTTCTGTCAAGCTCTAGAACAGCCAAGGCACCATAAGTAATGCCATTGTTAGTCATGCTTCCAGCATTCAAAGTTAAATCACCGTTTGACATAAAGCGGGCTTCTTTTTCACCACTGCGTACTTTTTGGCCAACACCAAGTGCAGCTGCACGTAAATAACCACTTAATTCAATTTTTGGCCCAGACTGTGCTGTCACACCTGTCATTTTACCATGAGAGCGTGCAACAGCATTTGTTGCTATCGCTGAAACACCCATCACAAGGGCACATGTTAATACTTTTTTAAGCATTATAATCTCCTAATACATAAATTACTTTTCTGTCTTTAATAAAATATGAATAGGGCCTTTTCTGCAAGCCCTATAATTTCTTTTGGATAACAAAAAATATGCGCGTTGCGGTTATGCAACAAAAACCTATTTGGTCGGTTCACTAGCTGGGTATGTTTGGGATAAGTCCTGGCCATCAGGAAAGTTTGGGGCTTCCTTTTTTCCACACCCGATAACAAAAAAACATAAGAACAAACTAATTATTTTTAACATTTATTTCCCCAAAATTGTTGAAAGAACCGCAACAAATCCAATCAAGCCATTTATTTTAAATAACCTAAGGCAGTGTGCTGGGTTTTTAATATCCAAAGTCAAAACTTGGTATAACAGCATAACCATAACAAAAGAGGCCCCTAGAAAATACACCCCTCCCATACTGGTCATTACCCCAAACACGAAAAAGCATATAAAAAAAATGGTATACCAAATAGAAACATACCACTTCGTTGCCTTACCAAGCAAGATTGATGTCGATTTAACCCCTAACATCAAGTCATTTTTTCTATCCATATGTCCATATATCGTATCATATCCCATCGTCCAGAAAAAACTGCCTCCATATAAAATTAACGCAGGTAGGCTTAATTCATTATTAACCGCGGCCCACCCCATAAGAATTCCCCAATTCATTGTCAGGCCTAAAAAAGCTTGGGGCCAGTGTGTAATACGTTTCATAAAAGGATAACATACCACAAGCCCTAACGATGCAATCCCCAAAATAATAGTTAACCTATTAAACTGGGTTAATATCATAAAGGCCAAAGAAAGCTGTATCACAAGAAAAACCAGTGACTTATTAAAAGACAACTGCCCGCTTGCTAAAGGGCGGCCTTTTGTCCTTTCAACTTTCTTGTCAATATCTTCATCCGCCATATCATTGATCACACAGCCCGCGCCACGCATTAAGATTGCACCCAACAGGAACAATACTGAAATAACAACAAGCCTATCCAAATCTTCTGTTGCTGCTGCAATCGACCATAAACTTGGCATCAACAAAAGCCATACACCGGTTGGGCGATCCCAGCGGGCGATGTAAGCATAAGGCTGCATCCATTGTGGTAACTTTGATATCCAGGTATTTCTTTTAATATCTGTTTTAAAATTCATTGATTTAACTTTTATTTTTAGATTAATCTAAGATATGAATAAATACCATAAATTGCCAAGACTTTTTTTAGACTTTCCTTTGAAAGTTGGGTCAGAAATTGATATTAGTGCCTCTCAAAACCACTATATATCAAATGTTTTACGTCTTAAACCTAACCAATGTCTAAAAGTTTTCAATGGGTCTGATGGGGAATTTTTGGCAGAAATTATAACCCAATCAAAAAAGACGGCATCTATAAAGATTACAAAGCTGATAAGGCCTCAGAAAAATGAAACAGGCCCAACAATTGCATTTTCCCTAATAAAAAAGCAACGACAAGATTTTTTAATTGAGAAATGCACAGAACTTGGGGTTAAAAATTTTCAACCCATAGTGACAGATCATTGCGAAGTTCGAAAAATAAACCAAGAAAAAGTTAAGATTCAATCTATCGAGGCCTCAGAACAATGTGAACGATTAACAGTACCTATTATCCACAATTTACTGAAACTGGATTCTTTTCTGGAAACACAGATAAATCCCATATTCTATTGCATAGAAAGGGAAGACGCCCCTTTTATTCATCAGATTTTAGACAAGACACAGGATTCAGATACATTTTTGATTGGCCCAGAAGGTGGATTTTCAGAAAAAGAAAAAGCCCTTTTAGAAAAAAAACAAAATGCTGTTGGTTTAAACTTGGGATTCAATATTTTAAGGGCTGAAACAGCAGCAATAACCTGTGCCGCTGCGTGGCTATTTAAAAACCAAGCATGGAAAAACCCTGGATAACCAGGGCTTTTTCTTAAAAATCAATTTTGGTTATTTACCAAGGGCATCTTCAATGCCTTCAGACCATTGTGTACCTGGATTTCTTGGGTCTTCCCCTGGATCACCTGCAACGCATTTTTCATAATCTTTTAAATGCACATAAAACTCTTCTGGTATTGAACCAGCTGGAAATTCAGTTTCTAAAGTTCCTGGAAGGTTTTCATCATTTCCCATTAATGCCATATTACAGTATCCTGCAAAACCAGCACAATTCTTTGTGACACAATCTCTATTTGCTTTCCCATCGAATTTCTTACCGCAATAGTTAGAGCAGTGATCAACACACTGAGTTCTAATTGAATTACGACAGACTGTTTCATTCATAAGACGATCTAGCTTAGCTTCACTGATTTCAGCTTCAGCATTGGCTTTCTGTCCAACCAACGTTAGAATGGCTAAAATACAAAGTATACTTAATTTAAATTTTTTCATTTGTTACCTCCTGGTTAAAACTTATTTATATCGTTATGGCCTTCTTAAACTAGATTATACGCCTAATTATAATTATAAATCAATAATTACTTTGGTAAAAACTTTTTAATTTCAGCAACAACTTTTTCCATTGTATCAACAGGGGCATAAGCCCATTTTTCAACATCCTTAGAAAAAGGCTGGGCAATTTTTTTCTTATAGACCGATGCAAGAAATTTATCTAATTTAACAGATTTTCCTTCTAACTCCATGACATACAGTGGTTTGTTTGTAAACATGGCCTCAGAAACCATTGAAACAGAATCAGCCGTTACTATGACAATATCAGCAGCATCTAAGAAGGCATAATATGGATTATCGCCCCGACCATTCCAAATAAAAGCAGGGGCTGACCCCAACCCCCTTTTAAAGGCCTGCAAACAGGCTACCGGTGTGCGCCTAGATCCTGTCACCATATAACTTATTGTTTTTCGCTTTGCGATATGGCGAAGTTGGCTACCATACTGTTCCATCAACTCAGGGGACATTTTGTAGTGGCGGTTTTTCCCCCCAATCAAAATAGCCACCCTAGGCTTGGGCAAATATTCAATTAAATTATTATGATGGGAAGATGCTTTTTTAAGCTTATCCGTTGTGACATTGTGCAAAGCACCAAAAGCCTTAATAACATTATCCCCTTTAATTTCATCATGTTCAGGGGCAATAACCACATCAAAGTTTTTTGGGTCCATGTAAGGATCTTGGATAAAGATTACAAA
Organism: uncultured Rhizobiaceae bacterium; assembly: GCA_964350815.1. Lineage (GTDB taxonomy): Bacteria > Pseudomonadota > Alphaproteobacteria > UBA7879 > VGCX01 > CAJXSI01. Next base: position 58,007 of record CAYGKW010000002.1, on the reverse strand, counting down.
AGTCTTTCCTTTTGCTTCACGGCGTATTTCTGCCGCAACTGCTGCACATACCCTACCTGCCGCGATAATAATATCTGGCCAGCTGTTATCTGGAAATAATTCTTTTGATTTGTTAACAGCTTTTAAAGGACTAAACCAAAGCTTGGGGGGCAAAAATGTCCAGGGAAATTTTACATCGATGGTCTTAAGAATATAATTTTGGTAATCCATAGAATTTGCAAGGCCCACCGATTGATTTTCGGTTCCTTTTTTTCCATCAGATAAAATCCACACTTTTTTTGTCATAATGCCTTAGCAAAACTTAATGGTTAATATTTCGTAGTATTTACTGCCTTTCGGGGCTTTAACCTCTACACTATCGCCTTTTTTCTTTCCAATCAACGCTTTTGCTAGAGGGGATGCAACAGACAACTTTCCTTTTGTAATATCAGATTCTTCTTCACCAACAACTTGAAAGGTTTTTTCTTCGTCTGTATCTTCATCAACAATTTTAACAGTCGCCCCAAACTTTACTGTATCACCAGATAATTTTGATACATCAATAATTTCGGCCCGACCGATTTTAAATTCTAATTCTTTTATACGGCCTTCAATAAAACCTTGCTTTTCACGTGCTGCGTGATATTCCGCATTTTCTGATAGGTCGCCATGTTTTCTGGCTTCTTCAATAGCCTTAATAACTTCTGGACGTTCTATTTGTTTTAAATGACGTAACTCTTCTTGCAGGCTTTCATAGCCTGGACGCGTTAAAGGAAATTTTTCCATAATACACCTTTGGTTTTGTAAGAAAGAAATAGATTTACTTTATTTTAAAAACTATTTCAAGAAAAACTTGATCTTTGATAGACTAAGAAAACAGGACGAGGTCTGTCAAGTTATGAAAAAGAAAACAGTAATAAAAAATTACGCAATCCCTGAGCATAAGCTAAATCTAATTTCTGGGGTTGCCAAAAAAAATATCAGCTTATTTGATCTATCTTCCCATGATCGTGCCAAGCAATCATTGGATTTTGGATTATCTATGAAAGATAACACTTACAACATGTTTGTTGTGGGGGAAAATTTAACTGGTCGCCTAAGCGCAACCCTAGACTATATAAAACACTATATTAAAGATGTACCTGTTCCCCCAGACTGGGTTTATCTGAATAATTTTAAACAACCTAACAAGCCTAAGCCTTACAAACTGCCAACAGGGATGGCGCATGATTTTAAGGCAAAGATGGAAAAAACCGTCAAACAAATTCAAGAAGAACTTAAAAAGTCTTTTAATTCAAATGAATTTAGCAATAAAATTAAAGAAGATGAAAAATCAGTTGATCAATCCATCCAAGAGCAAATGCAAGAAATTCAAAAATATGCCCAACAGCATAAGCTTAATCTGCAAAGACTTGACGATGGATCTATTGTTATTAACGCCATAAAAGAAGATAAAGAAATTCCTTTTGAAAAATTGGAAAAAAGCGAACAAAAAAATATTATTAAGCAAGTTCAGTACATTCAACAAGCTTTACAAGACTTAAGTCGCTTTGCGTCCAATGAAAATGAAAAGTTATTAGACCGCATTGATGATATCTATCGTTGGCGTGCCGAGGAAGTTATAAGCCCATTTATTAATAGACTTCACAGAAGTTATGATGCAATCGATGGATTAACTGAATGGTTTATTGATTTAAAAGAAGATTTGTTGTCTAACTTAAAATACCTTATACAAAAAAATAATACACCTGGGCAAAATAATCAGGATTTAAATTTATCATTACAATCCCATTACAGTGTTAATATCATCACTGAAAATGACCCTAAAAAAGGGGCACCAGTTGTTATTGAACCAAACCCCACATATGAAAACCTGTTTGGAAAAATAAAATATCAAAGTTCTCAGCAAGGATTTATAACTAATTTCGATATGATCCGGGGGGGTGCCATTCACAAAGCCAGTGGTGGTATTCTGGTTTTACGCGCAGAAGATATTGCCGCCCACCCTTTAACTTGGTATTTTTTGAAGGCCTGTTTGCGGGATAGAGAAATCCGTATTGAAGAATTGCATCGCATTTCTGGCGTTCCTATGTTAGACGCACCGGAACCAGAACCAATCCCCTTAGATGTACAAATAATTCTAATTGGGGCCCCTTATTGGTATAATTTATTCTTTTACCATGACCAGGATTTTCAAAATTACTTTAAGGTAAAGGCAGAAATAAACCCTACAGCAGAGGCGACTGCAAAAAATCTTGCATTATACGGAACATTACTACAAGAAGACTGTAGAAAGAAAAATGTTACCTGTGAAAAAGAAGCCTTACAATATTTACTTGGCTGTGCAAGTCGCCACATTGGCCATCGTCATAAACTTTCAACACAATTCGAATACTTCACAAATATTTTACACGAGGCAGCCTCGATAACTTTAAAAAAGAAGAAAAAGCGCCTAACTAAAGAACATATTATTGAAGCCCTAAATCACAAAGAATATCGAAACTCTGGAATCCGTGACCGCATACGGGAAAGCATTGAAGAAGACGTAACCTTAATTCAAACGAAGGGAAAAACTATTGGCCAGGTAAATGGTTTGACGGTTTTAAGCGTTGGGGCTGAAAGTTTTGGTATGCCTTCAAGAATTACAGCCCAAACTTATATTGGTAAAAAAGGGATCCTTAATATTGAACAGCAAGTTCGTTTAAGTGGGCCCATTCAGCAAAAAGGGGTCTTAACCCTGGAAGGATATTTACGATCTGTCTTTTCCCAAGAATTCCCTTTATCTTTTTCCGCATCCCTTACATTTGAACAGAATTATAGTGGGGTTGAAGGGGATAGCGCTTCCTTAGCAGAGGTTATAGCCTTGATATCTTCTTTATCTGGGATACCTATAAGCCAGGAAATTGCCATAACAGGATCCATGAATCAACTTGGCCAAGCACAGCCAATCGGAGGGGTGAATCAAAAAATTGAAGGCTTTTATTTCACATGCAAACACCAAGGATTAACAGGCACGCAAGGGGTTGTCGTCCCCAAAAGCAACATTGACCATATTATTTTATCTGACGAAGTCAGCACTGCCATAGATAAGGGAAAATTCCATCTTTGGTCTGTTGAAACAATTTCTGATGCGATTGAAATTCTGCTTGAAACAGATGCGGGGGAAAATAATTTTGTTGTTGATGCAAAAAAAGACCCTAAAACAGTCTATGGAAAAGCCTATAAAAAATTGATGAATTTTGATCAGTTATTAAGAAATACTAAATTATAGACTTTTCTGCCTTACAGCCGATATGGGATCGTAATTTCCTTACCCATTTACCCAGCTTGGTCTAATATTACTAGTTCTTACCTAGAACTTACCTGTGTGTTCATTCTGAATTTAGCCTGTCCTGGACCCCGATCCAAGCCCCCTAAGTTTAAGCCAAGGCTTCGGCGCGACAAATAGAATCCGTGTATCAATGATAGTTGGGTTGTTTGTAATTAAGGCTATTATAGATCGCCGTGCATCTTTTCCGCCGTCGCGCTTTGCGCTTTGACGAGATAAACGGGGTGAACAGTAATCTTATCCACCCACTTCCGTCATTGCGAGTGCCTATAAGGCACGTGGCAATCCACCTTTAACGTTCTATGGATCGCCGCACTTCCTTTGGATGCTCGCGATGACGGAAGGAATGAAGTTCGCTGGCAAATGTTATTGGATCCTGGTGTCAGTGCACCAGGATGACAACAGTGGGAATGGATCGCCGTGCACCGTTTCCACCGTCGTGCCTTGCACTTTGACGAGACAAGCAGGTACTTACCGATGACGCAATAGGGTGTTTGTATCCAACATCATTAGAGATCTGGAATGGCAATGAAGAACTTGTCAGCGGATAATAGTAATGGCGTCGCAGCATAAAAATCATCCCGGTCAAAATTAAAGGGAAATTGCATGCGTTTTTCGCATAACACAATTAATTCAGTATTTTCTGCATGTTAATTATAAATTAAGGGATTTTTTAGGTTATTTCGATACATCTTATTGTCATGAGCCATGCGTTGATTTTCATTTTTTTTAATATTTTTTAAATTATTTGCTGTTTTTCTGCTTAATATTTAATCAATTTAACTCCATCAAGAAAAAAAGCAAAATACGCCAATTGCTGTCATTATGCATACCTTGGTCAATATGTCTAGATTTGGTGGCATTTTAATGGGAAACGGAAGTAACAATAGACGGCATTCTTAATTTCCCAGAATCCAGAAGTTACTTTCAAGCAAAGGATTTGAAGTGAAATAGGAAAGGATAAAAGGGTCATAAAAAAAGCCGGGAAATTTTCCCGGCTTTTTTATTTTGTCTTTTGTATTTATTAGAATACAACAGTAAATGATACACGTGCATGATGGTTGCGAGGCAACTTAGACACTTTGTAATCAGAACCTTTGTTTCCTTGTTGATTAAAGCCAATTGAATATTCATAGGCAAGACCAACATTAAACATTTCATTAAAGGCATATTCAACACCAATACCTGGTACAACAGACCACGTGCGCATGTTGTCTTTATATGAAATTCCTGAATGTGTATACTTGAATTCGTATTCAGTGCGATCAACCCCAAAACGGAAGAAAGTTAGCCAGTCATTGTTGAATACGCGACCTACGCGTGCACCCAAGCCATAAGTCCAACCAGCACTTAATTTATCGCTGCCTTTCTTTTTCTTAAAGAAGTCATATCCACCACGAACTTCAAGGCCGTAGTAGTTTTCGCACATAAATTTACCCCAACCTAGCAATGCATGCAAAGTGGATGCACCACCTTTATGCGTATTTTGTGAAGGGTTCGTGCCACTAACATTCATTTTTAAGCTGTTGCTTCCGTATCCATATGCCAAACCGACATAAGGCCCGTCAAATTTACGTGCTTCAGCTGAAGCAGCCAAAACAGTTGCTGCTGTTGCAGCTAGTAAAAGAGTTTTTTTCATTTTTTTCTCCATAGTTTAAATTATAGGCACTTAATTATGTGCCCGTTTGCTTGACCAATTAGAAGTTCCAAACAACACCAACACGAACATTATGCTTGTGTGGGCCATAGTGAACTTCTGCTTTTTCACTGTTCAAACCATTATCGTTAACTGCGAAAGCAAATTCATAATCTGCACGGAAGTTAACTTTTTCAGTTAGTGACCATTCAACACCTACACCTGGTACAACTTCCCATACACGGAAGTTATCGTGCAATGTTTCACTTCCACGTGTGTATTTATATTCACCATGGGAGTGATCAACACCTAAGGAAATGAATGGCATCCATTCTTTGTCAAGAATATATCCATAACGAAGACGTCCACCAACTGTCCAGTCCATAGTCAATCTGTCACCAGCTTTTTTATTATTGAATGTGTCATATCCACCACGCAATTCAGCGCCGTATACATGATTTGCATTCCAAAGACCAGCATAACCTGCCAAAACTGTGAAAGTTGCACTAGAAGCATGATGCTTTCTTTTCACATCAGTTGCTAAACCATTTCCTTCTTTAATTTTCATATCAGTTGAATTATGGGAATATCCAACCTGCGCACCAACATATGGTCCTTCAAAAACATGTGCACTTGCTGTTCCTGCAAGTACTGCTGCTGTCGCAACACTTAATAAAATCTTTTTCATTTATTTTCCTCCGTCAAAATTAAAATCTTAATGCAACACTTAGCATGAATAAAAATTCATTGCCATATCTGTTTACCCCAGCAGCAACCACTTTACACTTTATTGTGGTGAAAATACAACATGTCTTAAACTTAGATTTTATACGGCCCTTAAACAAAGTATTTTTGGATGGTGCCGTCGAGGAGAATCGAACTCTCGACCTCACCCTTACCAAGGGTGCGCTCTACCACTGAGCTACGACGGCGTAGAAGACCTCAAAAACATGCCATAATGTCTTTGTGCTTGCAAGGTTTTGATGAAAAATATATGATTTTAAAAAATTGTATCAAATGACCGAAAATAAAAATTCATACATGAAAAAAAATCATGATAAACTGGCTGCAGCGCTACGTGAAAACTTACGTAAGCGCAAAGAACAGCAAAAAGCAAAAAAGAAACAGCAACCTGAAAAAGAAAAAAAGGATTAAAAATGGGAATATTACCTGATCACTGGATCCGTGAACAAGCCACAAAAGGGATGATTGAACCTTACGAAGAAAAGCAAGTGGCTGCCGGTCAAATTTCTTATGGGGTGTCATCTTATGGTTACGATGCACGGGTTGCACCTGAATTTAAAGTTTTTACAAATGTTGATAGCGCCATTATCGACCCAAAAAACTTTCAAGAATCTTCTTTTGTTAATCGCGATACAGATGTTTGCATTTTACCCCCTAACAGTTTTGCATTGGGCAGAACGGTTGAATATTTCAGAATTCCGCGGGATGTTTTAGTTATCTGTCTTGGAAAATCAACGTATGCCAGATGTGGTGTTATTGTTAACGTAACGCCTTTGGAACCAGAATGGGAAGGCCACGTCACTTTGGAATTTTCCAACACAACCCCACTGCCTGCAAAAATATATGCAAATGAAGGGATTTGCCAATTCTTGTTTTATAGAGGAGAATCCGAGTGTGAAACTTCTTATAAAGACAGGGCTGGTAAATACATGGGACAAAGGGGTGTGACCCTTCCTAAAATTCTTAAGAAATAATAAACACTATGGATAAATTGAAAATTATTGGGGGCCCTGCCCTTAAAGGAAAAATCCAAATAAGTGGGGCAAAAAATGCAGCCCTTCCTTTGATGGCTGCAAGCTTGCTGTCAAACGAAACTGTTACCTTGAAAAATGTTCCGCACCTAGCTGACATAACAACGATGGCTAACCTATTAATGCATATGGGCATGGAAATTTCCATGAATGGCATTAATCAGGGCATTGGACATACATTAAGTTTAAAATCAAATGATACCATTGAAACCAAGGCAACTTATGATCTTGTCCGTAAAATGCGGGCATCCATCTTGGTTATGGGCCCCCTATTGGCAAAGCATAAAGAAACCTATGTTTCTATGCCAGGTGGGTGCGCAATTGGGACAAGGCCAATTGATTTACACTTAAAGGGTTTAGAAGCTTTAGGGGCAAAAGTCACTTTAGAAGAAGGATATGCCCATTTAATTGCAAAAGATGGCCTGGTTGGCAATGACTATGAATTCCCTGTTATCTCTGTTACAGGTACTGAAAATATTATGATGGCAGCCTGTTTGGCAAAGGGAAAAACCCGCCTTATTAACGCGGCAAAAGAACCAGAAATTATTGATTTGTCTGAACTATTAATTAAAATGGGGGCAAAGATCGAAGGGGCCGGCACGGAAACTATAACCATCTATGGTGTCGACAGTCTTTCTGGGGCAACCCATGATATTGTTCCAGATCGAATTGAAATGGGCACCTATATTATGGCGGCAGGCATTACCAATGGAGAAGTAGAAATCACCAATGGCAACCTTGCCTTGTTGCCAACAGTTATTGACCTGTTAAAAGAGACAGGCTTAGAATTCATCGAAAAAGACCAGGGCTTTATGGTGCGTCGTAAGGATGTCAATAAACCCTTAAAATCAGTTAGCATAAGCACAAACCCCTATCCTGACTTTCCAACAGACCTTCAAGCGCAATATATGGCCATGATGGCAACGGCTGAGGGAGAGTGTGATATCACAGAAAACATATTTGAAAACCGATTTATGCATATTGCAGAATTACTTCGTATGGGTGCAGATATTCATATTAATGGGCCTGTTGCAACCATTAAAGGGGTGAAAGAATTAATTGGGGCTGATGTTATGGCAACAGATTTGCGCGCCTCGGCCTCTCTTGTTTTGGCGGGATTGGCTGCAAAAGGGGAAACTGCTGTACACCGTATTTACCATTTAGATCGCGGCTATGAACATATTGAAACCAAACTATCTGAATGCGGCGCGTTAGTTGAGCGTGCACACTAAAAAATAAGGAAAGCAGAATTCTTATTTGCAACTGCATCTTTTAGGGATTATAATTATAACTATAATAACAGTTGAGGCAAAAAATGGATACAAAGCTATTAAAAATTCTGGCAACAGATAAAGAGGACTTGGAAGTTTTTTCCGCCTTCTTACAAGATGCCATCATCCCTTTAAAAGGTTTGGACTTTTGTAAAGACGATAATACATTCCGTATTTTTGCCAATCGATTTCGCTGGGAATTAAGTGAAGATAAAAAAGAAAAACCCCAACGTTTGCATTCGGGGGTGGTTTTTCAAGACGTAACCAAGGTTGAATATCGTGGATTTACACGTTATGAAGATCAAAATCACAGCCTTGAACTTTTAGCCATTCAATATGACGAGCCCCACATTCATTTGGTGTTTGCAACAGATGCCCAAATCAGACTGACAGTCGATAAAATTCATGCCCGAATTAAAGATATGGATGATGCCTGGCCGGTCCTGCATCAGCCAAAACACAAAACGGCTTAATCTAAAGACCCACCCCAAGATACACCACCATCAACGGTCAAACAAGAACCTGTCACATATCTTGATGCCTCATTTGAAGCTAAAAATAAGATTGCTGCATCAAGATCACTGATTTTTGCAAGCCCTAAAGGGGTCATTTTTTCTATTTTATCTTTTCCGTCTGCCAAAAAACCTTCTGTCATAGGCGTCGGAATCATCCACGTACTTAATGTATTTATTCTAATTTTATAAGGAGAAAGCTCTCCAACAAGTGTTTTTGTTAATTGGTGAACGCTTGCTTTTGCAGAACAATAAGCCGTCCCACCAATTGCAGGCACGGCATCTCCACTGACACTTCCTATATTGATAATTGATCCTTGTATTTTATTGTCTTTCATATGATTTGCTGCTGCCTTTGTCACAAGCCACAAACCCTTTACGTTTACATTATATGTTTCATTGAAAATGTCTTCTTCCTTTTCTGCAAAGACATAACCTAACTTTGCAACCCCTGCAGCATTAATACAAATATCAACTTGTTCATTTTCTTTATTTATCTTTTCAAAGGCTTCTTTTACAGAATTAGGGTCTGAAACGTCCATAGGAAGAACCATAGAATTTTTGAGAACTTTCACTATATAATCAAGTTTATCTTTTCTTCTTGCTGCCAATATTACTTTTGCCCCAGCGCTCGATAAAATCGTTGCAAACCTTTCACCAAGGCCACTTGATGCCCCTGTAATTAATACTGTTTTTCCTTTGAAATCATAAAAGTCTGAACATACCATGCTGCTATCCTTGTTTTCTTAAAACTATATATCAACCTGATACTGTAATCCAGCCTCAATGATTCTTAAAAAACGTTCTGGAATCCCAAGCCAACCGCTTAAATCAATACTGGGGCATGAATATGACGAAGATTAAGCTTAATAACGAATGGCGGTATCTTTATGTTGTGAAGAATTGATAGAATAAGGAAATCATTGGATGGCAGTTAAACTTTACCTCCATGACAAACGATTGGTTAGAGGCTCTGGACCAAGCGGTTAATAAACGGTTTACCGGCAGGATTCATAGCACTGATCATAAACCCAATCTAATTACCGACAATGGCTACCAGCTGATGGCTAAAGCTTTTAAACAGGCCTGTGATACCTTTTAGGTATTAATCAAATATTCACCGGATTTAACAACCCCAAAGGCAATGCTGATACGTAAAGATTGATAAAAACCATTAAAGAAGATATCGTATGGCCTTATGATTGGGATAATCCTCATGATTTTGAAAATAAATTTAAACGATGGGTCAATGCTTATAATAACGATTATCCCCATATGGCCCTAGGCTACAAAACACCTGCCCAATTTACACAAAATACTCTCTTACTGCTTCTTAACTAACCGGGGGCATTACACAACAAGAAGTGCAGCCTTTTGTCACACGAAATCTTTGTAAAGCATGTGCTGCTGTTTGTATGTCATCCGCTTGTTCTGCTGCTGCAAAAGCTCCTTGAGCTAATATTGTAGGAATAATTAAAGAAAGCCCTGTGGGCATAGGAATACCTATTTGGTCAAAGGTAGCAGCCCCCAACGCACCAAATAAAAGCCCATCCCAGTAAACCCCTTCAAGATAATTAACTCCTAAAACCCAACCTTCGTTTTGACCATAAATAATATCTGTAAAAAAAGGATTAAATTCCCCAGAAGCTCTATAGTGATTTTGACCTGTAAAACCATCATATATTCTTAATGCATATTCTTTTGCTGTCATAGCTGTACTTCCAGCCTTAACAACCCCTACAGGAACTGAGACAAACTTTGATAAAACATTTGCTTCTTTTATATATGTAAGTATACTTGATAAAAAAACAGGATATTAATGGCTTTAAAAAATCCAATATTACTATTTCTTTTAATAATTTATGTGTCTGCTACAATAATGTATTTTCCAATGGACCTAGAAACTGCAAGTGGATGGGTTATCAACGGGCATGTAATCGTTATATTTATATCTTTAATATGGGTATTAAATATTGAAGATAGTTTATCAAAAAATAAACCTTCAAAAATTTCAAAGTCTAATACAAATACACAAATAATATTATTAATATTTTTATTATTAAGTTCCTTAATTTGGACAAGTTATATAATGGGCTTTGCTGCAGCAAGAAGACAATCAGTAAAAGAACTCTCATCCACCTCCATAAACAGAGAGGTATAATGAAAAGAAACTATTATTATGATAATGCGCGATTTTTAATTGTTTTTTTAGTACTTTTAGTGCATGTTATATCGCCTGACAGAGGGGAGACTGCAAAAGGAGTTTATCTTAATCCTTTAACTAGAAATGATTTTTTTATAGCATTATCCGCTCTTATCCAACTTTTTATTATGCCATCTATTTTTATTATATCTGGTTACTTCTTTAAAAAAGATGTCAGTACAGACTATGTTAAATCTATAGTGGAAAGATTTCTTATTCCGCTAATTATTTTTGATGTTATTTTAAAAATAGTTACCCCCTCTGATTTGAATCCTACAGAACTTTTCACAGAACCTTTTTATATTTTATGGTTTTTAGGAGTTATCATTGCTTTTAAGTTTCTTGCCCCGTTTATATATAGACTTAATTTATATATAGCTCTTGTGCTTATCCTCTTAGTAAGTTTCACCCCACATTTTGAATATAATGGATTGCAATGGGGAGGGGTTAACTTAATAAAATACCTTCCATACTACATAATAGGTATGATATTTAAAACAAATAGCTTAGATCTCTCACAATTTAATTTTAAATTTTTTCATAGATTTCTGGCAGCTATTTTTTTTCTAACTATTTTTATAAGTTTATACCATTTCAAAGTAGATTTTAATGAAGTTTTACCTGAAGGAGACGATGAAGGATATATAATTGGCATACGGCTCATTGCCCAAAAATACTCTCTTTTTAAAGGAATAATTATTGATATTACATATAGAATATTAACATTAATTTTATGTTTTTGCTTTTTCATATTAGTACCAAAGTTAGAAACTTTCTTTACTAAATATGGTAATAATACTATGTACCCCTACCTACTACACATCTTTTTAATTTATTTTATTCTTGATAAGGGGATTAAAATATATTCCCATCAACCAAGCGAATGGTGGTGGTATATAATTCTTTTCGCCTTCACATGTCTAATGATGGTTGGACTTTCTTCCAGATTTATTGTTAGACCTTTAAAACCTATTATTGCACCAAATCTTGATCGATTTTTCAAATTTCTTTTCAAGAAGGGGGGGGATGAATAATACTAAATAACTAACGTCTTCTACTTGAAAAACATCCAAAACAATTCCATATGGAGCTGCCCGCTGTTTCATCAACAGCTACTTCTGTTTCGAGATGCCTTTCTATAACACCAATTCCATGAATAACGGGTGAACCACCTGCTTCTAAAGCTGTGGGCAGGACTATAGGACCAGATGTTGTGTCATCATCCGACTTACGAACACAACAACAACATCCCAAAGAAGCTTTTACACGATCAAGCATAGAGGGTTTTCTATAATCTGCCTCAACTCTTCTTCTTACAGCAACTACTGTTGCTTCAGTTATCTTTGTATCATTTTGAACCATATCCTCAAAAAGTTCTCTGACATGGCTATCAGGAAGATGTTTCACAATATCTCTTGATCTATTAATTACTTCTAACATTTTGCTTCTATTAAGTTCGTACTTGTGATAATTTCTGCACCCACAAAAGCTTGCTCTATGTGCTTCCCCAAATAACCCAAACAGATCCGAATTAAATTGATTAGCATTGAATGAAGGTTCTGCTAAAAAGAATGTTGTTAACATAATAGCTGCTGTTGCAGGGTCCATATCTTTAATTATTGGTTCTAAAACCAGAATCCAGGGTGATGAAAAATAAATAGCACCAGCATAGTTCTTTGCTCTTAATGCTGCTTCTTGCCAGGGTAAAAAGTCTGTTCTTAGAAATTCATCATATTCTGCTGTTTCTCTCTGGTGTAAATGCCCAGTCACAGCATCATGAAATCCAAGAAAATTTTCTGCAGTAGCCCTTATATTTCTAAATGCACGTGTTGTCCCCATAAAGCTAGCAATAGATGTTCCTGCAATATCGGCTGAATATGGATCTACTCCAAAGAAGTTTTGAAAGAATGCAGAAGTAGATCGCCTAACTATTTCAAATGCCCCCCATGTTCCTACTAGCCCAATTCCATATCCAATTACACGCGTAGCAGACCTTAAAACAGTTTCTTTGCCATGTTCTCGGGCAAAAGCAATTTCATCCGTTTCATTTCCTAATCTTAAAAAATGAGACATAAAGGCAACTTCATCTTTTTTTTCTGCACTTTCTGCTGCTGCTTTTGCTTCTGGATGTGCCATTGGATTAAATGTAGATACACCTGCAGAGGAAAAGGGAGATCCTGTTGAAGAAGAATCCTTTTGCCAAATTCTATTATGAAGCGCTCTAATATCTGGTCCCTCCATTCTTCTGAGGTTATAACTGGCATTTTCTAAAATTTGAACTAAAGCTCTTCTTCTTATGATAGTTGATTCATCTTTTTTACCTTCTTCAGTTTCACCAGGAAATAAAGTAGCAATTACGTTCCTTAATCCTTTATGACCAACCCTCCATCTTTCATAAACATTTTGTACGAAAAATCCAGGAACCGCAGGCCTTGTATGATAATTGCCTTCTCTAACAAGGTTGCTCCATAAAACTGAAACTTCTGGGATTGTATCTGCTACCGAATAAATTCCTAGCAAAATCTTTCCCCACATCATATAGGTTGCCGCTGTTCCTTCCTTTTCAGGAAATGTAGTTTTAAAAGAGCTCCCCAATGAACGCCATAAGACAGAACAGCGTTTTTGTGATGCAGTTGGACAAAAAGAATCATCCTTAAGAATTTTTATGTCATTTTTCTTACTATTTAAGCGCACGTGTCCCGTTATGTTTGATAACATTTCATATGCAGGATACATATTAGCAGGAATAAGAAATATGAATCCGTAAGATGTCTGCAAAGCCATAGCAACAAAATGATTAGTTGGTTGATTAGAGCCTTTTCCATAAGCACCAAAAGATGAAGGAATTCCTTGTATGGTATCAAGAGCAGCAACAGAGGCAACATTGTATATTCCTGCGCAAGCACTCCAGCCTACAAGAAACGAGGCTACCCACGAAGCTCCTGAAGCAACGCGCCCTGGTTTGTCCTCTATGAAAACTTGAACCATTCTTCTATTAAGAGCATTAACACTTTCATGTGTGACATCAGTCGCTTCTTCACCAAGAGCTGTAAGCTCTGTTACAGAGAGAAATCTTTTGATAGCTGGTCTACTGCTTTCTAAGTCGGCCTCTGGGTCTTCTCTTTTAGATGCCGCTCCAACACCAACTAGGTGGCTGAGACGACCACCATCATCTGGGTCTGGAACAACGGCAATGTGGGGAACTACTTTTACATCATATTCCATTGCTTTTGCCATATAGCAAATATTATAGAAAATAAAGCTTAGTAACAAACACAAAAAATGTTTATAATTCTTTAACATAAATAAAATTCCTCTAAATTTTATATATTAATAATATAAGAAATGATTTAAAATATTTAAAGGTTATTATTGAATTAATTTCATTTAGACTAATCTAAATGATTTATTATTAATAGTAAAAAATTCTATATTTCCCTTGTTAAAAAATATATAACATATATACATGCTATTTTATTATCAATAATTAAACGGAGACAATAATATTCTATTTCTTCAGCTTTAATTTTAGAAGTGTCATTTGTCTTAACGGAAGGGTAAGTTCAATGGAGAGTATCATCCCTAATATAAAATATAGATAATCTAAGTGAGTATTTTTAAGATCATATCGATCAAACACCCCTATCGAAAACAGGAGGCCAAAGATAACTATGTTGAAAAAGATCAATTTTAAAAAATAGTGAGGGATTTTGCCAATCCTGTCGTAAAGAACCTTTTGATCTAAAAAGCAGTAATAAATATAAAATCCTATAATATTAATTGCATAATATATGGTTTTTATAACATAGTGAAGCCCAATGGAAACTGGGGAGGCTATATCCCATAAGTTTAGTATGTATACGTCTTCAGTCCCTCCTGTGGACCAGAAATGAAATTCATTAATAAAAAAAGAAAAGATGTTAACAGATAAAATAACCGGCAAAATAACAAAGTATTTTTCATCTGAAAACACTGTTAGAAGTCTCAAAGATAAAAGTATAGAGATGGCAAAAGAACTAATAAATATTATATTTTCATGTAGACTGATCGGCTTATATATAAATAAGGATAATAAACATATTAACAAGCATCCTGTTAATATTAATCCTTTATAGTAAGGATTAAAATCCATTTTATCTTTCTTATGAACCATACTTATTTGCAACGGTAAAGTTAAAGCAAGAGGCACAAACAAGGTGATCAAAAACACCTGCATAAAGTGGATGTTTTTTGTATAATAGATCTCATTAAAACTCTTATGTTCTATGAATATCATGGCTAACATCCATAGTAAAAAACCAATTGAAGGAAGTATGTATTGAACTAATATATATCGTATAGATTTATTATAGAAGATCCTTGTCATGCGGGTGTGATTATTTTTAAAAAGGTTGGCATAACCAATGGGATAAAGGTAATGAAATAAGAAGTCTGCAATCCTGTAAGTTTCTGGCTTAGCATAATCTGCAGCAACCTTTCTGTACTCTAAAATCCAAGGCCCTGAGGCATCAAAATCAAAAAGCATACGCCCAACAATGATACATATAGAAACAGAAAATACAGGGAAAAATAGATTTTTTAATATGTTATCTGCTATCCTATTTTTAAAAATGAAACTGAAACTGACAACCCACCCTAGTAAAACGGAAATATGGCTTAAAAGGATAGGGTTTTCTAAAGGGTCATCAATAAGCTCGTTTTTTAAAAACCACCCCCCTCCTAAAAAGTAAAGACTTCCCCATAATAATTCTATGTAATTTTTTTTAACAAATGAAATCATTCTTTAATATTCCTGTTATTATTACATTATCATTAAAAACTGACAAATTTACAATTTATTTAGAAAAATAATTATTAATTCCTCTACTTTTTTACTCAACCAAAGAAAAAACCTAGTTTAAGGATGTACTTAAACTATACAGATAATAGGAATAATTATTGATCACTGCCCTATTTTTGATATCAACAATGTTAAACAAACGTCTGCCATAAACAAAACTAGAATGATAAAAGTGTTGTTATTTTATTGAGAGACTGAAAGGGATCTAAAATAGTTAAGAAAGTTTAATAAAATTAATATAATAAGCAAGTCCCAGGTTAAAAACTCAACTATTCTTACTGTATTGACTTTTTCTTTTTCCCTTCAATACCTCAAGCCTATTGTTAGGAGATCTTCTCAAATTATCTATTTGTAAAGATACCTCAATTAACCTTAACTTTCTTAAGGAAACTTCTTGAATATCCCTAGGCAATTTACGAGAAAATTGGCTTTTCCATATTTTTTCTGTTTCTTTACATTTAAAGCTTATTACCGCAGTTTAATTTATTACGTAATACGGTATGGTTCAAGTGGTTTTATTCTTTTTCTTTTACATATCTATATAAAGTCATTCTTGAAACACTCCTATAGCTAGAGCATTTTAATTTTGTTGTAGGTATAAGAAGCAAGACGTGCAAATGGCACACAAGTGATGCAGTAACGCCTAACAAAGTTATAAATTCTCGGCTATAGATTATTGATTTTTATATATTTTTTCCTTTATTCACTTTATTAAGTTATGATAGGCTTATGATTATATAATTATTTAGAATGGCAGGGAAATTGCGCACTCGGTTAAATTTACAGGTTTTGTTTTTCACCCTGGGAATATTATTCAATTCCATAGGACATTCCGCCTACGCACGCGTTATGCCTCCATCCGCATTCATTCCCTATAAAACCATTGTCTACGGTGTTGATGATCCAAACATAAGAAAAATTATTGCTGAAAATTCTACTTTATTGAAAGGACAGTCAAACCCACCCTCGACAGTCAAAGAAATTAAAAACATTGCGATTCGCGACATGACTGAATTGCAAAAACTGATGGGGGAACAAGGGTATTACGATGCAGAATTTGATTTTTTTGTTGATATTCGTGTTGACCCTGTCCTTGTTTATCTTAAGGTAACTTTGGGGCAACAATATACCCTTGGGTCTTTTAAAATAAAATCAGAGCCTGAAGATGATAGGCAGGTGAAAATAATTTCAAATGATATTCAGCGCCTTGGCATCCGGGTTGGACAGCCCGCAATCAAACAACAGATTGATAAGGCCTCAGAAAAAATTCTTGAATTTTTAAAAGACCGCGGATATCCCTTTGCAGAGATAAAAAAAGATCACCATGTTATCGACCGTGAAAGTAAGAAATTATATACAGCAATTATGGTTTCTACTGGGCCTTTAGCAAGATTTGGGAATATCGTTATTCAACGCGCCGAAAAGGGCATTGATGCAGAATTTGTAAAAAGCCGCCTGGCTTGGCGCAAAGGGGATATCTTTAGCCAAGAAAAAATTATTCGAAGCATCCAAGCTTTGAATAACACGCGCCTGTTTAAATCTGTAAAAATCACACCTGATGATCAAGTTAATGAAGATGACATGGTGGATATTTATATTTATATGGATGGCCTTAACGAAGGGGAACTTATCTTAGGCTACACACATGAACGAAAACTGGAAGGTGTTGCAAAAGTCGGATGGGAACAACGTAACTTATTTGGTAATGGGGAAACCTTGAATATTGGTGCACAGTTTGGCCAAAACCGTAAATTAGGCGAAGCAGGTCTTGTCTTGCCTGATTTTATGGAAACACTTAATTTAGATGCCGTTATTAAAATGAAGGCCGGAAAAGAAGATTACCCAGGATATACAAAAAACGGGTTTGATTCATATGCCATACTTCAGTATCCATTTTACTATTACCTACTGGGACAAACCGGCGTTTCTTTTGAAATCAATAATGTAAAAAAAGATAATAAAGAAGTAAGCCATCGGATACTTGGAACTCCTATGGGGTTATATTTTTCACGTGTAAGGGGGGGTAAAAAGCCCCGCAAAGGATTCAAGCTTAAGGCAGATATACTGCCATACATGTCAGTTTTTGGAAAATTAAACACCTATATGCAAGCACGAATTAAGCCTGAAATATATTTGCCTGTTACGTCAGATGATTCAGTTGTCTTTGGTGCATGGGGGGTTATCGGAATGTCACCAGGGGCTGGTAATAATGTTATCCCTAAACATAAACTTTACTACCCTGGTGGGGCAGGCAGTGTTCCAGGCTATAAATTCCAAATGGCAGGACCACTTGATTCTTCTAACACCCCTATTGGTGGGCGCTCTATGCTTAATGCTGGAACACAGATCAAAAGTTATCTTACTGATGAACTATCCCTAGTTGGGTTTATGACTTGGGGAACGGCCTATGCCCGTCAGTATCCAGATTTCTCTACCGCATTATTATGGAGTGTTGGTGGTGGGGTTGAATATGGTACAGATTATGGTGACTTTAAATTACGCTTTGCGTCCCCTGTCAAACGCAGGGAAGACAAAGATAATGCGGTTGAAATATACTTAGACTTTACAGTCATGCCTGAACGAATTAACCCCCTTAACTTTTTTAAGTTGGAAGAAGGTTAAAAACCTTTAACCATTAAAGCTTTGTAAAATTGGCAAATCAATTCAGATTTTGTTGAAAAGCCGCCTTTTTGTTTAACGATGTCTAAGTGTTCTTCAACTGTGCGTGCTGAAATATCTAAATCGCGGGCGATTTCCTTTGCTGTTTTACCGTAACATAGCTTTTCCAAACATTGCCTTTGCCTTTTTGTCAAAGACACTGGGCCTTCTTCACCCTCAATAATAATTGATGTATTTTCCAAAAAATTATTAAAGTTTTCTATTTTTTCTTTTTTCTTGTTTACATCCCCAATTGAAAACGCTTTTTCTAGGCCAACTTCTCCGGCTAATGTTGCATAATCATCCTCTTTGCATTCTTTTATTATTTCAGAAGCAATCCCATTAAAATAAACAATAAATTTTTCTAAATAATTTAGAATTTCTACATAACTATTGGGGTGTTGGTGGGAAGTTTTTTCTGTTGAAAAAGTCCACAAATCTATATCGTTGCCATCTGCCCTGTAAAAGTTTATTCCGTTATTCATGTTATGTTCAAAAAGGGCTTGCAGAAAATCATCTTTTGGTTCTATAGGCCATATAGTTCTTTCAAATCCAATTTTTTGTGATCTTTCCATTGCCCCTTTAAAAAAGGTGCCGTGCCCGCCTATATTTTGATAATGAAATTTCAACCATTCTTCATTCGTGGATAAGAATATATATTTGCCATCCTGGGTCACTTTCTTATACCCAAAGTTAGTTAGATTGAAAGTATCAAATAAGGGTTTGCAAACCTGCTTTAAAAAAGAACTATGCGTAATTGTTTTTTCATATGTTTTTTTATTCTGCATGTAAAAAGCATAACCTGGCCAAACGATAATTTTTGGTTGAAAATTATTGATGTTTCAATCCTTAAATCCCCTTAACCCGGAATTTATACGGATAGTAGGTCATTAAAAAATGGGGGATGATAAACTTATAAATGGAGGATAAAATGACAAAATTACTTAAAAAAGAAAATTACCAATTTAAAGAACATTCAGATTATTTTTATAAGGCCTTAATTTTTAATTTTCTGGATATCGGTCTTTTTGAACATAAAGAAATTAAAGCAAATGCTTTTGCTAACTTTTTTTCCAATCAAGACATAGGCAAAAAAGATATAATACGTATTGTAGAATTGCTAAAAAAAGATCCTGTCCTTTTGGAAATGCTACAGCTGTGGGTAAAGCAAGAAACCCCTTTTAATTTAAAATTCTTAGAAAGCCTTTACTTAAAAAACTTACCGGCAGGGGGCTTTATTTTAAAAAGATTAAAACACCTATTCATCAATCCCTAAAGAAGAAAGGCCTTCTGCAGGAGGACTACTTCCTGGGAGGGCCGCATCTGACTCTAAAGAAAGACTGAACTGCCTAGCCAGACCCATTCTTTCTGGCACTGTTAATCCCCTTACCGATATAACCATATCATCACCAAAACTTGGGGCAGTTATTTTTATATCAATAGAATGCTTGCCCATGCTTTTTCTTTCATGGGCTGCCCCCATTAAAATTCCAGTGTCCTTTTCTTTGATTCCCATACCTTCTATTACAAATGTATTCAAACTATTTGGAACAGCTGTTATAAATTCATGAATATCCAATAAATTTTTACCTCTTGCGCCCCTAGATTGAGTATCAATAGAGTTAAGGCTAAGATCTAAAAATTCAATTTCTTTTGTTTTTAAAACTTCTAGAACAGAGGAAAGGGGTTCCCCCATTAATCCCATTCCCCTAAGAACTATCTTTTTTAAAGAGGTATTAGAAGCTAAGGCTTTTATAAAATCCACCATTTCAGGTTGGGTGAATCTGACATAGCTTAGGTTTAATAATTGAACAGCTGAACCTGGTAATCCAATGTAGTCTATAAGAACTTCTTTTTCTCCGGAATCCAAATCAACTGCTGCAAGATCAACGACTTCTGGCAAAGTTTTTACAAATGTTTCTGCTTCTTTTGCAGGCGTTAGTGTGGGCCACATCACACCGTCCATTGCCATAGCAATGGGGAGCCTTCTTTGATAAGCATCTTGAATAAAGCTACGGTCTTCTAAATCTAACAACATTTCTGAAAATCTTAATTCTTCTGGAAGAATCCATGTTTCAGGCGATGGAGAAGATTTAAGGTTTAAAAAGAATGCATTGTCTGCAAAACTCACTACAGTTTTTTTAGCTATTTTTGCTGCTTTAGGAACTGCTTCTTTATCATCCTCTTCTTCCTCGGATCCTTCGACGTGGGAAAGAATTATTTTTGCAACATTTAAAGCGGTTATTGCAGAAAATGTTGCTTTTGTTGATAGGGCACTTATCCACCCTTTTTCTTTTTCCACGACAGGAATTGGGGGGCGTTTATCCAAATCTGGTCCATGTGATAATGTTTCCCTTACAACCAACCTTAAGGGTTTTGCTCCAGCCAATTTTGGGTATTTTTCTTTTAAATCAGTCAGAATTCTTGCACTAATATCACCCGGAGTTTTCTCTTCTTCTTTTGCTCCATACATAAGTCTCATGAAGGCAGGCGCGGATAAAGTTCTTGACCCCCCAAGCCTTGTTCCTGCCACATATGACCCTTTTTCATCTGGCCAATAAAGAAGGGCTGTACTTCGATTTACTGCACTAAACATGCCCCCCTTACTTCCTAGAAGACCAAAATAAGCTCGAAGATCACTCTCCTCAGCCAAAGCTTCCCCATCAGATGGCACAGCAGCTGCAGTTGAGGAGGAGAATGAAGAGCTTGCCGCAGCCGCACCTGCCCCTTCTTGTGCCGTATCCACTATTAACATAGCCCGAGAAAAAATATGATATTCAGCAGTGGGCGGTGACATTACAGGGGAAAGCCCCCCTAATTTACCTGCTTTTGCTGAAGATTGCGCAGCCTTATCTAAGTTATAAATTTCTTGCCAAGTGGCATTAACAACAAAATCTGCAGTAATTCCACCTCTATTCGTATTTAATATCCAACCACCCTCATTCTTAACCCTTAATACTTCTGTATCTGTCATAACCCTAACATCTGAAAAACATACAAGATGTTTCAAAGCAGCCGCCATTTTTATTGGATGAATTCCATGCTCTTTGACTTCAACCCCTCCAACAAAATGGGTGCTAGGCATTTCATCAACAGACATATCCCTCAACAAATCTTCAGGGGGACCAAAAAAATCTTCTTTATGAGGTGATTTTTCATAAAACCTATCATAAACATCTTGATAAACAGCTTTTATATTTCTTTCATAAGCTTCCTTTTGCTGTGCTACAGTTAGTCCAGAGGCATCCAAATCTTTTGCAACAAGATATTGTGCTGCAGGCACCTTTGTTAGAATCGTGTCCCCAAGCATTTGCTTTAAAAGAAAAGCCCCCCATAGACAACTAACAGATGTTTCTGGATCTAAAGGATATTCTCCCCCCAAATGCAATCGGCCGGGGGTTAGGCTTGCCCCTGTCAAAAGATGTTGTTCTTTTTCTATTAAAATAATTTCAGCATCAGGAATAATTTGTCTTAAAACAACGGCAGATAACATGCCTGTATATCCCCCACCAATGATTACAATTTTAAGATTTTCTGGTGGATTATATTCTATTTCAAAACTTCTTGCTCTTTTCAATCTAAAAGGTTTTTCTGCCTCTTCTTTAGCCCCAATCCCTTCTGATAAGGCAGACGCATAAACAGACTTTGTGAAAACAAGAAAACTGAATAAAATTAAAAATTTATATAAAAAAGCCATAACCCCTGATGTATTTAGGGATTTAACCTATTACACCAGGGGCTATTTTTCAGGTTGAAAAATTTATATTTTTCTAAAAATAACTTATTCTATTTGTTAATATCCTTGAACGTAATGTTATTTATATTCAAAAGATACACTGTGACTCTGCTGAAAAAGACACCCAAAATTGTTACGATAATACCTTGGGCAACAATTTCTTGGGAAATATTGATGGCATTAAAATAAAGATACATTGAAAATGCAAAACCCCAAACAATTGCCCATTCCCCGTAAGGCGCCCCTGTAAAGGCAACAATTTTATCGCGTCTTGCAACAATATCACGCACAATCCCACCAGCGACACTTGTCAAAAGGGCGAAGAATGGTGCCCATAACCAAAAGGGTTCAACTTTGGCGACAAGCGTTACAAACACACCGGAAACTGTAAAGGCCGCAAGCCCCATAGAATCTGTTAAAACTAGGTAAAAATTATCTTTTCTTTTCTTCAGTTTATTGGGAATTAAACTATCAAAGAACCTAGAAATTTTATTTCCTGCAAAGTGGGAAATTAAGTATGCGGCTATAACAATTCCCCCAACTGTTAAGAAATAAACCGGGGCCCTTAAGATATAAACGGGGGCAATACCAAATAAGACGTCCCGGGCAATTCCTCCCCCAAATGAAGGCAAAAAAGCAAACAAGAAGGCTGCCAGTAAAGTGGCCCTTTGTTGGAAAGCAATCATTACACCAGACAAGGCAAACGCGATGGTTCCAATAATTTCAACAACTCTAAACCAAGGGGAATCAACCGTCTTCAAAAACATAACTGGGGCCAAGTACTCTGTCACAATTGTATTGTATTCACTTGATCCAACATATTCTTTAATGGCCTGGTTAAATTCTTCCACAACACTGATAGGGACAGATTTTTTGGAAAACATAAAACGAATGGGAACTTTAATATTTAAAGGAACTTCTGTTATTTCCGCCCCTTTCTGGGTTTTCCAAACCATGTTTGCCCCGACTGTTTTATCTGCCAAAAAGCCTTGAACTTCGCCCTTTAATAACAATTGCATACTTTCAAAATCATCTTTGGTTTTTACGATTAGGTCCGCATTTTCAGGATCTGCAATATACTCATTCAGTTTTGGATCTGCATAAATAAATCCATCAATCACGGCTAACTTAAACTGGTTTTCTTTAAGTTCTTTAATAAATTCAGGAATGTTTGAAAAATTCAAAGCACCGGCATTTTCCCAAAGCGTAAACATGGAATTTTCTTCGAAACGATAAGGCTCTGAGAAATGAACAAATTCAGCCCGCGGGTCTGTGTAAGTGGCCCCAGCTGCAAAATCCTTTGTTCCTGCACGTAGTTGATCTTGGTGATCTTTCCAGCTGGCCGGTAAATAATTCACTTCCCTACCAGTTTTTTCTGTTAATTTTCGTACAAGGATAACATCCAGACCAGTTAAGGTTTTTAACCCTTCATTTTCAACTGTATATTGATACGGTGACCATTGGTACCACCCATTTGTTAACACAGGATTTTCCTTTTCAGCCCCTGCTATATTTGAATAAGAAAAAATAAAAAGAAAAAGTCCTAAAATATATTTAACCATAGCCGTTCCCATTAATTTGTTGTTTATTTAACTGTATATTTTTATATTTTAAAATGCAATAGCTATCAAATTCATCAGAATCTGGTGTTTATTTTCAGAGCAACCCTGGTTAAGATTTTGCTTCAGAAGACGCCTTCTCCTCTATTTCCGCTTCTTCCTTTGCATTTTTCTTGGCTGCCTCTTTCTGCTTTTTTTCTTTTTTCATCTTGCGTCCCAAATCAAGAATTGCTTTGGCACGGCCACTTTTTGCATAATCATATGCTGTCTTTTCATTATTATCTTCTAAATCTGGATCCGCCCCTGCCTTAATAAGGGCCAAACCTATCTTCAGATAATCTTTTTCTATTGCTGCATGTAAGGGTGTCCGCCCCTTTTCATCCGGCACATTTAAAATATCTTCAAGCAAAAGTATTTTAACAGTTTTTGCGCTTTTACTTTCAACGGCAAGCAACAAAGCTGTTTCCCCTTTATTGGTCTTTTTGTTTGTATCCGCCTTCGAACTTACAAAATAATTTACAATTTTTGCATGGCCATTTTGGGCCGCATAGTGCAATGGTGTCAGGCCTTCTTCATTTTGTTCATCCAGTAAAGCTTTGGCTATCATCAAAGCCTTAACGGTTTTCGTCATTCCTTTTTCTGCGGCAATATGAATGGCGGCATTTCCTTTTTTATTCCTAAGATTTACATCACTTCCAGCTTGAACAAGACCTTCGGCAAAAGGGCTTAGACCTTCTATTACAGAAACCAGCAAAGGCGTATTGCCTTCTTTATCTTGTGTATTTAACCCTTTTTTACTTTGCACCAACAGTTGTATTATCTGTGCATTTTGTGCTTTCACCGCTTTATGCAGGGGTGTCTTTCCATTTTCATCTTGTGTTTCTGGGTCTGCCCCTGCTTGGAAAAGCAAGACAGAAACTTTATTTTTGTTATTTTCTACAGCCAGCTGTACCGGAGTATTTTGATTTTCGTCTTTTTCCTCTAAAAGTTTTTTATTGGAAAGGAAAGCCCTAACAACCTCTTCATGTCCTTTTTCAGCTGCTTTATGTAACGCATTTTTATTTTGAATATCACTTACAAAAGGGTCTGCCCCTGCTTTTAATAAAACATCCACAACATCTCTATGGCCCTGATCTGCAGCCATAATCAAGGGGGTTTCCCCTTTATCATTTTGGGATTCAACCAAAGCCCCTGCATCTATCAACAATTGTACTGCTTTTGCATGACCGTTTGCAGCAGCCCGGTGAAGGGGTGAAAGGCCATCTCGATTTGGAAGCAAAAGGTCTGCATTGGCCTCAATTAAGGCCTTTAACATCTCTATGTTACCTTCAGCTGCTGCACGATTTAAAACGGTTTCCCCTTGATCATTACGCTCATTTATATCAGCCCCCTGTTTAATGTATTCTTTAACTAATTGGACGCTATCTTCATATCCCCACAGCAAAGAACTTGTTCGCTTTACGTATCCAGGCATGGCTTCAACGCTGTAATCAACAGCTAACTTGACTATAGGAATATCTCTGTAAAATTCTTTTAAAAGTTCATATGAAGCTTTTTCCTCGTTCAACCTTAAGTGTTTTAACTTTTCCATATCATCGCGGGATTTTAATGCTTCTATATTATCTTTTGTTTCAGCAGTATCAAAAACCAAATATATGGATACGGCTTCTTTCATGACGTCCCATTCTTTAATGTGTTTTGCTTTGGGATTTTTCACCATAATGGCACCTTTCCAAGCACCACTTTGGTTTTTTTGGGGGGCGTCTTTTTCAAAATCTATGACTGTGAAATACTTTTCAAGGTCCTTCCATCCGTAACTTTTGATCATAAATCGATCCATTTTGTCAGCAACTGTAGGGTCTGTTATTTTTTTTCTTATTTCTTTTGCTTTTTCAGGATCAGATAATTCAGAAAGGTCATCATAAAGATCTTCTGGCAATCCCATATCCAACGTAGCCTGCCTGATAATACCCAAAACTGTTAAAGCATCAGGGTTAACAAGCTTTTTAACATTAGGCGCAACATAAGCCATAAGGCGTGATTTAACAAATTCAGGGAAAATTTCTATTGCCGTATCAATTGTATATAAATCCAAATCATAACTTGGGGATTCAGAATCCAATATTTGCCTTGCCATATACATTGAAGGCGAAACAGTTTCTGTATCTTTTGCGCAAGTTTGGATTGCTGATACTAAAAGTAATAGTAATGTTAGAAGATATTTTTTAGCCATAGGTCCCTTATTATTTAAGTTTTACAGTAAAGGATCTGGGGATGGATAACAATTCTTTATTAAGTGTTATGCCATTTGGGTTTTTACTTCACCTTTTAAAAGTTTTTCACGAAGGTCTTTGAATTCACCTTTTGGGTTCATCCATATATCAAAGAATTTTTCTGCAAATTCCATGTCTTTGAAAGAGGCATAAAAGTCATCATTTACATAAAAATCAATGGATTGTTTTGGTTTAAATACGACTGTCCATGTTTCTTTCAGTTTGATTTTTTGGGGATATGCTTTCTTAAGATAGCCTTCATACTTTGCCAATTTCTGTGGGGAAACATGATGATAAGCATAAATTTTCTTTAAAGTTTCTTTAATAAGGGCTTCTTGGCTAACTTCAATTTCTTGCCACGCCCTTAAAGCCAAATAATTATTATAACTAAATTTATTATTTTTTGCCCACAAAGCCAACTGATAGACTGTGAACCAATATTTTGTAACTGACCCTTGTCCCATGGGTTGTTGTTTTCCAAAGTATTTTTTAATCACTGGGGAATTTTCTTTAAAGACTTGTGGATTTGCACCCCACGCCACTAAGCACAACAGACCCAAGCAGGCAACGACAGTAATATTCTTTTTATTTACAAACATTTTCTTTTAATATTTATTGTTTTTTTTATCTTGCAGGAAAGAAGTCTTTAAGTCAATTTTCTGTGCATATTTAAAAAATTTCAAGTGGAATCATCCACTGTTTAGATAATGAATGGCCTCGGTATATTGAAATAGGTGTAATAATAAGCGTGCTGCTTTTCCTTGATCTGTTTTTAAAAAAGGATCCAGCTCAACAAGACGGTTTGCCAGTTGTTGGGCCTCGGCAATCATGGGCAAATGATGTGCATAATCTACAAACTTAAAATCAGGAAGTCCGCTTTGACGTGTCCCTAGAACATCCCCGCTCCCTCTGATTTTTAAATCTGCTTCTGCAATTTTAAATCCATCCTCAGTTTCCCGCATAACGGCCAACCTTTTTTTACCTGTGTCACTTAAGGGCGTATCGTACAACAGCAAGCAACTAGATTCCCTTTGACTGCGCCCCACACGCCCCCGCAACTGGTGCAACTGTGACAAGCCAAAACGCTCTGCATGTTCAATGACCATGACGGTTGCTTCAGGCACATCCACACCAACTTCTATGACGGTTGTTGCAACTAAAATCTGAAAATCCCCAGTTCTAAACTTTTCCATGATTTCAGTTTTTTCATCATTCTTCATGCGTCCGTGCAGTATCGCAACCTTATCCTTAAATACTTTCTTTAAAATCTTATAACGTGCCTCAGCATGCCCAATATCTAACTTTTCTGATTCTTCAATTAAGGGGCACACCCAATATACTTTTTCTTTTTTTTCAAGAACGCGGGTTAAAGCATCATGAATTTCTTGTACACGATTAAGGGGGATCACACTTGTTTTTATTGGCTTTCTATTGGCTGGCTTTTCAGCAATATTTGATACCGATAATTCTCCATAAAGTGTTAATGCAAGGGTTCTTGGTATGGGCGTTGCGGTCATTACCAAAACATCTGCATTTTTACCTTTGTCAATTAATCGCATACGTTGATCCACACCAAAACGGTGTTGTTCATCAATGACAACAAACCCCAAGTTTTTAAATTTTATTGATTTTTCCAGTAATGCGTGGGTTCCTACAGCAATATCAATTTCCCCATTTTCCAATGCCGCAAGATCAGATTTTCTTTGTTCGCCATGATTTTGACCTGTAAACAAAGCCACTTTTAAATTCAATCCAGCTGTCATTTTTTTTATGGATTGAAATTGCTGTTGGGCAAGAATTTCAGTAGGGGCCAAAAAGGCAGCTTGATACCCAGCCTCAACAGCTGTTGCCATCGCTAATAAAGCAACAACCGTTTTACCACTTCCCACATCCCCTTGTAATAAACGTATCATGCGCTTTGATGCCGCCATATCTTGTGCAATGGATTTTAAGGCATCTTCTTGTCCTTGTGTTAATTGAAAAGGAAGGGCTGTTCGTATTGGGTCTGTGTATAACTGACTGCCTT
Organism: uncultured Rhizobiaceae bacterium; assembly: GCA_964350815.1. Taxonomy (GTDB): domain Bacteria; phylum Pseudomonadota; class Alphaproteobacteria; order UBA7879; family VGCX01; genus CAJXSI01. The sequence continues at coordinate 30,211 of CAYGKW010000002.1, read as the reverse complement.
GCAAGGGACGTCCTTCGTGCTTGCGGCCATGGCGCCGTAATAATGCAAAGGTCAACTGATTGGCCAGCAATTCATCAAAAGCCAACCTTTCCCGCGTTATAGATGTAGATTCAATATCCTGTTCTGTTTGCGGATGATGGGCTGCTTCAATGCTTTTTCGCCAACTTAACCACCCTTTGGTTTTTATAAATTCTTGTGGTAACCATTCTGGCAATGCTGGCATTGTATTTAACGCTGTGTTTATCGCTTTAGATATAGTTTTTGTGTGTAGTCCTGCCGTTAATCTATATAAAGGGCGGGCACCCCCCCATGTTTCCACTTCCTGCGGCATCCCAATATGATCAGGGTGCACCATTTGAATCATTGATGATGTGCGGGTGATTGTGCCACTAATTAAACGCGATTGCCCTTCAGGTAACATCTTTTTTAAGTAATCTCGATGGGCATGAAAAAAAACCAAATCCATTGTGCCTGAATCGTCATAAACCGTAATTTTATAAGGCTGTTTCTTTGATTTAGGAGGCAAATGTGTGCCGACGCGCACAATAAGTGTTGCTAAAGTGTCACTATTTACCTGTTGGATAGAGGGATAAACAGTTCTTTGTTCAATTCTGTCAGGCAGATGCCAACATAGGTCTAGCAAGGTGCGACCACATAAATTTTCCAATAAATTCGCAGTTTTAGGGCCTATTCCTGATATGTTTGTAACAGGTGAAAATACATTAAATAAAATTTCTGGACGCATATTTTGTGCCTTAACTTTTGTATATTTTACTTTTTAAAAAAATTTTGTAAAATAAAAGTTCAGGGAAAGTATATGTATGCCACAATATAAACGACAACAACTATTACACAGATGCAAAAATCGAGGGTTTAAAGAAATTGAACTTTTGCTTGCTGAATTTGGCCGTAACTACCTTGACCGTATGAGTGACGACCAGCTTGAACTTTTTTCAAAGCTTTTAAAGTGCGAGGATCCTGATCTTTATGATTGGATGATGGGCAACAAAGAAATTCCACAAGATTATGACAACAGTGTTTGGCAGATGTTCTTGACTTTCCGGAAGTCTGGATTATTCTAATTTAAATAAATTTAACCCTAATTGTTTTTTAAGTGAGATGAGATGAAAGCAATTCTTCATACATTTTTTGTATTTTTATTAGCATATCCAAAATTTGGATCTGCTGCTGCCACACATCCCGAAACAGGCGGGTTAATGGGCACAAACGGCCGAAAATCAGGACGTTTCCTTCCAACTGAGCCAATTGATATAATCACAAAATCTAAATCAGATATAATAGATCTTGGTGCTGCCTTAAGAAGGCATGACACATTCATATCCCGGCTTGAAAGTGAAGGATCCGCAGAAGCGTTAATAGAACATGCACGCGGGAAACAGGAAACAGTAAGAAATCAAATTGCTTCAAAAGAAAAAGAAATTTTAATATATAGATGGCTATTAAAAAATATTAGGCCTTATAAAGTAAGAAAACCTAATAAAACACGTTTTGAAATTGAAAGCCTTAGGGCCCCAGTTCAAACAACTTGGGTCAAAACCCTTGAAGAAGTAAACCCGCACCTAAGAACGATCAGGGGTCCTGCAAGACTGGTCCTTATATCCACTTTTGAAGAGGAAGCTGCCAAAGGATGGTTGGCTGAAATCACAGGGGATGTGGGCGTTCTTAGCCTTCATGAAAGATGGGCAGATTTAATTACTGGGGGCCTAGATGATGATGAATTTACTTTATTATTCCAAGCTTATGTCCGTAAAAAAGCCATTTTCAACCTAACTCAACCCCAACTTGATTTAATAGAAGAAGCCGAAAAAATACAGACTGTTGAGGATGAAAGATATGAACCATGGAAACTTGTGGGTGCCGGCGGGACTGGGGCCCCACCCCCTCCACGAAGCCTGGACAATATAATTCAAGAACTTACAGAAAAAGGGTGGACAAAGCCAAGTGAAGAAGACTCTGAATCGGATGAAGAAAGTGATGCAGAAGAAGAGGCCTTTGTCGTGCCAGCAGATGGGCGCGCCCATGCAAAATTACGTGCTTTACGGAGTCGGCTTGCCCGTGCCCGTGCAGCAGAGCCCGGAGGAGCAGCTGCGGCAGCTGCCCTTGTAAGGCCCAGATCTACGAGACCTGAAGATCATTATAGACCTGATGCCCTTGCTGGCATGGGACTTGGCGATGAAAGTGATGATGATGATGAGGGAGAAGCATCAGCTGCAGCAGCATCAGCTAAAGGAAAAGCACCGCCCAGAGAGGTCAGGGGAAGATATCCCCGCCCAAGAACTGCCTCTTTTGGAGAAGAGGATTTCTTAAGGGAAGGGATATTAGAAACAAAGCATGATGAATCAGCGCCAGCCGCAGCAGCAGGACACGCTGCCAGAACAAGCGCACAAAAAGGAAAAAGTGCCCCACGACGACGACCGCCCTCTGTCCCTTCAGGAAAAGGGGCGCGTGCCCTTCCGCCACTACCAGATGATGTTGTTGCAGAGGCAGAAGCAGCAGCAAAGACAGGGATTTCAGTACCCTCTGTCGGATTATTGGGGACAGGACGCCTTTCAGCTGGTGGGCGTTTAGATCCCAGGAGATACGGGCGTCCACGCACACACCGCGTGCCACCACTTGCCTAGCCAGATGAAGTTAACTAAATAACTGCAAAAAATATTAAGGTAAACTTTATTAACCTTCTGTTGTCTGAATTGCATCTTGGTTGCTTTTTGCAAAAGCCGTAGACAAAGCCTTTGCCCCCATAGCCGTCAACATATTTCGATCCATATGCAATTCTTCTATTTGATTATTAACTTTTAACAAATCTGCAAAGGCCAGCGCACTTAAGTCAGTAAGGAAATTAGACCTTATAAAAATACGTTTAACGGTTGTATTTGCCCTTAGTGCTGCAGCCAAAGGGGCGGCAACTGCGTCAGTTAACATCATATTATCCAACATTAAGGTTTCAACATTCAAGTCAGGCAAGAAATCTGCCAGTGTTGGAATTGCAAATTCTGGCACTTGTAGCCCTGAAAAGTCAAAAGTTCCTATTTTAAAAGGGGGCAACATTCCCAAAAACATACTGAATTCAGGAAGCGTCATATTGAATGAAGGGAAGCTTATAGAGCCAAGGCTAAATGAAGGAAAACTCATGGTTGGGAATTCAAGATGCGGCATTGTCAAAGATAGTTTTGGTAATTCTGGAATGGTCGGCATTTCCATAGGCATACCATCCACCAAAATTTCAATATTTGGGTTCATTTTCATAATTTCATAAAGTGCCGTCACCCCAATCGGGCCAATTGGACAACCCGTTAAATCCAATTTTTCTAAACTTAAATTCAACTTTAATGCCCCTGCCAGCGCAAGCGCCCCTGCATCTGTAATACGTAAATTATTTGATAAATTAAGATCTTTTAAGGATGTATTCATTGTTAAAAAGCTGGCCACAGCAGGCATCGAAACATCCCCTATATCATTTAGGCCTAAATCCAACATCTCCATTGTTGTGTTAAAAGACATGGCACTAAAAAAGGCAGGCATTGAAACATCTGTTAAAAAATTTTCTGGCATGTGGACATGCGTTAAGACAATATTTGCGGCGATAACAGGTGCTAAGATATTTAACCCTAAATCCCCTACTTGAACGCCCCGCAAATCAATAATTTTCAAATCTGGATTTAGTTTCAAAAATTCAGCAAATTCCACTGCAAAATCAAATCCTAAAGGAATGTCTGGAATACCAAACTCTGGCATTTGCGGGTTTAAAGAAATGCCTTCAAATAGGGCCATAACACCCGGAATTTGCAAGTTTACTGCCTCAATGCCTATATTGACATTAATATTTGGCATATAAAAACCCAGGGCAATGGCCCCAATGTCTGTAAAAAGGTTCATACTTAAGTCTAAGTTTTGAAGACCACTTACATTTGGCAAGTGGGGGGCCGCCATTTGGATTCCAATATCTGTAATCCCTACGTTCTTTAGTTGGATTGTTTCCAACCCTGGGGCCTGTAAAATTACAGGCAGCATAAATCCAAGCCCTGGATCCCCTAACATATTATCGCTTAAACTTAATACTTTAAGATGTGTATTTAGGGCTGATGCTTTTATGGAAAAAACTAAACATAAAGTTATTAAAAACTTTTTCACAATTTGGTCCCTGTTTTTATTTATATTACGCAAAAATTTAATTTTAGGAAAGACTTGATAAAGGCCACCTTGGTCGTGGAGAAAAATCTAATGAATCGTGTTTGCCCAATAAAAATTTTTCCATCCCTGCCCAGGCAATCATTGCCCCGTTATCTGTGCATAAATTTAAGGGTGGAGCTACAAATTTTATACCTTTTTTTAGGGCCAAGTTTTCAAGCCCTTCACGAATACCTTTATTTGCAGCAACACCCCCAGCAACAACTAAATAAGGGGACGGTTGCATATCCAAAGCATTGGCACACCGATTTATTATAATATCAATAACTGCTTGTTGAAAGGAGGCAGCCATATCAAATTTATTTTGATCACTTACTTCGCTTAGCTTTTCAACTTCACGTAAAACAGCTGTTTTTAACCCTGAAAATGAAAAGTCACACCCTGGTTTTTGGCATAATGATCTTGGAAATTTATAGGCTTTAGGGTCACCTTTTTCAGCAGCTTTTTCAACTGCGGGCCCCCCTGGGTATCCTAAATCTAGTAATTTTGCAACTTTATCAAAGGCTTCACCAGCTGCGTCATCAATGGTGCCCCCTAACTCTGTATAACTTCCAACACCTTTAACAAACAGTAATTGTGTGTGCCCCCCTGATACCAACAATAATAAATAGGGAAAAGGAATATCATTTGTTAAGCGTACGGTTAAGGCATGCCCTTCTAAGTGATTCACAGCAATAAAAGGTTTTTTATAAAAGGCTGCAATGGCTTTGGCCGTTACAGCCCCAACCAGAACACCCCCAATTAGTCCGGGTCCACAAGTGGCCGCAATACCAGATAAATCAGAAAATTCAATATTGGCTTTTGACATGGCTTGCCTTACAACTGTGTCAATTTGTTCTAAATGCGATCGCGCAGCAATTTCTGGAACAACACCCCCAAAATTTTTATGAGCTTCAAATTGTGAAAACACAACATTAGACAAAATTTGACGATCTTCAGATACAACTGAAGCTGCTGTTTCATCACAACTTGTTTCAATTCCTAAAACCAATTTTGGTTTATTTGCTGACATCTAAATTCCTTAAAGATCTTCTATGTAATTTCTTCCTTTTTTGGTATGGTTTCTATAGCATATTACCATAATAAACTCTATACATATAATGACACATATAACGCGAATCAAAATTGGAACACGTAAAAGTCCTTTGGCATTAAGGCAAGCTGAACTTGTCAAAAATGAATTGTTACGGGCGCATCCCCATTTTTCTGAAGACACCTTTGAAATTATTCCCCTCAGCACTTCAGGGGACATACATAAAGACATTCGCTTGGCTGACATTGGGGGAAAAGGATTATTTACAAAAGAAATTGATGTCGCCCTTTTGGATGGCCGTGTTGATTTTGCCGTACACTCTCTTAAAGATATCGAAACAATTATTCCAAATGGCGTAAAATTGGCTGGCGTTCTAAAGCGCGAAGATCCCCGTGATGTTCTTATTTCACGTGACAATCTAAGATTTATGGAGTTGCCCAAAGGGGCCGTTGTTGGAACAGCGTCAGCCCGCAGGCAAGCACACATTATGGATTTAAGACCTGATCTTAAGGTTGAACTGATGCGGGGTAATGTTAATACACGCCTAGAAAAAATTGCAAACGGCCAATACGATGCCACAATTCTTGCGTATGCAGGGTTGCTTCGCCTTGGAAACACTAAAGAAATATCAGAAATATTTGATCCAGACACAGTAATCCCAGCTGTTGGACAAGGGGTTATTGCTGTTTGTGCACGTGACAATGATCAAGATTATATTGATCTAATTCGCAATATTACCCATGATGAAACTGAAAAATGCATCACAGCTGAACGTGCCATGCTGGCAGAACTTGATGGATCATGCCGCACACCCGTTGGGGGGTATGCACGAATTATTCATGATAAAATTATTTTATCTGGTTTCTTGGCAACAGACACAATGCAGAATGCAGTCCGCACAAAAGATATGGGAATTATCCCCACAGATCTTGGTATAAAGATCGCAAAAGATTTAAAGGATGACCTAAATTAATGACATATTTCCTTCTGACACGCCCCCTTAAAGACAGCCAAAAAATGCAAATTGAATTGGAAAATTTGGGCCTTAAAAGTCTAATTGATCCGCTTTTGGATATTAAAAAATTGGATGTTAATATTAATTTTAAGCCTTATAAATCCATTATTATTACAAGCCCAAAAGCCATTGATTCTTTACCTGACGACCCTTCCATGCCTTTGTGGTGCGTTGGAAAATCAACAGCAGAAAAATGCCAGAAAGCAGGCTTTGAATATATTATTTACAAGCAAACAGTCGAAGAACTTATTGAAGAAATTCTTATGCAGCCCACCGAAGAAATAGGCCACTGTCTGTACCTAAGGGGGAAAACAGTAACAACAGATTTAAAGGGCATGTTGGAAACGCTAGGGTATAATATTGATGAAGTAATATGCTATGATGCTGTTCCCAACAATACTTTTAAGGCAGATACGCTTAAAGCCTTTCAAAACAATCAAATTGAATACACAGCTTTATTTTCATTACAAAGCGCCCTTAATTTCACGGATATCATTCAAACCCAGAAACTTGAAGAAAACTTAAAAAAAATGGTCTGTTTTGCTTATAGTACCGAAATTGAAGATGCCCTATCTGACTTACCTTTCCTTAAATTAATTTGTTGTCACCAACCCTGTATGGATAGTTTTTGGAAAGAACTTAAAAATTGTGTATCATGTAATAAATAGGGAAACACATGGTTGATAAATCAAAACTTGAAAATATAAAAAACAAAGCCGAACAAGAATTAAAAAACCCCCACAACAAGGGAATATTTGGCGGCATTAAATTCATGTTTATGCTTGTGGGTGGACTTGTCTTTATTATGCTTTTGATTTTTCTTTTTTCCCAAGAATTAACCGGACGTAATATAAAAGGCTGGGCAACAGACCTAACAAACAATCCAGAACAAGACAGCAAAATCAGGCAGTTATCCCAAACAGTTGATCATTTAGAAAATAAATTAAGAAGTGTTGAAGAATCAGCTGCGGCGTCTTCTTCACAAACCATTGACCCGGATACCATTAAAGAAACCATTAATTCTGAACTATCTATAATGGGGCAAAATTTAATTAAGACCCAACAATTAAGCCGACATTTTGCCTTTATTGTTTACTTGTTTCAATGTATTGAAACAGCTTTCTATCAAGGGCATCCCTATAACAACTTATTTTTGGAACTTGTTGAAAACCTTCCAGAGAAAATTCAATCCCATCCCGTAATGGCAGCCATTGGTAAATACAGTACTATTGGAATTCCAACAATTTCAGAAATCAAATTAAATCTTCATGAAGTAAGGAATCAAAACCCCCAAGATATTTCATTTTTAAAGCAACCCCTGTCCTATTTAAAATCACTTATTACAGTGCGTCGATCTAATAAAGATCCTGAATTACAAAAAATTATTAAAGCCCTTGATAAACAAAATTTAACAGAGGCTGTTGAAATTATTCGTCTTTCTGGGCGTTCTTATGAACCTGCTGCACATGATTTATACCGTCGCGTTGATGCCATCCATAACATTCAAGAACTAAGCCGTATAATCCAGACCTATTTATCTGGAAAGGATTTATAGATGCGGTTAAAAATAACGTTATTCATTACAAAACTTTTATTATTAGCCGCCGCAGTATTATGGTTTTTTCAAAATCCTGGCACTGTTACTGTTGAATGGCAGGGCCTTGAAATTGAAATATCCTTAGGCATCGTCCTTCTTGGGTTCTTAGGCCTATTTTTATTATATGGAATCTTAGGGTGGGTTTTTGGCCGCATTAATCATTTTTTAAGTTGGTTTTACGAAAGTAAAAAAACACGAAAGCGTCGTGAAGGCAGGGCCTTATTGGCTGAGGCATTTACTGCCCAAATTTTAAACTGTGAAAATAAAGCCGTTGACTTGGCACAAGAATCCCAAAAATTGCTGCCTTTATCTGGCATTCCGTCTGTTGTTTTATACCAAGTGGGTAAAAAATTTGGGAACGAAAAACTGGTTGATCTGGCAATAAAGACATTGAAAAAATATGATGAATTAAAGCCTATTGTTATCAGTGAAGAATTAAATAAATTATACCTTAAAGAAAATTATGGTCCGGCTGAAAAAATTATTGAATCCATAAAAAAAGATTTCCCCAAAAGTCCCTGGGCATGGCGGCAAATTGCGCTTTATAAATATAAAGTTAAAGACTGGGCATCTGCACACGAAGCCCTACACAAAGCAGAAAGCTTTGGAAGCTTTCAAGAGGAAGAATTCAATGAAATGGCCAGCACTATTTGGTATGAACTTAGCCAAGCAGCCTCAAAAAACAAATTCAGTACTTTAGAATTTCTGGAAAAATCCTTTGAAGCAAATCCAGGAAATTCTATTGCCAGTGTCGCTTATGCCAATCTTCTGGAAAAAGAAGGGGATACAAAGGCCGCGTGTCAAATTTTAAAAACTTCTTGGAAAGCAAAGCCCCATTGGCATATTGCGGAAACCTATGCCCTTATAATGTCAAAAGGTACGTCTGATATAGAACATTTGAAATATATTAAAGAAATTGTTGAAGTTAATAAAAACCATCCTGATGCTGTCTTAACACTGGCGATTGGATGCATAAAATCTAAAGTCTGGGGCGAAGCTGCAAAATATATTCAGCAAATACCGGAAGGGTCCCCTAAAAAAATTCTTCAAGCGGCCCTTGTTAAATCAGAAAAAAATGATTTGACGGCTGCAAATCAAATTATTAAAGAAGTTTTAATTGCTGAAGGTCATTCTCAGGCAGCCTCAGTTCTATAGGTATTTACTTATCTTTTACTTTACCTTACGATTAAGTATAAATAAAGGGTGGGACCAATGTTAAAAAATACTTTTCTATTTGTTATTATTCTTCAGATATTCAGTCTTTCAAGTCAGTCAAACAGCGTTGTTTTATGTGCCAGTGATGTGATTGTATGTGAAAAAACAGGGCAAGATCTAAGCAGTTGCCTAAGCACAAGTGATGCTTGCAACAAAGTACGTACTGAAAACAGATGGGGACTTCATGAATGTAACAAGGCTTGTAACCGATTTTTCTGTCGTAAAGATAATACACCAAACCCCTCTGCTTGCAGTATCCTTGCCAAAACTATAGTCGATGGAAAAGCCCTTTGCCCTGAAGATAAAGTAAAAAATTGTCTTGAGGCAACAGAATCTTTGTCAAAAGAACAAATGGAAGATTCAAAAAAACTTGTAATAGGCATGAAGGCCGCCAAAGAAATTAAGGTTAAAAAAGGCGCTGCGGATGAATCTGGCTTAATGTCAAAATTTAAGGGATTTTTCAAGTAAACAGTTCCTAATTATATTTAAGAACCCCCTTTATTTTTCACCTAGACTTTATATATGAATACAAGGTAAAGTAAAGTTAGTGGTGTTAAAAATGGAAAATAAATTAAATTCAAACAGAATCAGAACGATTAAAGGGTTGCCTGTGCAAGACCTTAAGTGGATTGATGTAAATCTGAAGCTGGCAAAACCCACCAAACTTTTAACAAGTTCCCTTTCCAGATACCTTAAACTTATTAAGAAAAGTTAAAAACCCCCACAACTTCGGTATGGGCGGCCCACATAAATTGATCAACTGGAATTACTTTATCTAAAACATATCCCTTTTCACATAGAATGGCGGCTTCCTTGGCGAAGCTTGCAGGACTACAAGAAACATAAATCACACGTTGAACACGGGCCATTGCCACTTGTTTGGCCTGGGTCTGTGCCCCTGACCTTGGCGGGTTCATAATAACTGCATCATATTTTTTAAGATCATCCGCCTGCACAGGATCGCCAAACAAATCCTGGGTAAGGGCACGTATATTGGGGTGTCCCACATTTGTTAAAGCCGCAATGGACCGGACATCGCCTTCAAATCCCATTACCTTGCAACCTGTTTCAGCAACTGGCAAAGTTAATGTTCCCCGCCCACAAAAAAGATCTATAACTTTATGGGCATTCTTGGGTAAATGACTGGTTACAAGATCTGCCAAGATTTGATCTGCCTTTGCACTGGCTTGCAAGAAACAGTTGGCTGATATAGAAACCCTATTCCCTGCCAACAACACATAGGGATCTTCACTTTGAATAACAGTTGCCGGTTGCCCCTTAATTTTCAAAGTCATACGAATTAAATGTTTTTCAGTAAACTGCGTTACCAGATCCATTTGATTTTCTGTTAAAGGCTTTTTAAAGCCTGCCAGAATAATATCAAGTCCATTGGCAGCAGCGGTGATAAACACATGGATAATCCCATGATCTTCGGTAATTTTGTTTATCAAATCCCTTAAGGGGGTAAAGACAGCTTCAATTTCTGGGACAACAATCAAACATTCTTTAAAATCAATGGTTTTCCAGCGATTCTTAATCGTGAATCCCATCGTGACTTGGCCATCATTTTTCATCGCTTTAAAATCAATCCGCCGACGTTGACGTTCCCCAACGATAATTGGGTCTTGGACATCAACAGTCAGACCCTGTTTTTTCAAAGCATCTTGAACCAGGCTTTTTTTAAAATTTTTATAAAATTCATCCGAGACATGCTGCAAAGAACATCCCCCACAACTGCCATAGTGGACGCATTTGGGATTAACGCGGTCAGAACTTTTTTGATGAATCGTTTCAGGGTTCAGCCAGTGATTGCCTTTTGAAGAATAAAATTCTCCCTCAGCTTCCTCGCCTGGTAAAACAAATGGAACTGAAACTGTCTTTCCGTCAACAGTTCCAATTCCACAGGCCTTTGCATTAAAATCGTCTATTTTAAGCTTAATTGATGTCATTACTTGCTTCTAGACGCACGCTTTCGATCATTTGGATCCAACATTGTCTTACGCAAACGTAAGTTCTTTGGTGTTACTTCCACCAATTCATCATCTGAAATATAAGAAATCATATCTTCCAAAGACATTTTACGTGGGGGCACCAAACGGATGGCTTCGTCTGTACCAGATGCCCGAACGTTTGTCAGTTGCTTTCCTTTTAGAACGTTAATTTCTAAATCATTGTCGCGGCTGTTTTCACCAACAATCATACCTTGGTATACTTTTTCTTGTGGGCTGACGAACATTGTTCCGCGTTCTTGTAAGTTAAACAAAGCATATCCAACGGCTTCCCCTTGTCCATTTGATGTCAGAACACCATTGCGACGGCCGGCAATATCGCCTTTGTACAATTCATATGAATGGAAAACACGGTTCATTACCCCGGTTCCACGTGTATCTGTCAAGAATTCTGATTGATACCCTATTAACCCACGGGAAGGCACATGGAAAATAATACGCGTTTTCCCACCACTTGGTTTCATATCAACCATTGAACCTTTACGTAGGTTGATTTTTTCCACAACACACCCGCTGTATTCATCATCAACGTCAATAATAACTTCTTCGATTGGTTCCAACGTTTTACCATTTTCATCTTTTTTCAAAAGAACACGCGGTCTGGAAACTGAAAGTTCAAAACCTTCACGACGCATGGTTTCAATTAAAACACCTAACTGTAATTCACCACGGCCACCGACTTCAAAAGAATCATTATTTTCTGTTTCTTTTACTGTAATCGCGACATTGGTTTCAGATTCTGAAAATAAACGATCGCGAATCATTCTGGATGTTACCTTGGATCCTTCTTGTCCTGCAAAAGGGGAATCATTAACACCAAGTGTAATGGCCATTGTTGGGGGATCAATTGGTGTTGACGGAATGGGCTCTGTAACAGATGGGTCACAAATCGTATCTGAAACGGATGTTTTTTCCATCCCTGCAATACAAACAATATCACCTGCAACCACTTCATCCACAGAAATACGTTTCACACCAGAAAAGCTTTGAAGCTTTGTCAAACGTCCTGTTTCAACAACTTTTCCGTTCAAATCAATGGATTTAACGGTTGAATTTACTTTTGCCTTCCCGCTATAGACACGCCCGGTCAAAATACGGCCCAAGAAAGAATCTTTTTGCAATAAAGTTGCCAACATAGAAAAAGGGGCATTTTCATCAACATCTGGTTTTGGAACATGCTTTACGATCAATTCCAACATAGGAATAAGGTTTTCATGTTTGTCTTCCATTTCTTTAACACACCAACCATCACGTCCTGATGCATACAAAATTGGGAAATCTAATTGGGGTTCAGTTGCTTCCAAATCTACGAACAAGTCAAATACTTCGTTAATAACTTCATCAATACGACCATCTGGGCGATCTGCTTTGTTTACAACAACCATTGGTCTTAATCCACGTTTCAAAGCTTTTCCCAAAACGAATTTGGTTTGTGGCATAGGGCCTTCTGATGCATCTACAAGCAAGATAACCCCATCAACCATGGATAATACACGTTCAACTTCACCACCAAAATCGGCATGTCCTGGTGTATCAACGATATTGATACGCATATCATTCCAGTCAATAGACGTACATTTTGCAAGAATGGTAATACCACGTTCTTTTTCTAAGTCCCCATTATCCATAATGCGGGCATCAACGTTTTGGTTTTGGCGAAAGGTTCCGCTTTGGCCAAGAAGTGAGTCAATTAAGGTTGTTTTACCGTGGTCAACGTGGGCAATAATTGCAATGTTACGAATATTCATTAATTTCTATTTCCTTTAAATTCATATATGGCGAATTGGTTAATATTTTTGTGCTTAACCTGATTCACGATACGGGCATCATAGCCTTATATAGAGTCAAGAACAACTCTCTTTTAACATATCGGTAGTGTTTCTATTATTTTCAAGTTAGGGGAATTCCACAAATCCTTTATTTATTTAGAAATAATTTAATATTTCAAATTGAAATGCAGGGTTTATTCTTGCTTAATTCGGACGAACTAAATCAACCGGAGATACTGATGAAACTTAAATTCCTGATTTTTATGCTGGTTTTATTTTCTGTAAGTGCGGAATCTGCCGTACGTGAGGCAATAATAGCAACCGAGAAAGCATTAACCCACACTGCACGTGTAGCAGTAAGGAGATTAACAACAAAAGCACATAATTCTTTTGAATCATGGGGCACAATTTCTTGTCTTAAAGATACAGTAGAAGCTGAAAGAGCAGTGGTTTACGGAACCCACCCTTTGTTTAACCCACATGAAATGAAAGATAGGAATTATCACTTTGCTTTGCCAAAGCATTTTGGTATCTGGTATCGTGGGATTAACAACAAAAAGTTTAAGCTTACCCCAGGCATTCAAAGGCTTGTCGACCCAAGCTTGCCTGTTGATGATCAAATAAGGTTTCTTGAAGAAACAGGGATGTTTACAGAGTATCGATTGAAAAGCCCGGATGTTCACCATGCTTTTAACAACCCAGATCTTCACCGAAGTATTGATAATATAATGTCTTGGTTAACTTTCATGCAACATTATGGTCTTCCAACCCGCTTATTAGACTGGACATCTAATATAAAAACAGCCTTGTTTTTTGCTGCAAGCGGTAGTAAAGAAGAAAGCGTGGGAAAATTGCATATTTTAAATGCTGTAAGACTTAACAATTATGTTCTTGGCAATAAAGGGTTTGGGGTTTGCCCCCAAGATGATCTTTCAGTTTCTTTAAGGGCTGAATTGTCTTTGGCCCACAATGCAGAAGATTTATTAGAACGTAAAACAATTTTTGAACATGAATCCTATATTACCCATGTAAAAAAAGAGGGTGATCCAACTGATTTTTTGGCAGGCTTGGAAATGCCCATTGCTGTGGAAGCCAGGCGTTACAACCCAAGAATTGTTAGCCAAGAAGGATATTTTACAATCCACGGGGGTAAAATATTTCCAACAAGCATGGAAACAACTTTGCCAAGACCAAAAACCTTAGAAGAATTAAATGAGGAAGCAATAAAGGCAGGACACCCCCCTTTTCTAATTAGCTTTGATGTTGATAATCAAGAAAGAATTTTACGGGAGCTAGAAGCCAGTGGTATAACTGAAGCCTCTTTATTGGGAATCAAAGAAGACGAAATGACAAAAGAAATGGAAGCTTTAGCTTTGGCCCTAAAAGAAAAATGGACACTGGAAAGAAGTTTTTAATATATTGATGGAAAATAATGCCTATAAAGTAACGGTCAGGAAAGGTCTGGGCCCTGGAAATTGGCAAGATTTCAGCAAAGTTATTTTTGAAGTTAGCTTAGATAACAAACGGTTCAGAGGAGATTCTTTTTATGCCATTCTTGACTGGGCCCGTACACGATTTAAATCTATTCACATTATTATTTGTGATACTTTACAGCGCCACAATATTTCTTTTGATAAAAAGATTTCTGAATCAAAAGCACGCCCCTGTGCAAAACAAAAAGGGGATCTATGGCTACAAGAATCCCAAGTTTATTTTGATAAACTGAAACTAACCCCTGAAATAACCCGCTGGGATGATTGGTTGAATTATGATCAAGATCTTTACAACAAGTACGATAAAGACATAAGAAATCTTTATGAAACAAACCAAACCGTTCAAAATGAAATCAATAAAACATGTGATGCTGTTTGGGAAAGGCGCAAAAGGCATGAAAATATAGATGATGTTTTGGAAAACGCTTTTAAAAATCAGGTTATTTTACCCTATTTTTTTGAAGAAACTGTATTAAGTGCCATATTTCTGCCTGTTATAAAGGGTGTAAGTGCTTATCCTGGATCTTTACCCAAAATTTGGAATACTTTTATTGATGGAAAAATCAATACTTTAAATGGATTTAGGGAACATACTTTTATTAACTTAGATTTAAAAAGAAAATCTTGACAAATCCCTATAATATAGGTCTTCTGGTGTCATAATAGATGGTATAAATATGACGTTACGAAATAGATTTCAAACAGAATTAAAACAATCTTTGATTAATAAAGACAAAGTAAAAACCGCAACTGTTCGATTAATCATGGCGGCCCTAAAGGACCGTGACATCCAAGACAGAACCAACGGTAATGATGACGGTATTGATGATACCGCCATACTACAAATGCTTCAGTCAATGATAAAGCAACGCCGTGAAAGTATTGAAATATATACCAAAGGGGATCGTAAAGACTTGGCAGAACAAGAAGCAAAAGAAATTAAAATCATCGAAGATTTCTTGCCACAGCAAATGACTAAAGATGAAATTAAAGCAGCTGCCCAAGAATCCATTCAAGATATTGCTGCAGAAAGTCTACGTGATATGGGGAAAGTCATGACCCAGCTGCGTGAAAAATATGCAGGTCAGATGGACTTTTCTATAGCTTCCCAAATCGTGAAAGATTTGTTAGCTTAATATTCATGAAATATCCACAAGCTTTTATTGAAAAACTGAAAGAAAATGCTGTTCTTTCCGAAGTTATTCAAAAGTATATTCCTTTAAAAAGGAAAGGGCATGAATACCATGCTTGTTGCCCTTTTCACAAAGAAAAAACCCCGTCTTTCACCATAAATGATGACAAGGCTTTTTATCACTGTTTTGGTTGTGGGGCCCATGGCACGGTATTTGACTTTATAATACACATGGAAAATTTAAATTTCCCAGAATCCATTAAATACGTTGCAGAAATGCAAGGGGTGGCCCTACCGGATATTGAAGAAACCCCGCAAGATAAAGAAAAACAAAAACAAGAACACCGCTTAATTACTTTGAACGAGGAAGCCTGTCGATTTTTCCAAGCAAACTTGCTTGGGGGCCAAGGGGTAGACGCCCAAAAATATCTTACAAACCGTGGGTTGGCAACGGAAACAATAAACACATTCCGCATCGGATATGCCTTGGATAATTTTCAATCCATGCGAACTTACCTGCTTGAAAAAGGCTATTCTGATAGTGATTTAAAACTTGCAGGACTTATCAGTGTTCCTGATGATACAAATAAAAATTCCTATGATAAGTTTCGTAATCGTATTATTTTTCCAATTTTTAACCGCAAAGGCCAAGTGGTTGCCTTTGGGGGTCGCATTTTGGGCAAAGGGGAACCAAAATACCTGAACTCCCCCGAAACACCTTTATTCCACAAAGGGTATATTTTATACGGCCTTAATTTTGCAATAAAAAGCCGTCAACGTGAAATGCCCCCAGTCGTTGTAGAAGGCTATATGGATGTCATTATTCTATATCAAAGCGGGTATGAAAAAGTTGTGGCCCCCCTTGGGACAGCCCTTACAGAAAACCATCTTAAGCTTCTGTGGCGCCTCCATAATGAACCCATTTTATGCTTTGATGGCGATGCGGCCGGTACCAGGGCAGCCCAAAGGTCTGCTGAAAAATCCTTACCTCATTTAAAAGCTGGCAATAGTTTAAAATTTTTAAATCTTCCCGCAGAACATGATCCTGACAGCTATGTTCAAGAATTGGGCCTGGATTCTTTTAAAAATCTTTTTAAGGAAGCCACCCCTTTATCTGAATTAATTTGGTCAATTCTTGTCGAAGAAACAAATCCAAAAACACCAGAAGCAGTTGCACTTTTACGAAAAAAAATATTTGATACCTGTACACAAATTGAAGATACAAATGTTAATGCTTATTATAAACGTTATCTTATGCAGTCCTTAACGTTAATTGAACGCAACCTACGTTATAAATCTGAAACTTCCTCTTCCCAAAAAACAATCAGTACTGCTGGTATTCAACAACGTATTTTATTGGCAACTTTTTTTATCTTTCCAAAATTGGTTGAAGAATTTGAAGAAGAATTTGGGGGGATTCAATTTTCGACTAAACTATTTGAATTATTGCAGCAAGAAATATTAAATTACTATCATTTAAAAAAACCCCTTGAAAAAAACAACTTACAGGACTATTTATCCAATAAGGGTCATAACAAGGTAGAAATCATTTTAAACCTTAAAGACCTGATGATACATGCCCCATTTTTAAGAGGCACTGATATTACTACAGCCAGAGAAAACTGGCAGCACATATATAATAATTACACTGATAACAATAATGACAAACAAACAAAGAATGCTGCAAGAGAAATGCTTTCAGGTGATTTCAGCCTTGAGGCATGGGAACGTTTTAAGCATTTAAAAAAGCTTAAATAGCATTTAATAATATGTTAATATTTTATTTCGTTTTAGAAAGGTACACATATGGCAAAAGATAACTCTACAGCTATCAACCAAAATGCAAATGAAGAAGATCAAGAGGAAAAAGTTTCCCCTGAAAAGTTGAATGAAAAAATACAAGAGCTTTTAAAAGAAGGAAAAGAACGCGGATTTGTAACGCACAGTGAAATTAATAATATTGTGCCCAAAAGCAAACATTCCGTTGAAATTATTGAAAGCCTTATGGAAACCCTTGTTGATGCAGGCATTGACATTACAGAAGATGATGAAAATAGCAAAGTTGTTTCCATTGATAATGCCGATGATGAAGACGAAGAACAAGAGGCTGAAACCAAAGCCCCTACCTATGAATTAGGCCATACAGATGATCCTGTGCGCATGTACCTTCGTGAAATGGGTACGGTTGAACTTCTTTCCCGTGAAGGTGAAATTGAAATCGCAAAACGGATTGAAAAAGGAAAGGAAATGATGACCCATTCCCTTTTCCGCAGTCCACGTACTGTTCATACGTTACTTGAATGGTATAACGCACTGAACAATGGTGACATTCTTTTACGTGATATTATTGCTTTGGAAACAAGCTATGGGGATGATAATGCCTTTGATGAAGAAGTGGCCGAATTTGATGAAGAAAGCTTAGCTGCAAAATCAAAAAATGTGGGTACTGCAAAATCTGAAAAAGAAGACGAAGTTGCAGAAGATGAAGAAAAAGAAGGCGAAGAAAGTGAAGAAGCTGCCATAGAAGAAGATGAAGAATCCATCTCTTTAGCTGCAATGGAAGAAGCTTTGATCCCTAAGATTCAAGGTATTTTTGAATTAATCCAAAAAGATTATGACAAACTAAGCAAGCTAAATCAAAAACGTCTTAAGGCGGCCTATGAAGGTAGTGACCTTAGTGCTGCTGATAATAAAAAAATATCAGAGATTGAAGATAAAATTGTTGAACAGCTGAAAGAACTTCACTTACACCCAAATCGCATTGAAGAACTTGTTAGCGAACTTCAAACTGTTAATAAAAAGCTTACAAAAATTGATGGAGAACTTTTGGCTCTTGCAACAAAAAGCGGGGTAAAGCGCACCGAATTTATCAAAGCTTATAAAGACAAAGAAGATAAATCAGCCTGGCTTAATGAAACAGCATCTACAGGTGGAAAATGGGAAGTTTTTGTATCAGAGCACGGAAATGAAGCATCCACAATGTTTGCTGAAATCCATGAAATTTCAGAAACATTTACGTTACCTATTCATGAATTTAGAAACATTGTAACGTCTGTTCAAAAAGGCTCCAGAATGGCTAATATAGCCAAGAAGGAAATGATTGAAGCAAACCTGCGTCTGGTAATTTCAATTGCAAAAAAATATACAAACCGTGGTCTTCAGTTTCTTGACCTGATTCAAGAAGGAAATATCGGTTTGATGAAAGCAGTTGATAAATTCGAATACCGCCGTGGATATAAATTTTCAACCTATGCCACGTGGTGGATTCGCCAAGCCATTACACGTTCAATTGCTGACCAGGCCCGTACAATTCGTATTCCGGTCCACATGATTGAAACCATCAATAAATTGGTGCGTACAGGCCGTCAAATGTTGCATGAAATTGGGCGTGAACCAACACCTGAAGAATTGGCAGAAAAACTAAGCATGCCATTAGAAAAGGTACGTAAGGTTATGAAAATTGCCAAAGAACCTATTAGTTTGGAAACACCAATTGGGGACGAAGAAGATAGCCACCTTGGAGATTTCATTGAAGATAAAAATTCAATTGCCCCCATTGATGCGGCTGTTCATTCCAACCTACGTGAATCAACAACACGTATCCTTTCAACCTTAACACCACGTGAAGAACGTGTGTTACGTATGCGTTTTGGAATTGGAATGAATACAGATCACACTTTGGAAGAAGTTGGGCAACAATTTTCTGTAACGCGTGAACGTATTCGCCAAATCGAAGCAAAAGCTTTGCGCAAACTGAAACACCCCAGCCGTTCTAAAAAATTAAAAAGCTTTATGGATACTGGTAATAACCAACAATAAAGCTTGCACCCAAGGGAAATTTCTGGCAAAAATGTTAGGAATTTCCCCTTTCGGGGCCCGTAGTTCAGTTGGTCAGAACACGCCGCTCATAACGGTGATGTCGTAGGTTCGAGTCCTACCGGGCCCACCATTCTTAGAAAATTAGAGCTCATTCAGAATAATAAAGATTATTTTTCTATTTTTTTGGGCCCAGAAGCTCTGCTTTATCATAAATCCCCATTTCACGACCACTTTCATCTAATATATGAACCATCGTCTTAACATATACTTTTTCAAAATGTCTCTCTAAAATATCTGTAAGGACAGATAAATATTTGGGATTTGGCTCAACTGCATAAACATTATCCTTGCCGTATGCCTCCACTAATTTTTTGGCAATAACGCCATTGCCTGCCCCAACATCAACAATTGTTACACCTTCTTTAAATAAACCCGTTACTTTAAAATCTTTTGGATTATATCTAAGTCTGTATCCCACTTTTTTTCAATTTCATTATCTATATAAAATTTACTGCCAGCCGCAGCTGCATAACTTTTAGTACAGGCAATTGTAAGAATGCATAGAAATGCAAAAGTATATAAAATATTAATTTTTTTCATAGTTTATCTTTTTAAACTTTTAATTACCGCTATAATTTTTTCCAACCTCTTTATCTGTTGGGAATTTTTTTTCTAGCCAGACCAGAATTGCAATAATCACAACGGCCCGCGTAACAAGCAGAACGCCCGAATCAATACCCAGGACTTGATCCATAGTCAAATTATGACCCTTTTCATAATAAAAGAACTGATCCAAGAAAGGCTCTTTTATATAACTATAGGTCAAAACCCCCAAAGCCGCACCAACAAGGGTGTAATACGCATCTTTATAACCAGCGCCCAATTGGGCCAAAATGGTTCCAGGGCAAGCCCCAGCAAACACAAGGCCGAAACCTAAAATCAACCCACCTGTTATATTGGCCTCAACCAGGACAGGTTTTAACTTAAGCCCTGAAATATAACCCATTTCTTGTAAGGCATAAATACTTAAAGACCCCACCAGAATGGCTGTTAAGAATGTCTTTAACATAAGAAAATTTTTCAATTCCAATTGACGTAATATGATTCTGGGTTCGAATACTCTGGATTTTTCAAGCATTACCCCAAAAACAAATCCAAATATTAATCCGTATGCTGTTATTGTCATGTTATGCCCTTATTGCTTTAAATATCATGGCTAAGAATATACCGCCAATAAACATGGAGATCGTTGCCAATATTGAACTAACAGACAGCTGGGCAATTCCTGACAACCCATGTCCACTGGTGCATCCCCCTGCAAGCCGCGCCCCAAATAAAATCAAAAAACCACCGATTAAGGCGCTATATTTCCTATTTTCCTTGGTGCCCAAAATCCCTGGGTGTAATTTATAAACATCAGAAAAATCTTTCCGCATATTTTTTGACATTTTTGCAGAAAACCAGGCCCCAAAAATAATACCAACCACAATGCCAATCTGCCAAGTTATACCTGGCTTTACCATATACTTATGCAAATAAGGATTAACCTTATGAAGCAAAGATGTTAAATGCCCAACGATATACACATAAGATGAAGATGTTCCCAAGGCCTGATTTCCAATCATAAAGGCTGGTATTTGAAGCAGTCCAATAATTGCCCCACATAAATAGGGTGACCAGTATGGTTTTCTAAACATTTTTATCCCTTTTTTTCTTGTTTTTCATATCCCGCCTTAAGGCACTTAATGGAATACTTCTTACACCAAAAGCCAAGAACAAAGCCCTGGTAAGAAACGCCCCAATCACAACAAATAAAATGCCTTTAAAAATTAAATCTTCTGTAAGGCCATCCACATGGAAGTACAAATATAAGGAAGGAATTAAGCCCCATAACAAAGGAATTTCTGCATAAAACCCACCGGCAACAGCACTTATGTAATTATCTTCGCGCAAAACGTCCCTCAGGGTTGCCCCCCCTGCAGCTGTAATAAACGCCAAGAATGGACCCCACAAATAAATGGGCTCTTGCCGCGTGATAACAGCAACAACAACCCCAATTGCTGTGAAACACGCAAGGCCAACACCATCAAAAATCCCAAGAACTTTCTTGGCAAAATCCAGAGATATTGTTTTTTTTGTAATCATATTATAAAGCCGAATTATAATAAAACTAAGCAGTACAACAATCGCAACAGTGATTAAATATTCAGTTTTAATCATTTGGCCGTATGACTTTTGGCCCACAATCAAGTCACGTATAATGCCCCCACCCAAAGATGGAAGAAGTGCAAATATATAGGCCCCAAAAACCGATGTATTCTGGCGCAAGGCAATTAACACACCTGAAAAAGAAAAAGCAATAACCCCAATAAATTCAATGATTTTAAACCATCGGCTTTGGACAACCTTTAAAATAACTGCTGGATGATAATATTTTGCGATGATCTTTTTATATTCGTCCGTTGCCATAAATTTGCCAATTTCAGTATTAATCGCATTTAAAAGTTCAAGGCTTATGGTTTTTTGGCTGAAAAACATTCTTAGGGGAACTTCTGACGGAAGTTCAATTTCCTTAACAAGATCTCCCTTTTGAAGTTCCCATATCATTGAAGCACCCGCAAGTTTATCTGCAATGAAGGCATCAACTGTCCCCAGTGAAACAAGGTCTAAACTTTCAAGATCGTTATTTGTGAAAAAAAGATATTTGTGGTTATCTTTGTTCGCGATAAATTCATTTAGATAAGAATTGGCATACTTATAACCCTTAACCACCGCCAGTTTAATATCATTTTCTTTTATATATTCTATAAATGTTGGGACTGAATCAATATTCATGTCTTTTAATTTTTCTATATTAATAAAAATGGAATTTTTTTCTTGACGATATGGTCTTGTAAAATAACCATAAAGACCGCGTTCTGTAGAAAACGTGGCCCCCATAAAAAAGTCTAAGTCCCCTGACTTTATTTTTTTAAGATTATCTTCAAGATAAGTTTTAATAAAACGCACGCGCCTATCCAAACGTTTTGACAATGCTTTCATAAATTCAACATCCAGGCCAGACAGTTGTTTAATACCTGATACCTCACCTACTTCATATTGATAAGGGTCCCAGGGATGCCAACCACCTTTTAAAAGAGTTTTATCAGGCTGTATTTTAGAGTTGTTAGCCTGTGCAAAAACTGCAAAAAGCATTAAAAATAATGTAATAAAATGTTTCAAAAAAACCCCCATGTTTACCTTTATTCTTTAAGTATTTTCAACTGAAGTCAAGGATATAAAGGCCAAAAATAAATAATTGCAGGCAGTGCAATTGCTGTTACAAGAATTTCCAACGGCAAACCCATGCGCCAGTAATCTTTAAATTCATATCCGCCCGGCCCCATAATCATTGCATTATTTTGGTGGCCTATTGGGGTTAAGAAAGCACAAGATGCCCCAACCGCCACAGCCATAAGGAATGGATCTGGATTTGCCCCCAACTGAAAAGATATATTATAGGCAATTGGCGCCATAAGGACGGCAGTGGCTGCATTATTTAAAATATCAGAAACCGTCATTGTAATAATTAAAACAGCCCCTAAAAGAAGGAAAGGGGATGTTCCAGCATCGACTTTGAAAATATTTTGAACAAGGTATGCGGCTGTCCCTGTATCTTCCAGTGCCTCGCCTATGGGGATCATCGCCCCAATTAACACAATAATGGACCAGTCAATTGATTCATACATCTTAGTCACGGGAACAATATTCATCAAAACCATTGCCCCCGCTGCAATAACAAGCGATATCTGTAAAGGAAGAACGCCCAAAACAGAAACCAGGATTGAAAAAACAAAAACGCCAAGGGCGATAAAAGCCTGGCCATATTTATTAAACTTTAAATCTCTTTGTGCAAGGGGAAGGCACCCAAAAATATTAATAAATTCATTTAAATGGTCTTCAAGTCCATGCAATAAAAGAATATCCCCAACTTTTATCTTAAAAGCCTTCATGCGCCCCCGGTAAGGCCGTCCTTGTCTGGACACCCCTAACAAGTTAAGACCATATTTTCCTTGTAACCTTAATCCCCCGATGGCTTTATTTTCAAGGCCCGACTGGGAAGGCACGACGACTTCAGTTAACTTTGCCCCTGGGGATGTAAATAAGTCTATTTTCTTACCTTTTGTATCAATAAGTTCTAATTTTAAAGATGTCACAAACTTATTAAGTTCAGTTTGATCCCCTTCAAGGATTAAAACATCCCCCATTTGCAAAGGGATCCTTCTTGGAACACTTGGGTGTTTTCTATTTTTTCGAATAAATCCAACAACTGAAACCTCTGATTCTGCTGTCATATCATCAACTTCTTTTAAAGAAAGCCCCCTTAATTTTGATTTTTTTGGAATTTTTGCCTCTAGGATATAATTATCAACATCAAATAATTCTTCTGTTTTTTTTGCTTCTCTTTTTTCCTTAGGTATAAATCGCCAGCCGATAAAGGTAATAAATAACACGCCCCCCAAAGCAACTAAAATTCCCACAGGGGTAAAATCAAACATTTCAAATGCGGATCCCATTAATTCTGTTCTATATTTTGAAATAATAATATTTGGGGGCGTCCCAATAGACGTTACAAGCCCACCTAAAATTGACGCAAAGGATAAAGGCATCAAAACAACCCCGGGGGAACGCCCTTGCTTTATACAGGTTTGAATGGCAATTGGCATTAAGAATGCCAAGGCACCCACATTATTAATAAACCCTGACAGAAAAGCCGCAATAACACATAAAGTAAAAATGTGTAATAAACGAGATTTTGTAAATGAATTTATAACAACCGCAATCATATCTGTTGCTCCAGCCGATATTAACGCACGACTGATAATCAAAACAGCGGCCACCATAAAGACTGCAGGATGGCCAAATCCAGAAAAAGCATCTGAGATAGGAATAATTTTTAAAACAACTGCGCTTAATAAAACTGTTAATGCAACGATGTCATAGCGAAATTTTCCCCACAGAAATCCTACAAAAGCCAGCGCAATAAGGAATAATAATAATATTTGGCTAATTTCCATTTTTCTTTTTATGCTTAGGGGTCACAATACCGGCTGATACAACCATTTTAATACCCTCCTCAACAGTCATGTCTAAAATAATAATTTCCTTGCGGGGAATAAAAAGCAAAAACCCTGATGTTGGATTTGGCGTTGTTGGAACAAAAACATTTACAACATCATTATCTGTTTTTGTTTGAACCTCCCCTTGTGTGCCACCTGTAATGAAACAAAGGGACCAAATGCCTTTTCGTGGGTATTCAATCATCCCAACATCTTTAAATGAATTGGAATTTTGTTCCAAAACAGCTTGGGCAATTTGTTTTGTTGCGCCATAAATACCCCTTACAACTGGCATTCTGCCTAAAATATTTTCCCCAAACTTAAGAAGATATCTTCCTAAAAACCCTTTTGCCAAAGCACCAATAAGGGTCAACCCAAAAAATACGACAACCATTCCAACACCTGGAACTTCAAAAGGTAGATAGTTTGATAATTGGATTTCACGCGGCAAAATATGTTTTACCTTGGTATCAATTGTGGTCACAATCCACCAAACCAAATAAACAGTTACAAGAATTGGCGTTGTTACTAAAACACCTGATATAAAATATTTTCTGAGTTTAGTAGCTACTGAGCTTGTCTTTTTTTTCAAAATAATTCCCTTAATTTTATTCTTTAAATGTTTCTCTGTGATCTTCTTCGATTTCCAACGGATCTTGGTGCAATGTTATGTCTGCTTTTGGAAATTCTTTATGAAGCGCCATTTCAACATCCATTGCAATTTTATGCGCAGCATTCAGGCTTATATCCCCTTCCATTTCTATATGACATTGGATAAATTCCCCATGCCCAGAAGACCGTGTCCTAAGTAAATGGTATCCCTTTACCTTCTTATTTCCCATAATAATTTGAATGATTTTTTGACGTTTTTCTTGTGGAAGTTCCCGGTCAATTAAAATAAAGAACGCTTCTTTCATTATAATATAAGCCGTTCTCATGATATAGATTCCCACAAACAGGCCGAAAATAGGATCCAGGTAAGGCATATCAAAATAGGACGTTAAAAATAAAGTAATCAACACCCCGCAATTCAAATACAGATCAGATTGATAATGAACCATGTCTGCTTGAATAGCCAAAGATTTGGTTCTTTTAATGGTATATTTTTGGATACTAACAAGGGCTACGGTTATAACAATTGCAAAAACTGTAACTATCATGGCAACGTGGGGCTGTTTAACTGCTTGTGGACTTGCAAATCTTTGAGATGCCTCCCATAAAATATAAAGCGAAGACCCAAAAATAAACATTGATTGCCCCATTGCTGCAATGGCCTCAACCTTACCATGTCCAAATCGATGGTCTGTATCAGCAGGTTTCATGGCATGATACACAGCAATAAGGTTTACCATTGATGCCAACATATCAACGCATGAATCCATTAAACTTGATAAAACACTGACGGAATCAGAAACATACCAAGCAATAAATTTGGCAAAAATAAGGATTATGGCAACTGTAACAGCCGATATCGTTGCAATCTTTTTTAAACTACGCTCGTGCACGAATGCCCTGTTTATTATTAGATGGTTAATTCATTATTAAGGTATCAGTTCAGGCCCAATTCAGCAAGCCCTTCAAAGTAAGACAGGGCTTCTGGATTTGCCAACGCATCTTTATTTTTGACAGAACGACCTTCCACAATATTTTTCACCGCAAGTTCTGCAATTTTCCCGCTTTTTGTCCGCGGAATATCAGCAACCTGAATAATCACCCCAGGCAC
Source organism: uncultured Rhizobiaceae bacterium (assembly GCA_964350815.1). Taxonomy (GTDB): domain Bacteria; phylum Pseudomonadota; class Alphaproteobacteria; order UBA7879; family VGCX01; genus CAJXSI01. Next base: position 4,098 of record CAYGKW010000002.1, on the reverse strand, counting down.
ATGGCGCGGCGTTGTATTGCTGCGGATTCTATCTTTTATTTTTTGCATTATATCTTGGGTAAGGTCTTGCCCTTCAACCATAACAACAAACAGAACGACACGCACATCACCTTTAAAATTTTGCCCAATAACTAAGCCTTCATTTATTTCTTCGATTTGTTCAACTTGGCGGTATATTTCTGCTGTTCCTATACGAATGCCCCCTGGATTTAAAATGGCATCGGAACGCCCATAAATAATAATGCCATCATGCTTTGTTAATTCAGCAAAGTCTCCGTGACACCAAATATTATCAAATTCTTCAAAATAGGCTGATTTGTATTTTTTACTGTCTGGATCATTCCAAAACCCAATGGGCATTGAAGGAAATGGCTTTGTACAAACAAGTTCGCCTTTTTCTTGGCGCACAGGTTTTGCATCTTCATCATATATATCAACAGCCATTCCCAGCCCACGGGTTTGAATTTCACCTCGGTAAACAGGGGCAATCGGGTTTCCCAACGTAAAGCATGAAATAATATCTGTCCCCCCAGAAATGGATGCCAGTAATAAATCTTCTTTTATTTCCCGATACACATAATCAAAGGCCTCAGGCACCAATGGTGATCCTGTTGATGCAATTGTCCTTAACGTTGTTAATTTGTGTGTAGATTTTGGGCTAAGCCGTTTTTTATTTAAGGCATCAATAAATTTTGCAGATGTCCCAAAAAAGGTCATATCTTCTTCATCAATAAAATCAAACAGAACACGGGAATTGGGGTATAGTGGAGACCCATCGTATATCAGCAAGGTTGCACCCGAAGCCAGCGCTGAAATATGCCAATTCCACATCATCCAGCCACAAGTGGAAAAATAAAAAACCTTATCCCCAGGTTTAATATCACTATGAAGTTGATGTTCCTTCATATGCTGAATCAATGTACCCCCAATGCTGTGAACAATACATTTTGGAACCCCTGTGGTGCCTGAAGAAAACATAATAAATAACGGATCTGCAAAATCCATCTGAACATAATCAATATCTTGTGCAGAATACCCTTTATATAATTCTTTTAACGTAATGGCTTGCTTAAGTTTTGAAATATCTGAATCCGTATCATCATATGAAAATACAATTGTTTTTGCCAAACTTGGCAAAGCTTTTTGAATTTCCGATACTTTATCCAAACAATCGTGATAACGACCCCGGTAAAGATATTTATCAGCAACAATTAAAATTTTGGGTTCAATTTGTTGAAAGCGATCCAGCACGCCGGAAATCCCAAAATCAGGGGAACATGAAGACCATACAGCCCCCAAACTTGTTGCAGCCAGGGCACAAATTAAGGTTTCTGGTGTATTAGGGACATACCCAGCTACACGATCCCCTGCATGAACTCCATAGTCTTGCATTGCCTGTGCAACCCTAGAAACACAGTCTTTTAAGTCTTTTTTTGTGAAATATTTTTTAACTTTATCTTCACCCCAAAATACGATGGCATTTTCAGTATCATGGTTTTCAATTAAGTTTTCAGCGTAATTTAATTTCGCCCCTGGAAAGAATCGTGACTCAGTAATATGACTGCCCTTTTTAAGAACCACATCCGAAGTTTCTGACGCTGTCATGCCGCAAAAATTCCATATTGCCTGCCAAAAACCTTCTAAATCAGACACAGACCATTTATACAAGGAATCATAATCGGAAATTGTTGTATCATAATGCTGTTGCACAAATTTTATAAAACGCGTTAAGTTGGCTTCGGATAGCGCTTTTTCTGAAGGGCTCCAGGATACTTGTGTCATACTTTTTCTCCGAAAATTATAAAATAAAGTTTGATAAGTCTTTACTGGCGGCCAGATGCGCCACTGTTTTTTCAACAAAGGCTTTATCAATTTCTACAGTCTGACCAGGTTTATCACTTGCTGTAAAACTTAAGTCTTCCAAGACTTTTTCAATTATTGTATGCAACCGGCGGGCCCCAATATTTTCAACATTTGAATTTACCAAGGCGGCAACACGGGCCAATTCTTCCACACCATCTTTTTTAAATTCAAGGGTTACCTTTTCTGTCCCTAACAAAGCTGTGTACTGTTTGATCAAGCTTGCTTCAGTTTCAGTCAAGATTTTAATAAAGTCTTTTTCTGTCAAAGAATCCATTTCAACGCGGATGGGCAGACGCCCTTGTAATTCCGGCAATAAATCTGATGGTTTTGATACATGAAAGGCCCCAGATGATATGAATAAAATATGATCTGTACAGACATTTCCGTGTTTCGTTGAAACATTTGTACCTTCTATTAAGGGTAATAAATCGCGTTGCACCCCTTCACGGCTTACACCACCTTCTTGACGACGGCTGGATTGTCCACAAATTTTATCAATTTCATCCAAAAAAACAATGCCATTTTCTTCAACCGATTTAATGGCTTGTGCAACAATATCTTCTTCATCCAAAAGCTTATCGCTTTCTTCATCCGTTAAAAGCAGGCGGGCTTCGGCCACATTTAATTTTCGTTTTTTTGTGCTTTTCCAAGCGCCCTTACCAAAAATATCACCCAAATTCACCATGCCCATTTGGGCACCAGGCATTCCGGGAACATCTAAGAATGGGGATTTATTTGCTGGGGCCTCGGCCACTTCAATTTCAATTTCTTTGTCTTCAAGTTTTGAATCTTGCAGCATTTTACGAAATTTATCGCGCGTTTCTGCACTGGCATTTTTACCCACAAGGGCATCCAAAATACGTTCTTCTGTATTTTTTCCAGCCTGAACTGTAACGTGTTCCCGCATTACTTTGCGTGTTTGTTGTATGGCTGTTTCCACCAAATCACGAATGATTTGTTCAACATCACGTCCCACATAACCAACCTCGGTAAATTTAGTTGCCTCAATTTTAATAAACGGAGCATTGGCCAGTTTTGCCAGGCGTCGGGCAATTTCCGTTTTTCCAACCCCAGTTGGGCCAATCATAAGAATATTTTTGGGCAATACTTCGTTGCGCAAATCTTCACTCAGCTGTTGACGACGCCAACGATTTCTTAAGGCAATGGCAACTGCTTTTTTGGCATCATTCTGCCCAATAATAAAGCGATCCAATTCTGATACAATTTCACGTGGGGTTAAATGAGTCATGATTATCCTTCAAGTGTTTCAAAAGTAATTTGATTGCTGGTATAAATACACAGATTTGCCGCAACATGCATTGATTTTAAAGCAATATCTTTAGGCTCCATATCCATATCAATCAACGCCCGGGCTGCAGAAAGCGCATAATTTCCCCCAGATCCAATACCAATAAGACCGTCTTCAGGTTCCAGAACATCGCCTGTGCCCGTCAAAATAAATGAATTATCCTTGTCGGCCACTGCCATCATGGCTTCAAGGCGCCTAAGATATTTGTCTGTCCGCCAGTCTTTGGCCAATTCAACACAGGCTCTGGCCAACTGGGTTGGATATTGTTCAAGCTTGGCTTCCAAGCGTTCAAATAATGTCAAAGCATCGGCTGTTGCCCCCGCAAAACCTGCAATCACGCGCCCATTGGCCAATTTTCTTAGCTTTTTCGCATTTGATTTTAAAACCACATGTCCCAAAGTTACTTGGCCATCGCCTGCAATAACAACTTTGTTATTTTTACGAACACACAAAATCGTTGTTCCGTGTAACTTAATTCCAGATTCTTGCATCACTTAACCTTTGATAAAATATGCGCCCATTATGCCGAAATTTGACAATAAATCAAGTCTGCGCTGTGGCTTGGATTGGCCAATTAAAAGAAAAACAGATCTTAAAAATAAGAATTTTAGGTGCTTTTAACCTTTATATTCCCTATACATTAGGTGTATTTTTGCCATATGCTAAGTAAAGATAGTGTTTTGGTAGTAAAGTATCCAAAACCAGCACCGCACTAGTTTTTTATAAAATTCTTTGTCTATCATAATAACAATCAACACTTCTTTGCATATTTTAAAAAAGTTAATGAAATCAAAATATTAATTGAACAAAAATTGATTTTAACCTTTGATTTTTATAGGATAAGGGTATATTTAGAATATCGAAATTTAAGTTTGGGGCTGTACCAGATAACGTTGTAAGATGTTATAAAGGTACAGATGAAAAAG
>CAYGKW010000001.1:68576-243453 GCA_964350815.1 uncultured Rhizobiaceae bacterium | reverse complement strand
ATGGCTAAAAACTAATATTAACTAATTGAAATTGCTGAATTAATTGAATTATGCATAAATCGCATACGATTTCCCTTTAATTTAATGCGTATAATAAAAATCAGATGACTGCACAAAATGCACTAACATTTAGACCTTTAAAAGAGCATCATTTATCCCTTTTGCAAGAATGGTTAAATAAACCACACGTAAATATTTGGTGGGGAAACAAGATGTGGACACAAGAAAATATCAGTAAAAAATACCTGCCTTATACACACCCAAGTTCAAAAGTGAAGGCACATATTATTGAAATAGACACCATGCCAATTGGATATATTCAACATTATAAAGTAAGTGATTTTCCAGATAATTTGCCTTTTAAAACTGATCCAACAATGGCTGGCATTGACTTTTTGATTGGGGAAGAAAAATGTTTGGGAACAGGAATTTCAGGGCTGGCAATCACGCAATACATTAAGGAAATTATTCCGCCCAAGTTCGCACAAATCCTTGCAGACCCCTTAATTGAAAACAAACGCTGCATTTCTTTTTTAAAGAAATTGGGGTTTGTTGGAATGGTAAAAAACGATAAAATGTATTACTTAGAACTTTCTGTTTAGGTAAAAAATAGCCCACAAATAAAAAGTGGGCCACGGATCAATGTAAAATTTTTTATAAAGAAAATGGGATTTCTTTAACAATTTCAACAATGTTTCCAACTGAATCAATTTTGGTAATTGCAAATCCTGTTGGGATATAGGCCATGTTTTCACCACCCAGTTCTTCTTTAATGCCTTCAATAATGCCATCATTTTGTTTGCCATAAGCCACCGTGATATGTGGATTATTATTGCCTGGTATATTAAAGCCTCTGCCGTATCTTAGTACAGATTCTTTATCAGCAGTTTCATCGGTTGCAACTTGCCACATAGGTTCTGTAAATCCGGGTTCCAATAATTCACACAAAGCCTTGTTCCATTCGTTTACAGCTGTATTGTCAGTTATATTCCAAAAAGTATTTCCGCTGCCATGCTTTACAAGATGGTCGGCAAAAGTTATTTCAGCGGGTGAAGTGGTTGATGCAAGCTCAGCAACTTTACTTTCTAAAGTCCCTAATTTATCCCCAGGGTATCTGCCTTGGCCCAAGGTAATATGGGGGGTGATATCGGCACTACCCAAAGCTTTTGAAAAGGCTTCGGCTCTTTCAGAAACTGGGCCCTTTATTAAGACAACAACACCATATTCATCTGCCCAAATTGGTGCACCAGTTTTTGATTCTTCTGCAGTATTTTCCATTTCATAGGTAAAGTTTGTTCCAAAAACGTTATGCGTTTCAGTTTCTTTTTTTGACATTATGCCCCTTTCACTTTCATCTGCAGTACTTGCTGCAGCTGCATAAATATTTTCTTTAGCAGTTAATATTAATGTGAATAGTATTAAAAATTTTTTCATAGTATTACTCCTTTTAAGGTTTTTTTAAATATTATTTTTTAACAGAGACATTCAAATCATACATAAAAGTTTGCTTTAAAATGTGTAAATCGTTTTTATCCCGAATGATAATTCCAATTTCCCTGTTTTTATCCAAAGAGGGTGTATAAAGATTTGATGATCCCAAAATTGCTTTTTCATCACTTGTATTTTTATCAATGATAATAAGTTTCGTGTGAATGTATGGAAATCTTGTAAGAACAACCTGCCCCCCTTTATCTTTAATACCATCTTGAATATCTTTGTTATTATCTGTCTTTTTAGAAAAAGGATGCGGTGTCATAATAACGGATACGTCAATGCCATCTTCTATGCGTTTTAAAAGAAGATATTTCATTTCTTCGTCTGTTATATCTTGTTGATATATTTCAATAGATTTATTTGCAGATTCAAGAAGGTAGCGCAATTTTTCACGATAATTTATGGGGCTTACAAGTAAGTCACCTAAGTCACTTTCTTTCAGTTCTGTTTCAGTCCAATCTGCATTAAAAATATTGTTTAAGATACTTAAGATTTTACAGTCTTGGATTGTCAGAATGAAATCCCGGGTGGGGGCTTCGTCAATCAATCCTTCGAAACTTTCTCTGTCAAGATTACCTGTTGAAATCAAGGCATCTTTTTTATCAATGACAAATAATTTCATATGCATTTGCGAAACTGTTTTGGGTGTTTTTTTAACTATAATATTTTTATGGATTTCCCTTAAATCTTCATTTTTTGATTTACTTGAATCATGCATAAATTTATCTTTTTCAAGAATCATTCGGATTTTTACGCCTTCTTCAGCTTTTTTTACAAGCTCTGCGATAATCATTGGATCATCAATTGCATAGGCTGTTATATCAATGGTTTTTTCTGCTGATTTTATTTTTTCAACATAAGGAATGCGACCAGATTCTGGAAGGACATATACTTTTGCACAACTTAAGTCGGCAATTAATAAGGATATGATGGAAAATAAGGGTAGGGGGTTTTTCATAATTTTTCTTTCTAAATAACGTAAAAGTTTTAAAATATAATGGTAGAGAATTTTTGAATAAAGGGAATTATAAATTCCGGCCCATATCCAGGAATTTTTTGCGGCGTTGGGTAATGATGGCCTGACCATTTAATTTTTTAAGGTTTGTTAATTCTTTTTGAATGACAGCCTTAACATTTTTAAATGTTTCTTTGTGTTGGCGATGCGCCCCCCCCAAAGGTTCCATAATAATATCGTCAATTACTTTCAGTTTATGCAAATCTTGGGCCGTTAATTTTAACGCTTCAGCTGCATCTTTTTTTCTGTCAGCACTGCGCCATAAAATTGATGCACAGCCTTCAGGTGAAATAACAGAATAAATGGAATGTTCCAGCATCAAAACGGAATTGGCAGTGGCAATCGCAATGGCCCCGCCAGAACCGCCTTCACCAATTACAACGGAAATAATTGGCACTTTAAGTCCAAGGCATACATCAATTGATCGGGCGATGGCTTCGGATTGCCCCCGTTCTTCAGCCCCAACACCTGGATAAGCCCCCGCTGTATCAACAAGTGTAAGGACTGGCACGTCATATTTTTCTGCCAACAACATTAAGCGTTGGGCTTTGCGATACCCTTCGGGTTTGGGCATACCAAAGTTATGTTTCATGCGGGATTCTGTGTCTGACCCTTTTTCTTGGGCAATAACCATGACAGGGGTGCCATTAAACTTTCCAAAGCCCCCAATGATGGCGGCGTCTTCAGCAAAATTACGATCGCCTGCAAGTTCAACAAAATCTTCAATAAGGTTTTGGATATAATCTTTGGCATGGGGCCGTTCTGGATGGCGGGCAACTTGGACTTTTTCCCATGAAGATAATTTGCTGTATTTTTGTTTTAGAAGTTTATCAACCTTATTTTGCAAAGTTGAAATCTCTTCAATAATATTCATTTCTTCTCCACTGGCCATGTGGCGAAGTTCTTCGATCTTTGTTTCTAAGTCGTGAATTTGTTTTTCAAAATCTAATGTAAGCATTGTGGCTCCATATTCCTGTGCTATTCAACCAAAGTATGTCATGATAATCAAGTCCTAAAATGCACAAGCTGTTATTCAATTATAACATGAATGAGAATAAAAATGGTTTTGGATTTATTTACTTCAATAAAAGACATCGGAAATACTTTGAAAGTAAGGGTTACAGCAAAGGCTGCCCATAATCGTGTAAAGGTTGAAATAAACCCAGAAACCAATCAAAGACTATTTCGTGTTTATGTGACGACAGTTGCTGAAAATGGAAAAGCAAATGAAGCCGTTTTAAAGTTGCTTGCAAAAGAATTAAATGTGCCAAAAACATCCCTGGAAATTAAGTCGGGGCATAAAATAAAAGACAAAATTATTATAATAAAAAGTTAAGATTTTTGTTTTTGGTGATAATATTTTGATATTACGACCAATGAATTAATGGTTAAAATCATTAACCCAGCCATCCATGTTTGCCAAAGACCAAAGCTGATAAAGAAAATTGTTAGGTAACTTATTAAGACGGCAAAATAAATACTTCGCAAAGTTTTATCTTTTTGATTTTCTATAAATCCAAAAATTCTCCATAAAAGCATTAAAAAAATCAACAGGCCAACAACACCAAGTTCGACAATTATTTGAATTAGTCCATTGTGGGGATGCGAAGAAAAGATTGCTAAAGGTTCTTTGCAGGGTGGGTCTAACTTAAATTTTATAGAAAAAGGATATTTGAACTTTGGTTTTAAATGTCTAAAGCACATTTCCTTTCCGCCCTTAATAGTGGTCGAATAATCAAAGCCATTTCCAATTAATTTTTTTTGTATTGTGTCATTTTTCGTTACCATGCCATTCCAAATATACAAACGGTGTTGATAACTTGTGGCAAGGTAAACAATTTTGTCATGATATTTGCTTAGAAAATGTGTCTGAGAAATAAGAATAGGCAAAGAAATTGATATAATAACAACTGTATATTTGGCTATTCGAATCCAGTTTCTTGAAAATTGGCTGGCTAGACATGCAAAAGAAGAAAGGCAGAGCGCAAGCATTGCAGCATTCGGTTCAGTTTTTGAAAGAAAGAAAATAAGAAATATAAAAACCCCTGCAAAATGAATTTTTTTAAATTTTTTGGGATATTTTGCCTTTATAAACAGAACAGCTGGCCAAAATAAAAACACCAATATTACAACAGCATTAACGTATAACCTTTTATTAAAGATGGGTATTTTTGTGTAAAAAACCGAAACCCAATGTGGGCCTAAAACTTCAAACACCATATAAAATAAAAACATAAGAAAGGACGCAATATAAATTTTTGAATATTTTTGAACAGCATTTTTATCAAAATTTTTAAAGGCTTGGAATGTGATATAGGCTGTTAAAATAAGACCAGAATATTTTAGAAAATGTCCTAAAGATTTAAGTTCATAGGGTGCCCAAAAGCAAGAAGCAAGGACCCAAAAAGCAAAAAGGATTGCCCAAAAAGAAATTGAACGATGCTTAAAACCTTTAATTTTTTCGTATACGTTTTTTACCTGCCCTATATGCTTAAGGCCAAAAATAAAAAATAGCGCCAAGGCAAGGATAAAGGTTCCTTTCCCTTTTAATGTTGCGACAACGGGAATTGAAAAAAAAGTTGCAGTTAATAGGTATGTTTGAATCTTATTCATTAAGCAAGGATATCAGGAATTAATTTTTCTTGGATATATTTTATTTGCTTTTCCATATTTTTTTTTTTGGTTTTTAATGTCTGGATTTCTATATAATTCGGTATTGGTTTTTTAAAGCATTTAGACATTTCTTCATCTATAAGCTTTTTTGATTTTTCTAAATCATTAATTTTATTTTTTAAAGTTTCAATATCCATATTAACTCTTTTAAATTATAGTTGTTCCAATTATAATCTTAATGAATAGCTTAGGAAAGAGCAAAAGAGTTTTTTATGAAAAGAATCGGAATTATGACATGTGGTGGAGACTGTGCAGGCCTTAATGTGGCCATTCGTGCAGTTGTCCAAAGTGCCATTTTAAAGCACAACTGGGAAGTGATCGGTATAAAGAATGGAACAATGGGGTTGTTGGGGGATAAACCAAACACAGTTCCTTTAGATTTAAATTTTCAGGGTTTTAACCATGCCATGTTACGTATGGGGGGGACAATTTTAGGGTCTACTACCAAAGGAAATCCTATGGCCTATTCTATGAATGATGGATCCCATATTGATCGTTCAGAAGAAATGTTTGAAAATTACCGAAAGCTTAATTTAGATGCGTTAATTGCGATCGGGGGTGACGGTGGCTTAAAAATCACAAGCGAGTTGGCCAAAAAAGGGGGGATTAATTTTATTGGTATTCCAAAAACAATTGATAATGATGTCCCAAAAACTGAATCAATAGGTTTTGCAACTGCAATAAGTGTGGCAACTGCAGCACTGGATAACCTTCAACCGACAGCCGCCAGCCATGATCGCGTTATGATTCTTGAAGTTATGGGACGTGATGCGGGTCATATTGCCTTGCATTCTGGTATTGCTGGAGGGGCCGATATTATTTTAATCCCAGAAGTTTCTTTTAATTTTGAAAGTATTGTTCAAAAAATTAAAGAAGTACAAAAATCAGGACGTAATTATGCTTTATTGGTTGTATCCGAAGCTGCTGCCCCTAAAGGCGGTAAACCCAAAACAGTAAAATATTACAGCGGTGATGAACGGTATGGTGGTATAGGCGATTATATTGGGCAAGAACTTAATCGTATATTGGGTATTGATACGCGCGTAACTGTACTTGGGCATGTCCAAAGAGGCGGAAGTCCAGTTTCTCGTGACCGTATTATTGCTTCAGCCCTTGGAACAAAAGCTATTGAATTAATTTCTGAAGGAAAATTTGATCGTATGGTTGCCTGGGATTCCCAGGATAAAGTTATTGACGTTAATATTTCCGAAGCTTTGAAAGGACAGCAGGTTGTTAATATGGAAGGTAGTCTTGTAAAAACAGCAAAAGGCCTGGGAATAAGTTTTGGGAATGATTAATCTCTTTACCAAATCTTAAACAATCTCTACAATAGGTTGATTTCATAAATCAGATAACAATTAAGGAGAAAAGTCATGACAGCACCACTTATGCCTAAAGCAACAGCAGCATGGCTGTTAGACAATACAACTTTAACATTTAAACAAATTGCCAGTTTTTGTGAGTTGCATCCATTAGAAGTTCAAGCTTTGGCCGATGGGGATGCAGTTATTCTAGGGGTTGATCCCGTTTCAAGTGGCCAACTAAGTCGTGAAGAAATTACTGCTTGTGAAGCAGATGAAAATAAGTCCTTAAGCCTTATCGGGGCACGTGTACACGATAAAATGCGTCAAGTTGTTGGGGCCCGTTACACACCTGTTTCAAAACGCCAGGACAAACCAGATGCTGTTGCTTGGCTTTTGCGTAATCATGGGAATTTAACGGATGCCCAAATTATCAGGCTGATTGGGACAACAAAAAATACCATTGAAAAAATTCGGGGGCGCAGTCACTGGAATATGCAAAACATTCGCCCAAGAAACCCAGTTGAAATGGGCCTTTGCAGCGAAACAGATATACAGCGTTTATCCCCACAAAAATAGTTTTTTGTATTCACTTAGCCATTGTTTTTTAAGTTTTTATTTAGGTGCGGTTGCTAAGTGAATATCAATCAAGGACGTGATTCTGCGTTTATTTTATTGATTTTTATTCAAAAAATCCCCATATTTGGGGCATGATTTTAAGCCCAGAAAAAGATAATATAAAGCAAGCAGCAACCCTTTTGAAAGAAGGTCAGGTGGTTGCATTCCCAACAGAAACTGTTTATGGGTTGGGTGCACTGGGATCTGATGACCACGCCATTGCAAAAATATATACCTTAAAAAATCGTCCAAAAATAAACCCTTTGATTTTTCATTGTTTGAACTTTAACTGGGTAAAAGAAATTGCTGAAATTTCCCCATTAATTGAAAAAGCCGCAAATTATTTTATGCCGGGGCCTTTAACATTGGTATTAAAAAAACGAAAAGACACCAAGATTTCGATGCTTGCAACAGCGGGTCTTGATACAGTTGCTGTGCGCGTGCCTGTTCACCCCATCGCGCAGATGGTTTTATCAGCGGTGGGGAAGCCTTTGGTTGCGCCCAGTGCAAATTTGTCCGGCCGTATCAGTTCAACCCAAGCCCAGCATGTGGAAAGATTTTTCAAAGATAGTATTGCAGCCGTTATTGATGGAGGGGATTGTTATTATGGCATTGAGTCAACAATTCTTGACTTATCAATAGACCAGCCAACAATTTTAAGACAGGGCGCAGTCACACGTGAAAATTTGGAAGAGGTTTTGGAATCCCAAATTTCTATAAGTTCATCGCTTGAAAAAATAAAAGCCCCAGGTCAGTTAAAAAAGCATTATTCGCCACAGCTTCCTTTAAGAATGAATATAGGAACCCCTAAAGAAGATGAAGCATACATAGGGTTTGGAAATAGGGAATGCCATTATAACTTAAGCCCCTCAAAGGATTTAACCGAAGCCGCAGCAAATTTATTTAAAATGCTACATGCAGCAGATGATGGAAGTAAATATAAAGGTATTGCCGTTGCGCCAATTCCAATGGAATCAGTAGGGGTTGCTATTAACGATCGTCTGTCCAGGGCTTGTAGTAAGGAAAATTTAGATGAATAAACCTGTTATTATCTTAGTAAAACCTCAGTTGGGGGAAAATATCGGAATGGTAACCCGTGCCGTCTGGAATTGTGCGTTACCAGAACTGCGTTTGGTAGCCCCACGTGAAGGTTGGCTTAATGACCATACATTAAAGGCTGCTGCAGGGGCTGAACACAGGGTTCACGACATTAAAGTTTTTAAGACAACAGAAGAAGCAACAGCTGATTTAAACTATGTATTTGCAACAACGGCCCGTCGCCGCCGGATGGAAAAGCCAATCGTAACGCCAAAAGAGGCAGCAGATTATATGGTGAATCATTCGGAAAATAAGGTAGGTGTTTTATTTGGACGGGAACGTTTTGGTTTGGATAATGAAGATGTTGGCTTGGCCAATAGTATTTTGGAAATTCCATTGAACCCGGAATATTGTTCGTTAAATTTGGCACAGGCGGTGCTTTTAGTTGCCTACGAATGGTATCAAAAAGGTGTTACAAGCGAGGCTGAACCAAGAAAATACCAACAGCCTTTGGCAAAAAAAGAAGAGATATATGGGTTTTATAATCATCTGGAAGAAGAATTGGATGAAGCAAAATTTTTCCTGCCTTTGGATAAAAAGCCTAGGATGATTCGAAACTTAAGAAACATATTTGAACGGATTGGGCTGACACATCAAGATGTGCAAACCCTAAGGGGGGTTGTGACAGCTTTGACACGATCTTATTTACGTAAGAAGAAAAAATAATTTTTTGGGTTGTCATTTTGGCTGAAGCAACTATATATTAATAGATCGTTGCAAAGATTCTTGAAAAAGAATTGACAACCACCTGTTTTGCAGGTAACACATAATGCAAGTCACTATAAAAATTTAAGTTATTTTGAGGACAAATGAGTAAAAGACTTAACGCAAAATATAAAATCAATCGTCGCTTGGGTGTAAACCTTTGGGGTCGCCCCAAAAGCCCTATTAACAATAGGCCTTATGCAGCTGGACAACATGGTCAAAGACGTCGCAAGACATCTGACTATGGATTACAGCTTAATGCAAAGCAAATGCTTAAAGGGTACTATGGTAATATTGGTGAAAAGCAATTCTTAAGACTTTTCAAAGAGGCAGAACGCCGCCGTGGGGACACAAGTGAAAACTTAATTGAACTTTTGGAACGTCGTTTGGACGCCGTAGTATATCGTTTGAAATTTGTACCAACTGTATTTTCTGCACGTCAGTTAATCAGTCATGGACACATCAAAGTTAATGGAAGTCGTGTTAACATTTCTTCTTATCAATTGAAAGATGGGGATGTGGTTGAAGTACGCGAAAAATCCCGTGAAATTCCAGTTGTAATGGAAGCTGTTGCATCAGCAGAACGTGAAGTTCCTGAATACCTAACAGTTGATCATAAAAAAATGCAAGGTTCATTTGTTCGTGGGCCTGGTCTAGAAGATGTTCCATATCCTGTAAAAATGGAACCAAACCTAGTGATCGAATATTATTCCAGATAACATCTCTGGGAAAAAGACAGAAAAACCCGCCACAAGGCGGGTTTTTCGTATGATACATAAATACAAGACACCAAAATAAAGTAAGTCTATAACATCTGAAATAAATCTTTTTAGGTTATCTCATCATGGCAAGGTCGGTTATAAATTTTGAAAAATCAGGGACTTTCATGTTTTTAAATGGCCCTTTTCTTTTTTTGTTTTTATAATGCTTAGTCGCCATTTCATATAGAACTTTATACGAATTGTTTATCTGATCTTGTTCCATATTAACAATGGCTTTAAGGCATCCTTGCATCATTTTGTTATCAGGGCAAAGAGGTGTGCCCTTGATTTTAGTAGCTGACAAAGCTTGACAAGCAGCAGGGGCCGCAGCCTTTTTCCGGCGGCAATTTAAGGGATTACATGTCGAAGTACAGCCTTTAAGTTTTTTGCAAGAGGTACTTTTGCTTAAACATTCATCAAAGTTCATTGTTTGATTATCCCGACATAGAGAGACGTCATAAGCACATAAAACAGCATTGCTAGGTCCCCCCAAAGCGTAAGCATCAAAACTGCTTCCCTGTAATAGAATTAAAAGAAATAAGAATTTTTTTATCATTTTTGGCCTCCATACTTTCATTTATGAACTTGTTGTAGGGTGATTTTTCGACATTGTCCCCCCAGATTAATGCGGGTTTGACTTCTAAATTCTCCCAAAAAATTCAAGGCAAAAAAGAAGAAGGGGCTTTAAAATCTTTTCAAACAACAGTCCGTTTATTTAACGGTAAGTGAAAAACGTAAGGCTGTAAATGTTTAAAGTTTAAAAGGGATGTTTGGGGGCTATAAAGCTTGCAACCAGTGGGTTCCATTGCCTGTTATTTTTCTATATAAATAAGGGAAAAAACCCTGGTACGTGTAGGTAAGAGATGAGATGAGAGAAATATCGAGCGGTAGCGTACCAGGGATCCTTTACAGGATGATTTATATATAATTCAGATATTCGGTTGTGTAAACCCCAAATTATAAAAATTAGCTATAATTATAAAGAAAATTCTACCTAAGATAGAAAAAATTTCTAAGTCAAGTAAATTCAAGGTTTTGAAGAAGGTCTAAGTGATGTTTCTAAGCAACTACTTAGGTATTTACTCCTCCGCCTTCTTCATAATTTCCCCTATTTCCTTGAGCTGGAGGGGATGGGGGTTTTCACGTTAACTTTAAAAATCCACAGGCTACCTCTATCTAAACTATGGATATCCAGGACCCCTCTGAATTTTTAAAGTTAACGTGAAAAGCCTCTTCATTTGTAGAACAGAAATTGTAGAATTTTATTTAAACGAATTAAGCCTGCGGGGGGTAGCCAAATTCCTTTATCATTAATAACCATTAGCCCTTCTTTTTGCAGGGCATTAAGTTTATCTGCATTAAGAATTTCATAAACAGGCCGGCCAAATTCATGATGAATACGGTCTGCATTGATGCCACTGGTTAATCGTAGGCACATCATAAAGAATTCTTCGACTTTTCTTTGACTGTCGATTAATTCCTTGCTTTCCAATATTTTATCATTTTCTCTGATATGTTGTAACCATAGTTCTGGGGATCTGTGGCGACGAAGCCCGTATTTATTGGATTCAAGAGTGATACGACTATGGGCCCCAGGACCGATACCCAAATAATCATTATAATGCCAATAGGTTAAATTATGCCGACATTCTTCCCCTGGCTTTGCATAATTAGAAACTTCATAAGCTGGTAAGCCATGATCTTGCATAATGGCATTTGTTAATTCGTAGAAATCCGCACTTTTGTCATCGTCCGGCAAAGAAAAATCCCCACGATGATAGGCCAGGTTAAACGGTGTGCCTTGTTCTATGGTCAGTTGATATAAGGATAAATGGCTGGTGCCGATGGATAGGGCCTCTTTTAATTCATCCTCCCAAGCCTTTAAAGTTTGATCGGGGCGTGTGTAAATTAAATCAAAACTAAAGCGTTTAAATTTTTTGTCGGCGATATCTATGGCTTTATAGGCCTCAGTCACTGAATGTTTGCGCCCCAGGAATTCCAAGTCTTTTTGACGCAAGGATTGCACCCCAATTGAAACCCGATTAACGCCAGCTTTAGAAAAATCCGCAAGTTTTTTGGCCTCAACCGAATTTGGATTGGCTTCCAGTGTAATTTCGATATTTGGATCCACTTTCCATAATTTATGAATTTCATTAATTAAAACTTCGGCAATTTTAGGGGGCATCAGGGAAGGGGTCCCCCCGCCAAAAAAGACACTGGTGACAATACGGTTTTTTGACAGTTTATGGATATGATGCAGGTCCGCTAGCAGTGATTTCTGCCAAAGTTCTGTATCAATACTTTCGCGCACATGGCTGTTGAAGTCACAATACGGGCATTTTGATACACAAAAAGGCCAGTGAATATAAATACCAAAACTTGTTTGCATTATTCCACAGTAACAGATTTTGCCAGGTTACGTGGTTGATCCACGTCTGTTCCCTTTAAATTGGCGGTATGATAGGCCAATAATTGTACAGGCAAAGTATATAATAATGGTGTACAGAAATCATTCACCTTGGGGATTTCAATGGTGAATTTGGCCTTGTTATTAAATTTATCCAACCCTTCGGCATCACTGATGAAAATTACCTGGCCTTCGCGCGCGATGACTTCTTCCACATTCGAAATTGTCTTTCCAAAAAGTCCATCACTTGGCGCCAATACCACCACGGGTACATTTTCATCAATTAAAGCAATGGGCCCATGCTTCATTTCCCCAGCTGCATATCCTTCGGCATGGATGTAGGAAAGCTCTTTTAATTTCAGTGCCCCTTCCATTGCGATTGGGAAATTTAATCCACGCCCCAAATACAAAATGCTTTGGGCTTTCATTAAATAATGGGCCGCTTTAACGATTTGATCTTCTTGTTTGAAAATTTTTAATAACGCACTGGGAATGGATTCCAAAGCATGGGAAAGTTCAGAAAATTCTTTGGTAGAAATCGTGCTTTTTGCTTTTCCCATAGCCAAAGTCAAACAGGCCATAACAGATAACTGTGCCGTAAATGCTTTGGTAGAGGCCACCCCAATTTCTGGCCCTGCCTTGATTCTTAAAACAGCGTCTGATTCGCGTGCAATGCTGCTTTCAGGCACATTTACTAAGGCAACACAACGCCCTTTTTTTGACTTTACATATTTCAGAGCAGCCAAAGTATCAGCTGTTTCGCCAGATTGGGAAATAAAAATAGACAAAGAATTCTTTGTAATGGGGGGGCAGCGATAGCGAAATTCTGATGCGATATCCACGCTAACAGGAATCCCAACTTTTGATTCAATCCAATGCTTGGCCACCAGCCCAGCGTAAAAAGAGGTACCACAGGCAATAATATTTATGGACTCAACATTCTTTAAATCTAATTCTTTTGCATATGTTTTAAAATCTGACTTTTCAGATTTCATGTACAAGCGAATTAATTCGCCAATAATATTGGGCTGTTCATGAATTTCTTTCATCATGAAATGTTTATGACCATCTTTGCCAATCATGGCATTTGTTAGGGCAGAGTTTTTGATTGTACGATTGACTTCCCTATTCTTATTGTCATAAATTTGATAGGTGTCTTTATGAAGGACGGCCCAATCCCCTTCTTCTAAGTAACAAATTTTTTGGGTTAATGGTGCCATCGCCATGGCATCAGATCCTAAGAACATTGCCCCATCACCAACACCAATGGCAAGCGGGCTTCCATACCGGGCGCAAATAATTAAATCTTCTTCACCTTTAAAAATGGCAGCAATGGCAAAAGCCCCCTCCAGTTTTGCCAATGTCATCTGCATGGCATCTTGTGGGTTTTTTCCTTCTTTTATAAAAGAATCCAATAAATGCGTAATAACTTCAGTATCTGTATCACTTAAAAATTTATGGCCTTGTTTTTCCAAATCTTTACGCAGGGTTTCAAAATTTTCAATAATTCCATTATGAACAACAGCCACATTATCTGTGCAATGGGGGTGGGCATTTTTTTCATTTGGAATCCCGTGAGTTGCCCATCGTGTATGACCAATCCCGATATCAGACTTTAAACCACTTTTGGCTGTTTTTGTTTCTAAATTATGAATCTTGCCTTCGCTTTTAATGTAGTTAATTTTTTTATTTTCAATAACAGCAATACCAGCCGAATCATAACCGCGATATTCCAAACGCTTTAAGCAATCAACCAAAAGATTTGATGCGTCAGGCTTTCCAATTATACCGACAATTCCACACATAATTATTTTCTTTCTTTAGTTTTTCTAAAACGGCGGGCGCCGTCTTTGATATTTTTTTGTTCTGATCGGGTAATCCCAATTTCATCTTCATTAATGTTTTTTGTAATGGAACTTCCTGCCCCAACAATCGCATTTTTTCCAACAGTTAATGGGGCAACAAGTGATGAATTTGACCCAATGAAAACACCGTCTTCTAAAACAGTTTTATACTTGTTATATCCATCATAATTACAGGTAATGGTACCGGCACCAATATTAACGTTTTCTCCAAGAATGCTATCACCAATGTAAGATAGGTGGGATACTTTGCTCCCTTTCCCAATTTTTGACTTTTTAATTTCAACAAAGTTTCCAATTTTTGCATTTTCTGAAATTTCAGCCCCTGGGCGAATGCGGGCAAAGGGCCCGATTGAGACATTGGGTTTTATGTGACACCCTTCCAAATAAGAATTGGCTTTGATTGTAACATCTTTTTCAATTGTGACTTGTGGACCAAAAAAAACATTGGGTTCAATAATACAGCCGCCATCAATTTTTGTATCATAAGAAAAATAAGTTGTTTCAGGATCACGTAAAGTAATGCCCTTATCTAAAAATTTATGACGTTGGCGTGTTTGAAAAATGTATTCTGCTTCGGCCAGTTCTATGCAAGAGTTAACACCAATTAATTCTTGTTCATCGCCAACTACAGCAGTGGCTTTTAAGCCTTTTTGATTGGCAATTTCAATAATATCTGTCAAATAGTATTCGTCCTTGGCATTCTTATTATCTATTTTCTGCAGCATTTCTAAGGCATGCTTGCCACTAATTAAAACAATACCGGAATTACAAAAGGTGATTTCCAGCTCAGCCTCAGTTGCTTCTTTGAATTCAACAATACGTTTTAAATTGCCGTTATCCATGATCAATCGACCATACTGTGCCGGGTCTTCTGGGTGCATGCCCAAAACAACCAGGTCATAACTTTTTCGTGCCGTAATCATACTTTCAATGGTTTCTTTTGTAATCAAAGGCGTGTCACCATAAAGAACCAAAATATCTGTCTTTCCATCTATATGGTCAGCTGCTGATAAAACAGCATGGCCTGTTCCCAAGGCCTGGGCCTGCACAGCATGATCAAAATTTGTTAAATAATCACGGGTATCTTGCATATCAGGTGAGGATACAAATATTTTTTTAGGACAATCAATTTCCTCTAAAAGATATTGGATATGCTGAACCATCGGTAAATTTGCAATTTCATGCATGACCTTTGGTTTTGAAGATTTCATCCGAGTGCCATTTCCAGCCCCTAAAACAATTGCGATAAAGTTATTTGTATTCATATCCTTAAAATAGAGGATTTTGGTGGGATTTACCAGAGGTTACGTAATCAAGAATTGTATCAAAAGGTTACAATGTTTCGTTACATAGAACTACAGAGAATCCGTTATAGTTTTTGTATGTAATAAAAAAACCTCCCGCTTGGGAGGTTTTAATATGCTAGAAGCCTAACTTTTCGTTCTTTTTGCGTTGAAGCTTTCTTGAACGACGAAGCGCTTCAGCCTTTTCGCGTGCCTTCTTTTCAGAGGGCTTCTCGAAATGGCGACGTAATTTCATCTCGCGAAAGATTCCTTCACGTTGCATTTTCTTTTTCAAGATACGAAGTGCTTGGTCGACATTGTTATCACGAACATGTACTTGCACTTTGCATCACATCCTTTCTAATATAGGTTTATGGGACCTTACGTCCCAATACGTACTATAGATATAATGGTTTTTCTTAAATCAATCAAGTCATAACCGCAGATGGTGTGACATTCCTGTCAATATTCGTTATAGTTATGGGTATGAATAAACAAGAAATTATTACAAGTTTAATGAAAAATATTTGGCCCCATATTGCAAAGCAAGGATGGAATTGGATGGCATTTGAATCCTTTTGTCAAAATCAAAAAATGGATATAGGGCATATTAAACTGGCTTTTCCATGCGGGCTTGATGAAATTTTAATGGCTTTAAATAATGAATTAGACCAGCAAGTTACCAAAAAATTAGGCAAAGGCTTGGGTGTCACGACAACTTTAAAGACAGCAATAGAACATAAAATTGACTTTAAACTTGAACATAAAAAGGCCTTTAAGAAAATTTTCCAATACCTCTTGACCCCCCCGCGTCCACTTTTATCAATGAAGTTGGGGTTTAAAACGGTAAACCGATTTTGGTACCTAGCAGGGGATCAATCAACAGATTATAATTATTATTCCAAACGCCTTTTGTTGATGTATGTCTATATCCCTACTATGACATATTTGTTAATGAAAGATAAAACAAAAGAAGATGTGATAACATTTATGAATCGGCGTTTTACAGAAGTGGCTTTTATTCCCAAAATCAAAAAGAAAATAAAGAATTTTATATAGGGACAGGATATGAAAAAATTACGATACATAACTGATTTTTTTAAATCGAATGGAAAATACATTCTTTTTCTTTTACCAATAATATTGGATCAAGCAAAAGTCACAGACCCTTCAATAATATTGACTCTTTGTCTGGGTATTGTTTTATGGTGTGTGCATAAATATATTTTTTCAGTTTATAAATATGAAAATAAAAAAATTGATTATGTTTTGTTTGGGGCTTTAACTTTTTATCTAAGTTTTATTGAGGTTGGTTTTTTGATTTTATCTTGTTTAGTATCCCTGCATTTTATATGCCAAAAAATAAGGCTAAAAAAATATTGGGCCTTGGGCTTATTTTGGTTTGGGGCATTTATTCCTGTTGGATTATATGTTTTCCAATTTAATATTTTCAAAATTACAGAATTTTTTCATCCAATTTTAACTTATCCATTTGCTGAAATTTCTTTAAGCTTGACGAACTATATTTGTATTTTCTTGCTAGGCGTTATTTTTATGAAAAGCCTTTTGAGCCGATTCTATATGACTCTATCCCTAATATACTTTTTTATAGGAACCATAACAGAAATACGCATTTTTATCATATCAAGCATCTTAATAGGTTTATTAAGTTTCTTTGCTCTGTGGAAAATTGAAAAACGACTTACTTAATTTAACTGATTCAAAGCTGTTTTGTTGTTTTCCAATTCATTGCTAAAAGTTGTTTGGCGTTCCGTTAATTCATCAATAATTTCAGCCGGTGCTTTTTCTTTAAACTGTGGATTGCTTAAACGTTTATCCAAAGAAGTCAATTCTTTTTCCAATCTTTGAATTTCTTTTCCCAAGCGGGCTTTTTCAGAGTCAATATCAATTAACCCCTCTAAAGGAATAACAATCAATGTTTTTCCAATAATAAGTTGGGCTGTTTTTTCTGTTATTACATTATCCTTTATTTCAATTTTTTCTAAACGAGCAAGAGCTTTAAACAGATTTTTATTTTGTTCAATAAAACTTGTAAGATTCGCATTTAGGCCAGAAATTTCGATGGATAATTTTGTGCTGGCAGGGATTTGCATTTCAGACTTTAAGCCACGTATTTTTGTTATGGCATCAATCATCCAGTTAATTGGTTCACAGGTTTCTTCACTAACGTTAATATCAATACTGGGCCAATCAGCAGAAATCAAAAGATTTTTTCCACCAAGTGAACTCCATAACTCTTCGCTGATAAAGGGCATGTAGGGGTGCATTAAATGGTATATTTTTGATAATCCCCAAGCCAATGTTTTTTGCGTTTCTGTTTTGGCTTTATCATCGCTACCTTGCAAAATTGGCTTTGTGAATTCAATGTACCAATCACAAAAAATATCCCATGCAAAATGGTATAATGCCATGGCGCCATCATTATATTTATAATCAATAAATGAGGCGTTAATTTTTTCAATAGCATTTTGTAGTTCTGAAATAATCCATTTGTTTACTTGAAGTTTGCAATGTTGCGGATCAAAATCAGGATCATAAGTGGCGCCATTCATTTGTAAATATCGGGTGGCATTCCAAATTTTTGTTCCAAAATTACGGGCCTGTTCCACCACTTTTTCGGAAAGACGAATATCACGTCCGGGTGATGCCATCGAAGCCAGGCAAAATCGAACAGAATCTGCACCATATTTATCAATCAAAATTAAGGGATCCATAACATTGCCCTTTGATTTTGACATTTTTTGACCTTTTTCATCACGGACAAGACTATGAATATAAGTATGTTTAAAAGGGACATCTTTTTTAAAATAAAGACCCATCATCATCATACGTGCGACCCAAAAAAAGATAATATCAAATCCTGTAATTAAAACATCACCTGGATAACGTTCAGCATGCAAGGCATTTTCTTCAGGCCAGTCCAAAGTTACAAACGGCCAAAGGGCAGATGAAAACCATGTATCTAAAACATCTTCATCTCGGGTTAATTCTACAGATTTGCCATAATGTGCTTTGGCAGATTCCAGGGCATCTTCTTCGTTTTCTTCGACAAATGCCCTTCCATCAGGACCATACCATGCGGGAACTTGATGTCCCCACCAAAGTTGGCGGGAAATACACCAAGGTTGAATATTGCGCATCCATTCATAATAAAAATTCTTCCAACGATCTGGAAAAAACTTTGTGTTTCCTTCTTCAACAGCGTCAATGGCAGGGCCCGCCAATTTTTCAGCATCTACATACCATTGATCCATAAGATATGGGTCAATAATAACGCCAGAACGATCCCCATGCGGAACCATGTGTTTCATTTTTTCTGTTTTTTCAAGCAATTCGCTTTCTTCAAACCAGGCAACAACTTTTTTGCGAGCCTCTTCTATCGTAAGACCTTGATATTCTGCTGGTGCATTTTCATTTATTTTCCCAAATTGGTCGACGACACATATTAAATCTAGGTTATGACGTTTTCCAACTTCAAAGTCGTTAAAGTCATGTGCTGGTGTTATTTTAACAGCCCCACTTCCTTTTTCAGGGTCTGCATGTTCATCGATAATAATTGGAATTTTACGGTTTGTGATTGGCAAAATTATATTCTTTCCAACCAAGTATTTATAACGGTCATCTTCGCCACTAACAGCCACCGCAACATCTGCAAAAAAAGTTTCAGGCCGTGTTGTTGCAATGACAATGTAATCATCTGAATTTTCAATGGGATAGCGTAAATGCCAAAAAGAAGACTTAATTTCTTTTTGTTCAACTTCGATATCTGAAATGGCTGTTTGAAGTTTTATATCCCAGTTAACAAGGCGCTTGTCGCGATAAATAATGCCATCTTTATGCAAATCAACAAATACTTTTGTAACTGCGCTGTTGAATTTTTCATCCATTGTGAATCGTTCACGATCCCAGTCTGCACTTGCGCCCAAGCGTTTTAGCTGATTAATAATACTGCCACCAGAATGTTCTTTCCATTTCCAAGTTTCTTCAAGGAATTTTTCGCGACCCATATCACGACGGTTTAACCCTTTTTCTGCCAAATTTCTCTCTACAACCATTTGGGTTGCAATTCCTGCATGATCTACACCAGGTTGCCATAAAACATCTTTTCCAATCATGCGTTGGTAACGCACTAAAATATCTTGCAGTGTAAATGTTAAGGCGTGACCCATATGAAGGTTTCCTGTCACATTGGCAGGGGGCATCATAAGGGTAAAGGGTGTTTTTTGCCCATCATTTTTTGATTTAAATGCACCTGATTTTTCCCAAGCGCTATAAAATTTTGATTCAGTTGATTTAAAATCAAATGTCTTATTAATCATAACTTTCCCTTTGTGGAAATGAAGTTGTCTTTAAAAAGAATGTATTACTTTGAGACGTTATTTACAATAGCCCGGACTTCTTCACGGACCACTTTTTCAATAACGGTGGGTAGGTTTTTATCTAGCCAGTCTTTTAGCAATGGGGTCAGCATAGATTTTAACAGATCTTCAACTGAAGTGTTAATTGGGGCTTCTTTATTTGAAGGACCCTCTTTGACATGTTTTGTCAGTTCAGATAGGGCTGCATTAGATGCCGCCAATGTCGCTTGTGAAACAAGTCGGGTATTCGGGGTTATGCTTTCATGATGTGCAGACGAAGTTTGGGGCACATCTTTTTCCCAAGGTTGTTTTGGCGTTTCTTCTGAAATTTTAAAATCAACAAGATTATGGGATTCTATTTTCTTATCAGTATCTTCATAAGTATTTTCATCAGAAAAATCTTCATCTAGGTCTGCAACTTCAGATAATTCTATGGGTTCGTTGGGATTATTTGATTGCTTTGGATACGTTTTTTTAACATCATCATCAGAAGATAAAATCTTTCGAATAGATCCTAAAATTTCTTCCATCGAAGCATCTTGTTGTTGAAAATCATCTGACATATTTTTACCTATTATCTTTTGTATCAAGGTCGTACCCACGCCTGTCTTTACCAATGCCAAAACCCCAAACCGGTCGGGTTTCTTTATGCTTAACAGGGTTAAATTTTTCCACATTTAAGTTTAATGCAGTTGGATTTAAAAGTCCAACGACATGTGCAAGTTCATATGAATTTTGAACATAGTCTTGGCGTGCATTAATCAAATTAATTTGGGCCTGGAAATATTTATTTTCAGCTGTTAAAACTTCTAAAGTTGTTTTGCTACCCACATTAAATTCTTCATTGGTGCTGTCAAATGCAATCTTTGTTGCTTTCACTTGTGCTTTGTATTGTTTAATTTTTGCAAAGGCTGCTTTATATTTTTCCCAAGTTGAAGTAACGGAATTTTTGACCTCACGTCTTTTATAAAGGGCTTCCATTCTTTTCTGTGCCGCTGCATATTTTTTCCCACGGATACCTGATTGGATGGCACCTCTAAAGTCTAGGGGAATTGATAAAGTGGCTTTAATTTCTGCATCATTTGTCCTCGTTTTACCAAACCCGTTATTATAGCTTTCTTTATCCCAGTAACCTCCAAGTGTTCTTGATCCTGTGGCCTCAAGGTCCAGTGATGGCAAGAAGCTTTTAAAAGCCTCTTTAGCCTCTGCCTTTGCGGCTTCAGAAACGGCATCAGAAATTAAAAGGTCATAGTTATATTTAAAAGCAATTTCTTGTGCTTCTTCTAATGATGTAGGGATATCACTATAGCTTTGGGGAGATTCAATGTTATCATTTGGTAAAAACCCAACAATACTTTCAAATGTGGAAATACTTGAGGCAAGCTCTGCCTTTGCCTGGGTTACGCGGGCCTTTGCTTCTTCTAGGTCTGCTTGTGTTGAGGCAACATCAGAAACTGTTTTCTCCCCAAGTTCATATTGGCTTTGAACCACAGCCAAAGATTCTTCAAGAACAATTTGGTTTGTTTTTGTTAGATTGTGAACAGCCTTTTTCTTTACATATTCAGAATACACTTTAACAGTGTCTAAAAATAACTTGGATTCTGTACCTTGATATTTTGCTGTTCGGGCATCAACATCTTTCTTTGTTTTTTGGATGCTTGCAAGTGTCCCACCACCATTGAAAATATTCTGGGATAAGCTGACTTCGGCTTTCCCTGTGTTTCGTTGGGAATGATATTTTCCGTCATTGCGGGCAAATCTTTGGTTTTTTGTTTCTTTTTCATTGAAACCAACTGAACCAGACAGGGCCGCACGGGTTTGAGGAAGCCATTCACGCCTTGCTGCAGATAAATTTTCATGGCTTGTTTTAAGCTCGTATTCAGCTTGTCCAAGTGATTGATTGGTTTTGTAAGCATTTTCCATTGCTTCTTTCAAAGTGATCTTCTCTGTTTTTTCTTTCTTTTCTTCTGCAACAGATGAAAAAGAGAATATAACAGCCGTAAATATAAATATTATTGATTTCATAATTTATCCATTTTTTCTTACATTAATACTTTGGGACGCTGGGGTCAATTTCTTCTGACCAAGAATTAATACCCCCTATTAAATTATAGGCTTCGTATCCATGCTGGCGAAGCCATAAGACAGTTTTTAAACTGCGAATGCCGTGGTGGCAGACAACAGCAAAGTTTTTACCTTTGGGCAAGTCTTCAAGATTATCTGGCAGAGAGCTTAGGGCAATATGTTCAGAATTTGGGATGTAGGCAATTTCTCTTTCCCAATCTTCCCGTATATCAATAATGGGAATGGGTTGGGGGCTGTTGATTATGGCCTGCAATTTTTTAGGTGTTATTTGAATATCTTCCATTACGTCCTCTTAAAAATTAAATGTATCTTTTAGTTTAAACTCTTCTAGTTCTGGTAACCATGTTTCTAATATTACTTTTTTTTCCCAAAAAGAATCTTTCTTTTGATAACAAGTTATCCTGCCAATCTTATCATTGACTGGTACATATGAAATAAGTTGCCCATTGTTTGCAAGTTGTTCAAAAAACTTTGTAGGAATTCTTTCTGCGCCCCCCTCTATGAAAATAAGATCATAGGGGGCCTGCTGTTCAATGCTTTTTGCGCTTAAAGAATCTAGTAAAATAATATTATCAATCTCTAATTTTAAAAAATTCTCTTTTGCCAGAATCTTCAAGGGTGCTTTAGGTTCTACAGCAAATATATTTAAATACAATTTACTTAGTATACAAGCCAGATATCCCGTTCCGCATCCTATAACAAGGGCAGATTTATCCATACTTGTATGAAGATGATTTAAAATTTTTGCAATAATACTTGGTGACAATAAGGCTTTGTCTTTTTCAATTAAGAAAGTATCTTCAACTAAGCATAAGTTTTGTTTGTCTTCTGGGATAAAAATATCACGGGGGATTTCCTTTAAAATACTTGCCGTCTGATTGTTCTCAATAAAAACCCCATTTAAAATAGCTAAGCTATTTTGCTTTTTCTCTTGAAAATTTCTGGTAGTTGAATTATTTGTCATCATGTAGCTCTGGTTTAGAGCTTCATTATGTGATATTTAACTATAAAATGCAATTAAAATGGCCGAGTGGCAGAGTGGTGATGCAGAGGACTGCAAATCCTTGTACATCGGTTCGATTCCGGTCTCGGCCTCCAAGTTGTATTTTTATGTAGCTTTTTGTTTTATAATTTGTTACATAATGATGGAAATGGTCCCCGGTAGCTCAGTCGGTAGAGCAAATGACTGTTAATCATTGGGTCGGCGGTTCGAGCCCGTCCCGGGGAGCCAACTATAGAGTTCTATATAAAAATGAATTATTCTTTAGCCTTAAAAGACATTACGAATTCTATTAAAAAATGGCGTGTTTGGTATAATTTTGCCCTTTTTGATATGAAAGCAAAATACCAACGTACAAAATTGGGTCCTATATGGATTGTCCTCGTCAATCTAATATTTGTTGGGGCCATATCATTGGTATGGAGTACAATCCAACATACAGAAATTCAACTCATTTTACCTCGATTTTTTTCAGGATTTATTATTTGGCAATTTCTTTCCTCTTTTGTTCTAGAAGGCTCTGAAATTTTTACGACAGAAAAAAAATTGATCTGCAATATTCCTATGGAAAAATTTACGTTTCTTCTTAAAAGTGCAACAAGCCACGTTTTAACACTATTGCATAATTTTGCAGGCTTTTTCACGGTTATGATTCTTGTGGGCAACTGGCCAAATTTTTATACCCTTTTTTTTCTTCCAGCGTTGATACTTACTTTGGTGGCAGCAATAGGCGTAAGTTTGATTTTAAGTTTTGTTGTTGCAAGGTTCAGAGACTTTGGACCTTTAGTAAAATCTTTAATGTCAGTAGGAATGCTGGTTACTCCGGTTTTATGGGATGCCTCTCAGTTTGGAAGTAAATATTATTTAGTTTACTTAAACCCCTTTGCCATTTTTCTTGATCTTCTTAGAAAGCCTTTGTTAGGCCAACCAATAGGAATTATTGAACTATCTTTAGCTGCTGCTTTAACCTTTATAATTTCACTTTTTGCTTTTATGGTGTTTTCTAGGTTTAGGCACAGAGTTATTTATTGGATATAATTAAATGTCAAAAATTATTCTAGATAAGGTCAACCTCCACTATCCACTTTATGATGTAAGTGCAAACGATTTTCGTTTGAAATTACTTAAAGCTGCAACAGGCGGTAGGATTGAATCTGGAAAAGATGTTTCAATCCATGCTTTGAATGATATTACTCTAGAGTTTAACCATGGTGACCGTGTGGCAATCGTGGGCGGAAATGGTGCAGGAAAGTCAACATTCCTAAGGACAGTTGCAGGTATTTATGAACCGTCTTCAGGCCAAATAAAGGTGGAAGGAAAAATCTCAACATTATTGGATATTACCTTGGGAATGAATGATGAATTAACAGGCATTCAAAATATATTTTGTATGTCCTATGTCTTGGGGGCTACGAAAAAACAAATAGAAACCCGCATGGATAAAATCATAGAATTTTCAGAGTTGGGAAATTTTGTAAATATACCTGTTCGCACCTATTCTTCTGGAATGCGCGTACGTTTGGCTTTTTCTGTCATTAGCTTTATGAGTTCTGACATTTTGTTGATTGATGAGTTTTTTGGGGCTGGGGATAAAAAATTTATTGAAAAAGCCAGAAAAAAAATGATGGAACTTGTGGAAAATTCCAGTATTCTCCTTTTTGTTTCCCACAGCAAAGAACTTGTTTATGAAATGTGTAATAAAATACTTATTTTGGAAAAAGGCAAGGTTAAAGAATTTGGTGACATTAAAACTCTTGGCCCTAAATATTTTAACGCAACTAAAAATAAAATAGGTGAAAAATGAATCTTAAAGAATTTTACAAATCAGAATTTTTAGAACACCAGAAAGTTTTAAATGATACTGAAAAAGCTGTCGAAGATAGTTTTTATTCATTGGTTAACACTTGTGTATCTGCTCTTAAAAAAGGCGGAAAAATAATTCTTATGGGGAATGGCGGATCTGCATCAGACGCACAGCACCTAGCAACAGAATTAACTGTTCGCTATAAAGAAAACCGTGTGGCTATTGCAGCAATTTCTTTAAGTACAGATACGTCTGCTTTAACAGCAATTGGAAATGATTTTGGTTTTGAATTTTTATTTTCAAGACAAATCGAGGCCCTTGCAAAACCCGAAGATTTTATTATTGGAATAACCACATCTGGCAAAAGCCCAAATGTTATCAAGGCTTTTGAACAAGCCGATAAAATGGGTATTAAATATGGTGCCTTAAGTGGTAAAGATGGTGGAGATATCAAAGATATTAAAGGCCCTCTATTGATCGTTCCCTCAAATACAACAGCACGAATTCAAGAAATGCATATTATGATTGGGCAAATGCTTTGCAATGCCATCGAATACGAACTTGGGCTGATATAATTAAGTTTGGGGCTGTACCAGATAACTAATTTAAATTGAGTTTACTTATTTCTCATAGATTAGAGATATAAGTATTCTCACATTTATTATTTAAATTTTTATAGTCTTCCCTAAATTTTGACAAATTACTCATCATCTATTTTCTTAATAGCATAGCCTATTCTATGCTTTTCTATTAAAATATCAACATAAAAATTAAACGCTCCTGAACCCTAAAGCACCTTTTTTCCCGTACATGTATTTTCTGTAAAGTAAAGATTATAAAGTTAGGTGTAATAAAAAATATTTATATAAAATTTCTCTATACTTTATTTTAAAGAAAGACTTTGAATTTTATCGATTAGACTTTTAACATCCAAGCCATGTGTTTGCATTAGATAGTAATAATCTCCACAATAATCTGAAAACTTATTTTCAATACCAAATGAAATTACACGTACGGGGTTTTCCATTTGCGCAGATATTTCAGAAATAAGGCTCCCAATGCCTCCATGAATAGAATGCTCTTCCATAGTATAAACATTTTGATAACGAGTTAGAATTCCCATTATTTTTTCTTTATTAGTTGGTGTAATAATAGGCATACTCCAAACGTCAATATTACCTATTTTTTCTGATACTGATAAGGATGGTTTTACCATAGATCCAGAAGCAATAATTGCATTTTCAGATTTATTATTTATAACCTCAATAGGATCACCTTGAGGTGCATTAGGAATTTCTTGGTGAACATCCCCAAGATCAGATTTACCAAAACGAAGATAAGAGGGGGTGGCCGATTCAAGCATATGGTGAAAGCAATAGTTCAATTCAGCACGGTCACTCGGAGTATAAATATTTATATTTGGAACAGCCCTTAGGGCTGCAACATCTTCATTGCATTGGTGACTAGTTCCTAAGTGTCCATAGACGACCCCTGCACCATCCCCAATAATTATTATAGGCAATTTTTCATAGCAAATATCAATTTTTATCTGTTCTAAAACACGTATAGGAACAAAGGCAGCTAAACCATAAACGATTGGCCGAAAGCCCGATTTTGCTAGACCGGCAGCTACACCAAGCATATTTTGTTCTGCAATCCCACAATTTATAAAACGATCTGGGTAAGCGCTTCGAAATTCATCAAACAAAGCATAGCCGTGATCCCCTGTTAATAACAAGATGCGTTCATCTTCCTTTGCGGCTTTGGTTAAAAGATTTGAAAAGCGTTCTCTCATTCTTTTGTAACCTCCTCTAATGCTTTTTCATACGTGCCTTTATTCAATTTTTTGTAATGCCAGATATTATTGTTTTCCATAAAACTTATGCCTTTACCTTTTACTGTCCTAGCAATAATGGCTTTAGGTTTTCCATCCTCAACCGATATCAATTTATTAATAACAGTGTTTAGAGCTTGTTCATTATGGCCATCACATTTTAAAGTTTCGCACCCAAAAGCTGAAAACTTATCGGCTAAATTCTTCAGGTCTAAAACATCATCTGTCATACCCATTGCCTGATATTTATTTTCATCCACAATTATACAAAGATTATCAAGCTTATGGTGGGAGGCAAATAAAAGTGCCTCCCACATGGTACCTTCATTCATCTCCCCATCACCCACAATAGCAAAAGCTTTTTGTCCTGTTTTACTACGTTTAGCTGCCATAGCCATGCCAACACCTACCGACAAACCATGTCCCAGAGAGCCCGCAGTCACCTCTACTCCTGGAACATGCGCATCACCTAAGCCTTTTAAAGATGTACCATTTTTAAAATAATCTGCAATATGTTGCTCTGATACCCACCCAAGTTCGAAAAGACATGCATATAAAGCCATAACACCATGTCCTTTGCTTAAAATTAAATAATTACGATCAGGTGAATTCGGGGTTTTATCATTTAAATTTAGATAGTTGCGGTAGAGTACGGCTAATATTTCTACAATTGATAACGCACAACCCAAATGTGCAGTCGCACCAGAATAGCCCATTTTCAAAATTGTTTTTCTAATATCAGAAGATTTGAACATAGAACTGTTTTTTATTTTAATTGGTTTATGAATGAATTAAAACTTTCATGCACATGCTCTAACATTTTATCTGTTAAACCATGATGGCAGGCAAGAAGAATTCCTCCATTCATGATACGGTCCGCTCCTGTAAAGTCAGAAGCAACACCGCGGCATTCAATGTTTTTGAAACCAGGTTGACGCAAAATATTTCCTGTAAAAACAACACGAGTTTGGATATTGCGTCTTTCTAAAAAGATTTGCATTTCTTGACGTGTGAATGGAGAATTTTCTTTAACAATCAATGGAAAAGCAAGCCAACCAGTGCGTGTGTTTTTACACTGACGTGGCAATATAAAATACTCTTCGTATTTTTTAAAAAATTCATATTGCGCATTAAAGTACTTAATACGTAGATCAATATTTTTTTGCAATTTATTCAGTTGGACCAAACCAAATGCCGCACCCATTTCATTAGGCTCAAGATTATAACCTATTGCTTCAAAAACAAATTTCTTATCGTAATCTACACCGTCAATATTGATATCAAATCGATTCTCAATTGCTTCAGATTCAACGTAAAGTGACGAACTTCGACCCCAAGAACGAAGAAGTTTTATACGGTCTTTAAGATCATCATCATTTATACAAAGCATGCCCCCATTTCCTGCACAATTAATCACGTGTGACCCATAAAAACTAGTAATTGAAATATCAGAATAAGCACCACTGGATCCTTCTTTAAATTCTCCACCTACCGTATCGGCTGAATCTTCAATTACTTTTAGGTTATATTTTTTTGCAATTGCAGCCAGCTTATCCCATTCAGGCATGTTGCCCAATAGATTTGGAACTAGCATTGCACTAGTTTTTTCTGTAATAGCATCCTCAATCTTATTAACATCAATACAGTATGTATCTGTTTCACAATCAATAAAAGACGGGATTAAATCGTTTTTTACTATACAGCCTACAGTCGTTGAAAAAGTCAATGCTGGAGTAATAACTTCACTTTTTTTAGGGAGATTCAATCCTTCAATAGCAAGGTACAGTGCGGAAGATCCAGAATTCACCATAATCCCATGTTTTTTATTAAACATTTTGGCTATCCGACTTTCCATTTCGCACACATTTTTACCCATCTGAGTTGATGTACGTATAACTTCAACCACAGCACGTTCTTCTTCATCACCATGAACTGTCATACCATAGGGTACATGTATAAAATCTTCTTTTTTATAGACTAAATCATTTTTCATTATTATCTCCTTAATTTATAAGTATTATTTTTATGGCACATTACAATATAAAAGCGATCAATAATATCATTTTCATTAGATTTTTTCCATTCTATAACACCGGGTGCCTCCGTCCTTGTTAAGGGAATGAGCTCCACTGGCTTAAATTTAAGACGGTAATACAAAGCCAAGGCGCGTGGATTGTCATTAAAAGTTCTGAGGTGAATTTTTTTTGGCTTTAAAGTTTCATAGGACCAATCTAACATAACATTAACAGCTTGTTGCATAATACCTTTTGGCCCATCTTTTTCTCCGCGGACGATGTTATCAATTTCACAAGTTTCATTTGCATAATCAAAAGAAGAAAGACCTACATGACCAAGCGGTTCCCCTTTTTCATCAGTGACAAAAAAGAGAATACGGTCCTCACGATTAATAAGCTCTGTCTGCGCCCATTTACGAGTACCTTTATCAGTTATATTAAATATACTTGGAAAGCCGTGAATGTTATCAAGGCGCCATTTCGATAATATTGCTATTTTATTAGCATCAGAAATATCATCTTGAACAAAAGGAACAAGTAGACAAATAGGTGAGGTACATGACCTTATCAAAACTTTGCCTGATTTTCCATATTTCAAAGCTTTGAAGGTATGAATAAGTTGGGCTTTAAACTCAGTCATTTAACATAACCTATGATTTATAGTTTTGTTCTAAAAGCTCTCGTATAACATTACAAGAATACTCAACATCGCTTTCAATTAATGACGCAGCAGCTGGTAGATTTATACCGTTTTGACTTAGAAAATCTGCAACAGGAGTTTCAGATGGAGCAAACATCGGAAACTTACTTATCGGACGGAAAAAAGGACGATTACGAACCCCTTTGTTATTCATACCCAACATCAATTCTTCTGTAGAAATATTAAACTGACCATCCAATATGAGTGTTGGAACATAATAATTATTATAGCAACCTTCCCGTTCTACATTTAAGCACAACCCTTGGATATCGCACAAACGTTTTTGATACCAGAAAAAAATCTGACGACGCTTTTCAATAATTTCGTCCAAACGTTCAATTTGTCCCAAACCCAGAGCAGCCTGGATGTTCGACATTTTATATTTAACGCCAATGTCAGTATTGAATAAAACTTTTTCCTTATCACGACAATGGTCCCAATAATAATAAGCACGGTCATAAAAATTATCATCATTAGTAAGCAATGCTCCACCTTCCCCTGTTGTGATTGGCTTTGCGCCTTGAAAACTAAAAGCCCCTGCCAACCCCAGACTGCCAGTAGGTCGACCTTTGTATTTTGAGCCAATAGATGGTGCCGCATCTTCGATCACCATTAAACCATGTTCTTTTGCAATTTCATTAATTGCGTCCATATCTGCTGGGTGCCCATACATATGGACGGGAATAATTGCTTTGGTTTTAGCGGTTATCGCCGCCTTTACTTTTTCAGGATCCATACACCAAGTATCTTTCTCTACATCAACAAAAACAGGAGTTGCCCCTACATACTTTACACAAGCTGCTGTCGCAACCCAAGTAACTTCTGGTACAATCACCTCATCCCCAGGCCCTACACCCAAAGCCAACATTGAAATATGAAGTGCACCAGTACAACTGGAGGTTAAAAGGCAATATTTATTTTTAGTTGCTTTACACAAAGCTGCTTCAAAACGATCTAGATATTCATGCCAGTTGTTATACCACCCGTTTTGACAAGCATCAGAGACATAATCTAATTCTTTTTGTTCAATCCATGGACCAGCAGAAGAAATTTCTTTCATAATTTAATCCTTTATAAAAAACCAATTTTATTATATGTTAATTGACAGTAAATTTTCAATTTTTTTAATTTGATACGTTGTTAAAAGCTTAATATTATCTTTTTGTGAAGAAATTTTATACCAGTCCATACTCATTTTAATTGCAGTATAAACGTCAAATAAGGGATGCCAGCCTAATTTGTTTTTGGCTTTCAAACTGTTTAACCGTAATAAAGAACATTCTTTACCTAACTCAACTTTTTCGTGATGCCATTTTGCATCATTTGACCATGTTTCAGTAGCGATTTTCACAACTTCTGATACAGGAATACAGTGTGTCTCATCAGGGCCGAAGTTCCAGCTATCCGCGTAGTCAAAACCATCTTCTTCATACAATTTTTTAGCTAACATTATATAGCCATTTAATGGATCCAAGACATGCTGCCAGGGACGTGTATAAGAAGGGTTGCGAATTACAGCACTTTCGTTATTTTTAAATGCGCGTACTAAGTCTGGAATCAATCTGTTTAATGCCCAATCTCCCCCACCTATAACATTACCAGCTCGTGCGGTGGCAATGCGTACACCTCTCTCCTTGAAAAAAAACGAATCTCTGTAAGATTGCACAACCAGTTCTTGGCAAGCCTTACTATTGCTATAGGGGTCCAATCCACCTAGACGATCTGTCTCTGAAAAAGCCGTGTTATTTCCTTTATTTTCGTAACATTTATCACTTGTTACCACTACAACAGAACGGATACTTTCAAGGTGACGGATTGACTCCAGCACATTTACTGTTCCCATGATATTTGTTTCATATGTTCCAACAGGATCATTAAAACCAATAGATACAATAGGTTGAGAGGCCATATGAAAAATGATTTCAGGTTGAAATTCTTGAACAACCTCGGCTATCTTTTTAGCATCACGAACATCAGAAATATGACTTTCCATCTTTTCTTTTAATTCCAAGTCTTCAAATAAAGACTGATTGGTATATGGCTCTAGAGAGTAGCCACAAAGTTGTGCTCCTGACTTAATAAGCCACTCACTCAACCATCCACCTTTAAAACCTGTGTGGCCTAATACTAAGACCCTTTTTTTATGCCAGAAATCCATGGCACATCTCCTTCATCCCAAAGTTTTTCAAGCTCTTCTTTATCCCGCAAGGTATCCATACATTGCCAAAAGCCATCATGCTTGTAAACGTGCAGATTATTTTCCTTAGCCAGCTGTGGCAAAGGTCCCCGCTCCCAAATACAATTATCTCCATTTATATAATTAAAGACTTTATTTGATAGTACGAAAAACCCACCATTTACATAGCTTCCGTCACCCAACAACTTTTCTTGAAAACTTACTACACGATCTGTATCTGAGATTTTTAGCGCTCCAAAACGTCCTTGCGGACGGACACCTGTTACGGTAGCAATCGCATTCCTTTTTTTATGAAATTCTAATGTCGCACCAATATCTAAATCACTTACGGCATCTCCGTACGTAAAGCAAAAATATTCCTCATTTTTCAGCATATTGCGTAAACGGCCCAATCGACCACCAGTTTGTGAGTCAGGCCCAGTTTCGATTAGAGAAACTCGCCAGTCATTGCCTGAATTCCGTAAATATTTAACCTCATTTGTTCCAAGGTTAAAAACAACATCAGAATTATTCAAATAATAATTTGCAAAATATTGTTTAATAACGTGCCCTTTATAACCCAAACATACAATAAAGTCTTTTATACCATAAGTCGCATAAGTTTTCATAACATGCCATAGAATAGGCTTGCCCCCAACTCTCACCATTGGTTTCGGGATTTCTCTTGTTATATCTCCCAATCTTGTCCCAAAGCCACCTGCAAGAATAACTGCTTTCATACCTTATCCTACTATTTTTGTTGACGTAATAATAACACCACTAACAATTAGTAGCGTTCCTAACACTTGAGATAACCCCAGTGTTTCTTCTAAAAATACATAACTTAATAATAATATCAGAGGCAATGTTAAACTTGTAAAAGGGTAGGCATAAGATAACGGTACATTTGTTAGAGCAATTATCCAAATTAAACCAGATAAAAAAACACATATAAAAACAAGAACAACCGAAGGATTTAAGAATAGGCTTAATACCCACAAAGCCCGCTCGTTCAATAAAGAGGGAAAAGTGGGGACTTTTTCCATTTGTGTCTTAAGAATTATCTGACTTCCTGCAATTAGTATTACAGCAAGTAATATCAAAAATGTACTAATAATCCATTTATTTGTTTCAGTCATAATATATTATGTATGTAAAATTTTAACTATAACCATATCTACTAGCATAAAACTAAGGAAAATGACAAATAATTTTTTAGAAGAGCAAGTCTTTATTTTTTATACTTTTTATGTTACAAATTTTTTAGAATTTTTATATTTAAGGTACTTAAAATATGTCAAGCGCTAAAAACACTGTAAAAAACCAGTTTAAAAAAAATAAAAGGACGGCCATAAAAAGGACTCTTATAAGCATTATAACCCCTGTTTATAATGAAGAAGATTCTGTGAATAAATGCTATATGGCAATTAAACAAATTTTTGAAAACACCTTGTTAGATTATGATTATGAACATATTTTTTGCGATAATGGATCTAAAGATCATACAGTTGATGCTTTGCGTGCCATCGCGAAAAAAGACAAAAATGTAAAAGTCATTTTAAACTCACGTAATTTTGGAGTTTTCAGGTCTATGTTCAATGGCCTTTTGAACTCTAGAGGAGATGCTGTGGTCCCAATGCTTCCTGTTGATTTACAAGATCCTGTAGAGGTTCTACCCCAATTTATTAAGTATTGGGAAAAGGGATATGATATTGTTTATGGCCAACGGATAAACCGTTCGGAATCTGCCATCATTGAAACACTGCGCAAGCTTCATTATCGCCTAGTAAATCGAATGGCTAGATATGATATCCCACATGATGCAGGTGAGTATCAGCTCATAGATAAAAAAGTTGTAGAAGTCCTCCGTCAATTTGATGATTGTGAGCCTTATATACGCGGTATGATTGCAGAATGTGGGTTTAAAACAATCGGGGTTTCCTATCGGTGGGGTGTTCGTGAAAAAGGTGAGTCAAAAACAAGCTTTTTTGATATGATAAATACTAGTTTAAATGGACTTGTTGGTCATAGTCAAATGCCTATCCGCGCTTGCCTGTTTGGAGGTCTCCTCATTTCTTTTCTTAGTTTCCTTTACGGCTTGTACCAATTGTTTGTAGCTGTCTTTTTTAATCCTGCTACTGTAGCAGGTATTCCAACCCTCATAGTAGGAATGTTCTTCTTAAGCGGTATTAATCTTTTCTTTTTGGGTCTAATGGGAGAGTATGTGGTTAGCATTCATGCTCAGGTAAGGAAAAGACCTTTAGTAATAGAAGAGGAACGAATTAATTTTTAAACTTTAATTTTTGGGCCTTTCATAAATTGAAATACTGACCGTTGGGTTTTCTTTCATATTTAAAACTTTCCTAATTTTATAATCATGTCGTAAAATATACTTCTTGAGATTTTCTGTGTTATTATGTGCCTTACCATTAATATTAAACTCCTTATTGAAAATAATATAATCAGGATCATAATCTTTAATTGCATTTAAAGAAGCGCAGGAGTTCCAATAGTGACAAGATTTATATCCATCACTTAAAGGCACTGCGATAACATGATCATGTGCAATTCGTGAATTTTTTGGCAATTCACTACGAATATAGTTGTATACTTTATAAACCATTGAATCCTTATAATCTAAGCGTTTTTTTAATATTTGATTTGTAGACATATAATTAAATGCTAAAAACAGAAAACCAATGCAAAAAATAAAACAGGTTATTATAAACCGCACAGGCCTACTGATAACCATCAATACATACCATATGATTGCACCAATGTTTAATAATACATATGGCAATAAAGGATACAAATAAAAGACTTGGCCTGGAAAAGCTCTTTCAATATAGCTAACAACAAATAATATGCCTATTATGCTTAAAAGATTAGTCGTATACAAAATTTTGGATTTTTTATATATTTGGCGACTTTTATAACATACAAATAAGCATAAGGGCGCTGAAATTACGGTAAAAGAATATAAAGGCATCCTATGAATTATAGTTATCCACCATATTTTCATAGTCTCTGTTAAGGAAAAAGTATGTTCGACACTTGTATGATAAATAATAGTATCTAACTGAGATTTTATAAATTTGTATGGCGCAATAAATGCGTAAGGATGTACCATGAATAAAAGTAAGAGTGACCAGGTGCATGTAAAGAAAAAATTATTTTTAAACTGGTTCGTTTTTAGAAAGGCTAAAACACTCTTGTTTTGGGTTTGCGCCCGAAAATATAAAAATAGTGCTAACAAGGGAAAAGAAATAATAAGAAATATCTGTTTTGACAATGCTGATAAAACCAAAGCTGTTAGACCAAATATAAACCATTGGTTTTGGTTTTTTTTCTGACTTATAAATTCTAAAAGTGCAAAACAGCCAGTAATAGAAAATAGAACACCTGTCGTCTCAGGGTGTATAAAATAATATCCTTTGGATGCTACTGTCGACACAACTATAAAAAGGCTTAAAAAAGCGGCAACAAAGGTTTTTCCCGTAGCTTTCTTAACGAGATTATAAAAAGCAAAAACCGATCCAAAGCCAATCAAAAATAACACAAAGCGGACCACAAATGTTATGGTTTCAGGACTTGTAATGTTGAATATGGAAAAAAGTACCTTTATGGGCAAAATCACGAAAAAATTTATACTAAAGAATGTCCAGCCATAGTAATATGAGTGGTAGCCGTTGTACATGCTGTAATAATAAGGTCCTTTAAATAACTTATTAATAGCGTCAAGAATAGAGCCTGGATCTACCTCAAAGGCTCTAACAATGTTCATGTCTTCAAGCATGATAAAACATTGTGGAAGATACATAAAAATGTATAAACCCAATATCCAAAACAGGGGAGAGTTTATAATCCCATAACTATTCCACGTTTTCACATTTTTAATCGTCTTAGTTATCATAAACGCAAAAAAGTTTTTTAGTTCTTTCCTAAATTTTGATAAATTACTCATCACCTGTCTCCTTAAAAATCATAGCTAATTCTATGCCTTGCTATTAAGATGTCAACTATAAAATTAAACGCTACTGAATCCTAAAGCATCTTTTTTGGCTTTGCTTTGTGTTGTAAATCAAAAAACGGTTGAAGGACAATATTTCCAAAGGTTTGGGATATTATTGCGTTATTGATATACTAAGGCTTGTCATTTTATTCAGTATATTAGCAATCAGCTTCGCTTCAATTTTTTGATTTTTCCAAATCCTAGAAATGAAGGTTCTATCAAAAATAGTCTTGATTCTGTAAAAGATATCTTCTCCGCGATTGCGTCTTCCAAAGTTATTTTTGTTTGCTTATGCATGGCATCCTTTTTTTATGTATCTATCTATCTATCCGTTTCATGGGTCTGTTGCAAAAAAAGATTAATGAGGTAAGATCTAAGGATCTAATCATAAATAGGGGATTTGTTTATGAAGCCAATGGCCTTTAAGTGGCGACATTTTGTTCCAGAAGTTATCTTGCAGTGTATGAGATGGTATTTGAGATATCCTTTGAGTTAGTCAATTATCTGAAATGATGTCAGAATGGGGTGTTAAAGTTGATCATACAACTATCTACCGTTGGATTCAGAGATATGCGCCTGAGTTTGAAAAAAACTTCGTTGGTATAGTCAGCCTATAGGATTTTCCTGGAGAATCGATGAAACGTATATCAAAGTTAAAGGTCAGTGGAAATATCTCTATAGGGCCATTGATAAAAAAGGGGATACCATTGACTTTATGCTTTCTCACAAAAGAGACGTTAAGTCAGCTAAGTGGTTCTTTAAGAAAGTGCCTTAAACACTGTCATGAGATTCCATTAAAGTTCAATGTAGATAAAAAGCCGGTGGCCCCGGTTTTTTTCTAGTAAACGAAGGTGGTGGATTTTCAACAAATGGACTCAGATATTGATAGTTAAGAAGCATAATGTTTTATAATTCATGAAATGGCAGTAACTTTGTCTCATTAAAAGCTTTAAACACTGGGGTCTGTTTATACTGACTGGGGGGAAGAGAATAATTAAACCCTCTGTTTATGACAAACAAGACCCCAGTTTTCTTTTTGATGTCTATTTTTGAAATAGAAGTTGATAAAAGATCTGTTCCAAGATGGGATAATTCTCCATCAATAATTTTGTGTGTTAGTGTCCTGTCATTAATAACCGGTGTAAATAACTTTTTTATAAGTTTCTTTTTTCAAGTAAGTACTTTTACCTGCAAGCCCATTAATAAGTTCTTGGATGAAAAAAGCCCAATCATTTATTGCAATATAAACCCCACCCGCTGGATTCATAAAGCAAGTAGCATAACTTTTTGCCTAGGTTGATTTGTAAAGTAATGCCCATTAAGTTTAGTAGGAGGGACAGAGTCATCAGAAAGTTTGAATTCAGCTGAGTCTATTCCTAAAGGTTTAAATAAAAGCTTGGTCATCGCTGTTTCATAACTAAGGCCGGTCACCTTTTCTATAATTGCCCCCAAAATAACATATCCAACATTTGAATAATGAAATTCATTTTTGGGGTGTTTAAGTTTTTTCTTTCCAAAATCTGCCAGAACATCTAATCGTTGATCTGTAAGGGGTCGGTTTTTATTTTCTAAAATGTGCGCGTTCATTGTATCAATATGTTTAATATATCCTGGCCAGTTTTCGAGAGATTCAAATATACCAGGGCTATCTTTAGCCAGCCCTGCTGAATGTGACAGAAGCTGTTCAACTGTGATTTCATTGAACTCTGCAAGAGATTGATTTGAAAGCTCAGGAAAGATATCTTTGATTTTTGATGACCAAGTAAGTTTACCTTGTTCCACCAATTTTGCAATAAGTAGGGCTGTCATCGGTTTTGTGTTAGAGGCAAAAAGCCATTTGCTTTTAAGTCTGGGTTTACTCCTTGGAGTATCATTACTAATAACCCAAGTGTTAATATTTTTAATGTCAACAAAACCAACGGCAAAGGCTTGTAGATTATATTATACTCTTATTTTATCTAAGTTTATTGGAAGGCTATTGTTGCAGTTGTTTTTGGCATCTGTGCTATGGAAAAATCCAGTGGTGAAAAATATCAAAAATATAAATTTTAGAAATTGGTTTTTCATTGATGTCTCTCTCTTTTACCAATAGTTCTAGAATAGACTGACAAATTTTAATTTGAATGGTGGGCACTACAGGATTCGAACCTGTGACCCGCTGATTAAGAGTCTTAAAGTCATACATTTTCTCAAATTTAACAAAGTTTAATTTCTCTTTACCAGCCTTATATTTTATGGTATTCCACTCTTTACTAAAGTCAACTGAAATTAACTAAATTTAACCTAGAGAGTAGCACCAGGGTAGCACCAAATGAAGACTGATAACAAAATTAACTTTACTAAGAAAGCTTTGGAGGTTCTTCCTTTACCACCACAAGGGAAGAGATTTTATTATTATGATACAAAAGTACGTGCTCTTATTATTTCCGTTACAAGCAAAGGAACAAAAACTTTTTATGTCTACCGAAAGGTTAAAGGTCGGCCTGAACGTATTATGTTGGGGTATTATCCTGATCTGTCTGTTGAAAATGCACGTGGACAAGCTTCAAGTATAAATTCACAAATTTCTCTAGGCAAAAATCCTAATCGTGAGAAATCAAAATTAAAAGCAGAGTTAACTTTTGGGGAGCTTTTTGAAAGATACCTAGAGGGACATGCAAAGCTTCATAAAAAGTCTTGGAAGAATGATGAAAATATTTATCGCCTTTATTTATCTCATTTAAAGAAAAGAAAGATTTCTAGTTTTCATAAAGCTGACTTTGAAGCACTCCATTCAAATGTAGGAAAGGTAAATGGAGTTTATGCTGCAAATCGTATGTTGGCTCTTTTAGGGGTTATGTTTAATAAAGCCATGGATTGGGGATGGGATGGAAAATCACCTGTCGAAGGTATTAAGAAGTTTAAAGAAAAAAGTCGCGAAAGATTTTTACAAGGAGAAGAACTATCACGTTTCTTTCAAGCTCTGGCAAAAGAACCCAATAAATTATTTACAGACTTTTTTATGGTGTGTCTTTTAACAGGGGCTCGCAAGGGAAATGTCTTAAGTATGCGTTGGCAAGATGTGGACCTTAATAAGGAGACTTGGAACATACCAGAAACAAAGAATGGGGAATCGCATCTTATTCCATTATCGTCTGACATTATCAAAATTCTTCGTCAACGCCATATCTATAAAGAAAATGATTGGGTATTTCCCAGTAAAACTAGCCAGTCAGGACACTTAGAAGAACCAAAGCGTGTCTGGAAAAGAATATTAGAAGAAGCAAATCTGACAGACTTAAGATTGCATGATTTACGAAGAACATTAGGGAGCTGGCAAGCGGCCACTGGAGCCAACAGCTATGTCATTGGGAAATCTTTAGGACACAAAACACAACAAGCAACAGCCATTTATGCTCGATTAAATATTGATCCAGTAAGGGAATCAGTTAACCGTGCCACCAGCGCAATGCTTATGAATGTGACTGAGGAA
This sequence comes from uncultured Rhizobiaceae bacterium, assembly GCA_964350815.1. Taxonomy (GTDB): domain Bacteria; phylum Pseudomonadota; class Alphaproteobacteria; order UBA7879; family VGCX01; genus CAJXSI01. The sequence continues at coordinate 204,756 of CAYGKW010000001.1, read as the reverse complement.
GGTAGGTCAAAATGAAAACTAAATCATACCAAGAGGTTATTTCAGAACTCCTAGGTGAGAATTATAAATCATTATTAGAAGATTATAATCTACCTTTTCAACATGAACTCTGGCATGTTAATGAGTATTTTAAGCAAAGAAGATTTTCTACAGAAGAAATATTAAACTTAGCTTATTTTTTGGAAAATCTAATTGATACAAATCAAGAGGGAATACTTTCTAAATTGAGAAATATTAGAAATGAAGTTCACTTTCAAAGATGTACAGAAACTAAGAATCCTGATTTTTTCGATGTATTTAATTTATATTATAAATGGAATAAAGAGGAATTTTTTTTAAACCTAAAAGATGAAGGTTGGACTGATTTAATGTTAAAGGATATCTTTCCTGTCATCTTTCTTATATCCCTAGGGGAGTATATATCTATCCAAAAAAACACCGTGCATAATTCTGAATATTCGTTAAAAATTAATATGCATCAAGTGAGTTGGATAAAAGTTGCTTCAAAAGCCTATCAAGAGTTTAATAATCAAACTTCATGGTCACCGATAGAACATTGTAATTCATATAATTCCTGGACGCGCCATGGAAAATTTTCTGAACCTAAAACTTTTTTTGAAGATTATAATACTATGTCTAATCAAAGAATTGCTCTGATTTGGAAGGAGCTAAAATCAAGAAAGAAAGGGTTCCAAAAACGATGGAATAACAAATTTCAAAAATCAAATGAATTTGCAATTAAGCATTGGGATGAAAATAAAAATAACTATAAGAATAAAACCGAAGCAGCAACTGCAATTTATGAAAAATTGAAAGATAGTGGGGATAAACATTTAATTTCAGAAGAGCAGGGCATCAAGACCATTATAAAATGGATTAATGAACACGAGAAAGGGAAAGATAAAGAAATTCATATAGGTATTCCCTCCAAAAAAATTATTGAGAAGCTTATTGAAATTGAAAATTGGCTAACCAAAAATAGAGGTTATTTTTTTGGTTGGCCTTGATAAAGGAACTAAGAGTTAACAAAAATACACAGTTCCCTCAAAAGCTTCAATTGTCACTAGAAAAACAAAAAGTGAATCTGAATTCACTTCTTTCAAGAAGTGGTAAAATTGCTGTCTGTGAACTTTTTAATAATTAAGAATCACTGAAGATGGCTAATGCTAACTTCTACTACTACTCATCCTGTTACTTTAGCACAAAAATCCATAACTTTTCTTATTTATATTTGCTACCTCTGCTGCTTATTTCGCCAATACAAACAACCTCCAGGTAACTTATCTAGTCCAACCTCTAAAATTTTTAGGTAGGTTCGCTAGCGAACGGTCTTTTTTCAACAATTCAGAATGATTATTAACATAGGTAGTTTTAACTTTAAGAGGAATAAAGCCTATGAAAATAGAACAAACTAATAAGCTTCTCAATCGGAAAGAAGCAGCTGAACTTTTAGGAACAACAGAAGGTACTTTGGCCGTATGGGCTTGTAACAAACGTTATGGGTTGCCGATGGTCAAGGTGGGGCGATTAGCAAAGTATCGATTGTCGGACTTAATGAATTTTATTGAAAATAATACGACTGTTAAAGAGGGGGGTGATCATGAGTAATGGCATAAAAAAGCCCGCCTTTGGTCGAGGCGGACGTGATAGTAGTTTCAATAGTAACAATACCAATTTTGGTTCTAAACATCAAACAAAGACTTTTGATTTTGGAAATGAGTTTAGATGTGAAGCGGAAATATTTGAAGATTGTTTTAGGTTGTCAGGATATGACATTCCCCTTTCTATACAGCATGATGAGAATGTTCATCGCTTTGGCAAGAAAAAAAGGTGTTGGTATATTGCAGGCCTAACTTGGGGAGTAATTGGGGATTGGAGTGGTAATTTACCTAAAGTTCTCTGGTTCAAAAAAGATAGACAACTCCTAAATCCAGAACAGTGGAAGGAAATTCAATCCAAAATTGTTGCAGCAAAAAAAGAAAGAGAAGAAAGGCGCCTTAAATCCCAAAAAGAAATTGCTGAACAAGCAGTAAAAGACTTGGAAAGTTTTAGAGAAGTTCAGTCAAAAGACTGTCACACCTATTTACAGATAAAGCATGTTAATCCCTATGGCGTTCGTATCAATCAAAGCTATCTGGTTATACCGTTGCAGGATATTTATGGAAAGATATGGAGTTATCAGAGAATAGCAGAGAAGAGAGATAAAAATGGCAGGGATAAATGGTTTAAAACTGGCGGGCGTAAGCAAGGATGCTTTCATATAATAGGAACGATTGAAGCTAACAAAACTAAGCCAATTATTTTTTCAGAGGGATATGCCACAGCAGCCTCTATTCATGAAGCAACTGGCTATCCAGTTATTATCTGTTTTGATGCCGGGAATATTGATCCTGTAGTTAAGGTTTTCCGTGATCAGTATCTATACCATTCTTTTCTAATAGCTGGTGATAATGATCAGTGGAAAGGAAAGAATACAGGGAAAGAAGCTGCTCAATCAGTTGCTAGTCGATATGGGTGTAAAATGGTATTGCCTCAGTTTAAGGAAACAAAGACGCATCCAAAAGACTTTAATGATCTACATGTTTTAGAAGGGTTAGAGGAAGTTAAAAAGCAAATTGAGGATGCTTTAAACAGAAGAAGATTAAGATGTAATAATGCCTTGGATTTTTTAACAATTCCCCTTCGTCCAAGAGAAATGATTTTAGGCCCTATTATCCCAGAACAGGGTTTAGCGATGATATTTGCAAAACCTGGTATTGGAAAAACATTCTTAAGTTTGTCTATCGCATGTGCTGTTGTTTCTGGAAAAGAAATGTTTGATGGTCGATGGAAAGCGCCATCTCCAAGGAAAGTCTTGTTTTTGGATGGAGAAATGTCCCAGGTTTCATTACAAGAAAGAATAAGGTCTATTAGTAGAGGGTATGGGTGCAAGGAAAGGGATTTAAAAAAACTTCATATTATTACCCCCGATCAACAAGAGCATTCGATGCCAGATTTATCAACCCAAGAAGGGCAATCATATATTGAAGAGCATTTGGAAGGTGTAGAGTTATTAATCCTCGATAATCTTTCTTCTTTGTGCCGCTCTTATAAAGAAAATGACAGTGATAGTTGGGTATTGATTCTTGAATGGCTTTTATCGTTAAGGTGTCGTGGAATATCTGTTCTTATTATCCATCATGCAAATAAAAATGGAAAGCAAAGGGGAACTTCAAGAAAAGAAGATTCATTAGATACTGTTATTGAATTAAAAGAAAGCAATGACAAAGAAGAGCATAATGGGGCAACTTTTGAACTTCACTACCAAAAGGCAAGGGGTTTTTATGGAGAGTCATCTAAACCTTTTGAGTTAACTTTGATAACAGAAGAAGATGAGGCTTTAGCATGGCAAGTTAATGATATAGAAAATATTTTAGAGAAAAAAGTATGGGAGCTTCAGCAAGAAGGAATGTCCCGACGTGAAATTGCTAAGGAACTTGATATTAGTTCTAGCAAGGCGCATAGGGTGATAAAGAAGATGGAGGCAGAAGTATTGGTTGCCAAATAAGTTACATGAAGTTTGTTTCATTGTTTCACTCTATAGGAATGGAACAGTGAAACACTTGTTATTAAATTGAGACGCCTATGAAACAAAAGATGAAACGTCTATAGAAAAAGACCTGTGTACAGCGATTCATCTGAAACACCATGGAAACAAATGCTGAAACAGAGATGTTTCACAAAGGCTAAGATAGGTTAACGAAATCTGATAAATCTGATATTTTTATGGTTTTTTTTAAGTGTCTTTTTAAAATTCAATCAAGGTTTATAACCATAACTTTTATTATATTTCATATTTAAACTTGAAAAATAGGTTACAGATTCCAATCTAAGTAAAAAATAACAGGAGGCAGTTTTTCAAACGACCTTATCCTTCTCAATAAAAAACAAATAAAAAAATAACGGGAAATGTTTTTGTTTTGGTCTTTACTCACAGATCTGGTGTCCGTATAAATATCCTACTTCATACAAGAACATTTCTATAAACAATAAGACAAGTACAGGTGGATTATGAACAATAGAACAAAGAACATCTTTAACAGGGCGGTTAAGGCGCTAAGACCAAGCAAAAGGATTGTGGTTTATACAGTTCTGTTTACATTTATCTTTCAAAACATGCTGGCCGTTTGTGCCTGTGCGATGCAAGATATCGAAGTTGAAGTCCGACATCTGCCAGGAAGATTTTCAAATTTAAAAAAACTTAAAAGTGTGGAGGGAAAACTTGTTGATGCTGATGGCGCAGATGGGTTTGCAAAAACTTTGCCTGGGTTTGAGGTTCGTATACGTCAGCTGGATAAGGCGGGAACCCCCCAATGGGAAACCTCAGAACAATTTAGGAAAACAGATTCTGGAGATTTAGCATCAGTTGCCTCTGCATCAAAAAGGGGGGCTTCACGGATTGCGGCTGTTCCTAAAAAAGGGGGTATGGAATGCAGCCTTTCAACCGAAAAAATTCCGGAATTTCCATTAAGTTTTGTTTTAATGCCAGATGGTAAGGTTGAAGTTATTAATCTGAACGAAAGCCAAACCCGGTTTACCATAAGGTTATCCCAAGATGTTACCTTTTCCGGCTATAAAGATGCTTATGTTGCAGCTGGTTTAAAAGTTATGGCCCCAGGATTAAGTGTTGAACAAGATTTTATGACTGTTGCTTTGGAAGCTGTGATGACAGGCGGGCCGACTTCTACTGGATTTAAACTGGCCAAGGGAAATGAAGTCCATGGCCTTTCAAGATTTATGGCCTACGGCAGCCGGTTTGATAGTGCCGGCGAATTGAGTGTGTATGGAGGGGGTGAAGCCCATCAATCTTTAATCGCTACCGATTATTTTATCAATAGAGAGACAGGTATTATTGATGCCCGATCCACCATGGATGCTGATAATTGGTTAAGTATTTTATCCGCCCATTATGTGAATGATGGAAAAATCACAGCAGAAAGATTAACGGAAACCGTGGAAAGCGCTTATGCCCAACGAGGAGAGGTCGAGACTTCTGTTGATCACACGCTTGGATTATCAGGTGAAGGACATATAGCAGGTTCTGTTAAAGCAAAACATTTTGTTTTAGAGAGAGGAGCTTTAACCCTCGATAAGGGGGGTGTCCTTGATACGGATACCGGTTCTATGGATTTCGATGTACTCAGTATAGAAGGTGATTTAAGGGCAGAAAATAGATTAGATTTAACAGGGAGATCATTGCTTGTTGCTGAATCAGCCAAACTCTTTAGTCGTAGCGATCAATTATTTTCAACTATGGCAGAAGGCCTAACTGTTGCAGGTTTGGTAAGTGCCCGTTTAGGTGTTCAATTGAAATCCCAAGGGCGCTTGTACCATGCCAAAACAGGTATTATGGCCTCTGATGGCAAAGTCGAATTGGATTTTTCTGAGGGAAATTTGGAAGGGAAATACTCTAGTCTTTCAAAAGATTCAGAAGGAACCGCTCTACAGTTGGCAGACCTTATCATAAGATCCCGTGGCGCCTTTGCCTATGACCCAGAACGTTTGCGTGCGGCAAGATTATTAGATATGACGTTTGACGCCCTTCCAGATTTAAGAGAAGGGATAAGAACAAGCTCAGCCTTACAGCTTAGGGTTAATTCTGGATTAGGGACTTTAGGGCTTGAAAAACCAATTTTTGCCAAGGGTGGGGTGGATTTAAAGGCCCCTGGTGTTGGTGTTGTTTTTGCTGGTGAGGCCGCAAGTTTTGAAAGTGAAAAAGATATCTCGGTTGAATCAAAATCATTAGATTTAAAAGGTCGGGTATTATCAAAAGAGGGAGGGTTTACAGCAGAGATTGAAGAGGCCTTAAAGATTAGGAGTGATATAGAGGCGACAAGAATAGTGCTTAATTCAGCAAGCCTTAGGTTTGGTTTAACGAAAGACCTTCGTCCCTTAAAAAGAGTGTTTTTCCCTGATCCATTAACAAACTTATCTTTCCCAGAGAGGGAGGTTGTAAAAAGAGCTCTAACTCGTAAAGGGGTAACTCTTGGGATGTTTAAAAGAATTGACCTTGGGAAAATATATAAAGAATGTTTTTCCCCTGGCAAAAAAATGAGGCAAAAACGTAGGGATTTTTCAAATGCCTTAAATAGATTGATAAGAGAAGCAAGAGCCGCAGAAATTGCTGAAGCAAGAGAAGATGCAGCATGGGAAAGAGAAAGACACTTTTTAATGCCTTTTGTAACAGCAACAAGTGATTTAGGGGCAGCCAAAGCTTCATTAGTTCTAGAAGCAGATACGATGGATTTAGAAAGTGCCAGATTACAATCCTCTGGGGCAATTTCGATTACCAATAAAAACACGGGGGACTTTAGACTTCCGGAACGGTTTAAAGCCAATGGATATCATGTTGATACGCACGGCAATATCATCATCGAACGTCCTTTAAGAGTTGAAGGAGAGTATGGATTAAGGTTAACAACCCCAAAAACCCTTCGGGTTGGTCGAGGGGGTCATTTGGTTGAAGTTTATACCTTAAGAGGTCCACTAGAACTATCTGCTCATTTACTTGATCTAAGATGGGCACGATTATTCAGTGAACAAGATATGGCTCTAACGTCTAAAACAGATATTATTCTTGGGACGGGGAAGTTAAGCAGCAAAACCCACCACAGAGATGGGGAAAGACCAGTTGAGTTTTACTTACCTAATGGGGCGTATCTTCAAACAAGTGGATCAGCAGGGTTTTATTTTGGAAATCAAATGCTGATTGACAATGCAAGCGTTCACATCATTGGGAATATGAGGCTGGGTCATTTTGATAGGACTTCTCCATCAGTACTTTTTAAGTTAATAGCTGCTCATTTAAGAGTTGATGGTAATGCTTATCCCCATGTGAGAAAGATTGAAAATACTATTTATGATATTTTTAGAAAAGAGTATGGTCTTGAGGGGGCCTACACGAAAGCTTATTTTGATGCCGAAACCTCTAGGCCGTCACATATAAGAATAGCTAGAGATTTAATTGCAGATCGTATGCCAAATGTACGCAATGTTTCTAGTATTGTGAATATCATTGGAAAAATAGCTGTTGCAGGTACAGTCGTTTCTCCTTCAGGATTTTTTAGAAATGAAACTAGGGAGATAGAGTCTGATTCACATCACCAAAAGGGGGGGTGGAAGAATGGTTGTTATAGAAAAACCAGAACCGCTACCATTGCCGATATAATAGTTGGCCGCGATGCTGCAATTTCAGCAGATGGGGTGATTCAAACAGGACGTTTTAGGGCAGGAGGGGTGGCAACTTTTAGAGGTTCTCATGATTTTTATTCTGAAAATATTGATCCTGAGGGTAGGCAAGGAGGTATTCGCCTATCATGGCCTGAACTAGATTCGGTCCTGTATAAAAGAAATCCAGATCCAAGAGGTCCAGTGATGATCCCTCGGGCCCCTATTCGTCTAAGGTATGGTTTACCCATCAACCCTCAAATGGTTTTTGTTCATCCAGGGGTTTACTTTCCACGTGATAGACCCGTAAGACAGTACCTTAGCCCTGAAGCGTTAGACCATGTTTTGGCGATGCAGGTGGGAACGGATATAGAGGTGAGTAAATTATCTCCCCCTGCTTTATTAGCCTATTTAGAAAACAATACGCAAACGTTTATGGAAAAAGGACATTTGGCGTTACCTATGTCAAGACCTCAGTCCTTATTAATGGATGCAGAGGTCAAAGAAACCCGAATGGTTCCTATGAATCCTATGACAACGATGTCAATGATTAATCCTTCCCACGTTGATAAACCAATGATTTTATGGGGTATTCAAATGATGGATGGTTATCCAACAATGATGCCGGCCTTTATCCGTAGAATCGATACAACCCCCACAGGACATACTTCAGCTAGAAGGTTGCAATTATTTTATGGAAATAAAATCCACCTGGTTGGGGGAACTGTGCAAGGAAAGGAAGCTTTAAAAGCCAGGGCCCCCAGGCTAACAATGCAGGCTGCGTACTATACAACTATGTATCAAATAGATGAAGATACCCATGAAGAGGGGCATGTCCCCGTTCGGGCTTCAGCTATTGCGGGAGAAGGTAAAAAACTTGGTGAGTTTGATATAAAAGTCGACGAAACACTAATGGCTGGTGCACGCGCCAGAGGAAGGGGTACCTTCCATTCAGATAGATTAAGAGCTATAGGAGCAGTACAAACCACTACAAGAAAACATGTCTCTAGGGAATCTGGTTTTTCTGGAAAAAGAAAAGAAGAAATTGATTCAGAACAAAAACATGTACGTGATTCATTTGAAGGAGAATTAAATGAAGAGGGCGATGATGCAGATCTGACAGGGGTTCATTTTGAAGGCCGCCATAAATGGCGATATCCGCAGATATTTTTAAGGGCGCCCCAAGATCGCCGATATCATATGAGTCAAACCTTTGAAAGAGGATTTGCCGTTAATACTTCAAAAATCAGAACAGATGATTCCACAACCTATGGTCCCGCTGTAACAACGGATGGTTTTGTCAGGTTTGCTGCTGATGGCATTTTGGTTGAAGACCCCCGTATGCGGCCAATGAATATGAATAGTATTGACCTGGCATCAGGTAATATTGTGCGTAGGTGGGTCTCTGATAGGCATCACTCTTATTCTGACACACAATACTCAGCAGGAGCTGGATTACAAGTAGGTATAGCTATTGCGGCAGGCCTGGCCACTGGGGGTATCGGATCCACCTGGAGCAGTGCCTTCTTGGCCGGTGCAGCCCAAGGGGCAAGTGCAGCAGCGATCAGTCATCTTGCAACTTCAGCCATTAATGGCCAAGATCCTTTTACACGTGACTTAATACAAACCATTGCTTTGCAGGCAGTAACTCAGGGATTAACCCAAGGGGCCCTTCATTCTGCATATGGAAGTGTGAATGCGGAAGGTATACGTTTTATCCCAAGGGCAACCACCTTTGGGGGTCATTTAGGGCGGGCAGCGATACAGACAGGTGTATCGACAGGGGTGAATTGGGCAGTGCATGGGGGGCGTGGATCTGACATTTTAACCCAGGCTGGTTTATCCATTGCTTCTGCCACAGCGGGCAGTTATGGGGCATCTACTATAGGAGACGCCTATTGGCATGGGGGTGTTGGATATGTTGGCCATAAAGTATTGCATGCAGGATTGGGGGCAGCGACAGGGGCGCTTTCATCTTGGGATAATCCCTGGGTAGGTGCCGCTAGTGGGGCTGCTGCGGCCATGACGGCAGAAATGGTGATGGAGGCCGCCATAGGCAGTCCAGCAGAACTCCGTAAAGCTTATGGAAATGATAAACCTGTCAAGCTATGGGATGCACGGGAACCCTCCAGCACATTAAGACAACGGGCTGAATGGGTCCAAGGGGTAACGCGTGTGGGCATTGTCCTAGGCACTGCCTATGCCGGCGGTAACCCCTATATCTCTGATGCCACAGCCGACCGCGCGATTCGGAATAATACAATGAGTATGCTCTCTCGTATGGAAGAGGTGATCACCGATGAATCGGGGGATATGCATGTAGTTGATGTGGCTGATGATATATATGAAGCAGGCGGAATTGCTTTAGGAAGGCTTGGCAGAACTTCTATACCAGGCGTTGGGTCTCTAATAGAATTAACCCAGAAGGTTCCATTAGTTACACGAAACCTAAGAGCAGCTTTGGCCTATAGTGGTGTTGGAGACTCAGGGTTTTCATACAGTGAAAGAATAGCCATGCATCAAGCAGCCATGAGGGTACCAGATATCAGCTTGGGACAAACCCTTGATGTAATGTTACCCCATACTTTTGGAGAGTTAGCCTTTGATATGGGAATTGGATATGGGACTTATGGCATTGGAAAATTAGGTCATATGGGGTGGAATACTTGGAAACTTTCAAGGGCAAGACACCTTGCCCATTTGGATAGAGGGCCGTATAATCCACGTACAATGTTAAGGATGTTAGAAAGCCATTATAGGGAAGTGCATCCACATACATTATTGCGTGCTGGGGAAAGAAATGCGCACTTGGCAGGAAGCCGACACCCAACAACGGGTGTGCCTTTTGATGCCAGAGGATTTCCCATTTTTGATGAACATGTGGTCTTTGAAACGCGTGTGACGGAGAGTTTAAGAAGCGGGATTTCAGTTTCACATATGAAAGAGGGGACAAGACACTTGAGACAACTAATTCGCCAAGGTAAGTTTAATAGTGAAAAATTTACTGTAGCAGAGCTAGAAGCAGTTTTACAAGGTAAAGCTAGAATACCAAATTATACTTGGCATCATCATCAAGAAGCAGGCCGAATGCAATTAATGAAAAGAGTGCCCCATAGAGAAACTGGGCACAAAGGTGGAATGAATACATGGGGGGAAGTTAATGTTGAAAAATAAGTTTTCTAAATGTTTTTCTGGTAATCCTGAAGAAATTAATAAAGAATTAAAACTATGCGGCTATAGCTTTCCTGAATTATATATAAACACTCAAATAGATTGTAATGGAGGAGTTTTAGAAGATATACATAGCTATGGCTGCTATTACGATAAAAACTTAAACTACCATTCTATATACAATTTTGATGGTTTTTTGGGGTTTGGACGATCATATCCCTATGAAAAATTTATAGAAATATTAAATGCTCCCCCAGAATTTTTTCCCAAAGGCATAGTGGCTTTTGGTATTGATGGTGGAGGAAATTTATTTTGTTTTGATTACAGGGAAAATCCAGACACAGATAATCCCCCTATTGTTTTTTGGCACGTTGAGGGGGATGGAATTTCTTTGCTTGCGAATGACTTTGATGAATTAATGAATAACTTGAAGTCAGAAGAAGAAGCAATGAAAGAACTGGAAGAATTAAGAAAAAAATAACAGTCCATTATTTTTAGTCTTTAAAAGATAATTAGACATTCTTCCCCAGGGCATCTTATCTATGGTTGCTGCGACGGCCGGCAGTTATGGGGCCAGCAACATAGGTGGATTGTATGGGGATGAAGCTATAGGCTATTGGAATCATAAAATTCTGCATGCAGGATTGGGGGCAGCGACAGGGGCGCTTTTATCTTGGGATGATCCATGGGTTGGGGCTGCCTGCGGTGCTGCTGCGGCCATGTTTATACCCCCTTTTTCTCCGAAATCTGATAAATCTGATAAATTTCTTCGTTTTTAGATGGCTTGGTTTATTGTTTAATATTAAAAAGAGAGAAAGGAGAGGGACTATGAGTTCAGATACAATTACAAGATTGCCATACAAACAAAAAGAAAAAGAACTATTCCCAAAGGTTTTAGAAAAGAATCGTGGCAGGATATATGAAACTTGCCGTGAATTAAATATTTCTGCAGAAACTTTTTATCAATGGAAAAAACGAGACCTTGCATTTAAGAAGGCTTGTAAGGAAGTTGAATATAAACTTGTCGATTATGCAGAAAACAAACTATGGGAACATATAGAAAATGGTTGTGTTAAAAGTCTTTTATATTTTCTAAAGGCAAAAGGCCGTAAGAGAGGCTGGGACGCAAAAGTGGACCCCGACTTTGATTATGAAGATAGAGAGTTTGTTGATGACTTTTGGTAAAAAAGTTTTCTATATAATATGCTAATTTATTTAGCCTACTTGAATTTATGTGAATGGGGATTAATTTAATCTAAAAAGTAAAAAGGTAGGTTTATGAAAAATTCACAGAAAAACTTTATATTAATAACAACATTAGTAGTTTCTATAATTTCTGCATTAACGGGAATTATTGCTATGTATATAGGATATAAATCAGATTCTAAAACAGAACAATATAGAGAGGAAGAGAGATTAAAAGACTTGTTTAGAATTAAATTAAATGTTTTCCAAAAAACTAGAGATTTGTTTATTCAAAAAAATGCGATGGTTCGCTTAAATAAAAAAAGAATTGCTGAAATCAATGAATTTGCTTCTAATGTTTGCAGCGGATTATCTTCAAATGGCATAGATGCTTTATTGTTATCTTCTGAATTGCATAACAAGGAAGAATATAAGAATTTTGAATCGGTATGTTTACAAATATTTGATGAAATTAAAGTTTTTTCTAATAAATATTTTAGTAAAAGTTTAAACGAAAAACTTGATAAAATAAAAGATTTTGAGTGGTGGGAAACTAAATATGATTGGCTAAGAGCTTCCATATTATCAAACATGGAAGAAGAAATTGAAAGGTTGTCTCTTTTGTATTGAAACAAATGAAGATTAACTATCAAGCTTTTGATAATTTCGCTCTTATAAATTCGAACGCTCCATTCTTATTCAGTCTTTCTTTGTTTAATTCTTCTGAAAATTTACTAATTTCCTTAGCATGTTTTGTTATTTCATCGGCAGCAGGTAATGGTTTCCAAATATTGTGGTCAGTGCTTATTTCCCAGTTTCCTGAGTCATTTCTTTTCCCCCAAAAACAATGAAGATATCTATCCCTAATATGAGTTAGTTTCCAGGATTCTTCTATATAGTCATTTATTTTTTCTTTTGCTTCACTATAAGGAGGAGTTTCAGGCACGTTGTTATCCAGTATACGTGTGATTCTTCCTCTAGTACTAATTTTCTTACCTTTCTTCTCGCCACTTGAGTTCCTGTATTGCTTCATAGCTTGTATTGGCTTTACGTCTTCTATAGTTTTTAGACAGTAAATAAAAATCATTTCCATATTTCCATGCGCAATAGCCAGTTCTCCTACAGCTTGCTTAACTTCTGGATTATCTGGAATTCCAAGGATTATTTTATTTGAGTTTTTTTTCATAATTAAGATCCCTTTTATTTTTGGGCATAGCTTTTTAATATTCCAAAAGTAGCACCAGGGTAGCACCGAAGAGTTTTATAAGAATAGTACGAACGTCTGTAGTCCTTGATTTTAAGTGGTGGGCACTACAGGATTCGAACCTGTGACCCGCTGATTAAGAGTCAGCTGCTCTACCAACTGAGCTAAGTGCCCTTCATAGCAAAAGCATTTTTACTTTAACTATAAATTACTAGATTATTACCAAAACTTAAGCACGATGTCGATAAAAATCAATCATATCTTGGCAATTTAAATTCTTGGTGAACATCAGCATTTAACAAAAGACCGAATCCAAGCAAAAGGGTTATTAAAGATGTTCCCCCATAAGAGACCAAAGGCAGAGGAACACCAACAACAGGTACCAAGCCAATAACCATGGCAATATTAATAAAGACGTAAATAAACAATGTCATGGTGATTCCAAAAACCAAAAGCTGACCAAAGCGGTTTCGACAACGGATGGCAATGATTAAACAATAAAATATCAAAGTCATATAAACAGTAATTAAGGCAAGGGCACCTATTAATCCAAATTCTTCACAAAACATTGTGAAGATAAAGTCAGTTTGCTTTTCGGGTAAAAAGTTTAAGTGACTTTGGGTTCCTTTTAAAAATCCTTTGCCAGTTAATCCCCCGGATCCTAAGGCAATTTTGGATTGCATAATGTGATAGCCCGCACCCAAAGGATCACTTTCAGGGCTAAGGAATGTTAGTACCCGATTTTTTTGATATTCATGTAAAAAGTTCCAGGCAAAAGGAATAGACCCTAAAAATGTTAAGCCAGCAATAACAAAATACCGTGCTTTTGCCCCTGCTGCAAAAATAATACTTATTCCAATCATAATTAATAAAAGAGTTGTTCCAAGGTCAGGTTGTTTTAAAACAAGAACAGAAGGTGCAAAAATTAAAATAAGCGGAACAAATAAATATTTAAAACTTCTTACTTCTTCAGTGCCAAGTCGATGATAATAACAAGCTAAAGCCAGGACCAGACCAATTTTCATAAGTTCAGAAGGTTGAATGCGAATAAACCCAATGTCAATCCAGCGTTGGGCACCCATACCAACCATTCCGAAAATTTCAACGGCCACCAGTAAAATGAAAGAAAATCCATAAAAAACATACGCATAATTTAAAATAAATCGGATGTTAATTACGGCTACAAAAATCATCAAGGTAAAGCCAACAAAAAATCTTATAATTTGTGGTTGTGCCCAAGGAAGAAAAGACCCCCCACCAGCAGAGTAAAGAAGGGAAAAACCAAGAAGACTTAGGCCAAAAATCATCATGATAAGGAAATAATTTAAATTCTTTAATTTTTCAATAATTTTAATATTTTCACTATACATGATCTTGAACCTTTACTTTTTCAGGTTGTTTTGGATCTTCTTTTTCCATAAGTTCTTGTGTTTTTTCCAAAATCTTTTTTGCCATAGGGGCCGCGAAAGAACTTCCGAATCCTTCGTGCGCACCTACAATTGCAATTGCATAACGTGGTTCATCAATAGGGGCAAATCCAACAAACAAGGAATGGTTGCGCAGTTCCCAGGGTAATTGATCCCCTTTTCTGACACCTGTTTCACGTTCAGACATTGTAATACGACGTACTTGGGCTGTTCCTGTTTTACCCCCCATGCGCCATTTATTTTCACGAATGCGTGAATGATAGGCAGTTCCACCAGGACTATTAACCACATCTGCTAGGGCATTTTGAATAAATTTAAGATGGTCTTTTGATACATTTAAAGATTCCTGTTCCACAGCCGTTTCCTTTTTAACAATATGCGGTGTTATTTTATACCCCCCATTTACAGTTTGACCCATCATAACGGCCAACTGAATAGGCGTCATTAAAACATACCCTTGCCCAATTGAAGTTAAAATTGTATCCCCCGGATACCACGGAAGTTTTCTTACCCGTTTTTTCCATTCTGGACTTGCAATAAACCCATCTTGTTCATAAGGAACATCAATCCCTGTTTTCGACCCGACACCAAATTTTCTTGCCATTGCAATAATTGGGCCTTCGTCTATTTTTTTTGCAATTTGATAAAAATAAACGTCGCATGATTTTATAATGGCATTTTTCATATTCATATTACCATGCCCCCCTTTTTTCCAGCAGTGGAACTTATGACGGCCCATCATCATAAACCCAGGGCAATAAAAACTTTCTTTTGGGGATACATTAGATTCAAGGGCAGCCAATGCAACGATACCTTTCATGGTTGATGCCGGGCTGTATTGTCCGGCAATAACTTTGTTTGTCATGGGGGTATACTTATTTTCCATCAAGGCATTCCAAGTTTTGTGATCGATCCCATTAAAAAATAATTCAGGGTTATATCCCGGCACTGAAACCAAAGAAAGAACTTCGCCTGAATGAATATCTATGACAACAACACCAACGCTGTTATAGGGTTCTAAAAGTGTTGCAGTATATTCTTGTAATTCTTTCTGAATTGTTAATTGCAAGTCTTGTCCAGGTATAGACGGGGTGTAATTTAATTCGCGGATGATACGGCCGTGCGCATTGACTTCAACTTCTTTTTGACCCGCTTTTCCTTTTAAAGTATTTTCATAAAATTTTTCTACGCCATTTTTCCCAACTTTCGCCCCAGGCAACATCAAAGATTTATCTTCTTTAACATCTTCATCTGATGGGGCTGAAATATAGCCAAGTACATGGGATGTATGGCGTCCTAAAGAATAATTACGTCCACGGCCTTCTTCTACAGTTAAGCCAGGAATTTCAAGCATATTGATTTCGATTGCAGAAACTTGATCCCAGGTTAATTCGTTTTTTACAACTGTTGGAAGGAACCTAGGTTTTTGTTTTAACTGTTTTAAAATTTTATCAATTTCTTCAGGTGATAAATCTAATAATTTGGAAACTTGCTGCAAAGTTTTTTTAGGATCCGGAGAATCTTCAGGAATAAGAATGGCACGATAACTTGTCGTATTTGTTGCCAGTGGTTTTCCATTTCTATCATAGATATGGCCACGATTTGGAAGTGTAAGTCGCACACGAATTCTATTGTCATCAGATAAGGTTTTATATTGTTCTGAATGCAAAACCTGTAAAACATACAAACGTACAACAATGATAAAAATCAAAATAAACTGAAGCAACGCAATGATTGCAATTCTTTTTAAAAAATCATTTTTGTTTGTATGTTGCACAGGTTAATTATCCTTAATCTTTAACTTTATTTAATAGATACGTTAGCCACGGGTACAAAATAACACTTAAAGTATTTTGTAAGAATAACGAAGTTGCGTCCATCCATTCTTGGGCCACTAAACTTGCAATGCCCCATTCAATAACCATTAACCCTAAAGACAGGAAAAATAAAATCAGCCACCCCATAAAGAAGGAAGAGTTAATTAAATATTGCCTTTGTCCCAAAACAGCCCCAAATAAGAATAAAAATTCCAAAGTATTTTGGCCCAGGTAAGCGCCGCCTAAAGCATCATCTAAAAGACCAGCTAAGAAAATGCCGATAACTGGCAAAGATTCTGCCCGGTGAATTGTCCAGTAATAAATAATAGGAAAGGTTAAGTTTGGTTCTAAAGGAAGGGCACGAAACACATGAAACCGATCAAGAATTACAGCTAAGAAAATAGAAAAAAGTGGAAAGATACTTTTAAAAAATAATTTGTATCGAAGTATTAAATCATACAACATGATGCTTACTCCGCTTTTATAAGCCTGTGATCAACCAGGGGAGTAACAAGTGTTACATGAGTCAAAGATTCTAGATCAACGTATGGTTGAACCTTGATATCATCATTTTCTATTTTACTAACAATGCCTACAGGAATGGAAGAAGAAAAAACGCCACCCCTGCCAGAGGTTCTGATAACATCCCCAATTTTAACTTTTGAAATTTCTTTAACGTACTTCAGTTTCGGATAATCTGTATTGTCCCCTGCAAGGATGGCATGCTCATTTAACCCTTCAATAATAACAGGCACCCGCGAGTTAAGATCTGTAATCAATAAAATGCGACTTGAATGCATTCCTACATCAATTGTTCTGCCGACAAGGCCATTATCGGTAACAACAGGTTGTTGGAATTCAACCCCATCTTTTGAACCGGCATTCAAAAGAATGCTTTTTACAAAAGGCCTGCCTGGATAAGCCACAATGCGCGCAGTGATATAAGTGCGGAAACGGTCTGGCACCATATGTGTTAGTTGGCGAAGTTTTTTATTTTCTTCCTCAAGACTTTTTAGTCGATTAAGTTGTCTTTTTAAACTTGTGTTTTCTTCTTCCAACTCGTCTAAAATATAATAAGTATTTACCCACTTATAAATTTTGTTTTTTGTGGAAATAGTTAGATCATAAGGAATGGACGCAACAGACATAATAGGCGTTGTCATATCTGTTAAAAACACCCGCACTTTCGTGGCAAAAGGAATGTTTGCATAGCTTAAGCCTAAGGTAAAAATGGAAATAAGGATAAAGACAAAAACAAGAAAAAGTTTTTTGTATAAATGAAAGGTGGCACGGGCTCTCTTTAACCAAGGTCTTCTTCCGTATAATCCAAGCCCTAGTTTAGGGGAGCGTCCAAACACTTATATTCTCCGGTTTAATATTGACTGATAAGAACGTCCTTTAAGGTAGACATGTGTTCCAGTGTGTATCCAGTTCCAAGAACAACACAAGATAGTGGATCTTCAGCAATGGAAACAGGAAGGTTGGTTTCATTTCTAAGAACTTGGTCCAGGTCTTTTAACAAGGCCCCACCACCAGTCAGCATAATGCCTTTATCAACAATATCAGAAGATAGTTCAGGGGGTGTGTTTTCCAAAGCTGTTTTAATCGCTTCAACAATTGTGGCCACTGGTTCAGATAAACTTTCAGCCACATCTTTTGTTTTAATTGTAACCTCTTTAGGGATTCCATTAATAAGGTCACGACCTTTGACTTTCATTTCTTTTTCGTCTTGGGCCTTGATAGAAGCAGAGCCAATTTCTTTTTTAATGCGTTCAGCACTTGCCTCACCAATCAAAAGATTGTGTTTACGGCGGACGTAAGAAATGATTGCATCATCCATCTTGTCACCACCAACGCGCACAGAACGTGCATAAACAATTCCACCCAAGGAAATAATGGCAACTTCGGTTGTTCCCCCACCAATATCCACTACCATTGAGCCAGTGGGTTCGGTTACCGGCAAGCCTGCCCCAATTGCAGCAGCCATACTTTCTTCGATAAGGAAAACACGACGTGCCCCAGCACTTTCCGCAGATTCTTGAATGGCACGTCTTTCAACAGCTGTTGACCCAGAAGGAACACAAATAATAATTTGGGGCCTGGCAAAAGTATGACGATTATGAATTTTACGAATGAAATGTTTGATCATTTCTTCGGCGATATCAAAATCAGCAATCACACCATCCCTTAAAGGGCGAATGGCTTGAATGTTTCCAGGTGTTCTACCGACCATCATTTTTGCTTCTTCACCAACGGCCAAAACTTGGCGTTTACCACTTCCGCTTGCAATTGCAACAACTGAAGGTTCATCAAGAATGACGCCTTTGCCTTTTACATAAACCAATGTGTTGGCAGTTCCTAAATCAATCGCCATATCTGAAGAAAATAAATTAAATAGCTTTGAAAGCATTGTGTACCTTTTTTATAAATTATGCCTTATATATTTATATCGTAAACAGCCGGGTTTGGCAAAGGGTGATTTGCATATAGATTAACTATTTTTCTGTGTGGATCATAAGATAGTTATTACGCAAAGCTGTAATAAAATTAAAAGGTTTAGTTTAGGTATTCAATTTGTACAAGATCAGATTTCTGCTAATATATAAAAAACAATAGGTAAATATATGAAGTTAAGTGTTGTTGCAAGTAATAAGCCTGTTTCGCAAGAGGCTTTAAAAAAAATAAAAGATAAATTTAAGATGGTTTCCCCGTCAGATGCAGATGTTTTGGTTGTTCTGGGCGGTGACGGTTTTATGTTACGTACCTTACATGAAAGAATTAACCGTCCAATTCCGATGTTTGGAATGAACTGTGGAAAAGTGGGGTTTTTATTGAATGAATTTAACCTTGATGATTTAGAGAAAAGAATTGAAAAAGCAGAAAAAGTTATATTAAAACCCCTGGAAATGAACGCTGAAAACATTCATGGGAAAATGCAAACATCTTATGCCATCAATGAAGTATCCATATACAGACAAAGTTCACAAGCGGCGCATTTAAAAATAAAGGTTGATGATCAAGAACATTTACCTGAACTTGTTTGTGACGGGGTTTTGGTCGCAACCCCTGCGGGCAGTACAGCCTATAATCTTTCAGCAAATGGGCCAATTATTCCAATTGGCAGTAATATAATGGCCCTGACCCCAATTTGTGCTTTTAGACCCCGGCGTTGGAAAGGGGCTTTGTTGCCCCATAATGCAAAAGTTGAAATCGAAGTTATTGAGGCAGAACGTCGTCCAGCAGCGGCTGTATCGGATTACCTGGAATTTAGTGACCTTAAAAAAGTTCAAATACAAGAATCAAGTGAAATAGAACTGCCTTTATTATTTGACCCTGAACATAACCTTGAAAAAAGGGTTATAAAAGAACAATTTTACGTATAAATCATGGTTAAAACCCAGACTAGGTTTGGGGTAAGTTTGTAAAAGATAAAAAAAAGGGGAAGAAAAATCTTCCCCTATAGTCATAAGATAATTAATAAATTATTCAGTTTCAGATTCATCTTCAGATGTACCTTCGCCTGACCGGGCAGAGTCGACAGCTTCCTTAAATTCATCAAAAGATAAAGCGCCAGGAAGAATGATAGAATCCCCAACGATTGAAGTAGGTGTTCCACTTATTTGCATGGATTGTGCCAACTTGATATTGTCTGTGATTGCATCTTTAATGCCGTCACTGTTCATATCTTTTTTAAGTTGTTCCAAATCCATCCCCAAATCTTTTGCAATAGACAAAGCTTTTGCTTCGTCAATTTGACCACTTTGTTCCATAAGTTTGCTGTGGAAGGCTTCGTATTTATCTTGATTATGGGCTGCAAGGGCAATTTGTGCCAAAGTAGTATCTCCAAAAATAGGATATTCTTTGAAAATAACTTTTAGATTTTTATCTTCTTCCAAAAGTTTTTTAATTGTGGGATGGTTTTTGCGGCAATACCCACAACGGTAATCAAAAAAGTAAATCATTTTGACATCGGCATTTGGGTTGCCAGAAAAGGGTGTTGATGAATCGTCTTCAGCTTTTTGGGCAACGTCTTTCATGACTTTCTTCATTGTCATTTTTGCTTCTTCTTCGATACGCTTTTGAATTTTTTGCATGCCATTCACTGTCATTTTTGCCATGCGTTCTGATTCAGCATCCATATGATCCATAACACCACTTGCAAGACTTAGATGTGGTAGATGGATATTAACAACTGAATAAATTGAAAGTACTAAACTTATTATAACTAAAGTTGATAAAGTTTTATTAGACATATGTCCCCCTTAAAATATTTATTTGAAAGATCATGATATGAAATTTTATGTACTTAAACAAGTTAAGAATTTCACCTAAGGGGTATTTTTCTTAAAATATGTGGAGCAGTAATATTATTTTCTTGTAAATAGCGTTTATAGTCCCTTAGCAAAGCTTTGTTTTCTTCATTAGCAGCCATCCATTCTGAAATAATTTCAACTGAGGCTTCTCCTGTTTTTTCTAAAAGCCATTGAGGTGGTTTTTGGTAGTCCTTTTTCATAATCATTGTTTTTTTGTATTCATCAGCAGCACTTAGCCGCCATGAAATTGAATCTGTAAAATTTGCATTTTCTAGAATTGCTTGTTGTTTTTCATCGGGCAGGTTTTGAAAAACTTCCTTATTCATAACAACAGCATACTTGGGTAGCATTAATTTTAGATCATAAAAATAGGGCAGGGTGCGGGTATACCCAAAGTCATAAAAATGTGTTTTTGAACCAAGGGACCCATCAATAGAGCCTTGGTCCAGGGCTTTGCTGATTTCATGGTTTTCAGTAAGTACGGGCGTGAAGCCTATTTTTTGAATAAAATCATGCCCAATTTTATCGAATACACGAATTTTTATTTTTTTCAGATCTGTATCATTTGTTAAAGGCTTTTTTAAGAACAAACCCTGCGGTGGCCAAGGTATAAAAAACAACAGCATTAAATTATTTTTGCTAAGGGTTTTTTCAAGATAAGGTTGACTAACTTCTGATAAAGCCTTTGCCTGATCAAAATTCTGGGCAATATAAGGAAGACTGTTTGCTGAAAAAGGGGTAAGGTCAGGGGAAAAAGCAGATAAAAGAAAGTTTGAAATATCAACTTTTCCTGTTTCGGCAAGTTCACTTAATCGAGATCCCGGCCATAACATTTCTTCAGTTTTGGATAGTTCGAACTTGATTTCATTGTTTGTGGCTAACTCCACATTGTCAGTAAAAATTCGTAATATATTTGTTTGTAAACTTGAATCATAAAGGCTGTGCGCAATTATCAATTTTTTATTACTTTCATGAAACCAAATCACTGAAATAATTATGGGGACAATAATAACTGCTAAGATAAATCGTATGTTTTTACTAGACAGGTTCATTTTAAGCTTTCCCCTTTAATTAACTTAGGAAGTTTCCCACCCAGTCCCTTAGCTTGATTTTCTAAAGACCTTTTTAAGATAGGAAGGCGATTAACAAGTTTAATACCCTTACTCCGTACAAAATTAAGCGTTTTAGAATTGTTTGAAAAAAGATGGTTCAAAGAGTCTGTCATAACCAATAAACTTGGAACTTCAAATTTTCGCCATTGATCATATTTGTTTAAAGAGGATGCCATCCCGTAATCTATGCCTAAACTTATAGAATCTGTAATAATTTCGGCCAAAATTGCTGCATCTTTTAAGCCTAAATTAACCCCTTGCCCAGCAAGTGGATGAATGGCATGTGCAGAATCACCAATTAAGGCACATCTATTTGCAGAATATTGGTTAACATAAGATAAACTAAGTGGGTACGTCCAAATTTTTCCAACCCTTTTTAAATCAGATAGGTAGTCAGACATCATTGTTATTATTTGTTTGTCTAATTCAGATTCTGGTCCACTTAACAATGCGTCTGCAATTTCCTCATCTAAACTCCATACAATTGAGGATCGATTTTTGGTCATGGGAAGTATTGCAAATGGGCCATTTGGTAGGAAAATTTCATACGCAATATTATCATGGGAATTTGTATGTTCGAATGCACAAACAATTGCTTTTTGTTTATAGGATTTTGTCTTGGCATTAATGCCCGCAAGTTTGCGTGTGATGGAATTTTTTCCATCTGCCCCCACAACGCAGGGGGTTACATAAGAACTTCCTGATTCTGTAGAAACCGTTGCATACGGATCTTGAAATTTTATACTTTCGACTTTTGTATTGCCAACCCATTGAACTAAGTCTTTTTTTATATATTTTTCAACTTTTTTTAAAATGGCTGATCTAAGGATAGGCATTTCGATAATTGAACCAAGCCCTTGACCTGTATCTTTAAGATCTTGGAACAGTAACCCTTTTTTTTCATACCCATTTAACGTTTTTATTGTATGGATTGGCTGGATTTCGTTTTCAGGAATATTTTCCCAAATGTTCAGTGTTTTGAATAAATTACGACTGGCACTATTGATGGCGATGGCACGTCCATCAGGCTGGGGTTTTTTGATATCTTTAATATCAAGTTGATCAATTATTACTGACTTAATGTTGGCAGAGGCAAGTGCACAAGCGAAAGTGGCCCCGACAGGACCACCCCCAACGATAACAACTTGTGCAGTTACTTTTTCCATAGGTTAAGGAGACGTAAAATTCTTATTAACAAAATCCCAATTAATCAAATGGTTTAAAAATGTATCCACATAATCAGGCCGGCGATTTTGATAATCAAGATAATAGGCATGTTCCCAAACGTCACACGTTAACAAGGGGCGAACTCCGTGGGCAACGGGTGTGTCGGCATTACCAGTTTTCATGATACGCAGGCCGTTATCATCTGTTACAAGCCAGGCCCAGCCGCTTCCAAATTGGGTTAATGCTGCTTGCTTAAAGGCTTCTTTAAATTCATCATAACTACCGAAGGCTTTGTCAATTGCTTCGTCAATTGAACCACTGGGTTTCCCACCCCCATCTGGAGACATGCAATGCCAATAAAATGTATGGTTCCAAACTTGGGCTGCATTATTAAAAACGCCTGTAAAATCTTTGTTATCAGCGGTTTCTTTAATGATGTCTTCCAGTTCAAGCTTTTCTAGATTTGTGCCTTCAATCAATTCATTTAATTTTGTGACATATGTTTGGTGATGCTTTTCATGGTGAAAATTAAGGGTATCCCTAGATATATGCGGTTCTAATGCCGTTTTATCATAAGGAAGTTTTGGTAATGTAAAACTCATAAGATCGCTCCTTTTTCCATTTTTACTGCGTTGATGGTACTCCGATCTGTTTTCATGATCAATCCCCTTGACAATAAACTGATACTTAGGAGATAATTAACAAAATTTTGGTGGAGGAAAAACATGAATAAATTTAAAATACTATTATGTGTCTTGGGAGTAACATTCGCAGTTTCTGCAAATGCAGATATGTGCCCAACAGCAAACTACACACTTTATTCCCCGGCTGCTGGGGATGGTTCCGTTGTAAACGGTGCATGGGTTGCCAACAAGCCTGCAGACGAAGCTTAATTATTACAAGCTTATGTTTTTTAAAAGCTGCCTAAATATAAGGCAGCTTTTTTTATTTTAAAATTCAACTGATATGCTATAACATAGGGAGTCATAAAGAAAAGGTTAACAATGTTGAAAAATTTAAGTCTTTTTGTATTTGTTTTATTCCTATGCAGTTGCAGTAGTGATAAAGAAAAGTATGAAGAAAAGCCCGTTGAAGAATTGTATAAAAGAGCAGAAAAGCTTTTAGAAGAAGGTAAGAATAAAAAGGCAGGCATCGCATTTGAAGAAGTCATTCGCCAGCACCCTTATTCAGGATGGGCAAAACAAGCTCAGTTAATGTCAGCTTATGCTTATTACAAAGCCCAATCTTTTGAAGATGCTGTTACGTCTTTAGATACGTACATACAAATTTACCCAGGTAGCCAAGATATTGCATATGCATACTTTTTAAAAGGGATGTCTTATTACGTTCAAATTTCCACAGTTGACCGTGACCAAGAAATGACAGAACTTGCGCGCCAAACATTTGAAGAACTAATTCGCCGTTTTCCCAACAGCAAATATTCAAAAGATGCCAAGTTAAAATTGGATCTGGCTTATGAACATTTGGCAGGTAAAAATATGGAGATAGGGCGCTTTTATCTTTCACAAAAACTTTTAATTGCTGCTTTGAACCGCTTTCAACAAGTTGTTAAAGAATATGAAGGAACCAGCCATGTTCCCGAAGCATTACATCGTTTGGTTGAAATTTATTTAATGCTGGGTATTGTTTATGAAGCCCAGGCAACAGCAATTGTTTTAGGGCATAACTATAGTGATAACGCTTGGTACAAGCGTTCATACAAACTGCTTGATTCAAAGGGGATGCTTCCTAAAGCTGACTTAGATCTAAATTTGAAAAAACAGTGGGATGCTAAACAGTCTAACGATTCATAATATTGTTACCATTTCTTCCCTGCATATTGATTTTTGCAGGGGATTATCTGTGCTAACAGGTGAAACGGGTGCTGGAAAATCAATACTTTTGGATGCCCTGGGATTGGTTCTTGGTGACCGTTCAAATCCAAACTTAATTCGTTTAAGTGAAGACAGTGCTTCGGTAATGGCTGTTTTTTCAATCGATGAAATTCCCTTAATTAAAGACTTTTTAAAAGACCACGATATTACCATTGATGGAAGTGAATTAATTCTACGGCGGAAACTATTTCAAGATGGCCGCAGTAAAATATTTTTAAATGATATGCCTGTAAGCCTTAATCTTGTTCGCCAATTAACAGGTTTTTTGGTGGATATTCATGGCCAGTTTGACCGGCTTTTAGAACCCAAACAGCACCAAGTTGCGCTGGATTTATTTGCCAATCTTAAAACAGACTTTTTGAAAAATTTATATACTGATTGGAAAACAGCATTAAGAAAATATAATCAGGCAAACCTTGATAAAGAACAAGGGGAAGAACGTCGCCTTTTTTTGAAAACAAGTATTAAAAAATTACAAGAGCTTAATCCGCAAGAAAATGAAGAAGAAGGATTGTTATCAAAACGTCATTTTTTAATGAATTTTGAAAAAATAAAAAAAGCTTTGGATCATGCAGATCAAGAAATTTATACAGGACAAGTTGAATCTGTTTTAATGGGGGCATATAAAACTTTGTCAAAAGTTTCTGAAGATTCTGATGATATTAAAAATATTCAAACAAGTTTGGACCAGTCCATTCAAGCTTTGCAAGATGCTGTTTCAGAACTTCAAAACCAAAAAAATAAATTTCATGTAGATGATGGTTTAACCCTTGAACAAATAGAATCACGAATTTTTAGTTTAAGGGAACAGGCACGTCGGCACCATTGTGATACTTTAGACCTTCCAACAAAACTAACAGAATTAGAACAAGAACTGGATAGTATGGATGGCGGTGAAAGTCATTTGGAAAAATTAAAAAAAATTGAGGCAGAAACCCAAGCTGTATTTTTAGATGAAGCAAAAAAGATTCACGAAGAAAGAATTGCTGCAGGAAAAAATCTAACAGAAAAAATGAAAGAAGAATTGCTGCCCCTGAAATTGGATAAAATTCAATTTGAAGTTAGAATTGAAGAACTGCCAAAAGAAAAATGGACAGCAAATGGTGTGGATCAAATAGAATTTTATGTCAGTACCAATGTGGGGCAGAAACCAGGTGCGTTGCAATCAGTTGCATCAGGGGGGGAACTATCAAGAATTATGTTGGCCCTGAAAGTTATTTTAAATCAATCCCAACCCTATCAACGTACTTTAATTTTTGATGAAATTGATACAGGGCTTGGTGGCGCCGTTGCGGATGCAATGGGGCGACGTTTGAAACTACTTTCAAAAGATTCCCAAGTTTTATCAATTACGCATTCCCCGCAAATTGCAGCCCACAGTAATTATCACTTAGTGGTTCGCAAAGTTCATACAGATAAAAATACTGAAACAGGGATTAATTTTTTGGATCACCAGGATGATCGTGAACAAGAAATTGCCCGTATGATTTCTGGGGCATCTATAACGAATGAAGCAAAAGCTGCTGCGTCAAAATTATTAAAAGATTCTGCCCATGGATAAAAAGTCCCCCCAAAAACCAGCATCAGAATTGACTGATCTTGAAGCCCAAGCTGAATTAAAATTTTTGGCAGAACAGTTGATTAAACATGATGAACTATATCATGTGCAAGATGCCCCAATTATTTCAGATGCTGAATATGATGCATTGGTTCAACGCAATGAAGAAATAGAAAAACATTTTCCGCATTTAAAAAGAAAAAATAGTCGTTCAGAACGTGTGGGGAGTATTGTTGAAACAACACCCTTCACAAAAGTTTCACATGATGCAGCGATGTTGTCTTTGGAAAATGCTTTTTCGGAAGAAGACTTAAAAGATTTTGTAATACGATCCAAAAAACGTCTTGGGCTTGCTGAAAAAGATAATTTTGAAATCGTTGCAGAACCTAAAATAGATGGTTTGTCTTGTTCTTTAACTTATCAAAATGGTCATCTGGTTCAAGCAGCCACAAGAGGCGACGGATCAACAGGGGAAGACATTACAGAAAATGTAAAAACAATTAAAGATATTCCGCATCAAATATCGGGCGTTTATCCATCAAAATTTCATGTGCGGGGGGAAATATATTTATCCAAAGATGATTTTTTAAAATTAAATCAAGAACGCGAAAAAGAAAATGCCGCAGCCTTTGCAAACCCTAGAAATGCAGCGGCAGGATCTGTTCGCCAACTTGACTCTTCTGTGACTGCAAAGCGCCCGTTAAGATTTTTTGCTTATACGGTTACGTCCAGAATAGAAAATATAAATAGCCAATATGAAATTTTAAAAAAATTAAAATCTTGGGGATTTAAAACATGTGATGCAGTGAAACTGTGTTACGCGCTTGAAGATGTTCTGGCGTACTATAACCAGATTTTTCATGACAGACCAACAATGCCGTATGATATTGATGGTGTTGTCTATAAAGTTAATCATTTTGAATACCAAGAAAAAATGGGATATGTGGCACGGGCCCCAAGGTGGGCATTGGCTCATAAATTTCCTGCTGAACAGGCACAAACAATTTTAAACAGCATCGAAATTCAGGTTGGTCGCACCGGTGTGTTAACCCCTGTTGCAAACCTTGAGCCAATTAATATTGGGGGCGTTATTGTTTCCCGGGCAACGTTGCATAATGCAGATGAAATTATACGTAAAGATATTCGTAAAGGGGATCGCGTTATTATTCAAAGGGCAGGGGATGTTATTCCCCAAGTTGTGAGTGTGGTTATTGAAAAAGATCACAATCGGTCAATCCCTTATGAATTTCCGACACAATGTCCTGTATGTGGAAGCCATGCAGTTCGAGAAAAAGAGGAAGCCGCATATCGATGTACGGGTGGGTTTAACTGTTCTGCACAAACAATTGAAAAGTTAAAACATTTTGTTTCACGAAAAGCTTTTGATATTGATGGGCTGGGGGGCAAGTCTATTGAATTTTTTTGGGAAAAGAATTTGATAAAGGCCCCTGTTGATATTTTTACTTTGGAAGAAAAGGATAAAAAAAGCCCTAGTCGAATTAAAAATTTTCCTGGATGGGGCAAACAGTCTGCCCAAAATCTATTTGATGCCATTAATGAAAAACGTAAAATTTCCTTAGACAGGTTTATATATTCTTTGGGAATTCGCCATGTAGGCCAAGTTACGGCAAAAGTTATTGCCCAATATTATCAAGATGATAAATCATGGCTGCATGAAATGGGTGCTGCAAAAATATCAAAAGAGTCTGATTCTTATCAAGTTCTGAAAAGCTTGGAAGGCATTGGTGAAATTGTTGCAGATGCAATTACTGAATTTTTTAAAGAAGAAAAAAATGAATCCTTGGTTACAGAATTATTGCAAAACTTAAATGTTCAGACCGTTGGAAAAAAA
This sequence comes from uncultured Rhizobiaceae bacterium, assembly GCA_964350815.1. Classification (GTDB taxonomy): domain Bacteria; phylum Pseudomonadota; class Alphaproteobacteria; order UBA7879; family VGCX01; genus CAJXSI01. The sequence goes on along the minus strand of CAYGKW010000001.1, from coordinate 176,849 downwards.
ACTGGACCTTTACCTTTGAAAAATAAAGTTATTATTTTTACAGGCACTTTACAATCAATGACCCGAGATCAAGCAAAAGAAAAAGCAGAAGCCTTAGGGGCCAAAGTTACAGGATCAGTTTCCAGTAAAACTGATTACGTTGTGGTAGGCGAAGATGCAGGCAGTAAAGCTGCCAAAGCCCAAAAGTTGGGTATAAAAACCCTAAGCGAGCAAGAATGGATATTACTATCTAATGCCCAATAAATCTATAAGGGGTTACTTTCAATAATCACAATATCCTCAGATAATTGTCTAGGTTTAATTTTTTCTTCTTCACCTTGATTGCGGGACGTGATTTTTAAGGTGTTTTCCAGAAATTTCACAACAACATGATCAGCAGAAAAAATGGACCAACGGTTTACGTTTTCATTGTCAAAATCTGCAAAGATAAAGGCAGCAACCACATCTTTCTTAGGGTAACTTAAATCTTTAACAATTGATTGGCCTGGGACAAGTTCATAAGAATTAAACTTAATATGTTTTGGATAGTCTTGTTTTAACTGCTTGCGATTACGCATATAGTTATCAGCTGAAATGCGCCCTATTTGTTGGGCAACGACAGGGTGCTTCACAACGACAAAATCAACACGAAGGGGTTTTCTGTTGTTCATATTTTTAGACCCTATCAATGTTAATTCATCAATAAATTCAATGTCTGTATCTTCAAAGACATAGTTTGTGACGGTTTCACATCCTGCTGTTAAAACAAATAATAAAATCCATAATTTTTTCATTTTAAGACCTCTACTGTATTCTACGTTCTTCTTTTTTAGTGGGGACAACAAGGGGGAAAATACCATGTTGTTCCATAATTTCTTGGGCGTGATCCATTGCTTCTTGTTCAGTTTCTTTTGAATTTAATCTAACAAAATACCAGTTGTTATGGGATGTGTCGCCTTGGTAAACCCCTGCATTAAATCCTTTGGTAACCAATTTATCAGCCATTTTACGTGCATCATTTTTTGTTTCATAAGCGCCAAGCTGAACCGTATATGCATCTCCATGCTGCATAAGTGGAGCCTTAATTTTATCAGGAAATGGTTTTTGATCAGTTATGTTAATAATAGAATCTGGCCCATAGTTAATTTCATCTTGATCCTCTATTTTTATTTTTTTAGATGTTTCTGCTTCTGGATCATTATAAATTTGTAGGCGCGCTTCATCAGAAAAAATTTCAGACTTAACAAAAGGGGGTGGGCCATAAGGAAGGGCTCCTTTATTATATACTGCCCCAGTTTTGTGTCCGGTAATTTCAATAATACCTTTACGTTTACGCTTCATGGGCCAAAGTGATTCGGGAAGTTCTTCTCCTGCATCTTTATCTTCGGCTGTTTCCCCTTCTTTTTTTGCAGCCTCTTCCGCTGCTTTTAGGGCCTCTTCTTCTGCTTTCTTTTTATCTTCTTTTTGCTTAGCCAATTCCTCTGGATCTAAACCGGCAAGACGATTGAAAAACTTTTGGGCATCTGTTACTTCATCATCATCCATATGTGTGGCGCTTCTTATATCAGTAGGGCTGTATTTTTCTTGTTTTTTTTCTTGCTTACCAATAGACACCCCATCATCAGAAAATTTCACATACTGCTGAAGTGCATTACGCACAGCAACACTGACGTGTTTAAGGGTGGACATGACAGAAGGATTTTGAGGATCATTAAAGTTGCTTGCAAGATATAACCCTGCAGCTAAAAAACCAGTTCCGATAAATAATGTTTTTGTTAATCTTTTCATAATGAATTATATTTCTATACATAATAAATTATCATTAATTTTGAAGAAATGCTAGCTTACTTGTACAGTGACTTGTCCTGGAAAAGTAATGGTAACTAGTCCCCCAAATTTACATATTTGCATGCTGGTAGACGGTACAACCGGCATATTCCCAACCATTTTTGTGGGGGCCATAGGTATCCAGGGAGTTGAAATATTAGGGGTGCAGGGCATCGGTGTCAGCACACCCAACGCAGCGGCCGTGGCAGCAATAACTGCAGGATTTCCCGGGCTCATGCACATTCCAAAAGGAATAATATTTGCAAATGGTTTGAAATCATTAATATTTCCAACAGGTGTTGTTGCCATAACCTTATAGACAGGTAAAAAGTTTAGGGGGCTTGGCGCCACCCCAAAAATGCATTTTGCAAGACCCCCTGTAGATGTAAGTTGTGGCATTTATGATCCTTCAATATCTTTTAAGGCATTGCGGGCTGATTTGGGATAGTCCCCTTCATATTCATTATCATCTGTCCGTTTGCCATTTGTGTCGTATCTTAATTCTGAAATTAATTTACCTTCTTCATATTTTTTTTCTGAAAGAACTTCTCCATTTTCATAATAATTAAGAACTTTGCCAGATAGTTGATCCTTTTCATAATAAGCTTCTTCAAAAATTTGACCGCTGGGATAATAGACATACGAAGGGCCATGCATTTTTCCTTCTTCATACATGGTTTTTTTTACAATCGCTTTTTTATCATCATAAGCTGTCATTTCGCCATGCATTAAACTATCTTTATAATAACAAATGGTGCTTATTCCACCGCTTGGTGTATAAAAAACAGAAGGCCCATTAATTTCATCATTTTCATAAACCATCTCCGCTGCTTTGACACCATTATTATAAAAAATCCCCCGACCATTTTTTTGACCAGCCTTGAAGGTAACTTCTTGCATTATATTACCATCACTGTTGTATGCTTTTGAAACACCTTCAATTATTCCCTGATTGTAGGGTATGGTTTGAATAAGATTTCCTTGGCTATCAAAAATTTCGACATCTCCATGGATTTTTTTATTCTCATAGGGAATTTTTTGAATGATATTGTCATCAGCATCTTTGATTTCTTGATACCCTGAATCCAAGGCATTTGGATCTATATCCTCCTCTTTCTTTTCAGCAGCAGGGTTCTTTGGGGCCTGGGTCATGTCAGGTGGGAAAGGACCCTCAAGACTTTCTTCTTGTGCATTTTCTTCTGCTTCACCAGGGTCAAACCCTTCGGGAAGATCAACTTTATCAACGACATCATAAGCATTATAAGATTCAACACTATTGATGTCATTTTCATTGGTTTTATCAACTTCGTTTTTTTTACGTATCAGACGAAGTTTTTCTAAAAATTCTGGGGAAATATTTTTTGTCATAATTTTATCCTATCATTACCATTGAGCCTTTAATATTAACCAATCCACCACTTTGAACATTTAACATCCCACCACTTTTTACTGCCATCATTCCAGAACCTTCAACCGTTAACATAGCAGATTTAATTGTGCCCATTGCTGCCTTTAAGTCAATAGAACTTGCACCAGAAGAAATTTTTACACCAGCGGGACTATCCATTTTTGCGGGCGCGGTACTGCTCATTTTCATGGGGCCTGTTGAACTTAAGCCAACATCTCCACCGCCACCCATTTCAAGACCACCGCCAGTATCCGTTGTCATTGCGGCAGATCCGCCGGCTGCCATTGTCATCATTGGTGCGCCAATTGCAATAGGGGATCCTTTCATTGCCAAAGGTCCTTTTGATTCTATCGTCATCATCATGGCACTGTGTGTTGCAGGACCTTGTGTGTCTGTCGTAAGCATCTTGGACTTTGCAGTGATCATGCCTCCTTCAACTGTTATCATACCAGTTGGTGTTTTAATATTGATCATGCCCATGGCCTCAATTGTAACATTACCTTTTGCTTTGGCTGTAATATTTCCCATAACATCAACGGTCATATTTCCTTTAACGGATAAAGTATCATTGCCAGTAACTGAAACTTTTCTATTCCCCTTTATTGTGACGGTTTGATTTCCAGAAATGGTTTCAGTTTGATTTCCTTTGATATCAATTTCTTGATTGCCCCCTTTTAAGGTAACAGATTGATTTCCTTTTTTCAGGGTTGTTGCTTGGTTCCCTTTTTCAAGGGTAATGGTTTGATTTCCATCTTTTAATGTTTCTGTATCATTACCTTTTTCAAGAAGGGTGGACTTGTCCCCTTTTTTTAAGGTATCGGATTGACTGCCTTCCTCAATTAAAAAGGTACGATCCCCTTTGCGAATGGTTAATTTATCATGGCCACAATCTTCAGCACCTTCAATTGTAACAGTACGTTCCCCATTTAAAACAGTTGTGTTGTAATCTTTTTGGGCATGGATAAAAACTTCCTCAGCGTCTTTTTTATCTTCAAATCGTAATTCGTTAAAACCACCACCTTTAGGGCTTGTATTTGTTTTAATGGTGCTTTTCGTTTTTTCAGCCGGTAAATAGGGGGGAAGGTTATCCCCATTATAAACACACCCAGTCACCAGGGGTTTGTCAGGGTTCCCATTTAGGTATGTGACAACAACTTCTTGGCCGACACGTGGGGTAAACAAAACCCCCCATTGTTTGCCTGTCCAGGCCTGGGAAACACGGACAAAGCACGAAACTTTATCATCTTTTGTGGGGCTTAGATCCCAATGAAACTTAAGAAGAACACGACCATACTTATCTGTCCAAATTTCTTCACCGGCTTTACCAGAAACGGTTGCCGTTTGGGTGCCGTGAATTTTTGGGCACGGAGTTTTTAGTGCGGGACGGTAAGGAAGGTCTTTGCTGAAAAAGCAAACCTTGTTTTCATAAACAACTTCGCCATCATATTCTGTTTTTACAAGCTTTTCCCCTTCATTATTTTCATCAGGTTCTGCTTGAATTTTGGCTTCATGGTGAATAGAAAAAATAACAAATTCTTTTTTGTTAATATCTTTTCTTAAGGCATTATCCAATTTAAAAGAATGGCCAATTTCAAACATAGGAATATCTGATTTTGAATGGATGGCATCAGATGGGTATTCAAGGGATTCTAAACGCATATCCGTCAGAGCCATCCCATTTTTTTGTACAATATATTTCCCTGGATAGTGATAATAATCCCGACCTTTTCCTTCGCCTTTTGATTCTGCCTTTAATTTAGTGGTCGGTTTTTCAAAATCATAATCATTATAAGTAAAGCTTGAAGGAACAATTTGTTTTGATACACGCATATCGTACAGACTGAATTGTACAGGTGTTGGGTGTTGGGTGTTATAAACTGTAACAGTTGCTAAATCTTTGTCCGTATGCTTCTCCCAAGGTTTCCCGCCGTCAGCAAGATACATCGTGTGTTTGGCTTTTTCATGTTTGAAAAAATAATAAATGCCTTCATTTTCCATTAATCTTGAAATAAAGGCAAAATCACTTTCGTTATATTGAACACAGTATTCGCGTTTTAATTTTCCGCGCTTGGATGTTAGGTCTTTAAAAGTAATTTTATGTTTGCCTAACAATTCTTTAATAATATCCATCGCCGATTTATTTTGATGAATTTCACAGTTTTCAGTTAATTGCATTAACCAGGCCGTGGGATGTACTTTGGCATAAAAATAAGTCCGTTCATGGGTGCGTTGCATTTTTTCCATCCCAGTTGCAACTGTCGGACCTTGTATTAATTCAGTAATTAATCCATGAAAGTAACGTATTTTTTTTCCTAAAGTCAGGGTAATGGTAACTTCAGTTTCAATAAGTTTTGTAAAGTCTAAGTCATAATTTTTGGCATCCGTGGCATATGGGATATAAAGTTCTAAATTAAATTCAAAAAGCCCATTTAATTTTTCTTCAGCCTTAAAATGATTAAGGATAATTTTATCTGCACCCAATTTTGTTGTGATGGTCAGATAGGTATTTTCTTGGGAAATAAGTCCAGCCATTTGTTAACTTTTAAGCTTTGTTTGCAATTTTTGATGCCTCAAAATCACATATAAATTCATCCCGTTTGATGGAAACTTTTATACTGCCAAAGGGTGTTTCATCAGCAATATGTTTTAAAACTTCTGCAGATAAAAGGGGAAGTAAGTTTTGGTTAATAACGTAATCAATATTACGTGCCCCGGAATCAGGATCATCACATCGATCTGTGATGAATTTAATGACATCTTTGCTGTAAGAAAAGTCAGCCCCATGATTTCCTTCAAATCGACTTTTGATGCGATCCAATTTAAGTTTTACAATTTCAGATATTTCTTCACTTGTTAAAGGATAATACGGAACAATTGTCATGCGCCCAAGCAAAGCAGGTTTAAAATGGGCAGCCAATTCAGGACGAATGGTATCTGAAACCTTCTTGGCATCCGGCATTTTTTTCGGATTTTTGCATTCCTTCATAATGGTTTCAGATGCCAAATTGGTTGTCATTAAAATAACGGTATTTTTAAAATCAATTTCAATACCTTCTGCATCTTCCAAGATTCCTTTATCAAAAACTTGATAGAATAATTCCATTACGTCCGGGTGGGCTTTTTCAATTTCATCTAAAAGAACAACGCTGTATGGGTTGCGTCTGACGGCTTCGGTCAGAACACCCCCTTCACCATATCCTACATATCCGGGAGGCGACCCTTTCAAAGAAGAAACAGTATAAGATTCTTGGTATTCAGACATGTTAATGGTGACAAGATTTCGTTCCCCGCCATATAGTGTGTCAGCCAAAGCCAAGGCTGTTTCTGTTTTCCCAATACCGCTGGGTCCAACTAATAAAAAGACGCCTACTGGTTTTCCAGGCTCATCTAAGTTTGCACGGTATGTCACAATATGTTTTGCAATGGTATCCACAGCTTGTTTTTGCCCGATCAAGCGATTGGCCATAATATCTTTTAAGGTTAACACGGTATTGATTTCATCGCGCAACATTTTACCTAAAGGAATGCCCGTCCACCCTGCAACAACTTGGGCAACAACATTGCCATCAACACATGCAGGGACCAACCCTTTTTCCCCTTGTTTGGTTTCCAAATCTTTTTTAAGTTTACTGATTTTTATTTTTAAATCTTTTAGGTCGTGATGGTCAGGGCCATTTTTTTCATTTATTTCTAAGATGTTGTTGTGAAGTTGGTTAATTTCTTTTACAAGGTTTAATTCTTCTTCCCAAGTTTTTTTTACCTCATCCAATTCTTTTTGTTTTGTTTGCGCATCGACAGAAATTTGGGCCAATCGATCTTGGTGAACATGGCCACTTAATTCTTCTTTTTGTAAGCGTGATTTTTCAATTTCTAAAAGTTCCAAATCACGGGTTAATGTTTCAACGGCTTCAGGGGTTGCGTTTTGTGCTAAGTGTACGCGTGCGCAGGCAGTATCTAAAACACTGACTGCCTTGTCTGGTAATTTGCGGCCCCCAATATATCGAGTGGACAAACGAACAGCATCTTTAATGGCAGAATCCAGTATCAAAACTTTGTGATGGTGTTCTAACTTTTCTGTTAAACAGCGCAACATTTTCACAGCTGTTTCTTCGTCAGGCTCTTCAACTTTTATAACTTGGAAACGACGGGTAAGGGCTGCGTCTTTTTCAAAGAATTTTTTATATTCATCCCAAGTGGTTGCAGCAATCGTTCGCAATTCACCCCTGGCCAAAGCAGGCTTTAAAAGGTTGGCTGCATCATTTTGGGCATTTTGTTGGGCGCCGATTAATGTATGGGCTTCATCAATAAACAAAATAACTGGGGTTAAAGAACTTTGTACTTCTTGAATAACGGATTTCAGCCTGTTTTCAAATTCACCTTTCATACCAGCCCCGGCTTCAAGTAAACCAAGATCCAAAGTGCGAATGCTTACTTTTTTCAAACTATCAGGAACATCCCCATTTGCAATGCGCAAGGCAAGGCCTTCAACAACTGCTGTTTTCCCAACACCTGCATCCCCTGTTAAAATGGGGTTGTTTTGACGCCGGCGTCCCAAAACATCCAGCATCTGGCGGATTTCTGAATCACGCCCTTCAATGGGATCAATTTTCCCTTCACGGGCTTGGCGTGTAAGATCAATTGTAAATTTATCCAAGGCTTGCGTCGGGGATTTTCCATCAGAAGAACTGCTTTTGCTGCCCCCTGTATTGCTGCTTAAATTTCCTTCCCCTACATCTTCTGGGCTGGATTTAATTAATTCTAGAATATCTTCTTCCAGTTTATTACGTGGAATTTTTAATAATTCTTGGCAGCTATTTACAATTACGCCTAATAATTCTTCAGTTTTTAAAATCGCCATTAATATCGCGGCTGAGCGTACCTGAGTTTGTTTCAGATTCAAGGAAGTGATAACCCACGCCCTTTCCAATAATTTAACTAACTGAGCAGACATGGAAGGTGTTTTATTGTTGCCACGTTTGAAATCATTTATTGCATTTTGAAGCTGTTGCTTTGCACGCTTTAAATCAATTTCATAGTATTTTGCAATAACAGAAAGATCCGTTGCAGGCTTTTCCAGAATTTGAAATAGTAAATGTTCAATATCAACAGTTGCATTTGTATTGGTAATACATAATTGTGCAGATTCTTCCAAACATCTTTTGCAAGTTGTGTTTAAGTTTCCAATTAAAGATTGTAAATTTTGCATTAATTATGGCCTCCTGCTGAAACTTTAAAAGAACGTGTTGTTAATTGGCATTGATTATCATCTATATAGGATTCAGTTTTTGTGCGATTCAACCAGTTTGTCCATCCAATAGCAACACCATAACCCAGCCTGGGCTTTGGAACCTGTTCTTTTTTTAAAACTAAGTTTATCATGAAATCTTGATCATTACCTACATAATATCGAATTATACTACAGATTGTACGCCATGATTTTCCAGGTTTCAAGAAGTCAACATACTGATCTAAATCCATTGGGCCAATTTTTACAGTGAATAGGGCTTGTTGATCCCAAAACCTTGAGCCAATAACGGCAGATTGCCCAAGCACATTAAATTTTCCCTGACTTCCAATACTTGTAAGTTGGTCGTGGGGTACAAAATTCCATTTGCCTTTCAATTCTTGAACTTCAACAGGCATTCGAAAAAAACCTTCAAGAAGTTGACGTAGTCCAAATGCAGATCTAGGGCGTTGCCATAATAAACCGGCATAATGTGTTAAGCTTTGGTCAGGAACACCTAAGCGGTCTTCTAAATAAGGGTTAAAGATTCCAAGTAAAGCCTTCAAACATTTTCCCATTAAGGATTCTTCTGAAGGCTGGTTGGAAATGCCAATCCAATGTTTTTTTCGTATGCGATGTAATAAAGATATTAACCGATGATTAAAGATATCAATAAAATCTCTGAACCCTGTATCACGTCTTGATGTACGTTCTATTATCTGCTGGGTATAAGGGGAAGGCAAGGGGCCATGTGCCCCAGCAATGCCCAAGAAATTAGTTATCAATAAAGGTGGAATTTCTTTTGTTTTGGGGTCAATAAGTTTAAAAATATCTGTGTTTGGAAACCCTTCGGCAACACGCGCTTGCAGGCGTAATGCTTCTTTTGTTGGATCTGGGCCTTCGCCTAAAGGGGTACAGTCTTTCTCCATGCTTTCCAACAATTTGACCATTGCATGAAATTCAAATTTATCTGCGTCTTTATAAGCACGCTCTACTACAGAAGTTCTTGTGCGCCGGCGATCGGTGGCCATTTTTTCCATACTCCTTCCCGTCGTGTGCTTTTAATAGATACCTCTACAAAAGAATTTATGGTTGTATATAAACCAAAAAAATGGGCAAGCACAGATGAAAATAAGAAAGATCCTAAGCTTGCAGAGGCACCTTCATCAACTGTAAGGGTGACAGATGTTCCTTTTGTAAAACCGCGCCAAGCATCTTTTCCAAATCGGCGAACAATTGGTTCGCAATCCATTTTTATCATGCTGTTAATTTCAACATCATTAATTTTTTTCCCGCCACCGGAATACAAGCGTAACATTTCCTTTAAGGCGTCCAAGCTTTTTTCATTGTTAGACAAAGATAAATAATTCAAAGCAAGTTGGGATATCAATTGCCATTGGGTTGCCCCTTCTTCGGAAGGATATGTTGTATCAGTAGGTTGATATAAACAACGTATAGACTTGGTTGGGGTTCCCTCATCTTCATTTAAAATTGCATTCGCAGGGACAGTCGGCGCAAGTTGTCGGTTTGTACACAAAACCCGGGCATAAGCCACATCAACAGGGGGACTATTTGGTGAAAAATTTAAGTTTACAAAAGAAATTTGCATATCTGTTCCGGGTATGTTTTTATTTGCTGCAGGGACCCGTCGTGCATGCCAAAACCCCATTTTATCTTCGCTTAAAGAATGATGGTTGTATGAAAAATAAGGATCAATTTCAATTGTGTCTTTTTCCTCTTCCCCTGAACAAAAGACACGGTCAATGCTGTGAATTTCTGTTGTCATTTCACGCCGATGGTCAGCAATTAAACGATATTCAACACGTTGGTGATCCAGGCGAATGGGTTCAGATGTTTTATAAAATAAATTAACAATAGGGCTGCAATTTAAAAGAAGGGATCGTTCCCCAAAAACCAAACTTTTGGCATCTTGTGAATGACACAAAGGAATTAAAATTTCTGCTGTTTGTCCGGCGTTGTTGAAATTTAGGTTATCAATATCAAAAAACATAAACTTTTTTTGAAATAAGAAGTATTCCTGTAAAAGGGCATAGGCCGGGTGTCCATTTTTGGGAACATGTAAAACAGATTCATCAGGCGAGAACCCAACTTGTGAAATACTATCCTTTGGGGTGATATAGGCTGGTTTATCATCTGCCCCAACCACACCAATTTTCATAGATTCTTCAAACAAAAGTTGATACAAAACATTCGCTTGTGCACGCGGCATGTTAATAAAAAACCGAAGTTTTTTTAAATTTAAGATACTTAAATCTTCGGATAAAGATTTTAATTTAATGCGTAAAACATAAGTATGCTTTGTCAGCTCTTCCCCAAGATCATAAAGATTTGATTTTACCATGGCAATATCAGTTACTTTAATAGGCCACATTTCAACAGGGTAGGCTGTTTTAAATCGGCTGACATCCCCTGTATCGCCTTCAACATACATGGAAAAGTTTCGTGGAATATCGTAGGCAGTTGTTAATCCAGCCTCTGGGTCCGGTTCAAATTGGCAAATACTCATGGGCGGAATCAAGCTTACTTGCTGGGGGTATAATGTATTTAATAACGCGGATGAAATGCGTGGAAATTGGTTGTCTATATCTTTTTGTAAATAGGAAGTTAGATAGGCAAAAGATTCAATGAGTCGTTCAACATGCGGGTCTGACGCAGTTGTATCACTAAGGCCAAGACGTTTGGCAATTTTAGGGTATTTGGCAGAAAAGATGCCCCCCATTTTACGTAGGAAGGACATTTCACGCTGATAATACTGTAAATGTTTTTCGTGAAAGTCATTCATTCATCTGCCCCCTCAGAATCATTTTTATTATACTCTATTTTGGCAGTTGTGTCATACCCAACTTTTTCTTGCGTTGCGACAGATCCATAGTCTTGAACAGAAACAGGGAATGAAATTGGTTCGCGTATTTCCCCTATCACTAAATCTCCACTGACACCAACAGATAAAGATTGATTTTGTTTGTGGAAATCTTGTATTTCGATAGAAATATTTGCTAACCTAGGTTCAAATATTTCAATGGCATTGGCAATTAAATCTGCCATTTTATCTGCCCCTTCTGGGGATCGTGGGTCAGCATAAGATTGGTCAGGCAGGCCAAATAGTTCAGGAAATCCATACTCTAGATCAGAAGGATCCAAATTTTTGTACTCTTCGTATGGCATTTTACAACGGGTGTTTAAGATGTTTGAAACTTCTTGTTGTACAGATACTAAAAGTTCCTTGCGATCATATTTTTTAAAGATAGGATGTTCTTCTTTGGTTTGTGGATTTTCATCACGAAGCTTGTCGAATAAGGGGGCATCTGCCCCTTTGTCTGTCCACTTTCTTGCCACGACCTATTTATTCAAGCTCTGTTGTGTTTTTAACCAAGTTAAATCCACCTGCAATTTGACCGTCAACTTCACCAGTTTCAGTTAATGCATGATAAACAATGGATACCTGATCAAAAAGAATTTTAAGGCAACATGCTGTAACTTCTGCTGTGCGATTATACGGATCATCTGCATCAACAGAACGATTGACAATATCAAGGCGATCTTCATAATGCCCACGACTCATGACATTTTCACCTAAGCGACCGCCAACGTTTAATCTGGAAACTTTACCGCTTACTGGGCGACAATTTTTGTATTGCATTGTGAAGCTTGGTAAAGATTCTTCACCAGAGTGTTGAAGACTTGTGATTTCAATATCCCCAATACTTGCCCCACTGTATACAGCCTTCATGAAAGGTTCTGTATAGCTGTTGTTGTGTAATGCAATGTTCAAAGCACTAAAACGAATCTTTGCTGTGGATTCATGAAGTCCATGATACCCAGGTAATGATGCACGGGAAGCAGAAATAAAGTAATAAAATACTTCATGTGCATTTTCAATAGTTCCAACGCTAACCCCACCTTCATGAACTGTTGAAGTTAGTAAACACGTAGGAGAGGCAACAATCTGCCCATCGTTAACTTGACTGCTTTCTAATGAATTGTATGGTCTTTCTACCATGGCTTACTCCGCTTTTTAAAAAAATTATCCGCCTGTGTTACCTGTTAAGCGTTTTGTATTGTTGGTCATGTAACCAGTTTTACCTTGTTCTTGCATTTGATCATCAAACACATTGGCAACAGATGAAAACTCATCAAATTTAAATGTGTATGTGGCAACCCCACCTTGCGGTGATTCGTGGTTAAATGCATCAAAATAGTGCAGGCTGTATTTAATTAAATAAACATCTGACATTTCAATATACCTATTTAAGGTAAGTGTGTCTCCGCCAGTTGATACAAGGTGGAAAATACTAATCTTCGTTAGGTTTGTACCTTTAACCATGGCTTCAAGGCCTTTAGGAACACTTTTGTCATAGTGTGTGCGTACAGTAATGGGTAAACATTCCCCGTTGTTTGGACGAATTCCGATACTGTGGGATGCTTCTGCAGAGTTAATGGTTTGGACTTCAGGAAATTCAAGAAGACGAATTCCTCTTGCATATCCTTCGTACTTGACGCTTCCACACATTGCGTCAACATTTTCAACCATCATTACAACTATATCGTTCTTCATCTTACACCTATGTTCTTATTCTATTCCACATAATCGCCAACCTGGGCTGATCTAGGATCAACCTGCAGGTGGAGGCAATTCAGCAACAAGCCTGATGGACGCTGTCAATTCTTCCAATTGGAAGTGCGGCCTTAAGAATACTGTTGCACGGAATTTTCCAGGTTCGCCTGGTACATCAAATACATCAATACGGGCTTCACGAAGTGGGAAGCGAGCTTTCATTGATTGTGATGCATCATCATTTAACAATACATACTGAGAGATCCAAGTTTGCAAATAGCGTTGAACTTGATCACGAGTCATAAAGGACCCAATTTTATCCCGCATGATTGACTTAATGTAATGCGCAAAGCGTGACGCCGCCAGCAAATATGGGATGCGTGCAGATGTTGCAGCATTCGCATTCGCTTGTGGCGTATTGTATTTCTTTGGTTTTTGAACAGTTTGCCCACCAAAGAAAGCCGCTTTGTCAGTTCCTTTACAGTGACATAATGAAATGAAGCCAAGATCACTTAATTCCTTTTCACGACGGTCAGTAATTGCAATTTGTGTTGGGCATTTCAAAGCCAAATCACCATCAGTTGTTTTGAAAGTGTAACTTGGTAAGCCTTCAACAAGACCCCCACCTTCAACACCGCGGATTGCCGCTGTCCAGCCATATTTCGCGAAAGCATCAGTAATTCTTTGTGCCATCATGTAAGATGGGTTTCCCCATGTGAAAGTTTTTAATGTTGTACCATCAACAACTTCTTCATAGTTCAAGCCTTCTACAGGATTCGTGTTCGGCCCGTAAGGAAGACGCATCAAAACACGTGGCATTGTTAATACAACATAACGTGAATCTTCGCTTTCACGGAATGAACGCCATTTGATTTTGTCTGTTCCTTCAAAGATTTTGGCCAAATCACGAGGCTTACCTAAATCAGTAAAGTCATCCATGTCAAACAAAGTAGGTGATGCTGCTGAAATCACAGGGGCATGTGCCGCTGCTGCAACGTTTGACAATTTTGTTAGAAGTGACATGTCTGGGGCAATAGGTCCAAATTCATAATCTGCAACCAGACATGAATAAGGGTTCCCCCCGAATGTTCCATATTCTTCCTCGTAAATTTTCTTGAAAAGAACGCTTTGATCAAATTCTACTGCTTTTTCAAGATCATCGCGAAGTTCTTTTTTGGAAACGTTGAAAACACGTAGTTTAAGTTTCGTACTTGTTTCTGAATTCATAACAAGATAATTCATCCCGCGCCATGTTGCTTCCACTTTTTGAAAGTTTTCATGGTGTAAGATTTCATCTAACTGTTGACTTAATAGCAAGTCAACTTCTTGAATGCGCTTGTTAATGAATGAAATTGTGTTGTTGCTAACTGTATCCCCTGCTTGAAGAATCTGTTCAACAAATTCATCCACCATATCTTGTGCATAAACAAGTTGTTCTTCGTCGCGGGCCAGTTTTCCTTTTTGAATAATCTGGTCTAAAACCGTTAGGTTTTCTTGGCCTTCAGCTGCCTGACCTTGTGCTTTTTTTTCATCAGCCATTTTGCCCTCCCTATATTAAGACTAGCGTATGTTACTTTTATTTATTGTTCAACCTACTTTTTAGGCTTAGCGTCTTCTTCGCCACCTTCGTCCTTCTTAACTTCACCTAAGTTCTTTTTAACTTCTTCGCGAACTTCGGTGTTTTCAAGAACATCTTGAAGCATGCCTTCCAAGTCATCATTACCGTCAAGCTTTGACATAAGGTCACTAAGCTTAGTGCGCGCTTCGTATAGTTTGCGCATAGGCTCAACTTGTTTAATAATGTTTACCGGATCAAAATCTTCCATGTTTTTAAAGTTAAGAGCAACACTTAAGGAACTGTCTTCATTTTCTTCACCACCACCAAGGCGGTTTTCAACACGCATTGCTGCTCTTGGTGTAATGTCAGCCATAATATCATTAAAGTTATCACGGTCAATTTCTGTGAATTTACGTTCTTTAAGTGCTTTCATTGCCTTTTCGGGGTCTCTGTCCCCAGAAAGATCAGCCATGATACCTACAACGAAAGGCAATTCTTTCATTTCAATTGCATCACCGACTTCTACGTCATATGTAATTTGTACGCGCGGAGGGCGTACGCGGTCTAACTTATGTTGAGTACTTTCAGCCATATCGAGACTCTCCCAGTTTATTGTTTCTTAAGTCATAAGACTTGTTACTTCTACAACACAGATTGCCACTTTTAGGTCTTAGTGTAAACGTAAAATACTAATTTTTTTGTATTTTTTTCGTTTTGTAGCATTTTTACCACTATAGTGTGACATAAAATCTGCAGTGCTCTTAAGTCTAACTATAACACTATTTATTAACATATAAAATACCTTATGGTAGAGTATAAACTTAAAACAATAATTGCACGAGGTAATGATGTCATTAATAAAGCCAGAATTTGTGGATAATCCAGAAAATAGATGCCCGGTTGTTTTAATCCTAGACACCTCTGCTTCGATGGAGGGGGCGCCTATTGAATCATTAAATCAAGGTTTGGCTGAATTTAAATTTGACGTAGAGCAAGATGAATTAGCGGCATTAAGAGTAGAGTTAAGTATTATCAGCTTTGGCAAAGAAGTTAATATCCTACAACCTTTTGTTACAATTGATGATTTTACGCCCCCTATATTAAATACGGCTGGAAAAACCCCATTAGGAAGTGCGATTGATATGGGTTTAGATGCTTTAGATGAACGTAAACAAGTGTACAGAGCAAATGGCGTGCAATATTATCGCCCCTGGGTTTTTCTTGTTACAGATGGGGCCCCAACTGATGGGGAGAAATGGAAAGAAGCCGCCGCACGTGTTAGCGATCTTGAAGCCAACAAACGTATCAGTTTTTTTACAATTGCTGTGGAAGGTGCTGATATGGAAATTCTTGAACGTGTGGCACCAGCAAGTCGCCCCCCCATCCAATTGCAAGACCTGAAATTTAAAGAGTTATTTCGTTGGCTATCATCCTCTGTACGCCGTATTTCTACAAACAGGGTGGGTGGTGATATGATTGAACTTCCTTCTGTATCAGGTTGGGCAGCAACAGGAACATGATATGACATGGATTACAGGCGCTTGTGCCGTTGCAAAACAAATCAGACAGCATGATAGCGAATGCCAAGATGCTTATTTAATTGAAAAAATAGGCCCCGATCAGGTGATCGCCATTGTTGCGGATGGGGCAGGTTCTGTTGCAAAAGCAAAAGAAGGGGCGCAGCTTACTGTAAAAAAAGCAATGCAGTATATGAAAGAATTGAATTTAAATGATATATCTGAGAAAACCTTACAACAGCTGCATCAAATCCCTGTGCTTATCAGAGAAGACATTCGAAAAGAAGCAAAAAAGAAAAAAGAAAACCCCCATGATTATGCAAGCACATTAGTGGCTGCAATCTTTATGCCTGATCGTTTGTTAGGCTTGCAAGTGGGTGATGGTTTTTTGGTTTCCGGCATAGAAGACGAATATGATTTGGTGTTTTCTGGTAAAAAAGGGGAATACGTTAATGAAACAAGTTTTGTTACAGATGAAACCTTAGATGTTCAAACATTTGTACAGCGCGAACCCATTAATTTTGTGGCGTTGGCAACAGATGGGTTGGACCATGTGGCCATTGATCACCGATTAAATGAGGCACATATAGGATTTTTCAAACCGTTTGATGTTTTTTTAAAAGATAAGCCATCAAAAAAGACGATTGATGCAGAGCTTGAAAAGTTCTTAAAATCTGAACGGCTACAACAGCGATCAAATGATGATCGTACACTTATTATTGCAAAATTTTTAGGAAATCCATAAATGTATTCAATAAAAGATAAAGGCCAGAAAATTGATTTAAAACAGCGCTTAGACAGTGGGGGCGAGGGCGCGATTTGGCTGACAAACCTTCCTGAAGTTGTCGCAAAAATATATCATGCGCCGCGTCACGATTATGAAAGCAAAGTCCTTTCGATGGTGCAAAACCCCCCTGAAGACCCCACAAAAAGTCAAAATCATATATCTATTGCTTGGCCCCAAGGGTTAATTCAAGATGATCAAGGACAGTTTTGTGGTTTTATTATGCCGCGTGTTTCAGGGTCTTTAAGGGTAAACCACGTTTACAATGCAAAACTGCGCAAGCGGAATGCCCCAGGTTTTAACTGGCACTACCTACATGTTACGGCTTATAACATTGCCTCAATTATGGAAGCCTTGCATAAAAAAGGGTATGTGGTTGGGGATATTAAAACTGATAATTTTATGATTAATGATCGTGCGCTGGTTGCCATTACAGATGCCGATTCTTTCCAAATTCAGCAAGAAGGCGATGTGTATCGTTGCCCCGTCGGATCTGAAGGGTTTACCCCCCATGAACTTATAGGGAAAAATCTTTCCAAGACAGATCGTACTGAGGTCCATGATCGATTTGGGCTGGCTATCATTATTCACCTTTTGTTGTTGGGATATCATCCTTTTAGTGGAGAGTGGCCAGAAGGCGAAGAACCCGAAAGTAGAGATGCAGCTATTTTAAAAGGAGAATGGCCTTTTGCACCAAATAGTAAGGTGCAAAGTCCGATGTATGCGTTACCCCAAGAAATACTCCATCCTAAAATTCGGGACGCTTTTTTGAAAACTTTTAATGACGGTTTTGTAAATCCCCGTGAAAGATTGACAGCCAGCAAATGGAAAACAATTTTAACTGAAGTTATTCAAACTTTGCATACGTGCAGTCATA
Organism: uncultured Rhizobiaceae bacterium; assembly: GCA_964350815.1. GTDB lineage: Bacteria > Pseudomonadota > Alphaproteobacteria > UBA7879 > VGCX01 > CAJXSI01. The sequence continues at coordinate 159,099 of CAYGKW010000001.1, read as the reverse complement.
ATTCCCAACATTTTATGTATGGGGATACCTGTTTTTGGTGTGATCGTAAGGAAAAAACAGGCGTAGATGTTTTTCCTGAAGTGGCAGGCCAGGCCCGTACAGAAGATGTGGTTAAGCTGGAACAAGCCATTAGAACTGAGGATATGCGGGAAATCGCCCGGCTATGGAATACCAATACGGTTTTACACAAAGAAAGTCGTTTTACAACGCACAGGGATCAAATAAAAAAAGCGTGTGAATATATCCAAGTATTGGACCAATTTAAGGAATTTTGTTTGCAAAGTAAAAGTGATCAAGAAATTTTGGATTGGTGGAGTACAGATGACAAGTTAAATTATTTCCCTTTAACACCAACAGAACGTGTGAATGGCAAGCCTTTAAAAGAATTTTTAGAAGAAATTCGTCGACGCCGCCAATCACTAACTAGGTTAAAAGAGGCTGTTCAGAAGGCAGATAAAAAAGATTCTTTTGGGGATCCAATTATTGACGAAGATTTTGAACGACAAATCCTGGAAGTATATTTTCAGCATCAATGGCCAGAAAGTATTAAATCAGCAGAATCAGAAATTTTTGACCGGGTGGATATTGCCCGTCAACGCATTGAATCCTGGCGTGCATTCAAAGAATCTTATGAAAAACAAAAACATGCAACAGCTTTGAAATTATGGGATTCAAATAAGGATATATATCAAAAATTTGGGCTAAATGATCCTCAAAAAAAATTCATTCAAGATGCCCGGGTACATAAATCAGCAGTCGATTCCCTAAAGGAATTGATTGATAAAAGTGATGCAATGGTAGATGCCTGGTGGACAAAACACCCATCCCTGCATGAATCTGATTTTATAGAAGAAAATTTTTTAGGGGAAACCCTTAAAGACCATATTCTTCAATCACAAAAACGGTATGAATTATTAAAAAAATTCCAAAAAGCCAATGAAAAATCAGATTTGCAAACGCTAGCAAATTTATGGGATCCAAAGATATGCGCTGGACGCCCTGAATTTGAAATATTTTTACCAAAAGTAAAAGTTGCAGAAACTTTGGCATCTACATGGCGCAAAGTATATAGAGCCATTCAAGAAGATCAGACAACTGTTATCGTTGAAAATTGGGAAGAAGAAAAATTTGCCCCTTTAATTGAAGATGATCTTAAGGCTGCAAAGGTTCGCAAAGCTTTTCAAACTTATTATAAAAACATTAATTTCACCCAACCAAACTGGCAGCAAATCCATAATGAAAAAGATTTTATAACAGCGCGATGGTTATGGCCTGAATCCAATGCCCGTATTCCTTGTTGCCTGGTAACGGCAAGCTTGGGAAACTCTGCAGTTAGGCATAATGATATTGAATGCTTGTATCGTTGTTTGGTTGAAAAAACAGACTCTGTTGGCCAGGCCAGAATACCAAAATTGTCTTCTGAAAATGTAAATGTTCATGTTTGGCCAGCAGCAATTATATGTGGACAGCCTTTATTATTGGGCGACCCCTATACATTAAAGGACCAAAACATATCAAGTATGGCTTATGACGTTCGTGTAAAAAAGGCCAAATGGCGCGGGTTTGGAAAAGGATTTACTCATAAAATTATTTTACAAATAGCCGCAAATAGTGAAAATCATTTACCGCGTATGCGCTTAGTTGCTGTAGAAGATCGGTTCCCAGCCCATCAAGATCCTGAAGCAATTATCATTGGTGAAATTCCGCCATGTAGTATAGAGGCAAAAAGGTCGAATAGGATGGAAGTTTTGATAAACCAAAAACTGAATAAAAAATGGCAATATCGCTTAGAAATAATTGATCCAGTTTGGCAAAATAAGTTACAGTTAGTACACCCATTTAAGGTTTAATATGATTAAAGAATCTATAAAAAGAAAATATACCTGTCCCCATTGTTTTACAAAGCTTGCAAAGCAGCAAGCGTTGGCGCGGTGTCAGTCAATACCAGAAATTTGTGACCACGAAGAAGATGCGGTTTATAACCACTATCATCCCAAAGGGGGTATAGAAAAACAAGGGCGACTGATTGAGGGTCAAAATCAAGACTTGCTGAAAAGGTTAAATGATAGTGATCGTCAAAAATGTGATTTATGTGCCCATACGACAGAGCAAAAGGTGTGCCCTACATGCCACCATAATTTGGCGAAAGATTTTTTTGCAACGAATTATATTCATATAGGTGTTATTGGGGCCATGACGTCACAACTGGCGCATTATGTTACAATGGCCCGACAAGTGTTTGTGGATAATGAAGCCCATAATTTAGGTTTAAAAATAAATCCCTCTGAAAATAAAGATCTGGAAATATGTTTTGAAAATTTAGAAAAATCAAATTCAGCCTTAAGAAAGGTTAAATCAACACCAGATTTTCAAACAATTGTTTTTCATAACATTGGTGAGGAAAAAAACAATATTGATTTTGATAAATATGATTCCTTTTTTTATTGGTTGCCTATCCCCACGTTACCTCTGAAATACAACGCTTTTGAAGATTTGTTACAGTTAGTTCTTAAGGCGCCTATGGCTGGGAAAAAGAAAATTTCAAAACCATTTGCAATTGGATACCACAGCTTTGAAAAATTGGCCCCATTATTACCAGATGCCAATATTTTGCTTAGAAATTCTGAACATAAAAATGGATTTGATCAAAGTAATAATCAACAAATTTCCGGGGAGTTAATGGCCTACACGGGTGCTTGGTATGGTGCGAATACATTGCATTTTATAAGAAGTCATTTGCCTAAGTACCAGTTTTTTACTTTTTCCCTCACTTACCCAAATGATCAAATTGCATCATATGGTTCAGGATGGCGCATAACAGACCCTTTGGTTTGGTTTTTATTTCAACATGGTATTGTTAAGGAAAAAGGTCAAAAGGACCAGTTCCGGGCAGGGATTGCACAAATTCTAGGGGCCAAGAAAAGGGCAACCAAAGTATAAGGCCAAGGTTCCATTTGTGTGAAATCATAAGTGTTCAAAATTGTTTTAAAAGAGATATCATAAACAAGATTGAATAATACAAGTTGGCACAGTATCCCCAAGCCAAGCCAGGCAAAGCCAAGAACCCACAGATCTTTTCTTAAAAATCGGTGGCTACTGTCTTTAAGCATAGAAACTTGTAGCATATAAAAGAAAACCACACTGAATGCCATCGACACCCATGAATCCATCATGCCCCCTGCTTGTGGCGAAAGAATGCTTTCTTTTAAGGCTGTATACATGACTGCAGCAAAAGGAATAAGCATGCGACTAAACACGTTAGAAACGATAAATTTTGGATTTTGTTGTTTTATACCTGACATATGTCTTTATTATCCTTATATTAACCATAGTGCCACAATATAATTTTTATTGTCAAATTTAGGAAAAAAATTCGTGCAACAGCTGACATTAGTAATAGAAAAAGATCAAGAAAAATCCAGACTGGACAAAGCATTATCCATTTTATGCATGGGTCAATTAACGCGGTCGCGCATTACTGGCTTGATCCAAGAAGGTCACCTTCAAACAGAAGATGGGGATATAATTACAAACCCCTCAATAAAAGTTAAAGCTGATGAGGTATATATAATAAGCATTCCAGAGGCAGATGAACCAGACCCAATAGCCGAAGATATTCCCCTAGAAATTTTATTTGAAGATGACTATTTATTGGTAATAAATAAACCTGTTGGGTTGGTTGTTCATCCCGGTGCGGGGAATCCATCAGGAACATTGGTTAATGCCTTGCTTCATCATTGTGGGAATACTTTATCTGGTATCGGTGGCGTTAAGCGCCCAGGTATTGTACATCGCCTTGATAAAGATACCAGTGGATTAATGGTGGTGGCAAAAACAGATAAAGCCCACACAGAATTATCAAAACAATTTGAAGACAGGTCTTTAAGCCGTACTTATGTTTCTTTTGTTTTGGGGCACCTTTCGCCTGCAACAGGAACGATCGATAAAAATATTATACGCAGTGATCGTAACCGCCAGAAAATGGCTGCCGTTGAAGGTAAGGGAAAAACAGCGATTACCCACTATGAAACGATTGAATTATATACAGCGGACAAAGCCATTATTGCCAGCCAAGTAAAGTGCAAATTGGAAACAGGGCGCACCCACCAAATTCGTGTGCACATGGCCTATATGGGGAATTCAATTATTGGGGACCAAACTTATGGTAAGGGTCACCGTAATAAAATCATTAATCGCTTGTTATCTGAAAACCCGGATTGCCTGTGGAAAAATGACCGCCAAGCATTGCATGCCCAAGAAATTCATTTCATTCACCCAATCAGCAAAGAAGAAATGTCATTTACCAGCGATGTGCCGGAAGACATGCTGGCGTTAAGGGATGTTTTAAGGTGTGAGGCGAAGTAAGCACTTCCCCCTTGCTATTTATGGGGGGAATGTTATATTTCTGTTTGAGGGACTGACCATGGGCGGATCAGTTGTGAACCCGGTCAGGTTCGGAAGAAAGCAGCCGCAGCAACCTCTTTCGGGTCGTGCGTTCAGTCTCTCACTTTTAATTAAGCTATCACGTCGTTATGGCGCTCGTTGCCTATTATCCATAGGCAGCCTCACTTATGCCTAGTGATATCAAAATTAAACTGTTGTTAAGTTTCTAAGCAAACAGCGCGTTTGCACAAAGGGTTTATAATAATGGCAGAAGTACAAGAAAATTACTTAGTCCTTGCACGTAAATATCGCCCCAAAAAGTTTTCCGAAGTCATTGGGCAAGACGTCTTGGTGCGCACACTTTCTAATTCCTTAAAAACAGGTCGCCTGGCACATTCTTTCATTCTAACTGGTGTTCGTGGTGTTGGTAAAACAACAACAGCAAGATTAATGGCGCGTGCACTTAATTGTATTGGAAGTGATGGACAATCCGGCCCAACAACAGAACCTTGTGGTGCATGTGAACAGTGCACAGCCATTTCCCAAGAAAAGCATGTTGATGTTATCGAAGTCGACGCAGCCAGCCGTACGGGGGTGGATGATGTGCGTGAATTAATTGATGGGGTACATTACAAACCATCCTTTGGACGTTATAAAATATACATCATTGACGAAGTTCATATGTTATCAAAAAGTGCCTTTAATGCATTGCTGAAAACATTGGAAGAACCGCCTGCCCATGTAAAATTTGTTTTTGCCACGACAGAAATTCGTAAAGTTCCCGTTACTGTATTGTCGCGTTGTCAACGCTTTGATTTACGTCGGGTTGAAGTTCCTGTTATGCAAGATTATTTTTCTCAACTTTTAGAAAAAGAAAAAATTTCATTTGAAGATGCGGCCTTAGCCTTACTATGCAAAGCAGCGGATGGATCTGTGCGTGATGGATTATCCTTATTGGATCAAGCCATTAATAGTGCGGATGAAAAAATTACAGAAGTCTCAGTCAAGGAAATGCTAGGCTTAAATGATAAATCAGATTTACTTGATTTAACAGAATCCATTTTAAAGGGAGAGATTGAAAAAGCCTTGGAAGGTACGAAAAATCTTTTAAACAAAGGGGCTGAGCCCTTAAAAATAGTTCAAGATTTAATGGAAATGATGCATGCCTTAACGGCTTTAAAGGTAAATCCAAAAAGTGCGGAAGTATTGGCCATTCCAATTGATGAAATAAAAAGGGCGCAAGAGACAGCAACACAACTGTCAGTTCCTGACATTTCAATGGTCTGGCAAGTGTTGGTTAAAGGACAGCAAGAATTAAAACAAACAGTACTAACAACCCAAACATTGGAAATGATTGTTATCCGGGCCATGCATGTAAAGGCTGTTCTTTCAGCAGCTTCGGGTGGAGGCAGCCAATCAAAACAGGACGTGCAAAAAGTAACCCCTTTGGAAACTGAACAGGCAATGCAGGCGACACAGCCAGCTGAGCAACAGCCTATTGAATTGCCCCATAATTTTGCGGATGTAGTGCAATTATTTTCGGATAAAAAAGAACCTATCTTAGCCAGTCATTTAGAATATGATGTTCGTGTTACAAAATATATCCCGGGGGAAATTTGTTTATTTATTCCAAAAACTTTACCATCAACATTCATACGTACAGTTCGTGAAAAATTGACACAGTGGACAGGTCATAATTGGAAATTTGTACAAGAAAATGATGCATCTGGTACAACGCTAGCTGACCAAAAAAAAGTTCAGCAGCAAGAGTTAATGAATAGGCTGAGGCAAAACCCAGAAATTCAAAAAATTTTAGAGGCGTATCCAGACGCCAAAATTAATACAATTCAATAGGAGAAAAATATGAAAGGTTTTGGAAACATAATGAAGCAAGCCCAGCAAATGCAAGCCAAAATGGCCGAAATGCAAGAAAAGCTGGCAGAACTTAGGATTGAAGGCACATCAGGTGCAGGGATGGTCAAGGTAACTTTAAATGGTAAAGGTGATTTGGTTGGCTTGAAATTAGATTCAGCCACAGTTGATCCTGAAGATACAGAGGTTCTAGAAGATTTGATCGTTGCAGCATACAATGATGCCAAACAAAAAGTGGAAGCCCAAACCCAAGATCAAATGAAGGCAATGACAGGTGGTATGGGATTACCACCCGGATTATTTTAAATATCATGATTAGCCAAGAAATAGATCGCCTTATTAAGCTGCTTTCAAAGTTGCCAGGTCTTGGGCCAAGATCAGGACGACGCATGGCTTTGCATCTTATTAAGAAAAAAACCTCTATAATGGATCCTTTGCTTGCGGCATTACAAGAAGTGGGGGATAAAGTTCAACCTTGTGTAAAATGTGGCAATTTAGATTCGGCTGGAGATAATTGTAGTGTCTGCATGGATTCAAAAAGGGATACAACAATTCTTTGTGTGGTTGAAGGGGTTGATGATTTATGGGCGATGGAAAGATCTAACTCTTACCGAGGGCACTATCACGTCTTAGGCGGTGTTTTATCAGCTCTTGACGGTGTTGGCCCGGATGACTTGACCATATCAAAACTCCAAAATCGTGTCAAAAATGACGATATAAAGGAAATCATTATTGCGTTGAATGCAACTTTGGAAGGCCAGACAACGGCCCATTATTTGCTGGAAAAATTATCAGGTTACGATATCACTGTAACGCGTTTAGCCCATGGTGTTCCCGTTGGAGGAGAATTGGATTATCTTGATGACGGAACAATATCAGCAGCCTTATCAGCCCGGAGGCCTTTTTAGTGAAAAAACAATATATTTTTAATAACTTTTGCACCAAAGCTTGTCTACTTTTAGTCGCTATACTTTTTAGTTTTCATGCAGAAGCAGGGTGTCAACAAAGGCGCACAAAATTTCTTTGTGAATCCCCTGGAACGCCGTGTGTGTGGGGCAATAACAGATGTTCTTTGCGCCGTCTTATGCCTGAAGGGGAAAAAGACGATAACCCAAGTGTTCTTGAAAACTTTGGATGGAAGCCTTTGAATGAACATAAATGGCCAAAGGATTAATATATGTCCTTGGTTAAATTTGATATCCAAAATCGAATTGGCATTATTACCCTAGATCGTGATGGGGCGTTAAATGCCATCAATTATGAAATGTTTACGGTGCTGCGTCATTATATCAAAGAATGGGAAGAAGATTCCAGCATCGATGCAGTAGTCATAAAAAGTGATAATGAAAAAGCATTTTGTGCAGGGGGAGATATCAAATCTCTTTATAATTACCGCCAAGATCATGAAGACAAAGAAGCACTTCCAAAATTTCGCCAGTTTTTCTGGGAAGAATATGAATTAAACAGAATTATTCATCATTATAAAAAACCTTATATAGCCCTGATAAATGGCATTGCCATGGGGGGTGGTTTGGGTGTTTCAATGCACGGCAGTCATCGTATTGTTTGTGAAGATGTTCGTTTGGCGATGCCCGAAACAGCCATTGGTTTTTTTCCGGATGTGGGCAGCAGTTATGCTTTTTCCAGATCCCCTGGCAGCCTTGGGATGTTTTTGGGTTTGACAGGTTGGTACATGAATGCAGCTGATGCAGTATATGCAGGAATTGCAACACACTTTATGCCCAAAGAACATTTTGATACTTTTTTAGAAGCTTTAGTAAAAGTTGACACGGCCGGTCGCGCAGAAGAAATTATTTTTGAATTGTTGGATATGTTTGCCGGCGGTGAAATTCCAATGCTTTCTGAATTACAAAAAAATAGAGATTTGATTGATTCATGTTTTTCACAAACCAACCTACAGAATATCTTAACAGAACTTCAACTACATAAAAACACATGGGCATATAAAGTTTTAGATAGGTTAGAAGAAGTTTCCCCATTAAGCTTAAAAATAACTTTTGAATTATTAAAGTTAGCATCTAAAAAAGATTTTGATTTCCTAAGCCAGCTTGATTTTATTTTAAGTCAGAATTTTGTAAGGTCTTCTGAATTTTTTGAAGGCATCCGTGCAAAAATTATTGATAAAGATGGGGATCCAAATTGGCAATATAAAAATATTGAAGATATCCCTGATAATATTGTTGCAGGGTTCTTTAAAGAAGTGTTAAGTGTCTAAAGTAGGATAAAAAAATGCAAAAAAGACACATACTTGTTGCCATATTAATTGCTGTTATTTGGGGCGGAAATTTCAGTGTTATGAAGATAGGCGTTCATGACTTTCCCCCAATATATTATATGTTTTTAAGGGCAATGCTGGTTGTTCCCCTTGCTTTTTTTGTACCTCGCCCACAAATTTCATGGAAGCTTTTGACCTTTTTGGGGGTTTTGTTGTACGTGATCAAAATTCCTTTAGTTATTGCCGCCATTCGTTATGGCCTTGGTGCTGGATTAAGCGCCATTATTTTGCAAAGCCAGGTCTTTTTTACACTTTTGCTTGCCGTTATTTTTCTAAAAGAAAAACCCAGAATTTTACAAATCATAGGTGTAACGATATCTTTTGCGGGTGTAGTCTTTATAAGTGGAACAGGAAGCTGTTATTTTTCAATTATTGGTTTTTTCCTTGTTCTTGCTGCAGCCATTGCCTGGGCTATTTACAACATAAAAATGTCAGATGCACGCGGGGTTAATGCAATTCATTTAACAATATGGATGCATCTTGCAGCACCCATTCCTTTGTTTATTGCTTCATTATTAACTGAGGGATGGCCCACAATGGTTTCGTCAACAATAAATATTCGCACGGATACAATTTATTCAATTTTCTATGCTTCTTTATTGGCAGGTTTATTGGGATATATTTTATGGGGCGGATTATTGCGTCGATATCAAGCTTCGGTTGTGGCCCCTTTTTCTTTGTTAGTTCCTGTATCAGCAATGGTTATTTCATATTTTGCTTTAGAAGAAAAATGTGAACCTTCTGTTTTCTTAGGGGCAGCGCTGGTTATATTTGGGTTGATTTTAAATCAATACCAACCGAAAAAGAGGCAACTGCCAACCAATTAATTGGCATTTGAAAAAGTGTGTGGTAATACTATTAAAAATGGCTAACAGGTTATGAACACGGCAAACACACTTACAATCACAAGAATTTTAATACTTATTCCCTTTGTAGGGCTTTTTTATATCGAAAAGCAATGGGCAAATTGGCTGGCTGTTATGCTCTATCTTTATGCTTGCTTTACAGATTATGTGGATGGTTTGGTTGCCCGCAAAAAAAACCAAGAATCCTCTTTTGGCCGTTTTTTGGATCCAGTTGCAGATAAAATTTTAATTGTAACTACCTTCATTATGTTGGCTGGCACAGATCGTTTGGTTGGATTTTCTTTAATACCGGCAATTATCATTATTGGCCGTGAATTTATTGTTTCGGGGCTTAGAGAATTTTTATCGGAATCAAATATCCCGATGCCAGTTACCCCCCTGGCAAAATGGAAAACAGGTCTTCAAATGGTTGCTTTAAGTTTTTTGTTGTTAGATGATGCAAAAGACTTAATTTGGGGCTTCCACGAAGTTGGAATCATTTGTCTTTGGACAGCTTCCTTATTAACAGTTATAACTGGCTATCAATACTTTAAAGCTGGCTTTAAGCATATGTCGATCAGATAATTATGCGTTTGTGTCTTTACCAACCAGAAATTCCACAGAACACAGGTACGATGTTGCGTATGGCGGCTTGTTTTGGTGTTGGGGTGGATATTATTGAACCCTGTGGCTTTGTGGTAAGTGATCGAAAGTTACGACGCGCCGGGATGGATTATATGGATAAAGTCGACTTTAAAATTCATGAATCTTGGCAAGTATATCTTGATACAAAACCTGGGCGCTTGATTTTATTAGATACGTCCGCATCACAAACGTATACAGATTTTACCTATCAACCAGATGATATCTTGGTTTTGGGTCAAGAAAGCTGTGGTGTTCCTGACTCTGTTAAAAAAGAAGTATCAGATTTGGTCTGTATTCCTATGCAGAATGGATTCAGATCCTTGAATGTTGCAATTTCTTCGGCTATTGTTCTTAGTGAAGCCCTTCGTCAAAACAATTTTAAACTTTAAGGACGGTATGGTGAATAAACCATCCACAACAGATCAAAAACAGAAAGCAGCAGATTGGTTTAAATCTTTGCGTGAACAAATATGTGCTGCATTTGAATCTATTGAAACAGATTATGCTGGTCACTTAAAAGATAAACCCCCTGGAAAATTTAAATACAAAGATTGGCAACGTGATGGAGGGGGTGGCGGCACCATGGGTCAAATGCATGGCCGTGTTTTTGAAAAAGTTGGGGTGAATATTTCAGTTGTTGAAGGGGTGTTTTCTGAAGAATTTGCTGCAAAAATTCCTGGCGCAGATGAAAACCCTAATTTCTGGGCTGCAGGTATTTCTTTGGTGGCCCACATGCAATCCCCTTTGGTTCCAGCTGTTCATATGAACACCCGCCATATTGTAACCAGCAAGTCTTGGTTTGGGGGTGGGGCTGATTTGACACCGATGTATCAAAATGATTCTGATGCCCAAAATTTTCATGCAGCATTTAAAAAAGCCTGTGATAAATATGATCCCGAATACTATGCCAAATATAAAAAATGGTGTGATGATTATTTTTATTTAAAACATCGAAAAGAACCACGCGGTATAGGGGGTATTTTTTATGATTATCACAATACAGAAAACTGGGAAAATGACTTTTCTTTCACACAAGATGTAGGCAAAGCTTTCTTGGAGGTATATCCAAAAATTGTTCGAAAACATATGAATCAAGCTTGGACACCAGAACAGCGCGATCATCAGCTGATTCGTCGGGGACGTTACGTTGAATTCAATTTGCTATATGATAGAGGAACTGAGTTTGGTTTAAAAACAGACGGCAATGTGGAAGCAATTTTAATGTCGCTACCCCCAGAGGTTAAATGGCCATAATGAAATATGGAAAAACACTCGTCATTCAAAACTTACAGGGCATTGGGGATACCATGTGGTTTGTTCGTCATATGCATGCCATTGCCCAGCAAGCAAAATCCAAAAAAATTTCTGTGTTAACCCGCCCAAGATCAATGGCAGATAAAATACTTCAAGCGGATCCTGCCATTGAAGAAGTGTTGTGGTTGGATGTAAAACCAGGGCGTCATGATGGGTTTTTTGGCACATTTAGTCTGGCCAATTTAATTCGTAAAGGTAAGTATGATACCGTATGGATTTTACATAGCCGTAGCCTAAGATATGTATTAGCCTGTAAATTGGCAGGGGTAAAAAATATTATTGCCCAGGGCCATGGGTTTCAAAAACATTTTATTACAAATAAATATTCTTTATCTGAATCAGAGCAGCAACAGCACCCAATTAAGCGTGCAGGTCTTTTATTAAAATACCAGGGTTTATCGTTAGGGAACGATTTGTCGCCCTGTATTATTGCGCCATCTACAAAGGCTTTTATAACAAAAGAATTTGGAAAGTTTCAGCGTCCTTGGATTGCTTTGGGAATTTCTTCAAGCGAGGCTCACAAAAAATGGCACTGGCAGAATTTTGCAGATCTAGGTGCTAGGATTAGGGCTGAAACAGGGGGCAAAATATTTATAATGGGTGGGCCTTCAGAAACGAAGGAAGCTCAGCTAATTTATGATGAAATGTTTAAAAAAGGATATGATCCAGTTAAGGTAACAAATCTAAGTATTCAACAAAGTCTTGCTTTGATCCAGCAGTGCAAGTTTATCGTTGGAAATGATACAGGTATCTTGCATGCGGCACCAATGGTGGGAAGTCATGGTCTTACTTTACTTGGTAAAGCACAGGTGCCTATCCATAATTATGCAGAAGTTGAAGGCTTGCGCTTGGCAGATTCTGACGAAGTTCAGTCCCCTCCAAACAATGTGCAAGATATTCCTGTTTCAGATGTTTTTCAAAAATTAAAATCATTGCACTGGATCTAAAATAGATTAGACGAATCTATCTTGATTTAAGGGTGTGGTTCTGTTATTCCTCAGATAGGACTGTGCCATAATTCTGGCATGCGGTCGTGGCGGAATTGGTAGACGCGCAGCGTTGAGGTCGCTGTGGAGGCGACTCCGTGGAAGTTCGAGTCTTCTCGACCGCACCAACTTATAACAATGCGAGGAAAGGTCATTATTAAATGAAAGCGAATACGCCCCAAAATAATGAAAATGAAATCAGCATTGTTAACCAAGAATTAATGTCCTTGGTTAAAGATGCCATTGACGGCAATATTACAACTGATTTTGAAGAACACATTAAATCACTTGAATATGCTGACCTTGCCCTGCTTATCGAAAATTTAAATGCCCATCAGCGTGAAACTTTTATAAATATAATTAAATTTTATTTTAATTATGATGCTTTGCTTGAACTATCTGATCATGTTCAACATGAAGTTGTTGAGATTTTGGGTACAGCAGAAGTTGCCAAGCACTTGTCAGAAATGGATAGTGATGACGCCTTTCGTTTGATTGATGAACTTCCTCAAGAAGAACAAGATGAAATTCTTGGAAAAATTTCTGCAAGCCAAAGGGCCACTTATGAAAAACTAGCCTCGTATCCAGAAGATTCTGCTGCGCGTATGATGCAACAAGAATTTGTTGCAGTTCCTTCGTTTTGGAAAATCAAAGATGTTTGGAAATATATCCAGAAAAGCAGGGATGTGCCAGAACAGTTTTATGAAATATATGTTGTCGATCCAAAGCATATGGTTGTTGGGGTCATTTTCAACAGTACAATTTTAAAAAACCCTGCAGAATCAAAAGTTTCTGATATTATGAAAGAAGAATTCAGATCCATTCCTGCAAACATGGATCAAGAAGAAGTTGCCCAAATATTCCAGCACTATGATTTAATTTCAGCCCCCGTTGTTGATGAATCTGGACGCGTCATCGGGATGATTACAGGGGACGATGTTGTGGATGTTATCGAAGAAGAAGCCGAACGTGATATTTTGCAAATGGCCGGGGTAAGTGAAACAGACTATAACGCGCCTTTTTATATTACATCTTCCCGCCGCGTTGGTTGGCTTATTGTAACAATGGTTAATGCATTGCTAGGGGCTGTTGTGATCGATCATTATCATGCAACAATTGAAAGCAAGGGGTCTTTGGCCGCTTTGATGACCATTGTTGCCGCCATGGGTGGGGCAAATGGAATGCAAGTTGTTGCAGTTTCTGTTCGGGCAATTGCGTCCCGAATTTTAGGCGGAACAACCCCCTGGAAACCAATTATAAAAGAATCTTTGGTTGGATTTATGAATGCTTTAGTTTTCTCAATGATATTGGTATTAATTGTAATCTTTTGGTTTAAAGAACCTTCGATCGCGATCATTATTCCGATTTCTTTAATTTTCAATATGTGCTGGGCATCACTTGCAGGTGTGATGATTCCCTACTTAGTTGAAAAATTGGGGTTTGATCCAGCGGTAAGTTCTGGCCCCCTGTTGACAGCAACAACGGATGTTATTGGGTTTGCCTCTTTCCTTGGTCTTGCCACTTTATTGATTTAAATTTTTCTAAATTGATTTTGTTTGTAATTTTGATATCCTAAATAAAAATTGGGAGGCTGGCAGCATGTCTGCAAAACATACTTTACTGGCAATGCTTGCTGTATCAATCTGGGGATTCTTTCCAGTTATTTGTAAACTTGGTCTTGATCATTTCCCCCCTATGATGATTGGTGGGTTTCGTTTTTTATTTGCCTCTATTCCCTTTATTTTTATTTTCAAACGTCCCCAAATTCCTTTTAAACACATTTTTATAATCGGTATGGTTTTAACCATTCATACCATTGCTTTTATGTTGGCTTTGCAAAAAAATGTTGGGGCCGGGATGACATCCATTTTAATGGAAAGTCAGGTCTTTTTTACAGCCTTGCTATCAATCGTTGTATTGCATCATAAAATGAACTTTCAACAAATTTTAAGTATGGTTCTGGCCTTTTCCGGTGTTGTTGTTATAGGTTCTGCTATTGGGGTTGAAAGTGGCGGAATGATTGGATTTATTTTACTTTTGATTGCTGCTTTTTTGTGGGGCATAAACAATGTTCAAATGAATTATTATAATGAAGGCAATGCATTATCTTTGGTGGTATGGGTCAGTTTAATTCCGCCTTTACCTTTATTTCTTTTTTCTTATTTTACCGAACATGATGCAATGATATTCGCACTTCAAAACCTTACAATTCAAGGAACTTCAATTATCTTTTTTCTGGCTATTATCAGTGGAATCGGGGCCCTTTGGATATGGTGTCATTTATTGCGTGAAAATGAGCCAGCGTTGGTGGCCCCCTTTGCTTTGCTTTCTCCGATCATTGGTATCATAGGATCATGGCTTATATTTCATGAAATATTATCGCTGCAGTCAATTATTGGGTCTGTACTTATTCTTTCCGGTTTATTATATTTGCAGGTGGTAACCTATAGAAAAAAACGTGCAAATTTAATATCCAATAAATGAACAAAATATCAGGCGTACAAGTTATAAAATCTTATGTGAAAACCTTGGCTGAAAAGCCAGGGGTTTATCGTATGCTAAATGAAGAAGGCGAAGTTTTATATGTGGGTAAAGCCAAAAATTTAAAAAGACGCGTATCCAATTACACCCAATTAAATCGTTTAACTGTACGTATTCAGCGTATGGTTTCCTTAACACATAAAATGGAATTTGCCCTTACCCAAACAGAATCCGAAGCGTTACTACTTGAAGCAAATTTAATAAAAAGCATTATGCCGCGGTTTAATGTATTGCTGAAAGATGATAAATCATATCCTTATATTTTATTAACAAAAGATGATCTACCCCCCAAAGTTATGATTCACCGTGGGGCAAAGAAAAAAAAGGGCGATTATTTTGGCCCCTTTGCATCACCTGGCGCGGTTTACCAAACCTTGGAAATTTTAACACGTGTTTTTCGCCTGCGAACTTGTAAAGATACAATTTATAGTAATCGTAGTCGCCCTTGTTTGCAGTATCATATCAAAAGATGTACAGCCCCCTGTGTGAATAAAATATCTGAAGATGATTACGATATGAATGTTAAAATGACGCGCGACTTTTTGATGGGACGGACAAAAGATATTCAAAATATTTTGGCCAGCCAAATGCAACAAGCCAGCAGCGAATTGCAATACGAAAAAGCAGCTGTTTTGCGGGATCAAATCCAAGCACTGACAACGGTTCAAAAAACCCACGAAATTCATTTGGATAGTTTGAAAAATGCAGACATTGTTGCAGGGGTACAAGAACATGGAATGACAGCCATACAGGTTTTCTTTTTCCGCAACGGGTGTAATTATGGAAACCGATCTTTCTTTCCAAATTATGGGGCGAACCAATCTTTGAAAGAAATTATGGCTGCTTTTGTGACCCAATTTTATTTGAACAAAGAAGTGCCCCCCCAAATTTTATTGAACACAAAAATTATGGAAGAAGAATGGGTCAATCAATCACTGGAAGATCATGCCAAGCACAAAGTAAAATTTATTTATCCAAAAATGGGGGATCGTTATCGCTTAATTGAAATGGCAGAACGGAATGCAAAAGAAGCCCTTGCCATGAAAGTTTCCCAAAAATCTTCCCAGAAAAAAATATTGGAATCTTTGGCAAAAGAATTGGATTTGAAAAAGGTGCCGGAACGCATCGAAATTTATGATAACAGTCATATCCAAGGGGCTGATGCCTATGGTTGCATGGTTGTGGCAGGGCCTGAAGGGTTTGATAAAAAATCTTACCGCCAGTTCATTATCAAAAATGCCAAGCAAGAAACTTTGCGTCATGGGGGGGATGATTATTCCATGATGGAAGAAGTTTTAACCCGGCGTTTCAAAGGGGCAGAAAAAGACAATCATCCAGATCTGATTATTTTGGATGGGGGCAAGGGCCAATTATCTGTTTCGGAAAAAGTTATGCATACTTTAGGTTTGGATCATATTCCTATGGTGGCCATTGCAAAAGGTCCTGAACGTAATGCGGGACGTGAACGTTTTTTTATGCCAGGGCGGAATGAATTTAGTATCGATTTTCAAAGTCCTTTGATGTATTATTTGCAACGGTTGCGGGACGAAGCCCATCGTTTTGCCATTGGGACGCACCGCGCCAAACGGGAACGAAAAATTGAAAAGTCTGTTTTGGATGCCATCCCAGGGGTGGGGCCAAAACGCAAAAAAGCTTTGCTCCAACATTTTGGATCGGCCCGCCATGTTTCTGAATCAACAGTTAAAGATATTATGAAGGTCGATGGTATCAGCCGCGATATGGCCCATATAATTTTAGATCATTTAAGGTAAAAAATGTTAAGAAAAATAGTAATTGTCAGTTTATGTTTTTTATCAAGCTGTTCAAATGTGAACAAAAATCCTGTCATTGAAAACTATCAACTGGGGCAGAAAGTAAATACACCTAAAAAAGCTAAGATAGTTCTGGTCGGGGGATGTTTTGATGTACTGCATTATGGACACATGCAATTTCTTGAAAAGGCTAAATTAGAGGGTGCTTATTTAATTGTGGCATTGGAACCAGATGAAAGTATTTCAAGGTATAAAAAACGCACACCTATTCATAATCAACAACAGCGGGCCCAGAATCTTGCGGCCATCCGATATGTGGACAAAGTTTTGTTACTGCCAAAACTAAAGGGGTTTAAAGATTACAGTCAATTGGTTCAAGACAGCCACCCAAATGTTATTGCGATCACAGCAGATGATCCCCAAAAACAGAATAAATTAAAACAAGCCAACCTTGTTGGGGCGGATTTGAAAGTGGTGGTGGATCGTATCAAAGGTTTTTCATCGACCAATATAATTGGCAGGTGATTTCTTACGGTAGTATTTAACCAGCATCACGATTGTCAATATCAACAGGGGCTTGGTCAATAGGGTGGTCATTAAGATCTCTCCAACTTGCACCTTCTTCATACTCCCAAATGCCAATAGCATTTTCTATAATATGGTTATTAACTAATCTCATGAATTCATCTCTATTAAAGTCTATGCTATTTGTTAGATGTCTATTATTATCAACCCATTCTAAAGCTTTTTCTTCTATGATTTGAGGGTCTAAATGCCTATCTCCCCCATCCCGTAAGAACTTATCAAGGGCTCCTTGGGGTGTTGAATCGTTTGCATGTCCACTCGATGAACCAAAGCTGTATAAAGAGTTTAAGCTTAAAATTAAGGTGGTTAGGAGTATTAAATTTTTTTTACTATGCATTGTTATTCTCCCTATTTATCGAATTATAATCAAATTATATCAAATAAACCATAAATAGCAAGTTATCAACAATAGTTGTAATTCTTAAGGGAAAAAGTTAGTATTACTAAGAAATTCAGGAGTATCTATATGTCCAAAGATCCAGTCGTTATTGTCGAAGCCTTAAGAACCCCGATGGGTTCCTATCTTTCTTCCTTGAAGCGTTTATCTGCAACGGACCTGGGCGCAGTTGCTGTGCGTGGGGCAGTTTTTATGACGAACTTAAGCGCCAATGATATTGATGAAGTTATTATGGGATGTGTTTTACCGGCTGGTGTTGGGCAGGCTCCGGCACGTCAAGTGGCACTTAAGGCAGGTCTTTCTAATGAAACAGCAGCCACAACAATTAACAAGGTTTGCGGGTCCGGGATGCGCGCGGTGATGATGGCCACTACACAAATTTTGGCAGGTGAATCCGAAGTTGTTTTGGCTGGTGGTATGGAAAGTATGTCCAACGCACCCCTATTAACAAAGCGTCCGGGTAAAAAAGAAAAACCAGATTTTTCTGATCCCAAAGATCACCTGTTCTGGGATGGGCTTTATGATGCTTATAAAAAAGGGACTCCTATGGGTGAATTTGCCGAAGTAACAGCTGAGAAATATAAGTTAAGCCGTGAAGATCAAGATGCCTTCACAATTGAATCAGTAAAGCGTGCCCAGGAATATATGAAAGGCAATGGGTATATCCGTGAGGTTGTGCCAATTTCTGTAAAAGAGGGGGATGAAGTCAAAGAAATCAGCAAAGATGAACCTGTCGAACGGGCGAAAATTGAAAAGATTCCTGACTTAAAACCAGCCTTTAAAGAGGATGGAACGATCACAGCTGCGAATGCCAGTGGTCTGTCGGATGGTGCATCGGTTCTTCTTTTAATGCGGGAATCTATGGCCAAGAAATATAAGCTAACCCCACGCGCAAAAATTGTGGCCCAAGCAACAGCAGCCCGTGAACCGGAATGGTTTACCATTGCCCCAACAAAGGCAATTAAATCTGTTTTGGATAAAGCAAAATGGTCAAAAAAAGACGTGGACTTGTTTGAAATTAATGAAGCTTTTGCCGTTGTGCCAATGGCTGTGATGCAAGACTTAGATATTCCCCATGACAAAGTAAATGTGCATGGTGGCGCTTGTGCATTGGGGCATCCGATTGGGGCTTCTGGTGCGCGGATTTTGGTAACCTTAATTAATGCGCTGGAAAACAAAAAATTGAAAAAGGGTGTTGCCAGTATTTGTATTGGGGGTGGTGAAGCAACGGCCATGGCCATAGAGGTAATATAATGGAATATTTGTTTATCACATTTTGGCAATGGTGGGTTTTATCAGCAGTATTATTGGTTATTTCAGCTTTAATGATCAGTGGATTTTTTATGATTATGAGTGTTGGATTTGCGGCCTTTGTAACAGGTTTAATTGTCTTTTTAATTCCGTTGGCCGTTTCTGGGCAAGTTGGATTATTTTTATTTTTAACCGTTTTTTCCCTACTTATTTGGCACAAAATGTCGAAGAAAAAACACAAAAAGGATCTTCAACAAGATCGAACAGCCCAAAAATATGTAGGCCTTAAAATGGAATTAAATGAAGCCATTGAAGACGGTGTTGGATCTGTGTTAATTAATGGAACGCGCTGGTATGTTAAGGGGCCAGATTTACCCCAAGGGTCACGGGTGCTTATTCAAGAATATCGCCAAGGGTTTTATTGGGTTTTACCAAGTAAGAAAGGAAAATAAATGACGGATAAACCAATTAAAGACATGTCATTTGAAGAAGCCATGCAAGAACTTGAATCAATTGTTCATCAGCTTGAAACAGGTGAAGCTGGTTTAGATAAATCCATTAAATCATACGAGCGTGGGATTGATCTGAAGAAACACTGCGATAGCAAGTTGAAACAAGCCAGTATGAAAATTGAAAAAGTAATGATGAACCAAGATGGATCTGTTTCAACAACAGATACCAACTTTGATGATTAATTGATAATCGTGTGTCCCAAGATTTTACAGAATTAAAAGATAATATTACGCAAGTTGCCAAGGCAGTTGACAAAGTCATGGCTGCTTATTTGCCGTTTCATAAGGTTAAGACGCAACCCTTGTTTGACGCAATGGCCTATTCTTCTTTAACGGGTGGGAAACGACTGCGTCCTTATCTTTTGTGGTGTGTGGCACAACTTTATGACGTGCCTTTTGATAAGGCAATGCAGGTAGCGGCGGCTGTTGAATTTATTCACTGTGCCTCGCTTATTCATGATGATTTACCTTGTATGGATAATGCAGATTTACGTCGTGGGCAACCAAGTTGCCATAAACAATTTCGCGAAGATATTGCTTTGCTTGCAGGTGATTCACTTTTAATTTTACCTTACGAAATTCTTCAAAATGAAAAAACACATTCTGATCCAAATATCAGGTTGGAATTAATAAAAATCTTAAGTCATGCGTCCGGGGTACGCGGCATTATGTTGGGCCAAACAATGGATATTTTGGCAGAGGAAAATATCAATCCCAATATTGATTATACCGTTAAGTTAAGTGAGCTTAAAACGGGCAGCCTCTTGGCTTTTTCCTGTGAAGCAGCAGCAGTTCTGGGTCAGGCATCAGGTGATGAACGCAAAAAATTATACAATTTTGGTATGAAATTGGGGATTTTATATCAATTAGTCGATGATCTTTTGGATGTAGAAGGCACGGTGTCCCACCTTGGAAAACCTATAAACCAAGATAGTGAAAATAATAAAAATACATTTGTTGCCATTTTAGGACTAAAACAGGCAAAAGACTATAAAGAAAAGATTTTAAAGGATTTGCACACCTTTTTACACAACCTTCAAAAACCCATCACCAATCTTGAAACTTTCGTTTCATATTTAATTTCCAGAACCAGTTAAATTTAGTACTTTTTTTGTTCTAAAAATTCCACAGAAAAAACAAGGAATTAAAAATTTGTCTAATTCTATACTTTTTTTATGGTTTTCTATTTGCAAAAAAATATAAGACAATGTAATTGTAGTGAGCCCTTAATGAAGGGCATATCCGTTGCGGCATTAAGCGTTCTGCTTTCCAGCCAAAACTCTTTTGCAGCATAGACAGATGTAACAGAAGAATTATCAGCCAGGGGTACTCACGATAAACCCCCCACTGTTAAGATTAGCAGGAAAAAGACATTTATTAAAAATTGATTCCAGGGATTCTAAAGAAGATGCTGCTGCTTCGGAACATGCAGTAACGCTCTCGCTTAGATCAGTTGTTATAGAGGAAGAAGCTGCAGACTTTGTTTCTGGTATTGAAGATGATTAAATTAATCATGGCATCAGGTCAAAAATTTGCCCATGACAGAGCACGTGGAATTTATGGGGAGAATTATACCCGTATCCAGGCAGAACTTGATGAAGCCCATGTATCCATGGATGATACGTCAGCTGGACAAGCAGACTATCTAATGTCTTTAGCAGCCCGAATGGTTGATGAAAAGCATGATCGTCTAGAACAAGTCGTAAGACTGTGGGATGGGGAAGCTGTTCCAGTTGATATGGAAGCAATGGATTAATTTAATACCTTTACTTAAAAGTCAGGTGTCAAATCCTGACTTTTTTGTTATATAAAGAATATGGAAAAAAATATTACAAATGCACCGCAGCCAATGCGCCTAGATAAATGGATTAAATCTGAATTCCCAGGGGTGCCGCATAGCTTAGTTTCAAAACTTCTTCGTAAAAAAAAGATTTTGGTAAATGGAAATCCAGCAGAAGGAAAAACACGAGTTCAAGACAACGACAAAGTTGTTATTGAAGGTAATATTCAACCAACCGAATCACAGCCCAAAAAGATATACACCGCAACAAGCCAAGAACTTGAAGAATTTAAGAAATCTATTGTTGTTGAAAAACCAAATTTTATTATTATTAATAAACCTTCTGGATTGGCCTCCCAAGGGGGATCAAAACTTACAAAGCATTTAGATGGTCTAATTCAAGCCCTTGGAAATGAAGATGGAAATTCTTATCATCTGGTACATCGCCTTGATAAAGAAACATCGGGAACAATGGTTATTGCTAAAAACAAAACAGCCGCCCAAAAGCTTGGGCAGCAATTTAAATCTCGGGAAGTAACAAAGATATACTTGGCTGTAACACAGGGGGTGCCAGAACTACCTGAAGGAAAAATAGATGTGCCTTTATCAAAAAAATGGTTTGATGGGTTTGAAAAAGTCATTGGAGATGAAGAAGGTGACAAGGCTTTAACTTTTTATAAAGTGATTGATAAAATCGGGGAATCTGCTGCATTTGTAGCCTTGATGCCAATCACAGGGCGCAACCATCAGCTTCGTGCCCACATGTCGCTTATGGGGTGCCCAATTATTGGGGATAAAAAATACAATGAAGAAGAACAGCCTGTTATGGATGGACTTCCAAATAAATTGCACCTACATTCTTATAAATTAATACTTGGAAACACGGAAAATAAATCAAATTCATATAAAACAGCACTTCCCGACCATTACAAAACAACTTTAAAAATGCTTGGCTTTGATGTATCATCCAATGAAATAGATGATACAATATCATTCTTACAGGAACAAAAATAAAAGGCGCTGGAGGGCTTTAATGAAAACTTTCAAAAATGAACAAGAAATAAAAGAGCACGTTCGCTTATTAAAAAACTTTTTTATGGGTTTTTATTCTTACCTAGCCGTTGTAGGTGGAACATTTTTAATATGGATGATGTCAGGGGCTGGTTATTTTTGGCCGATTTGGATCATCGTAATTTGGGGTGCTTCCCTATTTTTTAAGGCATCAAAGTTAGAAGTAATTGATGGGGCATATTATCGATTGCTTTATTCCATTCGCGATCGGTTGCCCTTCCTAAGGCCAGAATGGGAAAGTCAAAAACTTGCTGAACTTAAGAAAACATCTTTAACAGGTTCTGTTGATTTTGGCACAAAAAAGCCAGAAGCAAAAAAAACAACAGTTAAAAAATCTGTTGCAAAAAAGCCAGCGGCGAAAAAAGCAGCCCCTGCCAAGAAAGTTTCTACGGCAAAGAAATCACCAGAAAAGAAATCTGCTGTAAAAAAGCCCGCGGCTAAAAAAGCCCCGGCTAAAAAATAACTTAAATATAAAAGACCTGCTTAAATTTTCTTTGCGGGTTTTTTATTGCCCCTAGCATCTTATTATGTATAATGGGGGCAGTTCGCGGGTGTAGCTCAACGGTAGAGCCCCAGCCTTCCAAGCTGGTAGTGTGGGTTCGATTCCCATCACCCGCTCCAACTTCTTAGATTCTTTTTGACACATCTGGGAAACCCCCATACTATAATTCTAAAGGGGACAAGAATGCTGATATTTTTTCTAATTATTGCGATGCTTGCAACAGCTGTTGTTCTTCTAATGGGCCTTTTGAATATGTTAAAATCCGGCCAAAAAAATAAAAATTTAAGTAATAAATACATGGTTTGGCGCATTTGGCTGCAGGGCCTAGCCTTAATTATTTTTGCAATTATTCTTTATATGAAAGGAAGATAATGGTTCAGTTAACACGCATTTATACCAAAGGTGGTGACAAAGGTAAAACATCCCTTGGCAGTGGCCAACGTGTCATGAAATCATCTGAAATCATCCAAGCAATTGGGGATGTTGACGAAACAAATTCATATCTTGGTATTATTCGACATCACTGTAAAGATGCAGAAATTGATCAAGCCCTTGCGCAGATTCAAAATGATCTTTTTGATTTAGGGGCGGATTTGTGTATGCCAGAAGATCAGGAAAATGCATTAAGAATTGTTGAATCACAAGTTGATTGGTTGGAAAAGAAAATTGATTTATATAATGCAGAACTTTCGGATCTTACCTCTTTTGTTTTACCGGGTGGCAGCCAAGTTGCATCACACGTTTATGTGGTGCGGGCCATTTGTCGGCGTGCTGAACGGTCAGCGGTTGGTGCACAAGAAAATGGGGGCGTTAGCCAACTTGCAGTAAAATACCTAAATCGTTTATCAGATTTATTATTTGTATTAGGACGTTATTTGAATGACAAAGGAAAAACAGATGTCTTATGGCAGCCAGGGGCCAGCCAAAAATAAAGACAAAAAATCAGAAAAACCTTTGGTTAAAACCCCAAAAGAAGTTGGGGGGCCAAAGGGACTTGAACCCACACGCTATGGAGATTGGGAAAAGAAAGGGCGTTGTTGTGACTTCTAAATTAATGGAAGCGCGTGCCTTAACTTGTGCTTTTAGTACAAAAACTTTATTTCGAAATTTATCTTTTTCAATTTCTTCTTCCCAAATACATCATATTACAGGGCCAAATGGCAGTGGCAAAACAACCTTATTAAAATGTATGGCAGGATTGCATTCACCAGCTTTAGGTCAGGTTATAAAGCAAGAAAATTGTCAGTTTATTTCTTGTGCGTCCTGGCAAAGTGATGACTTGACTGTTCAGCAAACTATTGGATTTTGGCAAGATTATTATGAACAAGATTTTCAGCCCGCTGTTCAAATTTTTGATCTTGAAAAACTAATGGCAATGAAAATTAAGAACTTATCACAAGGTCAAAAACAGCGTTTGTCATTATCTAGATTAATAAATAAAAAAAATAATGTTTGGTTGTTGGATGAACCAACGTTAAGTCTTGATAAAAAATGGGTAAAGTTTTTTTATTCTAAGATGCAGGACCATCTTCAAAAAGGCGGGGCTATAGCCATAGTTTCCCATGATAAACTTCCTTTTAAAATGACAGAAATAAATTTGGGGGATTGTAAATGATTAAGGTCTTTTTAAAAAGAGATACCCAAATTTTCATGGCTGCATGGCGTCAATATTTTCCGTCCTGGTTGTTTTTCTTCTTAGTTTTATTTACGATGAATATAAGTGATTTCGGTAATAATACGGTTTTCTTTTTATTGTTCTTTATTCTGGTTTTAACTTTTAAAGATACGTTTGATCTAGACCAAAAACTTGGGGTAACCGATATGCTTGTAACAGAAAAAAAATCTTTAAGTGTTTATATTTTTTCTAAAATTATATCCAACATCTTTTTTGTTTTGTTGCCACTTATATTGTTAATTTATCTTTTTACATTGCATTTTGATTTTGTCCTACCAGGCATTTTAATAACGATCTTAGGTGTGATGGGGGCCAGCATGCAGATATCAAAATTTGTATCTTGGTTGCTGCATTTGGTTTTATTACCATTTATGGTGCCAATTTTTTTAATTATGAATATGTATTTTTTGAATATGGTTGAATATTTAACTATGGTTTATATTTTTTTAGGAATGCTTTTGATATATTTACCATTAAGTGTTTTGTTTGGAACTTTGTGTTTAAAGTTGGGGGATTAAATGATTACAAAATTTGCCAATCCAAAACGATTTTTATCCTTATCGGGAATCTATTTGAAAATAGGAATTCCGACTTCGTTTCTTGCTTTGTTTATAGGGTATTTTTGGGTTTTTGGTTTCACGTCAGCAGATTATGTTCAAGGCAATGTTTTTAAGATTTTATATCTTCATGTTCCGATGGCTTGGCTTTCTATGGGCTTATATACTGGACTGGTAGTTTCCAGTTTTTCATATTTAATTTGGCGACACACGGTTGCGTACCACACAGCCTATGCGATGGCATTGGTGGGTATTGTAACAACCATTGTTTGTTTATTGACGGGTATGATTTGGGGTAAGCCCACATGGGGAACTTGGTGGGTATGGGATGCACGATTAACGTCCGTTTTCTTTTTATGTATTACATATTTAATTTATCTTGTTTTATCAAGCTTGGATTTTTTCAACCCAAAGCAGGCAACCATCTCCAGTATTTTTGCCATCATAGGGGGTATTAATTTGCCAATTATTAAATGGTCAGTTGATTGGTGGCATACGTTGCACCAGCCAGCCAGCATAATGAAATTATCTGCGCCCAGTATTCATTCATCAATGTTATACCCACTATTGATTTGTGCTGTTGCATGGGCAATTTTTTGTTTAAATTGCGTCTTTTTAATAAGCCGTGCTAGAATTAAACAACACGAAAAATGGATTCAATTAATTACGGGGAATAAACGTGCATAATTTCTATTTATTCACAGCATACGGGTTGGGATTTACAATCTTGTTACTATTATTTGGCTTGTCATGGCGATATCATAAAAAATATTTTGTGATTTTTATAGGGCTTCTTGCCTTTAAAAGTCATGCAATGACTGAAGGGAAACCTAAAAATAAAGGGTGTCCAAATTATTCGGTTGAACAATGTATGTTGTCATTAAAAGATGTAACAGAAGTGGTGTCAAAGTGCCCATTTATTGAGTCTAAAAATTGTGCCATAATTTTTATGGAAAGTTTAAACACACTGGACGAACGGGCCCCTTTTTATTCTTCCTTGTTTGATGGATTTATGAAGCAAGGAAATATCGAATCTTACAGAAAAGTATATGAAAAACTATCAGATGATGACAGGGATGTATTATTTAGTTTGTCTGCAGCTTTGGCCATCGAAGTTAGAAACCATTTTAGAAAAATTGGTCTTATAGATGCAGATGGGGAAGATGAAATTAATGATGCTGTGGCCCTGCCGTATCAAAAAGACATGAAGCGCCCGTTTGAAAAAGCACGCCCCCGACATGAAAAACAGTTTATTGATCAAGCCAGAAAATATGCCCAATTTATAACTTGGCCGAAGGAGGCCAAAAATATTCAATATGGCATTCGCGATAAAATAAGAAAAATGCGCAAAAAAAGAGATGCAGATCCAAATGATTCAACGCCTGAATTTGGCAAAGAAGATTACGCTGAATTTATGGAAAGCTCTAATGCAAGCGTAATGCGTTAATATTCTTTTTGTAATTTTCACTTTTGAAAACAGAAGTACCCGCAACCAACACATCAGCCCCTGCATCAATTGCAAGTTTGGCTGTATCAGGATTAATGCCCCCATCGACTTCTAGTACAATATCACGCCCTGTTTGATCAATTTTTTGACGTAGTGCTTGAATTTTACCTAACTGAGATTCAATAAATTTTTGTCCCCCAAAACCTGGATGAACGGTCATGACTAAGATTAAATCAATATCATCTAAATAGGGCAAAAGTTGTTCAGAGGGGGTGTCTGGGTTAAGGGAAAGCCCAACCTTTTTGCCGTAATTTTTTACTAATTTTATATTTTCTTCGACTTCATCTAACTCTACATGGGTTGTAATACTGTCAACCCCAGCCTTTGCAAATGCTTCGATATAAGGTGAGGCAGGTTCAATCATTAAATGGGCATCAAAAAACAATTTTGTATGGGGGCGAATTGATTTTATAACATCTGGACCAATGGTAATGTTGGGGACAAAATGCCCGTCCATAATATCCAAGTGGATCCAGTCAGCGCCTGCTTTTTCAACGGCTTTGATCTCTTCTCCTAGTTTTGAAAAATCAGCAGAAAGAATTGATGGGGCAATTTTCACTTGTTTTTTCATAGGTTCACCTTACATTATTATTGACAATCTATATATTAACACAGTATAGAAGTCTCATACACCCTTCAAATGTGGCGGGGTAGCTCAGCTGGTTAGAGCAGCGGAATCATAATCCGCGTGTCGGGGGTTCGAGTCCCTCCCTCGCTACCATTTCTTAAGTATTCAAATTCTTGAAACAAAACAACCCTTTATCTTTATTTTTTTTCTTAGAAGGCTTGTCTTTAAGGTGACTTGAATGTAGGATAAAGTATTGGTTTTTGTATCAAAATTTATGAAGTGATTTAAATATTCAGGGCACCAAGGCATAATACATGGAAAAAACTTTCAAGATAGTCGATCCCGTTCAATGGCATGAAGGGATGTTGTTATATCCACAGCATTACCAACAAATGCGGTTGGAATATCAACAATTGTCCCTTTGTTACCTTAGCATGTCGACACCTTTTTATTGGGGTGTGCGTTATATGCAATTGGATGAGGCTGCTTTTACAAGTGGTATTATTCGTATTCAAGAGTTACTGGCTGTTATGCCAGATGGCAGTATTGTTAAAAAAGAAATTAACGAACAAAAGAAAATTGAACTGGATATTAATGAATTTAAAGATCAGCTTCAAGAAAAGCCGATGATGATTCATTTGGCTGTTGTTAAGCGTCATGAAGATGCTGCCAACAGTGAAGGCGATTTTCCGCGCTATGATTCAGTTGAAGGCAAGACAATTCCGGATGAAAATACGGGGGAAGCCCCAATTCCAATTCCTCGGTTGTCTTTAAAAGTTTCATTGTTTGTAGGTGATGATATTTCATCAAGATATTCAAGTTTTCCTTTGATGCGGGTGCGCTATAAAGATGATGCTTTTGTTAGGGAAGATTTTATTCCCCCCTTTACAACGATACGCAGGGATGGACCAATTGGAAAATTATTAAGTAATGTGGTTAAAGCCCTAAGAAAAAGGGTGTCCCATTTATCTGAACGACTACAGGCCCCTGTAACCCAAGATACAGCGCCTATCATGGACCAGTACAAAAAAACTTATGATATAATTGTAAGTCGCTTGTTGGGGCTTGAGGCTCTTTTATTTGCAGAAACATCACACCCCTTTATGGCGTACCGGGAATTATCTATTGCAGCAGGTGTTTTTTGTTCTTTAAGTAAAGGGCATATGCCCCCGATATTTGATCCATACAATCACAATGATTTAAGGGCGACTTTCACCCCTGTTATTTCATTTGTGAATCGTATGTTAGATTTGGTCCAAAGTGCCTCAGTTTCTATTCCATTCACATTATCTGACAGAATTTTTGAAAAAAAGATTCAGTCCGAATGGATGCATGCAGGTTACCTTGTTTTGGGTTTGAAGATCAGCTCAGACATTTCTCCAAAAATGGCATCAGATTGGATGCGTGAGGCTGTAATTGCCTCTGAATCTGTTGCAGAAAGTGCCAGAGAGAAAAGGATATTGGGCGCCCCACGTGAAATTGTTGAGCAAGTTTCTGAAATGGGCCTGACTATGAGTCAAGGACGATTGCTGATCAAAGTAAAAATGGATTCAGAGTATGTCAAGACAGGTGAGAAACTTCAAATATTCAATCTGTCTGACTCGCAAAATACGCGTCCGGCTGAAATTGTTTTGTATACAGCTGGGTAAAGGTTTTTAGGAGGAATTTTTATGCGTCATGAAAAGCTTATAAAGTCACTTATATTAAAAGACTTTAAGACTTTTTATGAAGAAGTTGTGATGCTTAAAGCGTCAGCGCTGTCTGGAGAATTTTTGTCAACAAGTGAAGATGGAAAAGAAGGGGAGTCCCTTTCTAAAAAAATCCATGACCGATTGTATAATCTGTTGGATTCACAGTACCAATATATTGAAAAGCATGGTGGTGGTTATGCAGCACGTTATTATCGTGAAGCACAATATATCATGGTGGGGCTGGCAGATGAAATTTTTATTAACCTAAAATGGGTTGGTCAAGATGAATGGGAAAATAACCTTCTGGAATCAAAAATATTCAACAGCCAGGTGGCAGGGGAAAAGTTGTTTAAAAATTTAGACCAATTTTTAGGTGTTCGAGATTCAGCAAATACGGATATTGGTGTTATGTATTTGTTGGCACTTGGCCTGGGGTTTAAAGGACGCTATCGTGATGTTGATAGTAAAGGGGCTTTGAAAAAATATCGCGATCAACTTTTTTCAAGGTTAATGCAAGATTCACCTGCTGTCTTGGATGGTGTTTCTGAATTGTTTCCCCAGGCTTATCAGCATACAATAGACCAGCGAGATGCAATGAAAATGCCAATGACACGTAACTGGGTTATGGGTTTGTGCGGTGTTGTCGTTGCCTTCATCATTTTATCGCAAATTGTCTGGGTGACTGAAACAAATGATATGGAAAATATAGTAGATCAAGTTAATTATTGGGTGCAAAAGCAATGACAGGGGGACAGCTAACAAATAATCTACCCCAACTTCTTTTGTTTGTCCTTTTGTTAGGTCTTGCGATATTTGTTGTTGTCGCTTTTTTTGCTGGTACAGGCATGAAGGGGCGTCGAAAATTTAATTTCAAAGAAACGGAATTTTACAAAAAATATTTCACGACTAAAGAAGAAACAAAGGGTGGGGGGTTAGATAAAGGCAAGGCCTATCTAAAAGAAAAATTCCCAAAAGTTTTAGATTTTCTAAAGAAAATTATAGAAGCTTTAGGTTTTCAGCCTGATGGCGCTATTAAAAATTCTTTTGAAGCTGTAAGGAAATGTTTAAAAGAACGCATCGGCGGAACAGATTATGTTTACAAAGTTCCATGGTACATGATGGTCGGCGATGGGGCTTCTGGCAAATCCACAGTTTTGAAAAATTTGGGAATTCCACATCCAATTGACAGTCCAAAGTTTGGGTTTCCTGAAAAAAACCCAACTGTTAATTGGTGGTTTTATGAAAAGGGTATCGTTATTGATCCTGCTGGGCACTGTCTTTTTTCAGACCCTAAGGCTTCAAAGGGTTCTGATTGGATAACACTTTTAAAAAACCTGTCAAAAATCAGGGGGAAGCGTCCTTTGGATGGTTTAATTTTGACGGTTCCTGCCAATTATTTTTTGGGTAAATACAAACTTACAGATGAAGAATTGCGTCAAAAGGCTGATGCGTTATCTGACCAGCTTGTGAAAACAGAAAAGTATTTGGGGATTAAATTACCAATTTATGTTTTGATTACCAAATGCGATCACATTGCAGGATTTAAAGGATACTGCAATGAACTTTTGCCAAAAACACATAAAGAAATTTTAGGGTGGTCAAATCCTTACACAACGGATATGAATTATAATCCAAGATGGATAAGTGAGGCCTTTAAAACAATTTATGGGTATTTGTTTGAATCTGTTCTTCAGATTTTTTCCAGGGGTCGCACAGAAGAATACCGTGATGATGTGATGATTTTCCCGCAATCTTTTGAATCTCTGGAATCAGGGGTTCAAAAATATATTGATCGCATTTTTAAAATAGATGATTACCGTGATCACTTTGCCTTAAGGGGTATTTACTTAACGGGAAATACAAACATGGAGCCTGTTTCCGATGTTCAGTTTGGGGATGATATTCCGGATGAATCTCCGTGGAAACGTAAAATAAAATTATTGTTCTTAAAAGACCTTTTTGCAAAGAAAATTTTTGAGGAAGAAGGCATTGCAACACCAATCAAAAGGTTCTTAACAACGACAAACCGTACTATAAGTTATCTAAAAATTGGGGTTATTGTCGCGGTTGTTTTGGGTACTTTAGGGTTGTATTTTGGCCAAAATAGTATTCGTAAAAATGTTTCAAAAGTTCAGCCTGCCTTTATGAAAATTTTGCATGATCTTCAGCTGCGTGGGGGGCACCAGATTTCTGAAAACCAAATAGGAAGCTTTTTGTTTGAAAAGCGGGCACAAAGTGTTTTGGATTTGGTTTCCAAGGCATCACAATATCGCATTAATAGCATATTTTTACCAGCTTCGTGGTTCAGTACATTAAATGCAAAAATTGATCAGGAAGTTTACGATACCTATAACCTAATTATTGCCCGGCCGATGTTTATGTCTTTCAATGCGAAAGCAGAAAAAATTATGCGGACGGAACTTCCAAAAATTCCTGAATTGCCTGGGAAACAACGTATGGTTCTTGATCCTACATCAACTCCAGAATTTCTGGCGCTAGAAGGATTTGTGGATGCCATTTTAATGTTGGAAGATCGGTCAATTTTATATAATAATTTGACGAACTCTAAAGACCCAGAAGCCTTGCAAAAAGTTGCAAAATACTTGTTTAATTTTTCTTTCCCCGAAGCATTCTTAAAAGATAGATCAAGTTTAAAAACCCGTGTCATAGGTGAGGCACATTACAAGCCATTTAATGTTGGAAACTATCGTTTATACGCAGAAAAAAGATTGTATGAACTTTATAATAATTTCTTGGAACGCATTTTAGACCCTAAATATATTTATGCTTTGGCTTCCCAATTACAAGAAACTTTGGATGATGTTGATGGAAGTGGTATTCCTGATATCCAAAGTTTCAGAAAAACCCTTATTGAAATTAAACAGCTGGTCAACTTTATTTCAGGGGCAAGTGGAAATTGGCTTACAAAACCAGAATTTGACCCGGGTTCAAAATATCATGAAACCATTCAAAAAGTACAAAAAGCCAAAACCTTTAATAAAAATGTTGTTAAACGTTTGGCTGTTGTATCAGAAAAAGTTTATGAAAAAGCCACACGTTATTTAAAAAGCTACGGGTCTCCGGTTACAGGGTATTTCTTTACAACGTCGGGGCAAACCAAACGTTTAAAACCATCCCCCGGGTTGGTTACTTTAGAAAAAGGTTTGGGCCTTTTCTTAAACAAGCCCTTTATGGCCCAAGTAAAAGGGGAAGCTTTCATCGCAGAAATGCCAAAAGGTGAATTATTGCATTGGGACAAGCAAATGATTCAAAATTCAATTGGCTTGATCGAGGCTTATAATGAATTTCTTAAAGAAGAGTTGCCTGGATACCCTGCAGACATACAAGATACATTACGCGTGGTTGGCTTAAAACAGTTGCAGCGTAATATTGACGTCATGCTTGGCCGGGCCCAAACTTTCTATGATGAGCCCACAGAAATGTGGAGTCGTCAGGCAGAGGATGCCGCCAGATCACAAGTGGATAATATTAATTTGGTTGGGCCTTTATTTATTAAATTGCTTTCTAAGTTGGATGACATTGGGAGTGTTGAAACATATACAAACTTGCGCAACTTATTGTTTGAACAGATGTACGGCAACTTAAAGAAGCTTGATAAAATCTTGATGGAAAGTGATTACTTTTCCATTGGCGATGAAAACTTTAGTTGGTGGAATGAAGGAAGCCGTGTAATCTTCCGCGCTTATAATATGGCAGATCGTCATGAAATGCAGGCTTATATTGCCAATCAATCTAGACGCTTAATGCATCTTGTTCGTGAATATGCAGCCCCTGTTATGCAGTTCTTGAAATCAGATGTTTTTGCAATGAATTTAAAAGAGGTAAAATTATTTGATCGCTGGTTACGCTTGATGACTGCAGCTGCTGAATATGGCAACGACAAAGCAGACAGTACCTTGAAAATACTTGAAACCTTTATGGTTGAAGAGGGAAATCAAATTACCTTTGAAAACTGTTTTGAAAAAATTACAAAGTATGATGCTGAACAAATTTCTGGGGATTATTTCTTACACCGTCGCAATGTATTGCGTCGCGGTATTTACCACCGCTGTCAAGAAGTGACAGCAGGTAAGGCGGCAGAACAATACAATACAATGGCGAACTTCTTTAACAAACACATGGCTGGGGCCTTCCCATTCATGAAGGGTGTTCCAGAAGAGCCAGTTATTTCTGCAGATGTATCAGATAAAATTTTAGAAGAGTTCTTTAAGCTTTATGATCTGGTTAATGCAAATGCCCGTGAATCAATTAAAAGCATGGAGCATTATTCCAAGACATGGAAAAAAGCAAAAGTTTTCTTAAACAAGATGGATAGGGTTCGTGAGTTCTTTGATAAATACCTTGCGCCAAAAGAAAAAGATGGCGCCCCGGGTATGGATGTTGAAATTGAATTTAATCAAAATAAAATGCGTGAGAAATTTGGTGACCAGGTTATCGATTGGGCTGTTATTTTGGGTGAAAATTCATTTAGTGAAAAAGAGGGAAAACTGCCCATAAGATGGCAACTTGGAAACAACACAGCATTTGGATTCCAATGGGCGGTCAATGCGCCTCTACGTCCTGTGGAAAATTCAGGGCCACAAGCTTTGACACTTGTTGCTGGGCGCGCCATGTATGTTTATCAAGGGTATTGGGCCCTATTGCGTGCAATGATGATCCACCAAACACCAACAAAAGAAGGGGGTCAGACAAATTCAGATACGTTATTAAAATTTGATATTCCTTTGGGCTATAACCCTCAGCTTTCACCTGTGGATAATGCGATCTTATTTATGAAAGTTATCCCATTAACGGCAAACGGTGTTCGGTCTCCTAACTTTAAGATTCCTGAATTCCCAATAGAAGCCCCGGCATTAATTGCTGAAAGGAAGGGAGGTTCCTAATGCAAAACATTACGGCACTTGACGACTATCTAAATGACATATCTAAATCAAAACCAGAAGGTGAAGATTTAAAATATAGTCAAATTTATGACGAGGTTAGAGAATCACAAAGGCAAGATTATGATTTGCCTCAGGGTGTTTGGGTTCAAGATCTGAAATCTGCAGATTGGCGACAAGTTGAAAACTTGTGTGTTCCAGCCCTTAAAAATAAATCCAAAGACCTGCAAGTATGTGCATGGCTGGTTGAAGCCTGGATGCATTTATACAACCTGAAAGGGTTAAAGGCAGGCTTGGAATTAATGCTTAAGTTGTCTGAAAAGTATTGGGATAATGGGTATCCAAAGTTGGAAGAGGATGATGTAGAGTTTCGCCTTGCCCCATACCTATGGTTAAATCAAAAAATGGCAGATCGTATTAATAATATACGTGCAACCCAACCGAATGATCCTGAATTACACGTTCATACTTTTGCATCCTATATTGATATACAGCATTTCATTGGGCGCAAAAAAGATGATTCAAAGTCGATGCCAAAAGGTAAGCTTGAAACCCTGGATTCTTTTGAGAAAAGCTTAGAGAAAACGGATACATCATTTTTTAAAGAGTTGGTGGAAGATGCAAATGCAACAATTGAAATTGCAACAAAGCTTGAAGAATTTTTGGATGAAAAATTAGAAAAAGATGCAACATCACTACATAATTTGAAAAACAAAGTCGGCGATATCAGTAGGTTTTGTAAACAAATTTTATCTTACCGTGGTGCTGATATGGATCAAGAGGCACCTGATTTTGAAGAAAACCCTGCATCTGAGGGGGGGGTAGATTCTGAAAAACTTAAAGAAACTGGCGAAAAAAAGAACAAAGGTGGGGCTGACTTAGGTGTTGATGGCAAAAACATAGATATAACAAGTGTTATTCGAAGCCGTGCCCATGCCTATCAAATTATTAGAGAGTCAGCAGAGTTTCTGGAAGAGTTGGATCCCCATAGCCCAGCCCCACATTTGATTAAAAGGGCTGCAAATTGGGGGCGTTTATCATTTCCAGATCTTATGCAGGAATTGGTTCAAGATCCCATAATGCAAAATGAAATCAAGCGCTTACTAGGTTTTCAACAAGAAAGTGGAGGGGGCCAGCAGCAAAGGGCTTTGCCACAAGGTCAACAACAAAATCCTGCACAACAAGGTGCAAGGGGTGGGCAGCAACAGCGTCAACCTCAGCCCCAACGTCAGCCATCCGGCCCAACCGCACCAGGCGGCTGGCCATTTGATGATTTTTAAATAAAAATCAGGGTCTTATAACGTTTAATTTCTATGGCTATTTTTAAATATATCCTCTGTATTTACTGTAAATAAACAGTTTTAGACGATTTTTCATTAAAAAATATAATATATAATATAACTTATTGTTATTATTGAATAACTTGACTAGGTATTAAAAAAATGTCAGTATTAACAGTATACTATAAATAATTACTTAGGGAGTGCTATCGATATGACAAGATCTGAATTAGTTGAGCGGCT
Source organism: uncultured Rhizobiaceae bacterium (assembly GCA_964350815.1). Classification (GTDB taxonomy): domain Bacteria; phylum Pseudomonadota; class Alphaproteobacteria; order UBA7879; family VGCX01; genus CAJXSI01. The sequence goes on along the minus strand of CAYGKW010000001.1, from coordinate 123,925 downwards.
AAGTCAGAAATTTCCTGATAAAAGCAAGCGGGAAGTTGAACAGATGATTGTCACTGTTTTTGAAGAAATTACAAAAGCATTGGAAAATGGCGACCGCGTTGAATTGCGTGGATTTGGATCTTTCTTTGTAAAGCACAGAGACGAAAGAATTGGTTGTGATCCGCGCAGTGGAAAAGCAATCAAAATTGACGAACGGCACATTCCTTTTTTCCGGGCAGGAAAACTTTTAATCAAACAATTAAACTAGTTTTTTTATTTATTCAATTTTATTGATTTATAAAAAAGCTGCAGAAAAAACATCTGCAGCTTAGAAGTTATAGTATAGTAAATATTGATTTTATTTACGCCGTCATCCCACGGCTTGACCGTGGGATCCAGGGCCGAGTTCATCAGAAAGGGCATCGTTTGCCATTAACATGCTTTCCTGGATTACCTGGTCAAGCCAGGTAATGACGCCAGAGAGGGTGGGGTACGACGGTGTGAGTGGATTTACCTTCCATAAAGCTCATCGCGAAACAATCCTATTGTAGTAAGTAAAATTAATATTTACTATAATTTAAACGCTTACAGGTGTTTTGTTTCCTGAATCAAAAATGATATATGTCCCGACTGCAAGGGCACTTCCCCATTCTTGTGAATCAGGTGTTGTTCCGGCAATATTTTCAAGAATTAAGTTTGTATCATTCACATCTTTTACACGTGCGATTCCTGCAATCTTTCGACACATCACAGTTTTTCCAAGCATGGCCTGTATCCCAACATCATTGCTGCTGTTTAGGGCCTCCATAAGGTTTTTATATTCCCTGTTATTTAAGGCATAACAACTGATAAATTTTGTATGTTCTGTGACACGGTCTAATTCTTCTTTTACACCCGTGCTCCCATCGGCCTCTGCAATTTCTCTGGCGACAGCAGCGGCTTTTGCGGCTTTTGTTGACAGTTGTAAGCCAATTTGTTCTGCCGTCATTTTACTGTCATCCAAGTTTTGATAGGCATTATCAATTTCTGTATATATTTCTGACAACTTATTAACAGTAGGATCTTTGCTGTTCTTAATTGCTTCAAGTTTTTTCCCAAAGTTTGCTTTTGCAGCAAATGGCACAGTGGAAATTCCCACACATAAAGATAATAACAATAGGTATTTTTTAGACATGGTTTATCCTTCCCAGTTAATTTGTGTATTCCTTATTTTACAATAAAATCAGCCAAAAGCAATAAACAAAATGTTTGCCACAGCGGCGATATACATGTTAAAACAAATGTAATTTTTATATCTAGTAAAGGAGATATACCGTGTCAGATTTAGTGAACGAAATTAAGCAAGAGCTTAAAGAAGAAAAATATGCAGCATTATGGAAAAAGTATCAAAACCATGTCTATTCCATTGTCTTAGCAATATTGGTTGTCACGGCGGGTATATCCTTTTGGAATAGATACCAAGAAGGGCAACGCCAAGAAGTTGCCGCCACTTATTTTAATGCCTTACAAGCCATAGATCACAAGAATCAAAAAATTGCATTGAATTTATTGGATGAAATTCCTGCCCAAAATCGTGGGGCATATAAAGACCTGTCACGATTCATGGCTGCTGCCATATTGCAAGAGCAAGGAAAAGAAGATGCTGCACGCGATGTTTATAAAAACATAATTGATGATACAGGATTGGATGTTACTTACAAAAACTTGGCAATCATTCGAATGGCGTATATGGATATTGAAAACCAGGCACCGGAAGATTTGTTGAAACTTGTACACCCACTGGCTAAAAAAGACAGCCCATGGGAAGCATCTGCCCTAGAAATCGTTGGTCTTTTGAAAATGCGCCAAGATCAAAACGCAGAAGCAATTAAAGAATTTGAAAAAATAGAATATCTTAAAGAGGCTTCTAAGTATGCAAAATTTAGGGCAAAAGCTTTAATCAAATCAATCAAAGGAAACCAGTAAAACTATGAATCTTTTTATTAAATATTTTGTTTGTTGTTTAGTTCTTATCACACTGACCCAGTGTGGAAAAAACAAAGAACGTCTTGAAGGCGATCGCGAAGCTTTTCTTGAAATGGAAACAACAATTGTACCGGATTCAGATGCAGAAAATTTTAATATTGAATTGGACGAACCCTATGATATTGAAGATTGGCCTCAGATGGGGGGTAATGGTGCCCACAGCATGCCAAATGCCGAGGCGGGAGATCTTAGCCAAACTATATGGACCGAAAGCATTGGAAGTGGATCAAGCTCTCAAGCATTTCTACTTGGTGGCCCAGTTATTAAGAATAATGTTGTGTTTACAATTGATGCAGATGGATCTGTCCAAGCCCGAGATGCCAAAACAGGCAAATTAAAATGGAAAATAGATACAAAAAATAGGAATGAAAGCAAACCTTACCGCCCAGGGGGAGGGGTTGCTGTTGATGGTAAACGCTTGTATGTTGCAAGTCCTTATTCAGAAGCATTGGCAATGGATGTTGAAACAGGATTTATCTATTGGCGCACGCCGATGCTAAACCCGGCACGTTCTGCGCCGGCTGTGGACAGTCACCGTGTTTATGTTCTAACAAATAACAACCGCGTTGTTGCTTTTGATGTTGTGACTGGTGAAAAAGTTTGGGAACACGAAGGTACACCAGAAGCCCTAGGTTTAGTGGGTGGTGCCGCACCAGCTGTTTATGACCAAGTTGTGTTTGCCCCATACTCTACAGGGGAATTATTTGCTTTGAAAGCAGAGAATGGACATCCTCTTTGGGTTGAAGCATTAACGACTGAAAAGAGTATGAGTTCTGTTTCTATGCTTTCCCAGATTCGTGCCCGGCCTGTGGTTTATAAAAATACTGTGATTGCGACAGCACAAAATGGACGCACGGTGGCCTTAGACTATAGAACAGGAAATCGTATTTGGGCCAAAGATTTTGGGGGCACACATACCCCTGTCGTAAACTCTGAATTCATTTTCCTTATAACAAATGAAAATGTAGTTCTTGGTATTGTCCGGGAAACTGGCCAAATTGCTTGGGTTACTGAGCTTAATCGATTTGAGGATCCTGAGAAGAAGAAAAAGCCAATTTTATGGGCAGGGCCCGTATTGGCAGACAATAAACTGTTCCTTACAAGTAGTGATAATAACCTTATCAGCATAAACCCAGAAAATGGGGAAATTATCCGAGAAATGGATTTGCCTGGATCTGCGTTGCTTTCTCCAATCATAGTGGATAAAATAATGTATATACTTTTGGATAATGGTAAATTAATTGCCATTGAATAGACGCATCAAGTTACCCTGGCAATGTGCTAGATGCAATTGACTTGGCCTGTGTGATCTAATAATTAAAGTAATGTGCAAAAAATTGAATGAAAAATAAATGTCCTATTTAAAAATAGCCCTAGTTGGCCGACCAAATGTGGGGAAATCTACTTTATTCAATCGTATTGCCGGCAGAAAAATGGCAATTGTTGAAGATATGCCAGGTGTTACAAGGGACCGCCGTTATGCGCAAGGTTCTTTGTTTGACTTAGATCTTGATATTGTTGACACAGCAGGTTTAAGTGCAGATTCAGATGATCAAAATCTAAACACACACATGCGCAATCAAACAGAATTTGCAGCAAAAGAAGCTGAGGCAATTTTATTTATAGTAGATGGTAAAACAGGTATCCTGCCGGAAGACAAAGAAATTGCCAATTGGCTGCGGCGTCAAAGTAAACCCATTATCTTATTAATCAATAAATCTGAAGGTAAAAACTTAGAAGCATATGCCTCAGAAGCCTATAAATTAGGTATAGGTGATCCCATCTGTATTTCGGCAGAACATGGCCAGGGGATGGAAGATCTATACAATGCTATGTTACCTCATGCTTCAGAGGCTCCTCCTGAAATAGAAGAAAAAAACAAACCCTTGCAGATTGCCATTGTAGGGCGACCCAATGCAGGAAAATCAACTTTAATAAATCAAGCCATTGGCCAAGATCGACTTGTTACAAGCGAGGTTGCAGGAACAACCCGGGATGCCATTCCGGTTGATTTTGATTATAAAGGAAAGCCAGTAAGGTTGGTTGATACTGCAGGCTTAAGACGTCGTAGTCGGGTTCACGAAAAAGTTGAATCTTTATCTGTTTCTGAAACGATGCGATCCATTCAATATGCCGAAGTTGTTTTATTGGTTGTTGATGCCACGTGCCCCTTGGAAAAACAAGACTTAACAATTGCCCGCCGTGTTGTTGACGAAGGGCGTGCTTTGATTCTTGTGTTGAATAAAATTGATTTAGTTGATGATATTGAAAAGCTTTTGAAAGATGTTCGCAATCAATTAAAATTTACATTATCGCAGGTCAGGGATATTAAAGTGCTTCACGTTTCGGCATTAAGTGGCCGTAATTTTCATAAAATTTTTGATGTGGTTTTCCAAGTTTATACAACTTGGCAAACCCGTATTTCAACTGGAAAATTAAACAAGTGGTTGGAATATACTATTGATAAAAATCCGCCCCCTTTATCTTCAGGGCGTCGTATCAAAATGCGGTATATTACCCAAATTAAATCACGTCCCCCAACGTTTGTTATTTTCATCAGTAAGCCAACGGATGTACCAGATAGTTATGTTAGGTATCTAACAAATAACTTGCGGGATGATTTTGATATGGATGGAATTCCCATTCGTATCTATATGCGTAAAGGCGATAACCCTTACGCCACTGAAAAATAAATGGAGAATAAAATGAAAATATTAAATACATTAATTGTTTTTATATTTTTGGCAGCCTGTGAAGACACTTCAAATAAAGTATTGATTCCAGAAACTGTTATTTCAGAACATTTAAAAAACTATAGTGACGATGAAATAAAGCTTATCAATGAAGATCTGAAAAATGTTGAAACGCTATCTTTCCGCGATAAAAAACCTGTTAAGAAACCAGTATATATTGCAACAGCTGGGGCCCCAGGGGCTTTAAAATCAACCACACTGGAAACTATTTTAACAACAGAGGCTGACTACAATAATTTTGTTTATGCAGATCCGGATCCCCGTGCGTTGAAGTTGATGATTAACACGTACATCAGCGAATCTTTATCCTTTCATGCAATAAGTCAGGTGGAAAGTTTTGCCATTGCGCAAAAGGCGGCTTACAATCGCTGGCGTTGGGCATCAAATTATATTGCTTCAACCATTATTAACAAGGCCTTTGCCAAAAATTATAATATTGCGCATGGGACAACATCAACATCCCCTGCTGTTGAAAATTTATATAAAACATTGAAAGAAAATGGGTATCGTATTGAACTTGTTTTGTGTTCTGCCCAAGACAAGTTGCGTTTAGGTGCGGTTGAGCATCGATCAAAAACTCAGGCAAACTATCAATCGACACCTGAAGATGTCATTAACAAAGGTAAAATGTTCCCTGAACGCTTCCCAGTTTATTTCAAAAATGCTGATAAAATTCGTCTTTATTGGGCAGATAATTTAGAATCCGGTTCTAAAGAAGTTGCCCGCATTGAAAACGGTAAGGTGCAAATTTTTGATCAAGATGATTATGATAAATTTGTCTTGAAGTACAAATTGGATTGCGCCCAAAGTGGTAAAGATTTACCAACTTGGGATCAGTTGTTAGGCTCCAATAAAATATAAACAGATTAATTCTTCAGCCTTCCATAGGAAGGCTGAAGAAGGTTATCGCCAGCATAAGAATCGCCACAATAAAAATATTAATATGTTTTAGGAAATCATTTTTATGGGAAATGGTTTTTGCAACATAAAAAGCAATGAGGCACTGTAAGAAATAATAAAAGGCAAATGACCTAGATGCCAAAGTGATCAGTTGAAAAATATCAACTGTCCATAATAAAATGACACATCCAATGGCGATAAACAGATAAATCGTTTTCAACTTTACCCTGTCTTGTATTACCTCGTTAATCGTTCCGCCACACCCAATCATATCTGCAATGGCTGAGCTATATTGGCTAGAGATAGCCCCAATAATAACAGCAAATGGCAGAATAAACGCCACTTGGCGACTTAAGTCAATAACAAGGGTTGTTGTTATGCCTTTGAAATCGGTCATAAGACTTTCCACCAAAAAAACAAAACAAACATAAATTAAGGTGGAAATAATTTGGGCATACCGCATTGTCTTGATGCGCAAATCAGCGCTGTATTTATGCCCAAGATATCTGGAAATTTCAAACCCCTGCACAATTAAAAGCATGCCGCCAATTCGCCGCAAGGTATCCACTGAAAACGAAACGTTTTCATTATTATGGGCTGCCCCAAATCCATGATTGGAATCATAATACAATAAGGCAATTAAGAAGGCGACATTGGTTGTCATTTTTAAATTTACAGAATAAATTTCTGCTGTTTCTAAAAAGCGAAATCCTTTAAATTTTCCGTATAATCCTGTCGTTAATATAATGATAGAGCTTAATAAGTTGACATAGGTTGTATCTGTAATATGTCCCATTTTTAAAAGGAAAGAACTTAGCAACTGAATATAAAATGTAATAGAAATGAAATAAGAACAAGCCAAGGCTGTTTCACTTAAGGCATTAAAGTGATTCATAGTTTTGTCATTTTTATTTGAAAGGGGTTCTGCGTATTTAATATTATATCGCATAATATTTCCCATAAGATATCCAACGCCTGTGATGATCAGCAAGACCCATATGGAAAATTTTCCAACCAGCATCCACAAAAGGGGGGCCACTATTAAAAACCCACTTCCTATAATAGAGGCTAACGGAGTGCCCACCGCACGCCATCCAGAGGAATTTAAAACCCTTTTTTGAAAAAATATTCCGCCGAAAAAAAGGATGGAAATAATAATGACCCAGTTAATTGTAGGAAGATTGGATAAAATTGACATAATGAATTCCCTATTAATTTTTAAATAAGCTTATCCTAGTTTTATATAAATGACTATTATTTTAAGAAGGCTGATTGCTAAGGTTTGTTATCGACCTTGCCACTGACCGTGTTTTCTGATACTAAATAGAAGATAAAATTGAATAATTAGGTGATGTATGAACTGGTTAACAGATTATGTTCGCCCAAGGCTGAAAGAGCTGATGGGTAAAGAAAAAAAAGATGTTCCTGAAAATCTGTGGCACAAATGCCCTGGATGTGAACAAATGCTTTTTCATCGTGAACTTGTTGAAAATTTAAATGTCTGTCAATACTGTAACCACCACCTAAGAATCCCTGTAAAAAAACGTTTAGAGTTGTTATTTGATGGGGGCACCTATAAAGAAATTTCGTTGGGCAAAGTTGTTCAAGATCCTTTGAAATTTAAAGACACCAAAAAATATGCAGATCGATTGAAAACCTATCGTGATAAAACAAAACGCGATGATGCCATTACTGTGGCTGTAGGCACAATTGGTGGAAAGAAAGTTGTTATAAGCGCATTTGATTTTGGATTTATGGGTGGATCCATGGGGATGGCAGTAGGTGAAGGTATCATCAAAGGTGCGGAAGAGGCTGTTCGAACAAAATCTGCCTTCATTACCATTCCGGCTTCAGGGGGCGCGCGTATGCAAGAAGCAATTCTTTCGTTGATGCAGATGCCACGTACAACAATTGCAGTGCAAATGATTCGCGAGGCAAAGCTGCCTTATATTGTTTTATTAACTGATCCTACAACTGGCGGGGTTTCTGCCTCTTTTGCGATGTTAGGAGATATCGCAATTGCTGAACCAAAGGCAACCATTGGCTTTGCAGGAAAACGTGTTATCGAAGAAACAATTCGTGAAAAATTACCAGACGGTTTTCAAACTTCGGAATACCTTCTTGACCATGGAATGGTTGATATGGTGGTGGAACGTAAAAATTTGCACCAGACTTTGAAAAAACTTCTTGGGCACATATTAAAATAAACTTTCCCTATTTACTTTCTTAAATGGAAATGATAACTGACAAGTAAGCAGTTATTTCATCATGCTTTATATTTATTATATAAACTGGGGGGTGATTACTGATAACTTTTTTGTTACTCTGGATATAGAGAGTTAGGTCATAAATGGTCAGTTTTATCGCAAAATTTGTTTCTCCGCTAATAAGTCTCAGCATCATTATGCTGGGGAACGGGTTAATGAATGTTTTGATTCCCGTTCGCCTTGGTCAACAAGGCACAACAGCAACATTGGTTGCTTTGATGTGGGCAGTTTATGCCTTGGGCCAAATCTTGGGTGCGTTTCGTATTGATCCTTTTATTACACGTGTTGGACATATTCGGGCTTACGCAGTTTTTGCATCTGGCATAGCAGCCTCAACTTTGGCATTGGGCTTTGTTTTTAATGCACCTGTTTGGCTTTTGATGCGTTTTATTGCGGGCTTTTGTACCTCAGGTCTTTTTTTAATAATCGAAAGTTGGCTAATTGGTAGTGGGGATAAGTCAAACCGCGGCCGTATCTTATCAATTTACATGATTGCCTTATATGGGTGCCAGTCAGCAGGAAGTTTGTTGCTGGACCTGTTTTCAGTTGACTCTATCCTACATTTTACAACGGCTGCAATTTTGGCCAGTTTATCTGTAATTCCCCTTTGCATGACACGGGCAAAAGATCCAAAGTTAGAAGAACCTGATGCCTTAGGCATTACTGCGCTTTACAAAATAAGCCCTACAGGTGTCTTAGGATGCTTCAGTGCCGGAATGATTACAGGAAGTATCTATGGGCTTCATCCTTATTTTTTAAGGGCTATAAAATTTGATGCCCATCAAGTGGCTTTGATTATGTTTGCCACAGTTTTTGGGGCAGGTGTAATGCAATATCCTGTTGGGAAATTTTCAGATTCATTTGACCGTCGCCGTGTAATGATTGTCATGGCTGTATTATCCAGTATTTGTAGTTTGATTATTTCTTTCATAGATTCCAATTTTTTAACGACAACCATGGCTATGTCATTTTTCCTTGGTGGTTTTTGTTTTACTCTATATCCCATCAGCATTAATCATGCATGTGATAATATTGATGGCAAAGCAATTTTGGCAGCAACACAGGGGCTATTGTTTGCATATTCCATCGGGTCATCAGTTGGGCCTTTGATTTCATCTTGGTTTATGAGCTTTATGGGCCCCCGTGGTATGTTTGTTTTCTTTATATTGCTTACAGGAACACTGGCCTTTTTCTTTCAAATGCGAAGTAAAATACGTCCAGATGAAGAAAGCGATAAACAAGACTTTGTCAACGTACCATCCACAACGCCAGTGGGGGTTCAGATAGAACGTAAAGACCAAGAAGAAAATAAGTGATAAAATCTTTTTTCTTGGTATACTTAATATTAAGTTAAAAGTTCCGGGGGGGAAATGAAAATAAATCTATTAAAACTAAGTTTGGTGTTAGTAACACTATTTATGGTTAATTCAAAATCTTCAGTTGCAGATGATGATGGATCTATGATTGAATGCCGTACACGCTGTTGGGGCGGTGAACAAGCAGCACAAAAGATTATTGAGGGCATTGAAGAAGTTTTACAACAGAAAAAAGATATGTCAGGGGCCTATCAAAAAAAATACGAATATCTTAAAGATAGACTAAAAAATACAAAAAGAAATTTTGCAACAATGCACCTACTGGAAACAGATCCTGTATCTGGAATGCCCTATTTTTCAATAATGCTTATTAAAAATAGTATTGCTAAAAAAACAAGTGCAGGCATGTGTTTTAACAGATGCGGATCATTCCGTGAGGGGGCTTTGAAATCAACAGAATTTATGTATGATTATTTTATGAATGTTATTGTATCACTGGGTATGGATAATCTTAAAAAAGCATTTATTTATCGTGGAACACCTTTTGATACAATAAACGTACAAAAAATGTTGGATAAAGTAGTTAAATCTTTGCCCGAAGATAAGTTTAAAGCATTCCAAGAAAAGTCAAAAGATGACCAGCTTACAGCCTTCTTGAAAAATGTACGGCTTGGGAAAGACAGTTTTACAAAATTAAGACCAGAATAATTTTTATTTATTTTGGCAGCTGAATTATAACTTTTAATCCCCCCAAGTGTGACTTGTCAAAATTTAAAGTCCCTCCATGGTTGATAACGATGTCTGCAACAATACTTAGACCCAGGCCAACACCTCCGGTTTTCAAACTTCTTGATGTATCCAAGCGCACAAACGGTTTTAATATTTCTTGATATTGATCTTCTAAGACACCCGGACCATTATCTTCAATAGAAATTATGATAAAAGAGTCATCATAATCCAAACTAACTTCAGCTTTTGATGCATACCTTCTTGCATTTTCAATGACATTATTGAATACACGTTTGATGGACCCCGGTTTTAATTTTACATGGATATTTTTTTTAAGGTTTGTTTTAATTTTCAGCCCTTGTTTTGAAAATTGATCGCAAACTTCTTTTAACAGTTCAGTTACATTTGTATCTTCTGCAAATTCAAGTGTATCGCCCTTAACAAATTCTAAGTATTCATTAATCATATTTTGCATCTCAGTCACTTCTTTTTTTAGTAACTCTGCTTCCTTATTATTTTCCATCATTTCTATTTCTAACTTCATACGCGTAAGGGGGGTTCTAAGATCATGTGATATTGCTGCAAGCATTTCTGTACGTTGTTGTATTTGTTTGCGAATACGTTCACGCATCTTGTTAAAAGCAAGCCCAGCCTGTCTGACTTCGGTTGCCCCAGATTCTTTGAAATCAATAAAATCATCACCCTTACCGAATTGTTCTGCAGCCACTGCCAAATTACGGATGGGACGCACTTGGTTTTTCATGAATAAAATTGCAATGATAAGAAAGATGATCGAAGCCCCAATGCCCCATATAAAAACAAGGGGGGCGGTTCTGCTGATAAGCCGTTTCCGATTAACATTAAATTTTAAGGTTCCTTTTTTAACAGCAATGTAAATTTTAAAAAACTGATCATCGGAATCAATAATAAATTCTTGGGAAAGTCTTCTTTTCAAAGCATTAAATAAATATTCATTTCCCCACGAATCGGTACTGCTGTAGTTAAAATCTTTAATGTTTTTCTCAGCATAAAAATAACTATCTATACTTAGACGTTTTTGAACAATGGGAAGGATGGAATTATGGTCCCTGCGAAGTTTTAAAATCAAATGAATGGAATTTGATATATTATCAGCATTTGTTCTTGTCACAGAATCCACATAACGATCCCAAAAAATAAAAAATGAAATTGCTTGCACCAAAATCAGGGGTGTGACAATAATAATAACAGTTCTTTTTAATAAAGATTTTGGGATAAAGCTTTTTAATTTGAATTTTTTCATTAGCTTGCCCATAAAACATAACCCTTATTACGGATCGTTTGAAGAAACTTTGGTTTTTTTGGATCTTGCTCCAATTTTTTCCTTAGTCGGGTGATTTGAACATCAATTGTTCTTGTGGTTGTTTGAACGCCAATTAATTCCATAAGGTGTTCCCTTGAAATTTCTTGCCCAATATGATCAACCAGAACTTTTAACATATTGGATTCAGTGGTTGTTAAAGAAATGGATTCGCTTCCTTTTCTTAACGCTTTTTTTGATGGGTTAAAGTGAAACATGCCAATTTGGATTTCACTTTCATGGGAATTTTTCTTGCTATTAATCCTTCGAAGAATGGCATTGATTCTTAACAACAACTCTTTGGGTTCAAAAGGTTTTGCAAGATATTCGTCTGCCCCCAATTCAAGGCCCATAATACGATTATCAACATCACCCATTGCTGTTAACATCAAGATAGGGGTTTCAAAATTTTCAGATTTTAAGCTTTTTGTCATTTCCATACCTGTTTCTCCAGGCATCATGACGTCTAAAATAATAAGGTCAAATTGGAATGTCCCCATTATTTTTCGTGCAGAAAAAGCACTATCCGCCAAGGTAACTTCAAACCCATTTTCTGACAAATACTTCGATAAAAGTTCGCGAAGCCGCTCATCATCATCAACAATTAATAAGTGAAAGTTTTGTTCCGTGATCATCTTCTAACCCCGACACTCTGTTGGGTCAGAACAGTCATAAACATTGCTGTTGTAGCGATTAATTTTTAAGGCACGTTGTTGTTCATATTTGGGAAGGTTTCTTAGTGAAACAACTTGCTCTTGCCAGTCTACAGGGGATGTATGGCTTAAAATTTGCAACATAGACATAGCATGGTCACTTGGCAGTCGGGCCATCCATTCAATAGACTCTTGATTAATAGGTAAATTATTGCCCCTTGCATGAAAATGATCATCCATAAGTTGGTGCAAAATGGTGCGCAGGTTTTTTGGGTCTAATTCATTCCCTTTGATGGGCAAAATAATTAATTTTTTTTCAATGGTGTGACGAAGGGATCCGTCAGAATACCCCCTAGAAGAATGCCTTAAAGCCCCTTCTTTCGATTTGGGATTAATATAGTGTTGAAATTTTCCCACAAAGAAAAAACAACAAGCAATAAATACCCCAAGAATTAATAAAATTGATAGATGTTTAAAATAAAAATTGTTCATAATATCCACTTTATATCATCATGGTATAATCCAATAAAGTATTCAAGAATAAATAGGCTTGCTTGTCATAAAAGAATTTCGCATAATGCAGCTATGGACAATAATTTATTTGAAAAAAAAACCAACACCCAAAATAAAAATTCATATTCCGCAAAAGATATTGAGGTCTTAGAGGGACTTGAACCCGTTCGTTTGCGTCCAGGAATGTATATCGGGGGGACGGATGACCGTGCCTTACATCATATGGTGGCAGAAGTTTTAGATAACTCTATGGATGAAGCTGTCGCTGGACATGCAGATTCAATTTCAGTGATTATCAATGAAGATGGATCAATTACCATTACAGATAATGGCCGTGGTATTCCTGTTGACGCCCATCCAAAATATAAAGATAAGTCAGCTTTGGAAGTTATTCTAACGACATTACACTCTGGGGGTAAGTTTTCAAATAAATCTTACCAAACATCAGGTGGGTTGCATGGTGTTGGTATTTCAGTTGTTAATGCGTTATCAGATCATTTAGAGGTCAACGTTAAACGGGATGGAAAAGTTTGGCAGCAAAAATACAGTAAAGGGGCCCCTTTAACAAAGTTGACTGAAGTCAAAACAGAAAAGGGAACAGGGTCCAGCATCAATTTTCATCCAGATCCAGAAATTTTTGGCGATGCAAAGTTTAATGTACGTGTTCTTCATCAGATGGCACGATCAAAAGCTTATTTGTATCGTGGGGTGAAAATAACCTGGAAATGCGCTGAAAGTCAGAAAAAAGAAAAAGTTCCAACAGAAGATGAATTTCATTTTCCAAATGGGTTGTTGGACTTTTTAGAACAAACGGTGAATCTGGAAAAATCAATTACACCAGAACCTTTTCATGGCACTGTCGAAGTAAAAGAACACCAGGCCAAAATTGAATGGGCAATTTGCTGGCAACCGGGTTATGAAGAATTTATTCGATCTTACTGTAACACAGTTCCAACCAGTCAAGGGGGGACACATGAAAGTGGATTTAAACAAGCAATTGTTAAAGGCCTGAAAGATTTTGGAGAACTTTCTAAAAATAAAAAAGTCAGTAAAATCACAGCAGATGATGTTCTGAAGGGGGCGACAGCTGTTCTTTCAATATTTATTACAGACCCACAATTCCAAGGGCAAACCAAGGAAAAATTATCAAATACGTATGTTACGCGTGTGGTGGAAAATGCCATTAAGGATCACTTTGATCATTGGTTAAGCAGAAACCCCAATATTGGGACATCCTTGTTGGATACAATTATTGATGCAGCCGAAGAACGTCAACGTTTAAAACAATCACGTGAAGCCAATCGTAAGTCAGCAACGCAACGTCTACGGTTACCTGGCAAGCTGGCGGACTGTAGTCAAAAATCTTCTGAAGGTACAGAAATATTTTTTGTGGAAGGGGATTCTGCCGGTGGGACAGCCAAGCAAGCACGTGATCGTGCAACCCAAGCTGTGATGCCATTGCGCGGAAAAGTTTTGAATGTTGCCAGTGCGTCTTTTGATAAACTGCAAGCCAATCAAGAATTAAATAATCTTGAACAAGCCTTAGGGTGCGGCCGCCGGGATAAGTATGATGAATCCAAATTGCGTTATGATCGTATTATTATCATGACAGATGCGGATGTCGACGGGGCACACATTGCGTCTTTGTTGATGACTTTCTTCTTTTTTGAAATGCGTCAGTTAATTGAAAATGGTCATTTATATTTGGCGCTTCCCCCTTTGTACAAGGTATCCCAGTCCGGGAAAGCTTTCTATGTCAATTCGGATGCAGAAAAAGATGCCGTTGTGAAAAAAGAATTTAAGGCGGGATCAAAATATGATATCAGCCGATTTAAAGGTTTGGGTGAAATGAATGCTCCCCAACTTAAGGAAACCACAATGAATAAAGATACACGAATTTTGGCGCAGGTTTCTTTGAATGATGCCCAAAACATGGTGGATGAAACTTTGGAAAAATTTGTGAACGAGTTAATGGGGAAAAAACCAGAATATCGTTTCAAGTTCATTCAAGAAAATGCCAAATTTGTGGATGATCTAGATATTTAATTTAGTGTTTCTGTGAAAGAATATTCGGCAACACCTGGGCGGATTATTCTGCCTGATGAGCTCAGAGGCTTGTGTGCATCAAGATATAGAGCCCAATTTTCTTCACTGACATCTTCAGGACGTTTGTCACATCCTGTTGTACAGATATGTGGAAATAAAGGTTCTGTGTCTGCATGAACCATTTCAATAACTTCCCCATCTGGGCGAAGGGCCAAAGCACGATGCTGATCCATTCCACTTTCAGGTATAAAAGATTCGTGGCCAATAATTTGTTCTAAACCATATTTTATCATTAATCTTTTTGCCGCAGATAACTTGACATCATATCCATGGCTTATTAAAAATTCAACATAGGAAATATTGCCGGGGGTAAGAATAGAAGTTCTTGTATGCATCTTTAAGCTAGAAGAATCATCCTTTGACAGTGTTCTCAGTATCTCTAGAAGATTTTCAAGAACTTCAGTTGAAACAGGGAACTGGGCGTGTGCTAAAAACCGTTGACCAGTCTCAGGATTATATGCAGCTATAGCCACACAGTTTCCAAGAAAATTTGTGCATAAGCTGTAATCTGCAGAACTATCAACAAGCATACCTTTTCCTTGCGGAATGAATCCTTTATGACTCATGGAACTAATTCCCTCTGGGTTTGAAAATGCATCAGGATCATATTGAATAAAAGGGTAGGCTGTTTGAACTCTCTCAAAAAATTCTGGAAGAAGGTAATAAGATCGAATAATTTCTTTTCTTCTGATTTTATACTTTATTCCATCTGCATCTGTTTCGTACTCAACTCCTTCTTCAGGATCTTCGGGAATTTCGCTTACAGTACTCATATAAACTGCAGAAAGAGGCTTATCAATTTTTTTTCCAGCTTCCCTTCCGCCAAAACTTTCTTCAAGCTCTGTCATTGTCGTAACAACACCTTCCAAGTCTGGTGCCAAAGAAGTAGCCGCAGCTGCGGCAAAAGCAGTATGTGATATGTTAATTAAAATTAGTGTAAAAAATATAAGTTTCATAGGAACCCTACAATAGTTAAAAAATTTCATCTTTTCTTACTTTAATTTAGTTTGCTGTCGACAAAATTTAAATACAAATCTTGTAATTTTTTGACGACTGGGCCAACGTTTCCTTTACCAACTTTTTTCCCATTTATTTTAATGACAGGAACAACAGCTTTGGTGGAACTTGTTAAGAAAGCTTCGGAGGCTTCAAAAGCTTCAGTTTCTGTGAATTTACGTTCTTCATATTTAATACCATTATCATCCATAATTTTAAGAAGACGTTGTCGGGTGATCCCTTTTAAAATACGTTCGCTGCAGGGGGTTGTGATGATAGTGCCTTGTTGATTGACAATCCAGGAATTTGCGGCCGAGGCTTCGGTTATGTATCCCTGTTCATCAATAAGCCAAGCTTCAAATCCTTTTTGCTTTGCGGCTGAATTTTTTGCAAGAACATTTCCAAGTAAAGAAATGCTTTTGATATCATTGCGCTGCCATCTGATGTCAGGCTCTGTGAATACTTCAACACCATCATGATGGCTATATGTAAATTTCATCACGCACATTGTTAAGACAGGCTTTAACCCTTCTTTGTATACATGGTCGCGTGGGGCGACACCGCGTGTGACTTGTATATATACAAACCCTTCTGAATATTTGTTATGACGAATTAATTCTTTGATTTTAAGAGTCATGCTTTGAATGGAAATATCCAAATTTATTTTGATAGATTCCAGTGATTGATAAAGTCGCTCAATGTGGGGGATCATATCCACCAGGTGAGATTTTTTAAAATAGATAACTTCGTAAACCCCATCGCCAAATTGATAACCCCGATCTTCCATGCGAACCATTGCATGGTTGTGGGGTACAAAAATACCATCTACGTAAGTAATTTTAGACATTATTTATTTCCTAAATAGTTTTTCAATTTCTGGAATAAAGTCCCGCTTTACCAACAAAATAATATGATCTTTTTCTTCGATAAAGTCTTGTGAACTTGGGATAATAAATTCTTCAGATCGGACAACGCCCCCAACAATTGATTTTTCTGAAACATTCAGGCATCTGAATTTTTCACCAATTAACTTTGAATCTGCCTCAATATCGCATTCAAAAATTTCCCCAAAGTCACCTTGCATTACGTGCAAGGAACGAATGTCACTTCGTCGAACATGTTTTAAAATATGTGACATTGTCACAGCGCCAGGATTCAATACAGAATCAACGCCCAAAGATAATAAAAATTTGGGATATGTGGCGTTATTCACAAGCGACATTACATACTTTGCCCCTAAGTTTTTACTTAATAAAGAACAAAGAACATTTGATTCATCATTATTCATGACAGATAGAACCATGTCAGTCGTTGTGACATTTGCCTCTTTTAACCGGTTTGCATCCAAGGCATCCCCATGAATGACAACGGCATCTTCAATCATTTGGGCCGCTGTTTGGGCTTTCTGTTCATCTTGTTCTAAAATTTTCAAATCAAGGTCAGGCATTTTAGAAAGCAATTCATTTGCAAGTGCCATTCCCACATTCCCGGCACCAACGATAATTGCTTTTTCAAGGGGGGCTGTTTGCAAACCAAACAAAGTGGTTAATCTTGGTAACTTTTCTTGTTCAATGGCAACGTATACTTCATCGCCTTTAAACATTTGATCGTCTGGTCCAGGAATTAAAGGCACACCTTCGCGGACAATACATAAAACCCTGAAATTTAGATTTGGAAATAATTCCCCAACTTGCTTTAAAGGGGTATTAACAATGGGGCAAGATTCTCTGCAGTATAAACCTACAACTGTACAAAGATCTGTTTCTAAATTTACAACTTCAATGGCGCCTGGAACTTCTA
Organism: uncultured Rhizobiaceae bacterium; assembly: GCA_964350815.1. Taxonomy (GTDB): domain Bacteria; phylum Pseudomonadota; class Alphaproteobacteria; order UBA7879; family VGCX01; genus CAJXSI01. The sequence goes on along the minus strand of CAYGKW010000001.1, from coordinate 106,549 downwards.
GATTTGTAACAAGGTTTTTTGCAACTTCTTTTTCTGGGGAAATAATATAATCAACAGGAATATTGTCAGGGTTATATATATGTTGCCATGCTGGGTTTAAATAATGTGCCCCACGGATATGCGCAATTTTGGTGGGTATTTTGAAAATGGAATAAGCCACCTGACAGGCAATAATATTATATTCATCACAAGGTGTGACAGCAATCATCAGGTCTGCTTTGTTGGCGCCAACTTTTTCTAATAAGTCAGGGTACGATCCAAACCCTTGAACGGCTTGGACATCAAGATTTTCGTTGACTTTATTGACAAGTTCCGCAGATTCGTCAATAACAACGATATCGTTTTCTTCTGCAGATAGATAGGCGGCTATATTATAACCAATCTGTCCTGCCCCATATATAATTGCTTTCATATATTTATGCTAATTTTCAATTTTTTCGTTTTCTATACCGCTTAAATTCAATGTTTTTATTTTGCGGTGCAGGGCGGTTCTTTCCATGCCAACAGCATTTGCTGTCTTTGTAATATTACCATTAAAGCGATCAATATGAAAACTTAAATATTTCTTTTCAAATTCTTCGCGGGCTTCACGTAATGGAAGGTTAACAAAGTTTTTACTGGGATCAGGTATGATCGTGGCTTGTGCTTTGGTGATTTCAACAGGCAACATTTCAGGTGTTATGACAGAGGCATTTGGATTCATTATCAAAACCCATTCAATAACATTTTTTAACTGTCTGACATTTCCTGGCCAACTATACCCTTCTAGGGCATGAATGGTTTCATCTGCCATGGTTTTTTTAGTAAAACTATGCTGTTCGGATACTTGATTTAAGAAATGATTTGTTAAAGGTTCAATGTCTTCACGTCTTTGGGATAATGAAGGGATTGAAACAGGAACAACGTTTAAACGATAGTATAAATCTTCCCTGAACTTGCCTTCTTTTATTAAAGAATTTAGGTCTAAGTTCGTGGAAGAAATGATGCGCACATCAGACTTTATTTGCTTGCTACCCCCGACACGGAAAAACTTGTTTTCTTGTAATATGCGTACAAGTTTTCCTTGAACTTCATACGGAATATCGGCGATACAATCTAAATACAAAGTTCCGGCAGTGGCTTTTTCCAAAACACCCATTTTAATCAGTACTTCAGGGGTGCCTGCTTTTTTTTCAGACCCAAATAATTCTTCTTCAAAATTGCTTGTTTCAATGCCAGCACAATTAAAAACCACAAAAGGTTCTTTCTGGCGATCAGATAAGTGGTGGATTAAACGGGCGGCAACTTCTTTCCCTGATCCAGATTCTCCTTGAATCATAACGCGACTGTTTGTTTTTGAAATCTTTTCAATGTTTTGTTTTAAAGAAACAACTTTTGATGAATTGCCATGTAATTCTGTAACAACTTCATTTTTTAATCGAAGTTCCAAAAGTTCCTCTGACATCTGGAATAATTCAATTGCGCGGGCGACAATACTTAATAAACGGTCTGTTTGAAAAGGTTTTTCGATAAAATCATAAGCCCCTTTTTTCAAGGTATTTACGGCCGTTTCAATATTGCCGTGTCCACTTATCATTATAACAGGCAGGTTTGGATGTTCTTGCTTTATGATATCAAGAATTTCAATACCATCAAATCGGCTGTCGTTTAACCAAATGTCCATAATAACAAGATGGGGTCTATTGGTCTTAATTGCCTCAAGGGCCTGATGGCTGTTTTCAGCCTCACGCGTGTGGTACCCTTCATCTTGAAGGATGCTTGATAAAAGATTTCGAATATCTTTTTGGTCGTCTACTATAAGTATGTCATGTTTCATGTGTAATAATTCTGCAACAATTGTGTGTTCATCCTACACCACAAAATGTTATTTGGAAAGGGGGAAAACGATTTTTATACAGGCGCCAGGAGTGTTTTTATTATTTGAAAGTGTAATTTGGCCCTTATGGTCTTCAATAATCTTTTTAACAATAGAAAGCCCCAATCCCGTACCAGAAGTTTTATTGCTGACGTAAGGGTCAAAAAAGTTTTTTGAAGCAGAAAATTCAAACCCTAGACCATTATCAATTAACTTTATTGTGACCGTTTCTTTGCCTTTTGTTAATTCAATATTCAGTTTTCCTTTTTTAATTTTCTTTTTTTCAATATTTGATTGAATGGATTCAATGGCATTTTTGATTAAGTTTGTAAAAGCCTGGAATAAAAGTTTTTCATCACAGTCAATATCTATTGAGTCATGAGAATTTAAAATATTAAATTCAATATCACTAAATCCTGTTTTTTGTAACATCACAGCTTGTTTATATAGGTCCACTATATTCTGCTTTTTAAGGGTTGGATTTGGTAAACGTGCAAAAGATGAAAATTCTGAAATTAAATTTTTAAGGTATTCAACTTGTCTGGAAATATTATCAATACAGTCATTAAACACTTCGGGTGAATCTTTAATTTGGGGACCGTATTTTCTTTTTAATCTTTCTGCTGCCAGTTGAATTGGTGTTAATGGGTTTTTTACTTCATGGGCCACACGACGTGCAACATCTGACCAGGCCGCTTGTTTTTGTGCGGATATAAGATCAGTAATATCATCAAGTGTAACAACATAACTTAAATCTCCATCAGGTTGTTCATCTGCAATCACATGGATACTAAAAGTTGATATAGAATGTTTTGGATGTGAAATACTGATTTCATCTTCTATAACTTTTCTTGGTGTGCATTGGGCCAAATCTAACATCTCATTCAAATTAGGAATGATTTTTGTAATATTTTTTTGATATTTTCCGTGCAGATTTCCATGTAAAAGTTCATCTGCTTTATTATTATAAAAGTTCAACTTTCTGGTTTTGTCCAATCCTAAAACACCTGCAGAAACACCCGCCATTGTGGCTTCGATAAATCTGCGACGATCATCCAATTTTTGATTAACATCTATTAAGGCTTGCTGGTTATTTTTTAAATCGCGAACCATTCGATTAAAAGTTTTTGTAAGCAAGCCAAGTTCATCTTTTCTTTCTTCTTCTTTAACAAAGACATCCAATTTTCCTTTACGAATTTTTTCAGCTGCCTCAATCAAAGAAATAATCGGCCGACTTATTTGATCGGATAAAATAAGACCAATCCAGATTGCACCCAACAGTAACATGAAGGCAACCAATGCAAACAAAAGAATAACAATGGCTTCAAAACCAAGGCGCTTGTTTTCCAAATTAATATATTCACTGGCAACATCTTGTGATTTTTTTTGATGCTGCAGAACATCGGGATCAACCGGACGTCCCACAAATAAATACAAGTTTGGTTTTTCTGTGATTTGAATAAGGGCACGAACACGGTCATGATATTCACTGCTTAAAATTGCGGGCTCACCCCTATTTGCACGTTCAACAGCAGAAGAAGGAACAGGTTCAAATTCAAGGGCAAAGGTAAGGTGTGTTTTTGCAATCACATTATGTTCTTCGTCAAAAACAATGGCTTCTGATAAAGATCTTAAATTTGTAACAAGGGTTAAAAACTTATCAAACTCTTCCCTGTTATTAATTAATCTTGGTAGGTTTTCCCTTAAATCTTGGCCCATTAAAATGGCATCGCGGCCAACCAAAGTTTGGTGTTCTTCAAGGTAAGAATTCGAAACTAAGACAGCTTCATTTAAGGCTGTTTTCACACGTTCACTGAACCAGTCCTGTAATCCATAATGGACAAAAAGAACGGTTAGAATTGTCATTATAATTGATGGAATTGCAACAATTGAAGAAAAGAAAACAGTGAACCTTACATGCAATCGGGATGCAGTAATACTGCCTTTGCGTTGTACCCAAGTGGCAATAATTTTTCTGGCAATTAGTATGCACAGCAATAAAAAAACAATGACATCTAAGGATAGTATTACAAGAAGATAACGTGATCCCAGTTCAAAATTATTTATTCTTCCTACGTTTGTGAAAGTTAGGGCGGCAAGAAGGATTGCACTAAAGACAAGGAAGTAAGAAACCCGACGTCGAAAAGTCGGAAGGTTAAACAAGCTGTATATTTTATTAATTAGAGTTTTTATATTTAACATCCAATTTTAAATCCTGGATTTTTTTACGAAGTGTATTACGATTAATGCCAAGGGTTTTTGCGGCCTTGGATTGATTATATCCTGTTTCTTTTAAGACAAGTGATATTAAAGGTTTTTCAACTTCAGCAATAATAGTTTCATATAAATTATTGATCGTTTTTATATCCGGATTTTCTGTGAAACATCTTGTAAGATAGTCATCAATAATTTGGCTAAGTGGTGGCATTTTTTCTTTGCTCATAAGGCTCCCTTTATCTTATGCAACGTTTTCTAAAATTGGTAAGTAAAACTTTTTTAAAATTTCTTCCACGGCAGATAATTTTTCTTGAACATTAATTTGGGCACGAAAATCTGCAGAATTATAAAGTCCTTTGCTGTACCAACTTAAATGCTTGCGTGCCATGCGTATCCCAATAAGTTCGCCATAATGTTCAACCATGTAATGTAGGTGTTGAAGAATGGTAGTATATTGTGATTTTAAGTCTGGGTTTTCAAGTTTTTTTCCTGTGTTTAAGTATTCAATTACTTGGGATGGAAACCAGGGGCGACCATAAGTACCGCGTCCAATCATAATTCCATCTGCCTTTGAATCTTCCAAAGCTTGGGTTACATCTTCAAATGTTTTGATGTCCCCATTTGCAATAATGGGGATGTTAACACTTTCTTTTACTGTTCGAATAAATTTCCAATCAGCATCTCCACGATAAAACTGACAACGGGTACGCCCGTGAACAGTAATCATTTGAATTCCAATGTCTTCTGCTTGTTTTGCAATGACGGCGGCATTGCGGCTGTTATCATCCCAACCTGTCCGCATTTTCAATGTGACGGGGATATTAACGGCATTAACGGTGGCTTCAATAATACGGGCGGCTTTATCTTCATCTTGCATCAAGGCCGATCCAGCATAGCCATTAACCACTTTTTTGGCAGGGCAACCCATATTAATATCAATAACATCGGCGCCAAGATCTTGATTTAATCTTGCAGCTTCGGCCATGACTTCAGGTTCACACCCAGCAAGTTGGACAATATGCGGGGCATCGCCTTTTTCAAATTTGGCGCGGCGCATTGCATCCCGGGTTTCGCGTATCATTGCCTGGCTGGCAATCATTTCAGAGATAACCATGCCAACGCCATGTTGTTTTACAACGCGTCTAAAGGGCAGGTCAGATACACCTGACATTGGGGCCAGGAATACAGGATCTTGTATATTTAATGAACCAATTTTTAACATAATAAATTTTACCTGCACAAAATATAAGCAATTTTTATAAAAGGTTCAAGGTTCCAATGGGTGTGAATTTGGTTTACAGTACATTTATGTCGTTCAGTCGTATTTATGTAACATTATTTGGTTCAGGGTTTTTGCCCAAAGCCCCAGGCACATGGGGGACTTTGGCATCCCTTCCAATTCTTTGGTTTTTAAAAGATATTCCTTACGAAAGTTTTATATTTTTTGGGATTTTTATTTTTTCTTGGATAATAACAAGATATTATCTAATTCAATATAAAAAAACATCAGAAGACCCAAGCGAGGTTGTTATTGATGAATTTCTGGGAATGTGGGTAACTTTATGGTTTGTTCCAAAGACATATTTAAGTTTTTTTGTGGGTTTTGTTTTGTTTCGTATTTTTGATATGTGGAAACCCTGGCCAATAAGCTGGGCTGATCAGATAAAAGGGTCGGCAACAAAAACTTCTTTTGGAATTATATTTGATGATATTATCGCGGGGCTTATTTCTGCGTCAATTATGTGGTTTCTTTACACACAAATTATCTAAATTTATTAAATTTGCGTTTTTTACAACCAAGCTATGCAAAAAAATCTTGAATAAAGTCTTTTTATTGCGTAATAATAAAAAAGTAGAGGAGCCTACGTTACTAGGCCCCCTCTTTTTAAGTGTTCTACATATTTGCAGGGAGGTGTGTAGAGTATTTAATGTTAGCTTTTAGACTCTACATAAGTATGTACTTAGTGTGCATACTTATTTTTTTAGGTTAGAAAATACATATAATGCTTTCTTCTTCCCTAATATTTAAATCTTTACATAATTATGAAAATAATGTCAAACTAAAATGAAACAACAAAAAGACGAAGAATTCGTATAATGACATCAGATATTGACTTTTCAATCGGGACAAATGAAGCCAAAGTTGTTTGTGTAGTAAAAGAAACTAAAAGCATGGCATTGGCAGCACAAGAACTTAATATACCAAGAACAACCCTTATGTCAATTTTAGGGCGTTTGGAAAAGAAACTAGGCAGTTTGATTTTCAATAGGAAGCAAGGATCAGGTGAAGTCACAGTTACTGAGTATGGTGAATCTGTTATTCCTAAGCTGGAAAAAATTGCATGGCTTGGGGAAAGCGTTCGCACAAAAACGATATTGTGGGGCAGTAAGTATAATGAAGGGGAAGTTTCTTTTATCACCACCCAAACTTTATTTGATTCCTTCTTTATTACGCATATCACAAAATTTATGGATCAAAATCCAAATATCCGCTTAAGTTTATTTCCCAAAAGTCGTTACTTGGATCAACAAGATATTAACGGTATTTTTATTGGCCAATGGGAAGATGATTCCGAATCTTATAAATATTTTCCTTTTTACAGTTTTAAGCAAAAATTGTGGGCATCAAATTCCTACATAGAAAAACATGGAAAAATCACTGAAGTGGATGATCTTGTGCGTCACCGCTTTATTGTTTGCAGAATCCTGACACCAAAAAAAACGTGTATGGAAACGATCTGGCATTAAGAACACTTGCAAGATCGGCACGGGAATTAAATGTTGTTTATTCAGCAGACCCACGAACCATGGATCGTTTGTCAGAACTTGGGGGTGGGGTTATATCATCTTCGGAAGAAACAATTAAACTTGGGGGGTTTGATGTTCAAAGAATTCTTCCAGAAATCGAAGGGGAAAGTGTTGAACTGTTTGTAAAAGTTGATCGCAAGTTCCTAGAGTCAGAACTTGCAAAATATTTTATAGATTGGATTTTTGCTTGTAGGGATAAATCTTTAAAAGAAATTGGAATTACAAACTGTCCAGTTCACACCCGGCTATCTAAACATACTCCGGCTATTTAATTTGTTGATAAATTCTTAGGGCTTTTTCACGTGCCTTGCTGTGTTCAACAATGGGTTTTGGATAGGTATTACCAATTTTAATATTGGCTTTTTCCAAGGCTTCCTGTGGTGCCCCCCATGGGGCATGAATATATTTGCTATCAAGTTTTGAAAGTTCAGAGCACCACTTTTTAATATAATCCCCATCAGTATCAAATTTCTTGCTTTGAAGCATTGGGTTGAAGACTCTGAAATAAGGGGAAGCATCTGCCCCACATCCGGCAACCCATTGCCAGCTGGCTGAATTACTAGCCAGGTCAGCGTCAACCAACGTATCCCAAAACCATTCGGCCCCATATTTCCAGTGCACGAATAAATCTTTTGTCAGAAAGGAGGCCACAATCATGCGCACGCGGTTATGCATATATCCAGTGGCCCACAGTTGCCGCATACCTGCATCAACAATAGGGTATCCAGTCTGTCCCTTTTGCCATTTCTTTAATAACTTTTTATCATTATCCCATGGGAACTTATCGAACTTAGGGTTCCAATTTTTTTCAGACAGTTGTGAAAAATGATACAAAAGATGATAGGAAAATTCACGCCAACAAATTTCACTTATGAATTTATTTTTCTCTGTTTGTGGCGCATCAGCATTTTTTGCACTATGCCAAATTTGATAGGGGGATATTTCCCCAAAATGTAGATGCGGGGAAAGCATAGATGTTAAATCTGATGCTGGAAAATCACGTCCTTTCCCATACTTATGAATTCGGGAATTTATAAAGTTTGTTAACCGTTTTTTGGCGCCGTCTTCCCCTGGCTGCCATTCATCCACAATACTTTTTGACCAGTTTGGGTTGGATGGAATTAAATTCCAGTCATCAAGGGATTCGGTTTTTGCTTTTGCAAAATTGATTTCTTTGGGTTTGTTTATTGGATCCCGGGGGTCTGGATGTTCCAAGCAAGATTTATAAAAAGGGGTAAAGACTTTAAAAAATGACCCTTGTTTATTTTTAATTTTGTGGGGTTCAAACAGCAGGTATCCATCAAAAGATTTTACCTCAATATTCTTTTCTTTTAAGGCTTCTTTAATCTTGGCATCCCGTTCCATTTCATAGGGGGTGTAGCCGCGATTCCAGTAAACGGCCTTGATATTAAGTTCTTTAATAAGTTGGAAAATCACCTTTTCCGGTGGTCCTTTTTTAAGAACAAGGCTGCCTTTTAATGCATCAGAAAGCTTTTTTAAACTGTGATGAAGCCATACTTTTTGGGCGCCCCCAATGTTTAATTTCTCATCATAAATATAAACAGGTAAAATATCTTTATGATTACGGGCCGCATAAGAAAGGGCTGAATTATCACTAAGACGTAAATCTTTTTTAAACCAAACAAGTGCTGTCATGTTTAAGACTATATAATAATACGCACAAAAGGAAAAGGGGGGGCTAAGTAAAGAACCTCCCCCAAAGAATTTAAAAACAGAATTTTATGCGATTAAAGATTAACCTACAGATGTTGCACTGTTACCGTTATAAATCTTCCCGCTTTTTGATGCATAAAAATTCAAAGCTTCTTTTGCTTTATCCCTTTGAATTTCTCCGGTGCATGCAATCCCTCTAGAAGTGAGTGACTTAATCCAATTTTCAGGCTTATCCCCCTCGTCAAAGCCAATGGCGATAACATCCTCTGCAGTTGCCCCATAAGTACAGCTTTTAATGCCTGACCATAAGGTTGAACCAAAACACATAGAACAAGGTTCAGCACTAGTAACCAGTTCATATTGGCAGTTTTCTATATTGGCAAGGCTAAAGGTTTTAAGTTTTTTTTGCGCAAAGGCAATGGCCATCATTTCAGCATGTGCAATACAAGCATTTTGTGGCACAACAACATTAACACCAGCAGAGATAAGTTCATGCGTATCTATATCAAAAATTGCAGCCCCGAAAGGTCCCCCTGTGTTATTTTCAATATTTTTTCTTGAAAGTTCAATTGCAAAATCCATACGTTTTTCTATGGTAGAAAAGTCATGTGGTAAGCTACAAAAATCATTAACCCACTCTGGTAAAGCAAGGTTAATTGTATTCTCAGTATTGTGATTGATATTCTTCATTATTTATCCCTTTATTATATACACAAAAAATCTGCATTAAAAACTTAAAGCAGGCAATGAATTTTTAATCATATTTCCCTTTTTCTAATATTTTTTCATTCAATATATGTGTACAATAATTTTGGTAAAGGAAATAATATGAATTTTTTTTCAACAACAGTTTCTATCTTAATTACCATTGGGTTGTTTTTTGCGGGTCATAAATCCCACGCCAAAATTCTGGATGCCACAAATTATTATGAACTGAAAAGTCATTTATCCCAGATTGAAAAGGGCAGTTGGGTTTTCTTTGATGTGGATTTCACATTAATTGAACCTGTGGAACAAGAATTAAAGATGCCCTCAGTTATGAAATATGCTGGGGCATACAAAGATTTTTACAAGGGGATGCCGCCTGAAAAAGTGGATCAAACTTTGGCAAAAATGATGTTGTCCCGTAAAACAGAACTGGTGGATCCAAACTTTCCAGATTTAATACAGATCCTTGATAATCAAAACTATATTTTTGGTTTTACAGGTATGTTGACCGGACCATCCTTTGTTTCAGGAAAAACATATACCGATCTACGTCAAGAAGATTTGGCCAAAAAAGGCATTCAGTTTAAGGGAAAATCCGGAATTCCAACCGTGTACTATTTCAATAAAATGCCGAAATATAATGATGGCCATCCAGCCTTAAAAAATAATATTTTATATTCAAATGGAGAAAAGGGGCCCTATAACAAGATGGCGGCCTTGGAAAAGTTTTTAGAACTTATTCCCAGTTCCCCTAAAGTCATCGTAGTTATTGAAGACCGGCTGAAAAATTTAAAAGCATTTGAAAAAATGATTAAAGAAAAATACGGGGATAAAGTCCAATTTATTGGTATTCATTATACCCAATCTTGGTATTCTGCAAGCCCGTGCTTGACTGAAGAACAGTATCTAAAAAAGTTACACGAATTATTGGTATAAAAATAGTACAAAAAACAGGGCAAAAAATTGACACAAAAAAAGACACATGTTTGAATCAATATAAGCTTTAATCATTTTTAAGCATGCTAATCCCCTAAAAAATTAGGGGATTTTTTTTATGAAAATGGTATACTGAATCAAAAGAAGAAGGAGGATGAAATGAACTTTGTAATTAATCCACCGGAAAATAATAAGAAAGTTTTAAGAGTTACTTTGTCCCAAACAACGGTTGATCATATGAAAAAGTACTGTGAGTCAGCCGGTATAAAAAAGAAAGATTATTTTATCGAAGAATGTATAAAATATGTCTTAAAAAATGATCCCCATTGGCATAAAATAATTGAAAAGAATCGGCAGGCGCAATAGGTAAGCTGCCATTCTTAACTGTGGTCATGTTCCAATTTATTCTTATTTAATAAGAACACCCCAAAAGATAGGCCTGAAATAATTGTAAAATATAAAGGCATTGCGTTTAAAGTGCCATTATGAAACAGTCCCATTCCATATGTAACGACCGATGTTACTATGTAATATAAAAATCCAAATAAGGCCCCAGCGGTTCCGGCCATATGTCCATATTTTGTTAAAGACAAACTTAATAAATTTGGGATGGCCATACCAAAGGAAAAATCAATAAAGAAAAGAAATCCGATACTAAGGATAATCGCTTGTCTTGGGTTTTCAACAGAAATAAGGCCAATATATGTACACAGGGTCATTAGAAAAGAACTTATCAGCAACAACAATATACTGAATTGTATAAGGTCAACGGGGGTATGCCCCTTTTTGTTCATGGCACGGGAAACGTATCCCCCCAAAACAGCAACAGTACAAATTATTAAAAATATAGATCCATATTGGGAAGGGCTTATCTGTAATATATCAATAAAATAAAAGGGCCCTTCACTGTATAAACAAAAGGTAATTCCAACAATACACCCGACAGCAAACCCACATGTCATGACTTGGGGGTCTTTAATCATTTTGGCCGCTGCCGCAGGCCAGCGAATTCTATTATGACGGTTGCCAAAATCAGGATGCGTTTCTGGAAGTTTTGTAAAAACGTTAAATAAAACTGTTAGGCTTGATAAGAATAAAATTATAAAAACAAGACTCCAGTGAAAATTTTGAACAACAACACCCCCGATAACAGGGCCTAAGGCCGGGCCAATGGTAATGACCATACCAACCGTTGAAAAGACAACCCCACGTTCTTTTCCTTTAAAACTGTCACGTGCAATTGTTTGTCCCATGACAGATCCAACGGCGCCCCCCAAACCTTGAACAAAGCGCCAAGCAAGTAAAGACTCAATACTTTTTGAAAAATAACACCCAATACAAGCAACGGCAAATAACGAATACCCCATAAGAACAGCAGGGCGCCTGCCAATCGCATCAGATCGTGTGCCCCACAAAAAAACACCACAGGCAAAACCAAATAAATAAATGGCCAAGGTATGTTCCGTTAAGGGGACTGTTGTTCTTAGACTTGCTGCAATTTCTGGTAAAGCGGGGGAATAAATCGCCTCAGATATCTGAGGGATAATGGCAATCAATACAATAATCCATACGGATGGTTTTTTTATGGTATGGGACATGTATACTGTATTGCACAATTTTATTATAAAGTCTAGGTTTGTCCAAAAGGGGAAGAAAACAATGGAATTAAGACTAATTTATACAACTTTTTCAACGCAAAAACAGGCAAAGGAAATGGCCCAGATATTATTGAATAAAAACCTTGTTGCTTGTGTAAATATGTATGCCCCAATGACATCTATGTATCAATGGAAAGGCAAAGTTGAAGAAGAGTCAGAAGTGCCAGTAATTTTTAAAACTACGGGGAAAAAAATAAAACAAGCCGTGATGGTGATAGAAAAAAATCATCCGTATGAAACGCCCTGTATCACGATTATAAAACCCGAAGATACAAATACCCCATTTCTAAATTGGGTTGATGCTTCAGTTTCTAATTAATCGTCATCAGTATCATTTTGTAAGGCATGTAAAATTTTGGAATGAAATTCCCGTCGATATAAAACAATTGTAATCCAGGTTGTAGCCACGATAAAAGCCCAATAATTTATAAACCATGCCATGGTCGCCAGACCATAATAATAACCCCGAAGGCCCTGTGTGAAATGACGGGCTGCAATCTTTCCAATATAGGAAAATTGCTCACTTAGCTCTTTATCTGACTTGATTGCTTTTGCGGGATCTTCTTTTGCTGCGCCAACCAAAATGGCAGAATAATTCCAATGGCGAATGGCCCAGGTGTATTTAAAAAACGTGAAAATAAAAATAACCAATAAGGTTTGTACTTTAAGATACCAATACTGATGGCTGGGTGCCCCAGCAGGTATTTTTTTAAGATAACTAAGGACATCTTCTTCAGCCCCTAACAAGGTAATAAGCCCTGCAATAATAAGCATGCTGGTTGACGCAAAAAACAAACCAATTTGTTGGTGGTGGTTTAAGATGCCAACATCTGTAAAACGTGAATTCACACGGTGCAAAAGTTGTTTGCCCCAGCGTACCCGAAAAAATTGAATTTGTCCGGCAAGGCTTTGGTCTTCTTTAAGTGTGGCGTAATAAGAAAATCCACCCCAGCATATGACAAGCCACCCTAAGGCAATTATGTTTTTAATAAAGAATATGTCCATATGTTTTCCCTGTTTTTTTATATCTTAGAATAAAAAACAGTTTAAAGGAACAGTCTTTGAATTTTTTCTTAGGTTTGTTGAAGGTATTTTTCAACTTTTAAGATTTTTTTGGTGGCCATTTTGCGGCGCAGGCCAGACATATAATCAAGTAAAGTAACCCCTTTTAAATGATCATTTTCATGTTGAACACAGCGTGCCAATAAGCCCGATGCATGAAGGGATTTTTGTTCCCCATATTCGTTTAAAAAGTCCAGTTTAACTTCTTCAGGGCGGGTGACTTTAACCCCAGATCCTGGAACTGAAATACAGTATTCATCTTTAGTACATGTGGTATCGGATGCCCATGTAAATTTAGGGTTGATAATGGCCATGGGTTTTAGATCTGGATCAACATAAGATACATCGACAACAAAAATATTTTGATCAATACCAATTTGTGGGGCTGCAAGTCCACATCCATCTTCTTTATACATTGTATCGAACATGTCCTTGATTAATTTGGGCATATCAGAATCAATCTTTGTAACATCGTTACAAGACTGTGATAAAAATGGGTTGGTTGCGTATACAATATTAAACTTGCTCATACCCATAATATAAGCACTTTTTACCAAAATTTAAAGGGGTTTTTGGGGCTTAAAAGGTTGAAATAATTTGTCACAGAATTTTGCTTGAGGTTACGTCTTTTTTCCGGCTTAATAAGAAAGTAAATACTTTTCGAATTCAAGAGGCAGAAATGAAAGCAAGCGACCTAATCAAAATCATTACCCAAGAACGTTCATCCTATCTAAATTTCCGATTCACGGATATGTATGGCAAGTGGTATGGCATTGCCTATCATGTTTCTGCTGTGGATGAAAAAACACTTGAACAAGGTATTATGTTTGATGGATCATCCATTCCAAGTTGGCGCGATATTAATAATTCAGATATGCTTTTAAAACCTGACTTGACATCCTATTGCTTTGACCCGTTTGGGGAAGAAGGCAGCCATGTTTTAATTTGTGATGTTTATGACCCCAGTACGGGAAAACCGTACAACCGTGATCCCCGCGGTATTGCCCAAAAAGCCGAAGCTTATTTGAAAAATACAGGGCTTGCAGATACATCTTATTTTGGGCCAGAGGCTGAATTCTTTTTGTTTGACGAAGTACGTTTTGGGGCAGCACATAACGCACTTTATTATTCTGTTGAAGACCAAGAAATGCCAAATAAACCAGGGCAAAATGAACTGGGTACAACGACAGGCCATTCCATTGATTTGAAAAAAGGGTACACAGCAATGCTGCCCCAAGATGCCACACAACACGTGCGTGAAGATATGATGGAATATCTGATTGAAATGGGTGTCGAAGTCGAAAAACATCACCATGAAGTTGCCACATGTCAAAGCGAAATCGGAATTAAATATGCGACCCTGACATCCATGGCAGACAAAATGCAAAAGTATAAATACACTGTATTAAATACAGCAGATATGCATGGAAAGTCAGCCACCTTTATGCCCAAGCCTTTGATGGATGATAACGGGTCTGGGATGCATGTTCATCAATCTTTGTGGAAAAATGGCAAACCATTATTTCCAGGCAATAGCTATGCAGGTTTATCTGAAACAGCCCTTTATTACATCGGGGGGATATTGAAACATGGGCGTGCGTTGAATGCCTTTACCAATCCAACGACAAACAGTTACAAACGTTTGGTTTCTGGGTTTGAAGCCCCCGTTTATTTGGCATACTCTGCTTGCAATCGTTCAGTTGCTTGTCGTATTCCAAGTGTGCCTGACGAAAAAGCCCGCCGTCTGGAAACCCGTTTTCCAGATCCAACAGCCAATGCTTATCTTGCCTTTTCTGCCATGTTGATGGCAGGTCTGGATGGGATTAAAAATAAAATCCACCCAGGCGACGCGCTGGATGAAAATGCATATGACCTGAAAGAAGGAAGTTCTGTTCCAAGGGTTGCTGAATCTTTAGAAGCCGCCGTGGATGCTTTATCAAAAGATCGGGCCTTTTTAATTGAAGGGGGGGTTTTTGATGATGATATGCTGGATGCATATATTAAATATAAAAAGCAAGAAGCAGAATCCATTCGTGATACTGTGCACCCAATCGAATACAAATATTATTATTCATCTTAGGATTTAAAATGCTTAAAAAATTAAATTTATTATTTCTTGTTTTCTTATTTACAGGTTGTGATCAAGACAAAGGATATGTTGTTAAGGCCAATGTTCGTGCAGAAGAGTTTTCAGTAAAAACAACCATCAGCCCATCACAATTCCAAAATTTAAAAGAAAAAATAAAACAAGAAACAGATAAAGGAAAGAACACCATACTGACAGTTGTTAAGGCAAAAAATCTAAAGGATAAAGATTTTGATGGTTTGAAAGCAACGATGCTGAAAATTTCACAAATGCCACAGTTAACCAATAAAGTATTTTCAAAGATGGCCTTACAACACATGACCATAGAAGAAATGCCCAAATTTGACGAGGATGGCATTGCAAAAATAAAAGGCCTTAAATCTGTTCGGTTATGGAACATGCCCCACATGACAAACGAAAAAGCCCGGGTTCTTCTAAAGAAAAGAATAAAAGTATATGATGATAGGGAAAAAACGCACCAAAAATTAAGGGCAGAATAAGATTTAAGTGTAGAGTGGTAAGATAGAGATGAGAAAATATTTTTTAATTACAATGATGATATCTATGGTTGCAGGAAATTTTTCTTATGCCGCAGCAGAAGAATCCCAATGTTGCAATAAGAAAATTGTCGCTGCCTGTGCACGGGTTTCTGAAGCAGCGGATCGTGTTGATGAAACTTTTTGTCAAGATCCATCCTGCAGTTTACTGTTAAATTCCACCCACTTTTTAACAACTTTGGGCGGAACCTATCAAATATTAAGACACTATATGGATGATAATACAGCAGGGGTGATCGCTGTTACAGTCAGTGCCGGACGCATGTTTTGGGTATATAAAAATCCTGTAAGTTCAATTCCTGGGACTGGCAGTATTCTTTTGGTTTCCAGGGTTTTTAGTTTGTTTGCCTAAGCCCCTAGTGGGTAACAAACAATACTGATACCTTGGGATTTTTGGTCCAGCATATTTCTGTATGAATGGCGCCAGGATCCTGGAAAAGAAACAACATCCCCTTCAGTTAGAATAAAATTTTCACTCCCAACTCGGACTTCAATACGACCCTTTACACAAGTAAAATATTCCTTTGTGCCTGGGGAATGGGGGATTCCAATCATATTGGCTTTAGGTTCAAGTCTTAGACGTTCAAATTGTAATCCTGGAACAGGATCAGGCAACAGGGTTTCAATCTTGACCATTTTTTTAAGGCGGTAATTGGCTTCCAAATCATCTGCTTTAACCAATAAACAGGCGGCACGGGGGCTGGCTAGCAATTCCTCGGTGCGTACACGCAAAGCCTGGGCAATTTGAATCACCAATTTTAAAGATGGGTTACCTTCACCAGATTCGACATAAGCCAGTGTTGTGCGAGGCACTTTGGCCATTTTTGCCAATTGATCTTGGGTCAATGCCCTTGTTTTACGCAAAGCACATACATTGGTTGATAAGTTTTTTAAGAAGGCCTCCATGGTATTACCTTAAATCTAATATATTAACAATAAGTATAATTTATCGGAAACAGTATTTACCTTCAAGTTAAAAGAAAGGAAATTTTATGAAACCAGAAATTAACTATTATGTCGAAGGAAGTGTCCAGGAAAAGCCGAAATCTGTGACAACGGTGTATGTGGATGGGGTGTCAGGAAACTATCGTTCTGGACAAGATGTTGAACTAAGTCATTGGGTTATCAACAAAACGCCTGAAAAATACAAAGCCCCAACATCAACCGAAATTTGCTTCAATTATTTGGATAATCCCGAAAAAGAATATGACTTGGTGGTCAATAATCATTTGGATGTGGATGGCGTCTTGTCAATGTTTTCCATGGCCTATCCAACATTGGCTTTGCAGCATCGTCAAAATATTATTACAGCAGCCGAAATGGGGGATTTTTTATTTTGGGGAACAGGTAAAGCCTTAAATATTTTCATGGCAATTCACCATCTGATCCAACAAAATAAAGACCCACAAAAAATTGTGGCAGAATGTTTTGATAAAACTATAAACATACTTGAAAGGAACCAAAATCCCCATCCAGTCGAGTCAATTTTATTGCAACAAAAAAAGCTTATGGATGATGAACAGATCACGCGAACAGTTGTATCTGATCGATTGGTTGTCTATGAATATGATCAAGAAACCATTGATCAAATAAAGTTTCCGGACGAAGACCTTAGTCCCCACTTTTATAAAACAGCTGGCGTTCTTCCCCATGTTCGTAATTATTTTGATAAAGAAAAAATGCAATTGACGGTGATTAAAAAACCCGATGGAAATATATATGAATTGTGCGCACCAACTTATTGGTGGGCGGATACGCGTCAGGTGTGGAAGCCTGATTGGGTAAAGTTACAAGGACAAAATTATTATGTTATGTTTCCTGAATTGGAAAAATTAATTAAAGATTTAAAAGAAAAAGAAACGAATAAGTGTCAGTGGGCGTATAACCCAAAACTTAAACTATACGGTAACGCCACCCCAAGTTTCCCCGCCATCTTGGCAACAGTAAATAATAGGGGAGATTATGTTGTAAGTCATCAATGTCCCTTACGCATCTTGGAAGAACTAGAACAGATATTTTATTAATAAAGAAGGGGCCGTTTGGCCCCTTCAAATTGGTTTGTACTTTGTTAATTTATTTATCTTTTTCTTTCTTCGCAGCATCTTCAGGCTCTTCTGCCAATGGTAATACTAAAGGAGAAACTATAGGGGCAAAGATAGGATCTGGTGTTTCAATTTCTGGATCTGGTTCAGGTGCAACACGTCGTGATCTTTCTCTACCATCATCTTCTTCCCCTGAAATTGCATATGAAGTTGTGGCTATAATTGATAAAAACATCAATGTTAATAATTTTACTTTCATCTTAATCCCTTTTTACACTGTTTTAATACCTAAGATTAATATGGTTATCTTTTATGTATTTTCAATCTTTGGATACAGACTGAAACAGAATGGTGGGATTTTTAGATATGGGAAGTATGTAAAAAGAGGGCAGTATTTAACCGTTATTTTCTTTCTTTGCTTTACGAAAACGGTGCCATTTAAGAAAGGCATAGATGGCGCCGATGATGATGACCAAACCAACAGCCAGCCATTTTTGATATTTGGCAAAGTTTTCCAAAACAGCATCTAAAGCCAAGGCAAAGGTATATCCAATATAACTGACAATAATTGACCAAGCTGCCGCTGAAAAAACAACCAAGGAAAAATATTTTTTCAAAGAAATGGGACTGGCCCCAATCACAATGGGGGTAATGGTGCGGATGCCATATATAAATCGGAAACTCATGATAAAATAACGATCATATTTATGAATCAAGCTTACAACTCTGCTGATACGATCTTTCCATTTGCTTTGACGATTTAAAATTCTATTGCCATATTTGCGCCCAATAAAAAATAACATATGATCATGAAAGACAGCCCCAAGGAAAGAAATCAGCATCACCATTTGCAGGTTCATATGCCCATGATACGCCGCAGCCCCCGCCAAAATCAGAACCATTTCGCCTTCTAATAAAGCACCGGCAATAACAATCCAGTATTTATATGTTTCAAGAAGGTGAATCCAGAAATCGGCACTGACCATATTGCTGAAAAAAGTTTTCACAACATCGGTGCAATTTATACAAGAATCAAATAGGGCGTTAAAAAAATCCATCAAGTATCCAAGGGTTTTGTCTTACTCTAAGGTCTTTATGGCATAACCCAGAATTTGGGGCAAGTTTTTTTGGATGTAATAAAAATATTGACAATAAAAGAAAACTTATTATTTATAAGGTGAAACTTAAGTACAAAAGGATGGGATATGAATACGTTAATTAAATTTCTACTTATTATTAATATTATTACTTTAAATCAAAATACTGCATTTGCTGCAGCAGCAGAAGCAGATTCTATACGCCCAAGAAGACCAAATCCAATGATGGCAAGCCTGGGCGCAGCTTTAATGGAAGCACGTGAAAAGCGCCAAAAAAGGATGGGTGCAGGATCTGACAAAATCTGTGATGGTGTTGGAACAGGAACGGCCAATGCAGAAAGGCCCAAAAAACCAGAAAGGGTTAATCCGTTCATGGATGCCTTATCAGGCAATAAGATGTTTGGTGCAACTAGAAAAGAAGAATATGTTGTGGAAGGTGTGGGAAGTGCAAGAACAGAACCAGTAGCGTCCGCAACAGGACACAGTTATAAAGGGGCTGCAGACCCAAAATTATTGGTTCCTACAGGACTTATGGCAGAGCTTTTAGAAAATCTTGCAAGGCGTGCTAAGGCTGGTTCTGATGAAGATAAGCCTGCAGCCGCAGCATTTGCAACAGCTAGTCCAGCTTCTGCTTCAGCTACACCAGAAGGTGAAGGTCTTATGGTTGCGGAAAAAGCAGAAGAAGCTCCGGCAGCTGCTACCGTATCTTCAGGATGGACTGAAGGATGGGTTCCAGATTTATCAAATTGGGGTGTGTCTATACCTACTGTTGGTCTTCCAGACTTGTCAGGTTGGATGCCTTCCGCTTCAGCTGCAAAAGGGAAAATCCCAGATTTGTTAATGGAATTTGTGGATTTAAAAAAATTGGCCGATTCTTTGCCAGATTGGATGCCTTCTGCTTCAGCTGCAAAAGTGAAAATCCTATATTTTTTAAAATATTTACCTTCCGGAAAATTTGTGGATTTAAGAAAATTGGCCGATTCTTTGCCAGATGATGTGCTTGATGCATTTTTAGCAAACCTTGGTTATGATGAAGAAGGTTATACAACAGCCAATGAATAACTAAAGTAAAAAACAAGCAATTTTAAAAGCCCCCCTTGGGGCTTTTTTTACGCTGCCTCATGTGTCTACAAAAGTGGGGTAACCATGAAACTCTGTAATAACATAGTTGATGACTCTATATAGGTATGTTAGAGAAAATAGTTAATGAGCAATATTTTTAATATATTTCAACTTGATTGATCTAAATTAAAATCCCAATCTTCAATTAATGGAGGATACTATGAAAACACTTGTTATTATATTTATTTTACAATTTATACATTTAAAATCTTTTGCTGCCCTTGAAATAGATGCAGAGGTAGGAGGACATCCGGCTAGATCTCCGGCAGTAGAAGCCGTGGCTCCTACTGCAGATTCTGAAATAGATACTTCTAAATTTATTAGCAACGGGCAACATAGAACCAATCTTTGCATAGCAGGATCGTTTGGTTGTTGTATAGATTTGGCTAATACTTGTAGATTATTACCGATTTCCTATATAAACCCATTTTATGTCGTTACAATTGTTAGAACCTTAGTTAGTAACCCTGTTTTAGCCTTGATTAATTGTTGTAATGCGGGGAATACAGTTCCAAGGAGAAGGAAAGAGCTTCATGAGGCAATTAGACTTAGAGGGCCCTTTACAGTTGATGATGCATTAATGCCGGACAATGGCTGTTGTGTCAATAAAGAATTTTTAAGGGAAAGAAAAGAAGCAGACCAAAGAGAACTTGCTGCCTTTAAAGCTTCTCAATCTTAATAGAAAAACAAGAGAAAAATTATTTTAGTTGTATATGTGGATTGCCACGTGCCTTACCCATCGTCGCGCTTTGCGCTTTGACGAGACAAGCAGGCACTCGCAATGACGCGATAGATTAAATAGAT
Organism: uncultured Rhizobiaceae bacterium; assembly: GCA_964350815.1. Classification (GTDB taxonomy): domain Bacteria; phylum Pseudomonadota; class Alphaproteobacteria; order UBA7879; family VGCX01; genus CAJXSI01. Next base: position 85,923 of record CAYGKW010000001.1, on the reverse strand, counting down.
ATACCGTGTCAAAGCCTTAGCCATTTTTTAATTCAATGCTGTTCACTTGATCCGGAATCCTTTCCTTCCGTCATCGCGATCCCCTTTGGTGCGCGGCGATCCATAAAACGTTAAAAGGTATAGCTAGGCAAGGTCTTCTTTTGTTTCCGTCATCGCGAGTATCCAAAAGATGCGCGGCGATCCATGGAAGGGTAAAAGGTGGATTGCCACGTGCCTTACAGGCACTCGCAATGACGGCGGTGGAAATAGTTAAAGATTACTGCCCACCCCACTTGTCGCCCCGTGCTTGACACGGGGTCCAGTAACATTTACCAGCAAACTTCATTCCTTCCGTCATCGCGAGCATCCAAAAGATGCGTGGCGATCCATATTTGTTGTCATCTCACGGTTTCATTCCTCCCACGTCGTCATCGCGAGCCCCTTTGGGGCGCGGCGATCCATGAAACGTTAAAAGGTGGATTGCCACGTGCCTTACAGGCACTCGCAATGACGCAATAGATTAAATAGATATACCGTGTCAAAGCCTTAGCCATTTTTTAATTCAATGCTGTTCACTTGATCCGGAATCCTCTCCTACCGTCATCGCGAGCCCCTTTGGGGCGTGGCGATCCATAAGCTATAAAGGTATAGCTAGGCAAGGTCTTCTTTTGTTTCGGTCATCGCGAGCATCCAAAGGGTGCGCAGCGATCCATGAAACGGTAAAAGGTGGATTACCACGTGCCTTACAGGCACTCGCAATGACGGTAGTGGAAATAGATAAAGATTACTGCCCATCCTTCATTGTCGCCCCGTTCTTGACACGGGGTCCAGTAACATTTGCCAGCAAATTTAACTCCTTCCATCATCGCGAGCACCCTCTTGTCTCGTCAAAGCGCAAAGCGCGACGACGGGTAGGGTGCGCGGCGATCCACACTACATCCCCGTCCTTATTGTCATTCCGGACTTGATCCGGAATCCATACTATGTTTCACCCTATACAACTTATTTACCCTCTGAAAATATTAGGTTTCCCGTTAAATTCGGCCCAAATCTAGACATATTGATTAAGGTATGCATAATGGGCTTACTAGGGTATTTTATTTAGCGCCTAATTTTTAAAAAAATGCCTAATAATTAGGAAAAAAATTAAAGAAAATTCAAAAAAGCATATAAAAAAATGAAGGTCAGCGCATGGCTCAGGTAACAAAAAAGGGGAAAAAAACACCTTAATAATGCCAAAAACTAACACTAATTAATTGAAAATGCTGAATAGTTATAGGTATGCATAAATCGCATACGATTTCCCTTTAATTTAAGGGCTTAAAATTAATTAACGAGGAGGTAAAAATGACACAACAAACAGGAAATAAAAAAACAGAAAAAAACACCTCTTTAACCCCCATCCAAAACCAAATTGGGGAAGCTGTTAGGGATGGGGCGAGTAAGAAAAATAACCAGAAAAAGAATGTTTTATCAGTAGAATTCTTAGATGATGTGATAGGCCTAACGCCTAATACCATAGTTGTTTACAACCTAGGTTATATAATTTTATTTATATTAATTTCACGTTGTATAAATTTTCTTGGCAAGGCGATGTATCCTAATTTTTTTAATAAACCTATAATTGGTAAAACCCCTAGCGATGTTCTTTCAAAAAAAGTAGGTGATTTTTTTATAAGAAAAACAAAATTAGAAAAACTATATAATAAGATAAAAGTACTTAACCATAAAAGATCCAAATTTTACGAGGTTTACCCAGAAAGAACATTGTCACAGATGATATTTAAAAAGTATGGATTAGGTTATGAAGAGACTAAAAAATTTTGGCTTAATGTTCTCATTATTCTTGTGCCGGGAATTATCCTAAATAATGTGACTGCAGGATATCTTTTTTATAGAAGCCCATTAAGCGGTTTAATAAATTTTTACTACCTAAATATACTTGTATTCTTTTTTCTTTTTGGCTTTATACTAATTCTTTTAGGCAGTTTAATTTTTTATGATTTAAATTTTCGAACATATATTTCCCCAGATAAAAGAATGAGTTATTATTTTAGGATTGTTGTTTCTCATCTGGACTTTGTGCGATTTTATATGTTTTTTTAGTGAAGTATTTAATAAATACTCTAACTCACAGAGGGTTTTGGGAAGCGCTGGGTTTAATCAAACAGTTTGTATTTTCCCCCAGGTTATAGGGCTTTTCAATCGTTACCCCAACAATTTCGCAGCTTCAAGGGCGGCGTAGGTCCAAACACCGCAGGCACCGGCGCGTTTGAAGGCGATTAAAGATTCCAATAATGCTGCATTGTAATCCAGAAATCCTTCATCAGAGGCGGCTTTTAACATGCTGTATTCCCCACTGACTTGGTACGCATGGATGGGGCAGGAAAATTGATGATGGCATTCGCGTATCACATCCAAGTAAGGTAGGCCCGGTTTGATGATGACGGTATCCGCACCTTCTTGCACATCTAGGGCGATTTCGCGCATGGCTTCGTCCATGTTTGCAGGATCCAATTGATAAGATGCTTTGGATTGCTTGCCCAATGTTTTATCCGATCCCAACGCATTGCGGAACGGTCCATAAAAGGCAGAGGCATATTTAACAGCGTACGAAAAAATACAAGTATCTGAAAATCCTTCTTGATCCAGTGCTTCGCGAATGCATCCAATACGGCCATCCATCATATCAGATGGGGCCACAGATTTTGCCCCAGCCTTTGCCAATAAAACAGCTTGTTGGCACAAGATTTGAACAGAGGGATCATTTGCCACTTGTCCATTAATCACCACACCATCATGACCATGGGTCGTATACGGATCCAATGCCACATCAGCAATCAATCCAATATCAGGATGGGCTGCACGAATTTCACGTAGGGCACGACAAATTAAATTATCAGGATTCAAGGCTTCCTTGGCTTCATCCGATTTTAAACTGGCATCAACACAGGGGAATAAAGCCACGGCATTGATACCAAGTTTAACAGCTTCTTTGATTTCAAGAACGGCTTCCTTAATGGTTAAACGCACCACACCAGGCATGGCCGTAATGACAGGGTCAATGGTTTCTTCGCGGATAAAAATGGGCCAAATAAAATCAGCAGGGGATAAGTGATTTTCCCGAATTAAATTCCGGGACCATTCACTTTGGCGCATCCGACGCAAGCGCGTGGATGGGAAGGTTCCTCTGAAATTATTGAACTTGGGCATCGTTACGCAATCATGCTTTTCAACATCCACACCGTTTCATCATGTTCTTGAATGCGTGCGATAAACATATCTTCTGTTGCTGGATCAACCTTATCCAATCCATCTTTTAAAAGACTTAAAACCGTTTCATGCCCGCCAATCAAATTTTGAACCAGTTTGGTGGCATTTGATTCCAGATCTGTGTTGCTTGATACTTTGCTTAGTTTGCCAAATTCCTCAAAACTTCCAGGGGACAGTTCGTTCAAGGCGCGAATGCGTTCAGCCAACGTATCGATGGCACCGGCAAGACCTTTATATTGTTCTTCGAACATTTCATGAAGACTGTGGAATTGAGGGCCAGTGACATTCCAGTGGGCTTTTTGTGTGTTTAAGTACAAAACATAAGTGCTGGCCAAAACTTCTTTTAATACTGAAGGTGCTGACATTGTTTGATCCTTTCCCTTGTTTAAAATTCAATCAAACTTTAACATATCATCGTTATGTTCAACAGGGATAATTTCAATTTTCAAAACCTTATTCAAGCGAATTATTATCGCTTTGTTTTGCTATCTCCAATTTTTATGGGCATAGGTGTTTTAATTGGTTTGCAGAGTTATCCTATTTATGGAGCATACCTTTTGACTTTGTTGGCCATGCTTGTATTTGGCTTGAACCGTCGTTTGTTATCTTTGGTGGTTAAGTTATGTGCAGGGGCTTGCTTGTGGATTGCAATTGGATGGATCAGTGGTTTTGCCAAAATTACTTATTTTTCATCTACCCCCATTATTCGAAGTCAGGCCCCAAAAATCATAACGGCTACAGTTATGAACTCGGAACATACTCAGTATGGTATGCGTCTTACTCTGCAAGATATGGAATCGAAGGATACGGTTCGACTGACCTATCGTCGCAAAAAACCTGTGTACGTAAACGTGGGGGATACAATCGAAGCCAAAGTTAAATTAATGCCGCACAAGCGTGAAATATATCCAGGGGGTTTTAATTTCCGCCAGAAAAATAGGTATGAAGGTGTTGTGGCAACGGGGGGCTTATTATCGGATCCCAAAATTCTTCAGACCAAGCCGGGTAGGAAAATAATTAATGGGCTGCGTCAAAAATTAAATAATAAAATAGAAACATTACTATCGGATCAAACAGCAATGGTTGCTAAGGCACTAATAACAGGTGAGAAAACAGGCTTAACCCAAAATACCCGGGATATTTATATTAAGGCAGGGGTGGCCCATATTTTGGCCATATCGGGTTTGCATTTAACCTTAATTGCAGGTTTGGTATTTTTCATTATCCGGAGATTACTTTGTTTGATTCCAATAATGGTTCACCGCTTTGATACAAAAAAAATTGCAGCCGTTTTTTCAGTTTTTATTGTTTTTGGCTATGTTCTTATTTCTGGGGCTTCTGTGCCGACTATTCGTGCATTTATAATGTTTTCCGTTCTTATGCTGGGGGTTTTGATTGATCGGCAAGCCTTGTCTGTTCGTATGATCATGACGGCCGCCATAGGGGTTTTACTTATAAAACCGGAATCAATTATTATGCCCGGATTTCATCTTTCTTTTGCGGCTGTTTTGGCTTTGATAGCTTTTTATGAAGGTAACCGACAGCTTTTATCCAATTGGATTATAAATGCCGGACTATTTAAAAAACTAACACTGTATTTTTTTGGAATTTTGTTAACAAGTTTAATTGCCAGTTTTGCAACCTTGCCTTTTAGTATTTATCATTTTCACCAATTTTCAATCACAGGGGTTTTTGCCAACTTACTTATTATTCCTTTGATGTCGTTTTGGATTATGCCGTGTATTTTAATTTATTTATTAACGGGTCTGAATTTTGGGATTCAATTTGCAGGGCAGGGGATCGAAGCCATGACATTTGTTGCAGAATATTTTGCTGACTTGCCTGGGTCTGAAATTTTTGTTCCCCAGTTGCCTGTGATTTCTTTGATATTAATGACACTGGGTGTAATCTGGTTATGTATTTGGCATAGATGGGTGCGTTGGATAGGCCTTTTATTTTATGTGGGATCTTTTTTGCCTTTATTATGGATTCAAAAACCGTTGGTTTTGGTTTCTGAAGATGCCAAGTTAGTCGGAATTAATACTGGCAATAATTTGTCAGTATCCAGCCCTAGGTCAAAAAGTTTTGTGACGCAAATTTGGGCGGGATCTTTGGGGTATAATCCAAAAACCAACACAACGTGGCGGAAAGATAAAAAGGCTGTGTGTGATGATCAAAAGAATTGTTTGTATCGTATAAACGACGTAACAGTGGCTTACTTAAAAACGCATGAGGACCTTATGAATTATTGTAAAAAAACAGATATTTTAATCAGTCAGCAACCTTTACGAAAAGGGCGATCAAAGTGTTTGGGGCCAAAAATTATTATTGACCGGTTTGACGTTTGGCGAAATGGTTCCTATATTGTTTTTCAGCAAGGTGATAAATTTATAACAAAGCCATAAATTTTACTTGCTGTTTTGGTTTGTATGTTGTAAAAATCAATTGTTCGGGGCGTAGCGCAGCCTGGTAGCGTGTCTGGTTTGGGTCCAGAAGGTCGGAGGTTCGAATCCTCTCGCCCCGACCACTTCTTTATAAATTACCCCTTGTTATTCAACCTATTTTACCGCAAAATTTACTTATGGCAACTTACGTAAATATATATAAAACAACAAAAGCTTCTACCCAGTCAGGAAAAGGGAAGGCTGACCGTTGGTGCCTTAAAGTTTGTGCATCTGAAAGCAAGAAACAAGATCCGATTACCGGATGGTTTGGGTCCAGCGATACAGCAGCAAACCTTAAACTTTATTTTGAATCATCCGATCAAGCCATTGACTACTGCACAAAAAATGATTTGGCGTACACTGTTGAACAGGGTTGTTCTAAAACAATTATCCCAAAAAATTATGCTGATAATTTCCTGAAATTCAGATAACCACGATTATATGAAAGTCAATTAATTAAAAAAAACCCGGGCAAGTTACCCGGGCATGATTAAGTCTAAATATAGGATGGTATTATGAACAACCAGTCGTACTGCCACACGTATTACATTTTAAACATGTACCATTTCGAACCAGTGTAAAGTTTCCACAGTCGCCGCAAGCATCCCCTTCAAACCCTTGAAGGCGAGCGGCACGAATGCGATCAGAAACAACATTTTGTGATGTTGCTGTTTCAGTTGTTGTGGTTACTTCTTGAACAGTTTCTGTACTTGCCGTTGCCAAGCTTGCCTCAGACACACCAGAATTTACAACTTTTTTACTGCTGCCGTGCAAGACATAAAGCTTACGACGCATGTACCCATTACTTGCCAACTTTTCTGTTTTTGATTCTTCTGCAGCTGTTGGGGTGGATTCTTTTTTGGTGCCCAAAGCATCTGGCATCAAGTCAGAAGGTTGAACGTGGGCCAAATCAGTGCGACCAAGATAGGAAATGGCCAATTCACGGAATAAGTAATCCAAGATGGATGTTGCCATTTTAATGGCTTCGTTGCCTGTGACCATTCCTGCTGGTTCAAAACGGGTAAAGGTAAAGGCTTCGACATATTCTTCCAATGGGACACCGTATTGAAGGCCGATTGAGATTGCCATGGCAAAACTGTTCATCAAACTACGGAAGGCTGCCCCTTCTTTATGCATATCGATAAAGATTTCCCCGATTCTACCGTCTTCAAATTCCCCTGTACGTAAGTATACTTTGTGGCCGCCAACAGTGGCTTTTTGTGTGTATCCTTTACGACGATCTGGTAATTTATGGCGTTCAGCCTGGTGAACGATTTTTTCAATAATCTTTTCAACAACTTTGGCTGTTTGTTCTTGTTTAGAACTTGCCGCGATTGTTTCAACTTCTTCGTCATCATCTGTTTCAGCTAGCCAGCTGGCATTCAAAGGTTGGGATAATTTTGATCCATCACGATATAACGCATTGGCTTTCAAACCCAGTTTCCATGATAGGAAGTATGCTTCCTTACAGTCTTCGATCGAAGCAGAGCTTGGCATGTTAACTGTTTTAGAGATAGCCCCAGAAATAAAGGGTTGGGCTGCGGCCATCATACGAATATGACTTTCTGCAGAAAGGTAACGTTTTCCTTTGCGGCCACAAGCATTTGCACAGTCAAAGATAGGAAGGTGCTCATCTTTCAGATGGGGGGCATATTCTAATGTCATGCTTCCACAACAGTATTCATTGGCAGTTTCTACATCTTCTTTTGTAAACCCAAGTTCTGTTAACATATCAAAAGATGGGCTGTCTAATTGGGCTTGGGTGAATCCAAGTTTTTCTGTACAGAAATCTTCCCCAAGGCTCCATTTATTGAAAGCGAATTTAATATCAAAGGCTGATTTTAAGGCTTCCTTTAATTGCTTGATTTGGTCATCCCCAAATCCTTTTTCACGCAATTTATCAAAGTTAACTGTTGGACACCCTTCCAAAGTTCCATGGCCCACAGCATATGTTTCAATATCTTGAATTTGATCTGCTGTGTATCCAAGGTTTCTTAAGGCACGTGGAACCATGCGGTTGATGATTTTAAAGTAACCACCGCCTGCAAGTGTTTTGAATTTAACCAAAGCAAAGTCAGGTTCAATCCCTGTGGTGTCGCAATCCATTACCAGACCAATTGTTCCAGTTGGTGCAATCACAGTTGTTTGGGCATTACGATATCCATATTTTTCACCCATGCTTAAGGCGTCATCCCACGCTTTTTTCGCGTGATCAACCAAGTTTTTAACAGGGCAATCTGTTGCATCTAAAGGTACAGGCAAAATTTCAAGATTTTCATAATCTTCTTTTTCCCCAAAAGCCGCTTTGCGGTGGTTACGTATCACACGTAACATATCTTCTGTATTGTCTTTATATCCTTTGAAAGGCCCATGTTCTTTTGCCATTTCAGCAGACGTTGCGTAAGAAACACCTGTCATGACAGCTGTGATTCCTCCAGCAAGACTGCGGCCTTCTTCACTGTCGTAAGGAATGCCCATTGCCATTAACAAGCCACCGATATTGGCATATCCCAGGCCTAATGTGCGATAGTTATAAGTTCCTAAAGCGATTTCTTCGGATGGCAACTGTGACATTGTGACGGCAATTTCCAAAGTCAAAGTCCATAGGCGAACTGCATATTCAAACCCTTTAATATCAAATTCAGCTTTTCCTTTTGCAGCTTCTTTATAAAATTTGATTAAGTTGATGGACGCCAAGTTACAAGCTGTATCATCCAAAAACATATATTCAGAACAAGGGTTGGAGGCATTAATGCGGCCATGTTGTGGACACGTATGCCATTCATTAATGGTTGAATCATATTGAATGCCAGGGTCAGCACAGGCCCAAGCCGCATAGGCCACTTGATCCCAAAGGGCTGCAGCATTTACAGATTTAAAAGGCTTGCCATCTGTTCTACGAATCAGATCCCAACTTTCATCTTTCATGGCTTTGCGCAAGAAATCGTTTGAAACACGTACCGAGTTGTTTGAATTTTGACCAGAAACTGTGTTGTAAGCTTCGGATGTCCAGCCCGTATCAAACGTATCAAAATCAAATGATTTTTGTCCTTGGTTGGCAAGTTGTAAAATACGCTGGATGTAATTATCTGGAACCATGGCGTTGCGCGCTTTTTTAATCGCAATTTTTAAATCATGGTTTTTCTTAACGTCTGTTGCAGCAGCCTCTTTCCCAGCAGGGAAGCATGCTGTCATGATGGCATCAAGACATTTCTTTGTGGCTTTTGATCCGGAAACCAATGCGGCCACTTTTTGTTCTTCGGCAACTTTCCAATTAATATATTCTTCAATATCTGGATGGTCGATATTGACGGTTACCATTTTTGCAGCACGACGGGTTGTCCCCCCTGATTTAATGGCTCCAGCTGCACGGTCACCAATGCGAAGAAAACTCATCATACCAGAAGATTTTCCACCACCTGATAATGATTCACCACTACCGCGTAAGGCAGAAAAATTTGTTCCTGTGCCTGACCCGAATTTGAAAAGACGGGCTTCACGGACCCAAAGATCCATAATGCCCCCTTCACCTACTAAGTCATCCTTGATACCTTGAATAAAGCAAGCATGGGGTTGCGGGCGTTCATAAGCTGTTTTTGATTTCACAACTTCTTCTGTTATAGGGTCAACATATGAATGTCCTTGTGCAGGCCCTTCAATTCCATAAGCCCAGTTTAAGCCAGTGTTAAACCATTGCGGGGAATTTGGTGCCCCCATTTGTTCGCATAAAATATGGCGCATTTCATCAAAATAAGCTTGCGCATCTTCTTCTGTATCAAAGTAATCGTGCTTCCATCCCCAGTACGTCCAAGTTCCTGCCAGGCGGTCAAATACTTGCTTGGCAGAAGTTTCAGATCCATATCGTTTATCTTCAGGTACTGCTTCCAATGCTTTTTCATCAGCTGTAGATTTTTGTAACCAAGTAGGAACGCCTTTTTCAGAAACTTTCTTTGAATGTGCGGGAACACCAGCCTTGCGGAAATATTTTTGTGCGATTACATCCGCTGCAACTTGGGACCATTCTTCGGGTACCTCCAAAGATTCTAAATTGAAAACAACACTTCCATCTGGATTTTTAATTTGACTGGATGTTGTTTTAAATTTTATTGAATCATAAGGGGATTGTCCGGCGACTGTAAAACGGCGTTGAATTTTCATGGTCCTATATTCCTCCAAAGGCAAAATATGTAAAAAAGTTAATGTTTTTTAATTGTTTTTTTTAAGATGTATCCAAAACCCAGTAAAATCGCACATTTCACCATATATTGAATTTTGGCGGGGTGAATCTTCTACATCTAGTATTAGGATTATATATATATGTTCCCTATTTCAAGTAAAATTTCTTCATTTTTTTAACTTTTTTTGCTTGAAAATTTCTTAAAATTATGTGACAGCTGAATTCATGAGGTCTTTAGCACAAAAATTAATTTTAGAAATAAAAACATTTTTTAAACTTGCAAATTTTGTAGGTAAGGATGTATTCGGAAATAAATATTACGAATCATCAAATAAATGGTTCAAAAGAAATAAAAAACGCAGTCAGCGCTGGGTTGTTTATAAAGGGTATGCTGAAGGTTCAAAAGTAAGTCCAGAGTGGCATGGGTGGTTGCACCATGTTGTCAAAAGAAAACCAGGCACTTTAAGTAAAAAGAAATATTCCTTTAAACCTAACTTAACAGGAACCCCTTCCAAACATGTTCCTGAATTTCAAGAAAAACGTAATAAAAATACTTACCAGTCTTGGCGACCATAAAAGCGTCGTGTATAGTAAGGTTAATTAAGGAGAATATTATTATGCGTGGAAACCTTGTTGAAACAATTGCAGGGGCTTTTGTTTTATTGATTGCAGGATTCGTTTTAGTTTTTGCTTACGGTGAAAATAAGGGTCAAGAGTTTCAAGGCTATAACGTTACCGCGAAATTTGATCGGGTTGACGGTTTGGTTGACGGTAGTGATATTAAGCTGGCCGGTATTAAAATTGGGAAAGTAACTTCATTAAAAGTTGACCCTAAAATATATATGGCCGTTACAAAACTAACAATTTCAAATGACATAAAACTGCCAATTGATTCAACAGCCGCTGTTGTTAGTGAAAGTTTGTTGGGCGGAAAATACCTTTCTATTACCCCTGGTGGTGATGAAGACATGTTAAAAGAAGGGGACGAGATATATAATGTGCAATCAGCCCTTATTCTTGAATCCTTAATAAGTCAATTAATATTCAGTAATAAAGAAAAAGAAGAAAAATCATAAAATGGTGCAAGCCTTTGTGAAACTTACAGTGTTATGTTTTCTAGCTGTGCAAGCGCAGGCTTTGCCGGCAAAATATGTAACATTGCGTGGGTTGGATAAGGTAACAGCCCGTGTTTTTGATTTAGATGCAGAAGTTGGTAAAACATTTCGGTTTGGAACCTTGGAAATCGAAATTCATACCTGTGATAAAACCCCCGAAGAAGAAGTGCCTGAATGTAAGGCGTTTATCGAAGTATGGGAAAATAAAATAAACGAAACCCCCAAACGGTATTTCAGTAGTTGGATGTTTTCATCCAGTCCTTCCATTTCTGCCATGGATCACCCGGTATATGATATCTGGATCAGTGGGTGTAAATTTAATAAAGATAAAGCTAAACTGAAAACTGATTCAGAAAATGTGGATGAAATTGACCATATTGAAAAGCCTGATGAAGGTAACGTGGTTGAAGAAACTAATGCTAAAATGGCGGAGAGAGAGGGATTCGAACCCTCGATACGCGATTAACGTATACACACTTTCCAGGCGTGCGCCTTCAACCACTCGGCCACCTCTCCAGGTACGGTCTTATTACTACAATAAATATAAGTATCTCTCAAGGTAAAAAAAGCCTCATTTATAAATTTCTGGACATTTTTCAAAGCTGCGCTATATAAATGAATTTATAAAGAGGTAAGAATGATGAGACTATTTCTATTGATTATAGGTTTAATATTTGCAAATTTTTCAAACGCCGCTGCTGAAGAGGATAGAGAAGATAAGAGGTGTGTTTTTACTATTTCATCTTCAAAGCCCTTAAAGGGTCAGGCCGCATGCTTAATGAGAAATGATTCTGGCGGTCTGGTTCGTGGATGCCGCACAAAGTTACCTAAGCCATCCAAAATATTTTATGAGATCAGCCCAATGGGGAATGCATCACCCATCGAATATCAGTATAGGGTTATCCGTCATGTTCCTGTGGAAAAGCGCTGCCTTATTGTGGGAATCAGAGTGCTTTTTGGCGAAAGACACGAAGACTATATGTTTTGGTGATTTGAACGCCTTCCAAAATCCCATTTCCATTTTAATTTACTTTCCGGTATAAGTTTTAAGTATGATTGATAAAACACACATCAAAAATCAGTTGCTAAGCATGGGGGTGGATCAGCTTATGCATGATTCCCCAACCAATCGTGTTGTCCAAAAACCAGAAGAAACCAAACAAGACCTTCCTTTGAAAAAACCAAATATCTCTCAGCCAGTTGTGGTCGCAAAAGGTATTTCAACACAAGTGGCAGAAACAGAAAAACTGGCAGCCACAGCACAATCCCTTGAAGAATTAAAAACAGCCATTCAAAATTATGAAGGCCTGGCCGTTAAAAAGACGGCTTTGAATGTGGTGTTTTGTGATGGCAACCCCAAAGCCAAAATTATGTTGGTGGGGGAAGCCCCAGGCGCAGAAGAGGATAAACAAGGCAAACCATTCGTGGGGCAAAGTGGCCAAATGTTGCGTAAGATATTCAGGTTTGCCGGATATGATTTGGATAAAATTTATATCAGTAATGTATTGAATTGGCGCCCGCCAGGAAATCGCACCCCAACCCCCCAAGAAATTTCAATTGCCCGCCCCTTTATTCAACGCCATATCGAACTGGTCAATCCTGACATGGTTATTATGGTTGGGGGGACGGCTTGTAAAGCTTTGATGAATGCCAAAGAAGGTATCACAAAACTTCGTGGCAACTGGTATGACTTGGATTTTTTGCAAGAGGGATCAGCCGTTAAAGCCACAGCCATATATCACCCGGCTTATTTGATGCGTAGCCCATCCCGCAAAAAAGATGTCTGGCAGGATGTATTAAAAATCAAAGGGTTCCTGGGTCAAAATTAAAGGGAAATTGTATGCGATTTATGCATACCGCAATTAATTCATATTTTTCAATTAGTTAATGTTATTTATTAGCCTTTTCAGGCTTATTCTATTCAATTTTTATTCCTTAAGCCATGCGCTGAACTGTGTTTTTTTAATAGTTTTTTGAGTTTTTCTGCCTATTTTTTAGGCATTATCTTTCTAGAAGGGGGCAAGGTACATTATTCCAATTGGTGTTATTATGCATACCTTCGTCAATATGTCCAGGTTTGGCCTGGATTTAACGGGAAATAAGGATCTTGGCATTCTGAATTTAGTTAATAATACAGATACTTAGGAATTCACGGTGTGACAGTTAAAGGAAACAATTTCCCAAGTTTAAAAATTCGACCTTGTTAATTTTTGTCATTTTTTCTATACTGCGAAATATAATTAAGAAGCCAACCCGGTTTCATCAACAGTTTTATTTCAAGGTTACTTACTATGCATGCAAATTTACCATTAACCCAAATTACAGTCGTCGTCCTTTGTGCGTTGGTTTGTGGGTTATTGTTTACGCGTTTTAAGCAACCAGCTGTTTTGGGGTATGTTTTGGCTGGTGTTGTACTGGGCCCAAACGTCTTTTCTGATGGAGAAGGGCTGGATATGATCCGTGCGCTGGCAGAATTGGGCGTGTTTATGCTGATGTTTTTAATTGGTGTAGAACTTAACTTAAGATCCTTCAAGGATGTGTGGTTGCAAACCATTGGGGTCGTTGCTCTGCAATTTGCAGGCAGTCTGGGGGCTATGTTTTTAGCGTCTCTGGTTTTCAAATGGCCCTTTGCTCTAACATTTTTGTTTTCCTGTATTGTGGCATTAAGCAGTACGGCAGTTTCCATCAAAATGTTGGAATCAACGGGGGAACTGCGCACAAATGTGGGGCGCTTAACCGTTGGTATTTTGATTGCCCAGGATTTGGCTTTCGTTCCAATGATTATTACCATTCAATTTTTAGGGGGCGGCGACGTTTCCATTGCCATGTTGATATGGAAAGTTGTTCTGGCGGTTGGTATTATTGCAACTTTGATATGGTACCTAAGCCGTAAAGAAAGAATATCCTTACCTGTCATTCACAAAACATCCCAAACAACGGAACTGGTTCCCTTATTGGCATTGACTTTCTGTTTTGGATTGGCGGCGATTGCAGGGTTCTTGGGGTTATCAGCTGCATACGGGGCTTTTTTGGCAGGCCTTGTTTTGGGAAATACGGCAGACCGTCATGCTGTTATTAACGTGACGCGCCCCATTCAAAGTACCTTATTAATGGTTTTCTTTTTATCCGTTGGGTTATTGGTTGATCTTAACTATATCTGGGATAATATTTTCAAAGTAACGTGGCTTTTAGTTTTAATTGCCCTGGGTAAAACTGTTTTAAACGCCACAATCTTACACTTTTTCAAACAACCTTGGTCGATGTCATTTTTATGCAGTTTGATGCTGGCCCAAATTGGGGAATTTTCTTTTGTTTTGGCAGACACAGCAGTCGAAGCAGGCGTTTTAAGCGTTGATGAAAATAAATTGGTCATTTCCTTAACCGTTTTATCTTTGGTGTTCAGCCCCTTTTGGGCAAAAGCGGCGAATAAATTACAGGGAATGGATGCCTTGAACTTAAGGACATTTAGGGATGGTTTGAATACCATATACGGGGCGGGGATACCCACAGCCCAATATGTAACAAAATATGCAGGGTATGTCACAAAACACGGAAAGAAACTTGTCAAAGCAGTTAAAAATAAACTTCGCAAAAGACGATAAAAAATATACACCAAGTTTTGAATTTGAATCAAAATTTAGTGGGGTTGTGGCTGGTATTGACGAAGTCGGTATTGGGTCATGGATTGGCCCGGTTATGGCAACAGCCGTAATTCTTAATCCAGAAGTTCCTAAAAATATTTTAGACCAACTGCGTGATTCAAAAAAATTATCATTTGCCAGACGTGAACAGATTTATAAAGTATTAATCCAAAACCCCCACGTCGTTTATGGCATTGGAAGTGCTGATTTACAGGAAATCGAAACTTTAAATATTCGCCAAGCAACTTTTTTGGCCATGTCGCGTGCAGTTGATGCCCTGAAAATAAAACCTGATGCGGTTATTGTGGATGGAAATGCCCGGCCAACACTGGCTTGTCCCATTCAGATGATTGTTAAGGGGGATCAACGCAGTTATTCCATTGCAGCTGCATCCATTGTTGCAAAGGTGACACGGGATGCCTTGATAAGGGGATATTCTGATGATTTCCCCCAATATGGGTGGGCTAAAAATGCGGGGTATGGGACGAAACAACATAGGCAATCGTTGGAGGTGTATGGGGTAACACCTTTTCATAGAAAAGGGTACGCGCCTGTTGCAAAACTTTTGGGCGAAAAAAATTAGACCACCATAGTTTTTCTTGATAATCTGTTGACATATATGATTATATCAATATATTGGTGTATTAGTTAATTTTTTTGGGGAATCCAAAAAGCGGAAAGGATATAAAATGAAGAAAATATTGTTAGGTGTTGCTGTAACAGCGATGATTGCAGGCACTTCCCATGCTGACAGTGGTGCTTATGTTGGTTTTGGTCTTGGAAAAGCATATGCAAATATGTCAAATAAGACGAATGCAGGGGCACGTGATATTTTTCTGAACGAGGTGGAAGGCCGTGGGTTTGGTGATCGTAAATTAAAAGATGATGCTTTTGCAGGTAAATTATTTGTTGGGTACGAATATGAAATGTCCGCTGTTTCCTTACTTTTTGAAGGGGGGTATATTATTGATACCTCGGAAGCAAAGCATGGTAGTGAAAAAAATTCAGATAAAAATTTACTATTGGAAAATATTGAAGATGCAGAGGGTGATGACCCTATTATTACTTCTATGAAGTTAAAAAGAAATCGTACTTTTTCCTTGGGGTTCGGTGTTAAAAAAGGCGTCACCAAAACAGTTTCCATGATGGCTGGTTTGGATTTATTACATACCCAGTTTCAGTTCCAAAGCAAGGCGACGGCGACGTATAACCCTGCTGTAAATGGGGTTACAAGAAAAAAATCAAAATATGGTTTGGCTCCCTGGGTGGGAATGTCTTGGGATACAGGTGTTGTAGAGGCCGGCCTAAGATATCAATATGCAAAATATCAAAAATTACAAACAGGCGGTGATTTCAGTTCAAATAATTTTAGTATTTCTAATAAAATTAAACCTGAATATCACACGATCATGCTTACGGTTTCAAAGAAATTCTAAGGAAACTTGAAACAGCAAAAAATATAATTATATAAAAGCTAACAAAATACTTATTAAGAAGAGGGTAAAATGAAGCAAAATAAATTTAAGTTATTACTATTGGGCGCATCCATACTGATTTCAGTTGATGTCTTGGCTGCGGGGGCAGATCCTTTGGACGGTTTAGATTCAAGAAAAAGAGTGTTGCTTTCTAAACATGTAGCTAGCGGTAAATTTCCAGGTTTAACTGAGCAAGACATTGCAGTAGCACGTGGGTGGATTGCTGCGCCGGGCCGTGGGGCTGCAGCGGTAAAAACTCCTGCATCAGTTGCAGAAGTCAGAGAAATTGTAAAAGCTATGGCAGCAAAACCAGCGTTGGATTATTCAAAGTTTGGTGCGAACGAAGCTCAAATCAGAACATTGGTTGAAAGTACAGGATATACGAAAACACAACTTCAAACTATTGTTGAAGGGATTGTTTTTGGGGCTGATGTAGATGTTAACGCAGGTGCAGTGATGCATGCTTTATATACAAAAAGAATTGGGCGCGCAGATCGAGATTTAGCCACAGTTTTTGATCGAAATCAAGGTGATATTCAGCGAGCTGTTGAGACGAATAGGGTTTCCCCACAACAATTCTGGGAAATTTTTGATGCAGTAGAACCAGATGGGGATGTGGTACGTAGATCTATGAGAGCCCTTGCAATGATCAGAGGGGTATCTGAAGATGCTGCCCATGCTGCCCATACTGCTGGTATACTTTTTGCTGATTTTGCAGCTATGGTTGATGCTGCAGAAGCTGCAGGATTGGCAGATGATGCAGCAAGAGCAGCACATGTTCATACATCAATCTTCATGGATGCTGCTGCAAGAGATGGAGCAGGACGTAATGTAAACGCAATCTTAGGTGTCGCTAATGCCCGTGCACTTGCTGGTGAAGCAGAAGCTGCCAGAGTAGCTGTTGCAGACTTTGCAGCTATGGTTGATGCTGCAGAAGCTGCAGGTGGTACGCGCGCAGCCAAAGCAGCACATGTTCGTAATGCGATTGAACTTCATACGTTTGTTACAACAGCTGCAGCCCATGGACTTGCAGGGGGAGTAGCACCAAGAGACTTTGGTGCCCTATTTGCAGGTGATGCTGATGCCGTTATAGCAGCAGTAAGAGCCGCTGGATTAACTGCTGGTCGATTTGCTGGCCTAGCTGACGATGCTAATACAGCAAATGCAGATGGTGATGCAGCAGGTGCAGCAGCAAGAGCAGCACATGTTCATACATCAATCTTCATGGATGCTGCTGCAAGAG
>CAYGKW010000001.1:0-68476 GCA_964350815.1 uncultured Rhizobiaceae bacterium | reverse complement strand
ACAGCTGCAGCCCATGGACTTGCAGGGGGAGTAGCACCAAGAGACTTTGGTGCCCAATTTGGAGCCGAGGCTGTTTTACGTATTAATGAGGCACGCTTAGCAGGAATGACAGCTGCCCAATTTGCAGTTATGTCTGATGCTGCTAATGAAGCAGATATTGATGATAGGAATCAACATGCAATGCAAGAGATTAGTCAAGAATATGTTAAGGTTGCACAAAACCATGGTGGAGTCGCAGTCGCAAGAGGCTTTGATGATCTAGGGCCAGTGGATGATTTCTGGGGAATTATTGATGTAGCATTTAATAAAAATGTTACCCCTGCAAACTTTGCCGATCTTTATGATCGCCTTGATCCTGACAACAGAAAAGATGATTTAAGAGCGGCTTTGAATGCGATTGCTTAACATTTCTTTAAACTTAAAACCCCGCCTTGTGCGGGGTTTTTTTGTTGTTGAAGTTTAAAAGATCGTAAAAGGAGAGGAGCAAGATAGCTTTCAAAACATTAATATAATTATTATTAATTCTGCAAAATCCGGATATAAACTAGATAAAAAAAGATAAAAAACTTGAACTTTATTGTATTATATTTAAGATCGAAATAGGGTTGCTTCAGATAACGCGTAAAAAAAAGGATATAAAATGAAGAAAATATTGTTAGGTGTTGCTGTAGCAGCCGTACTTGCAGGAAACTCCCATGCTAACAGTGGCGCATATGTTGGTTTTGGTCTTGGAAAAGCATATGCAAATATGTAAAATAAGACGACTTCAGTGGCATATGATGAAGTAGCAGGTGAAAATGAATCCTATGGCTTTGGGGAACGTAAATTAAAAGATGATGCCTTTGTTGGTAAAGTCATGGCTGGGTATGAATACGAAATGTCTGCAGTTTCTTTATTATTTGAAGCAGGATATTTAGTTGATACAACGAAAGCAAAATATGATCATGAAATGCCTTTAAGTACTACGTTTGATAGAGATTTAGGGGTGCCAACTATTACTTCAATGAAATTAAAAAGAAATCGTACTTTTTCTTTGGGTCTTGCGGCCAAAAAAGGCGTTTCTGATAAGCTGTCTATGTTAGCTGGTTTGGATGTATTGCACAGCCAATTCCAATATCAAGCGACTGCAACAGGTTCATATACACCAGGCGTTGGTGGTGTTGTCAGAAGGAAATCAAGATTCGGTTTGGGTCCTTGGGTCGGTATGTCTTGGGATATGGGCATGATCGAAGCTGGTTTAAGGTATCAATATGCCAAATATCAAAAATTAAAACTTAGTGGTGAATTCAGTGGCGGGAAATTTAGTGTTTCTAACAAGATTAAGCCTGAATACCATACGTTGATGGTTACAGTAACCAAAAAGTTTTAACGAAGTCTTTAAAATAAAAAAATAAAAACTATATAAAAGCTAACATTTATAAAAAGAGGATTAGTAAATGAAAAATAATAAATTAAAATTATTATTAATGATTGCAGTGATGTTAATTTCGGCTGACGCTTTTTCTGCAGAAGATGAAGCAGCAAGAGCAGCACATGTTCGTGCAGAGATTGATCTTAATGCATACATTGAAGCAGCCGCAGCCCATGATGCTGGTGGAGCACCAAGAGACTTTGGTGTCCTATTCAGAGCAGATGCTGATGCCGTTATAGAAGCAGCAAGAGTTTCTGGAGTAGATGCTGCAGGATTTTCTGACCTAGCTGATGCTGCCAATGCAGCAAATCCAGATGGTGATGCAGCAGGTGCAGCAGCAAGAGCAGCACATGTTCGTGCAGCGATTGAACTTCATACGTTTGTTACAGACGCCGCAGCCCATGATGCTGGTGGAAGAGACTTCGCTGCCCTATTTGGAGCTGATGCTCGTGATATAGCAGCAGCAAGAGCCGCTGGATTAACTGCTGAGCAATTTGCAGTTATGGCTGATGCCGCAGACAAAGCAGTGCATGTTCGTGCAGTGATTGAACGTTACAGTGAATAGTTTCAGTACATAATATAGAAGCTGGGGGCGTGGCAAGAGACTTTTTAGATCTACAACCAGATTTTAATAGCATTATGAATTTGGCAAAACAAAAAGGTGTCACGGCTGAAGACTTTGCCGATCTTTATGATGGCATTGATCCTGCAAACAGAAAAGCAGATCTAAGACGTGCCTTGAATATCTATCCAGACGTTTAATCTATGAAATTTTTAAATTAAAAACCCTGCATTAGTGCAGGGTTAAATTTTTATGTTTTGAAAATATTTAGAGGTGCCTGTGTGATTTTATTTAGGCATCATTTTCTTTAAGACAAAGGATAATGTCATCAATAATAGAGATTAACAGTTCTGAATCTTCGCATTCAGCCATAACGCGGACCAGGGGTTCTGTTCCAGATTTTCGAATTAAAAGACGCCCTTTTGCATCAATTAATTTTTTTTCAGCTGCTTCCATACATTCTTTGACAGTTTTGTTATCCAAAAGGTCTATGTCTTTAAATTTATAATTTTTTAACAGCTGAGGAACTGGACTGAATTTTTGTAATATATTACTGGCTGGTTTATTGCTGTCCACAAGCAGGGATAAAATTTGCAAGCCTGCAAGCAGGCCATCGCCAGTTGTGCCATAATCACTTAGGATAATATGCCCAGATTGTTCGCCGCCAAGATTATATCCATTTTTAAACATTTCAGTTGTCACATATCGATCCCCAACCTGGGTGCGGATCATTTGGATACCCTTTTTTGTCAGGTAATGTTCCAGACCAATATTGGACATCTGGGTTGTGACAACTGTATTCTTATTTAACTTGTTTTCTTTTTGCCAATATCGTGCAAGGGAGGCAATGATTTGATCCCCATCAATGATATTGCCTTTCTCGTCTGAGACAATGATTCTGTCAGCGTCCCCATCCAAAGCAATGCCTATATGTGCCTTATTATCAACAACAGATCTTTTTAACGCCTCTGTTGCTGTGGCCCCACAATTTTTATTGATATTGTGTCCGTCAGGGTCATCACCAATGGATATAATGTCAGCCCCCAGTTCCCATAAAACGGTGGGGGCAATTTTATAAGCTGCGCCATTGGCACAATCAATAATAATTTTAAGACCTTGCAATGTTTTACCTTTTGGAAAGGTGTTTTTTATATGCTCTATATAACGGCCTGGGGCATCATCCAAACGTCTGGCGCGACCAAGATTTGCAGGTGAAACAAGATCACTTTCTTGCAAATTTAATATTTTATTTTCAATTTCTTTTTCAACCGAATCAGGTAATTTTCTTCCATCAGGCCCAAATATTTTAATGCCATTATCATCAGCTGGATTATGGGACGCTGAAATCATCACCCCTAAGTCAGCGCGCAGTGACCGGATTAACATAGAAACAGCAGGCGTTGGCATTGGTCCAACCAAAATAACGTCCATCCCAACAGATGTAAATCCTGCTGTTAAAGCAGGTTCTACCATGTAGCCAGAAAGGCGGGTGTCTTTAGCGATGACAACAAGGTGACGGTGATCCCCGCGCATAAATTGCAGACCAGTTGCTTGGGCAACCTTTAATATTGTGCTGGCTGTTAAAGGTTCTTTATTAACAGTTGAACGAATTCCATCTGTTCCAAAGATTTTCTTGGTCACGTTTTATGCCCCTTGTGGTTCTGGCGCAGGGCCTGTCATTCCAGGAATTGAAGACTTAGGTTTTTTCACAGCCTTCTTCTTTGCTTTGGCAGGGGGGGTGCGTCCAATTCTTTTACCCTTTAATACTTGATCAATATCATCCCCACTTAAGGTTTCATATTCAAGCAACGCCCCAGCCAAATCATGCAGTTTTTTAATGTGCTTTTTGATCAATTTGTAGGCAACATCATATCCTTCATCAACAATACGACGAATTTCTTGGTCAACAGTCTCTTGGGTTTTTTCAGACATTTCTTGTGTTTGCGTTACAGAATGTCCAAGAAATACTTCTTGTTGTGGTGCCCCATATGATAAAGGTCCAAGCTTTTCACTTAGTCCCCATTCCATTACCATGCGCTTGGCTAAATCAGTTGCCATGCGAATATCGGATGAGGCCCCTGTAGTTACTTTGTTTTTTCCAAAAATTATTTCTTCAGCAATACGGCCACCCATGGCAACAGCAAGATCGGCTTTTAATTTAGCCAAAGTTACTGATAATTGGTCACGTTCTGGTAATCGCATAACCATTCCCAAGGCGCGTCCCCGTGGGATGATTGTGGCTTTGTGAATGGGATCTGAATCTTCCATGTAATGTGCAACCAAAGCATGGCCACCTTCATGATATGCTGTTAGTTTCTTTTCTTCATCTGACATGACCATTGATCGACGTTCAGAGCCCATCATGACTTTATCTTTTGCTTCTTCTAAATGTGCCATGCTGACAGCGCGTTTGTTGTGGCGTGCGGCAAGAAGGGCCGCTTCGTTAACCAAGTTCTGAAGGTCAGCCCCAGAAAATCCTGGCGTCCCGCGCGCAATAACTTTGGGATCAACATCATCAGTTAAAGATACTTTTTTCATGTGAACTTTTAGAATTGCTTCGCGTCCATCAAGGTCAGGCAAGGGGACAACAACCTGGCGGTCAAATCGACCTGGGCGCATTAGGGCAGGGTCTAAGACATCAGGGCGGTTTGTTGCCGCAATAACAATAACACTTTCATTTTCGTCAAAACCATCCATTTCAACCAAAAGTTGGTTTAGGGTTTGTTCACGTTCATCATTTCCGCCCCCAAGCCCGGCACCACGGTGACGTCCGACAGCATCAATTTCATCAATGAAAATAATGCAAGGGGCCCCTTTTTTGGCTTGTAAAAACATGTCACGCACGCGGCTTGCCCCAACACCAACAAACATTTCAACAAAATCAGAACCTGATATAGAAAAGAATGGCACGTGGGCTTCGCCTGCAATGGCTTTGGCCAAAAGTGTTTTTCCCGTTCCAGGGGATCCCATTAACAAAACACCTTTGGGGATGCGTCCCCCAATACGACGGAATTTTTCTGGATCTTTTAAGAAGTCAACGATTTCAACCAATTCTTCTTTAGCTTCTTCAATGCCGGCCACATCTTTAAAGGTAACTTTTAATTTATCTTCAGACAGCATTTTTGCTTTGGATTTTCCAAAGCCCATAGCCTTTCCACCACCACCAGATTGCATTTGGCGGTAAAAATATACCCACACACCAATAAATAATAAGATAGGGAACCAAGAAATAAAGATACTAAACAAGGATGGGTAATTTTCATCCCGGTTGACGGCTTCAACTTTTACGCCTTTGCTGGCAAGATCATCTGCAAAAAGACTATTTTCTGGAATACGTGTAATGAATTTTTGGCCATCATTTTGACGCCCCACAACAGTATCCCCTTTAAGGATAACTTCACTGATTTGATTTTGTGTGACAGCCGTGCGAAAGGCAGTATAATCAAGAACTTTTGATCCGGCTTGTTCGCCGTTATTTTCAAATAGGTTGTAAACGGCAAAAAGTCCAATGACAATAACCATTAACATCCAAAAATTGCGAATATTGTTGTTCATAAAGTGATCCTTTTTTCTAAATCAAAAATTGCTTGATATTGTGTGCAGTAAGGTGAAAATTCTATCTTAATATTCTTTCCCAGAATACCGAAATCTTTCCCGTCGTGCACTATAATTTCTAAAACTTTACCATTCTTATCATAAATGGCCGGAATTGTCTGCCAAAAATAACTTGGAAGATCTGCAAAGTTAGCAAAAAAATCTTTGTACTTTTCCCAATTTTTACCAAGGGCTGTGATATACTGTTCTGGATTGTTTTTAAGGCCAGAAATTAAAAACCTGTTATCCCAATATACTGAGGGCGTAACACCCTTTTTATCCTTAATTTTTTCAGGCTCGCGGATAAATAACCATTTTTTTTGATAAGGACGCACAAGACAATTTCCAATGCTGTCCCCTTTAAATATAGGGTTTTTAAGATTTTTATCAATGAATTCTTTTATGTTTTTCTGTCTTAAGAATTTTGAATTCCCCCCAATTTGCATCAGCAAATTTTCCAGCACGCGATACTGTATTTCTGGGTTTACTTCTTTCAATAAAGCAGGCGACATAACGGCATACCCTAGGGGATTTATTTCAATATATTTTTCAAAAACTTGGTCTGTTAATTCTTCAATCAATATCCGATTTTTTGATGCTTTATCGGCAACTTCAACAAGGGCATCAACGGTTAAACCAAGCGCAGATAAAGCACCAGTTTGGTTGCGGAATTTAACACGTGTATATGTATCGTTACTGTTGCTTGGATCTTGGATATAAGGATGGGTGCCTAAATACTGGATAAGATCTTTTTTTGATACAGATAAAAAAGGCCGCAAATAGGGAATAGTGTCTTTGATTGAAATGGGGGGGATGCTGGCCAAACCATCCATACCCGTTGCACAACTTAGTCGATATAAAACAGTTTCGTATTGATCCTCTTTGTGGTGGGCTAAGAAAATGGCTTTGATATTTTGTTCTTTGGCTGCATTGGATAATAATTCATAACGCCCTTGCCGGGCTGTTTCTTGAACTTTTGTGTTAATTTTGGGGTGATCCCAATCTAAAACAGTACATGGAATATTGGCCTTTTCCATCCATTCTTGAACTTTTTTGGCCTCAATATCAGATTCTGCACGGAGTTTATGGTTAACATGAGTTGCATATAATATGTAGCCATACTTTTTTTCTTGAGATTTCAAAGCCAAAGCCAAAGCCATGCTGTCTTGCCCACCGGATACAGCAACAGCAATTTTGGATTGTGGATTGAAATCTATATTATTTAGAAAATTGGTAAGTTTATTTTCCAGGTCTAGTTTGCAGGACACTTGAATTCTTTCAATTTGGCATCTAATAAGGATTTGGATGCCCCTGTCATTTTGGGATATTCAGACTTCGCCTTTTTAAGGGCAGAACACCCGGCTTTTGCTTTTCCACCGTCATGCAGACAAATGCCTAATTTTATTAAACTTTCTGGCGCTTCAGTGCTGGTTGGATCTGCCTGGAAGGCTTGTAAATAATGTTCAGATGCTTTTCCAGATTGATCGGATAATTTGTAAATTTCGCCAAGGTAATAATGTGCTTTGGCTTTTTTTGCCTCTGGTATATCCATATTAATATAAAAATTAAAAATGATTTTTGCTTTTTTATAGTCAGCTGCTGCAAGATGTTTTTCTGCCATTGAAAACACTTCGTCTTCAGATTTTCCATCTAAGTCAATATCAAGATCTGCCTCTGTTTCAAGAACAGGCATTTTTTCAGCTTTTTCCTCTAAAGGCTGTTCTTCTGTTTTATCCTCTGTTTTAGAGTATTCATTTTTCATCGAAGCTTCAGTGGAAGTTTCAGGTTGGACATGCTTGACTGCCCCCCGTAATTTTTCAACTTCAAGTGTTGTTAGATCAAGTTGTTCTTGCAGGGATGAAATGTGTTCTTTCAAATTTTGAATTTCTTCATTTTTCTTTTCACTGCCTTTTTTGGAAATACTATCTTGATGTTCAAGTCTTTCAATACGATCCAAAAGATCTGCCACCAATTGATTTTGATCATCAAGCTTTGCGTGAAGGTGGGAAAGTTTTCCTTTGTCATAAATGGAATCAGGTTTGTTGTTATCAACTTCGATCTTTTCCACGGGTGTGCCTGTTGGATGTTCTAAATCATTAAGGCCCAATTTTTTATGAACATATTTTTCCAAGCGATCAAGATCAGCCCTTAATCTTTCGGGGCTTACATATTCTGTAGGTTGGTCTTCTGCAAAAGTTGTGTTTGCAAGAAGTATTGAAATTAGAAAAAATAGGTTAAAAAATTGTTTCATATCGACCCTTTTGATTACATAAAATTTAACGCATTTATGTTTTTCGGGCAAGGGTAATAAAACACTACATAAAAGAATACGGATCAATATCGACTTGAATTTTTGCCGCAGAAGGTATTTGAATTTTGCCAATCCATTGATCAATATAAGGTTGAATTTTGTCCGTTTTGGATCCTTTAATCAAAAATCGCCAGCGATACCATCCCTTTAATTGATGCATTGGGGCAGGTGATGGGCCCAAAACTGCGATGGATTTATGGTTGGGGATGGCCCGACTTAACTTTTGACAAAGGGCTTCGCCATAATCGATGGATTGTGAAGAAACAATCAGGGCACCCAACTGCCCATAGGGGGGAAGGCCTGCCTCTTTCCTATGATCTTTTTCCATGCCTATAAAGGTTGCATAATCTTGTTCTTGTAAAGATTTCATCATAGGATGATCTGGATTATAGGTTTGCAGAAAAACCTTCCCTGGTTGTTCTGCGCGTCCTGCACGCCCAGCGACTTGGTGTAATATTTGAAAAGTTCTTTCCGCGGCACGCAGATCCCCCCCAACCAAACCAAGATCGGCATCCACAACACCTACCAAAGTTAAATTTGGAAAGTGGTGCCCCTTTGCCATGATTTGCGTACCAATAACAATTTTAACTTGCCCGGATTCAATGCGATCAAAGGCTTCGCGCATTTTTTTTGGTGTGGTTAAAAGATCGCTGGAAATAATTTCATAGGATTGGTTTGGAAGTTTTGATTCCAGTTCTTCTGCAATACGTTCCACCCCTGGGCCATACAATATGAACGAGTTTGTTTCTTCGCAATTATCACATGTTTTAGGCAACGGGGCATGAAAATCACAGTGATGACATTGGATTTGATTTTGATATTTATGATAAACCAGCCATGCAGAACAACTTGGACACTGAAGACGATGGCCGCAAGCCCGACACAAAGCCAAGGGGGCATACCCACGTCGATTCATGAACAATAAAACCTGGTTGTTATTGGCCAATGTTTCTTTGATTTCATTAATTAATTTGGGGGATAACCAACTGGATCCCGCTTTCACATCTTCATTACGCATATCAATTAATTGAACATCAGGCACTTGGGCTTTGCCATGCCGATTGGGCAGATGTACATGATCGTATTTTTTAATTTCAGCATTATAAAGTGTTTCAACACAAGGGGTGGCAGAAGATAAAACAATGGGGCAGGGTTCCAGACTTGCCCGCTTGATGGCCATATCCCTGGCATTATAAATCACTTGGGTTTCTTGTTTGAAACTGCTGTCATGTTCTTCGTCTACGATAATTAATCCAAGTTTTGGGTAAGGAATAAATAACGATGACCTTGCCCCAACAACAATTGGTGCCTTGTTTTGAACGATGGCTTGCCACGCATTACGTTTTTTTGCTTTTGTTATATCGGAATGCCATACAACCGGGTCAAACCCAAAACGTTTTTTGAAACGATCCAACCATTGGGTGCTTAAGGAAATTTCAGGCAGTAAAATAAGGGATTGTTGGTTTTGGTTTAAACAGGTTTCAATGGCTTTAAAATAAACTTCGGTTTTACCCGATCCTGTAACACCTTCCAGAACAATGGGTTTGAATGTTTTTCCACTGACTGCCGCTGACAATTTTTCTGCAGCAGATTTTTGAATACCATCCAAAGTTGCCAAATTTATTTCCGGCGTTTGGATTTCAGGGGCTTTCATTTTTTCAAAATATTCTGAATGCCCCATGGCCATTTTTGCAACAAAACCAATAGGCGACATTGTATATTTTGCCACCCAGTTAATGAAGTTTCGATTTGTTTCATTCATGGCGGGAAGGGGGGATATGTCGATAATATTTTTGATCTTGCTTGGGGGCACGTCTGAAGTGGAATTTATATCCCATACAATGCCCCATTGATCTTTACTGCGAAAAGGAACTTTTACATAATTCCCAATTTGCACAGCCATACCGTTAGGTATCCCATAAGTTAAGGGGAAATCTATCTTCTGTGGAATGATAACTTTTACAAATTTACCTGACATTGTATCCATATTTTTGTATAGTATATTATACAAATTCAAACACAAGAGGATTAAAATGAAGTTTTTTGTAGATGGCGCAGATGTAAAAGAAATTAAGGAACTTGCCGAAATGGGACTTGTTGATGGGGTAACAACTAACCCATCCATTATCGCGAAGACAGGGCGAAAGTTCAAAGATGTAATTGCAGACATTTGTGCAGCAGTCGAAGGGCCGGTAAGTGCCGAAGTTACCGCAACAGATGTTGAAGGCATGGTGAGAGAGGGAAAATATTTGGCCAAGATTGCAGATAATGTTTGCATCAAAGTTCCCTTAACAGAAGAAGGTTTGAAGGCTTGTTACCGCCTGCGCCAAGACGATATTTTGGTGAATGTGACATTGTGTTTTTCCGCAATGCAAGCCTTGTTGGCCGCAAAAGCAGGGGCAACTTTTATTTCCCCATTCATCGGACGTCTGGATGATATCGGTCAAGACGGGATGAATTTGATCGGGGAAATTTGCCAAATTTATGATAACTATCCTGAAATTACAACACAGGTTTTGGCAGCATCATTGCGTCACCCGTTACATGTAAAACAGGTTGCAGAAATTGGGGCAGATGTGGCCACGGTTCCTGCAAAAGTTTTAAGGCAATTGGTGAAGCATCCGCTGACAGATAAAGGACTGGATGTCTTTTTGAAAGATTGGCAATCCACAGGACAGTCAATTATTGAAGATTAATGCAAGACATTGAACAAGTTATTGAACGGTGGATAATATGGGTGAAATCAGAACGCCAGTTATCCACCAATACTTTTCTGGCTTATCAAAAAGACTTGGATCAATTCTTGTTTTTCATCACCCATTATCAGGGCGAAGAACCCACCTTAAAAACTTTGGAAAATTTAAAAGCATCTGATTTTCGGGCATGGCTTGGCCACATGAATGAAAAGCAATTGGCCAAATCTTCCATCGCGCGGGCCTTAAGTGTGGTGCGTAGTTTTTATAAATACTTAGATCATCAAGATATTTTACACAATCCCATTATTCAAAATATAAGATCCCCCAAAATTCCAAAGTCAATTCCACGGGGATTGTCAAAAACACAAGCAACTGGCTTACTGGATTCGTTTGAACATGATGATAAAATTGATTGGGTTAATCAACGAAATTTGGCGTTGTTCACCCTTCTTTATGGATGTGGTTTGCGTATTAGTGAAGCCTTGGGGTTGGACCAAAAAGATGTAACTGAAACTGTCTTACGCATCAAGGGAAAAGGAAACAAAGAACGCATTGTTCCTGTATTGCCAGTTGTAAAAAGTGCCATTGAAAAGTACCAAGGTATGTGCCCTTTTGATTCGGGTCCCTTGTTTTATGGGGCAAAAGGTAAGCGTCTTAATATCAGTGTTGCAGAAAAACAAATCCGCGATATTCGCCGGAAAATAGGATTACCTGAAACAGTAACCCCCCATGCTTTGCGTCATACATTTGCCACACATTTACTGGAGGCCGATGGTGATTTACGTACCATCCAAGAACTTCTTGGCCATGCGTCATTATCCACCACCCAACGGTATGCCGATATTAATCGAGAGAAATTGAAACAGATTTATACTAAGGCCCATCCAAGGTCCTAGGGGGATAAAGGACTTAAGTTTAACAATTATGTTTACCTTACTATGTTTTATCAAGCTAAGCTGGGGCCGCCAAAGCCTCTAAAAATTTTTTTTGTAAAGCTTTAAG
The DNA here is from genome assembly GCA_964350815.1 of uncultured Rhizobiaceae bacterium. Taxonomy (GTDB): domain Bacteria; phylum Pseudomonadota; class Alphaproteobacteria; order UBA7879; family VGCX01; genus CAJXSI01. Next base: position 56,900 of record CAYGKW010000001.1, on the reverse strand, counting down.
GCTTGATGCTTTATCACGTAGATGTAGATCATGTATCCAAGAGTCGTTTTCTTTATCCAACATAACTATATCCACTATAAATTTAGCTCTAGATCTTGCGTGAAGTTCAATGTAAAAACCTTCTCTGCCATGCCCAAGTTTTGATTTTGTGTAACACCCCCCCAAAGTTTCTGACAGTATATCATCCATGATCTTTGTAGGTGTAGTTATCATGTAACCTGATTCTCTTTTGGATTCACGCTTAATCATAAAATCAGCGGCAAAACCGTGTAGTATTAATGATAATCCTTTGGGTGTATCATCGCTAACAAAGCGTGCGAAGCTTTGGCATATACCGATATGGTGTGTAAATTTAGAACGAGAACATGTTTTGGCACATACACGCATTAAAGGTGCTTCATCTTCTTTTCTTATAACAGACATAATCCAAGTATCTGTACGGGAGTAGTGTATGCTTGCATATTTAACAAGATCATCTAAAACTCTTTCACAGCTTCCAATAATTGTTTCTTTTTTCTTTCTGTCCTCAGCAGAAAGTCCAGGTAATAAGTCTTCAGAATAAGCAGAAAAAAGTTTTTTTTCAGCGGCTTGGTATTCTTTCAGATTTTCTATAAAATCTTCTGTTACAGGATCTGCCCTGAAATAGTAAGGAATATGGCCCGCCGTTTCATGAATAACTGTGCCAGTTTCCGTTGCACTAACAGGTTTTGATGAGGCTGAAGCGCTTGCAGCAGCATCGGGTTCTGTAGAAAAAGCCGCAGCGCCATATGTTTTTGCAGATAGAAAAATAAATAATAGAAAAAGTTTATACATGTTGATATCCCATAAAAATTAGCGAATATACATATACTTAATAATATTTTTATTTCAAGGGGATAAAGGCTGTATTTTATCTTTGACGCCAAGTGCGATAATTTTCGCGCAGTTGCAAGGCACAAGGGGTGACAATCAAGGTAAAAATTGACGCAAAGAAAACCCCAAAGACAATGGCACTGGCCAGTTGTACCCACCATTCACTGGAGGGCGCACCAATGGTGATATATCGCGATAAGAAATCAATATCCATCCGGAACAGAATTGGCATTAATCCTAAGATCGTTGTGATCTGAGTTAGCAATATGGGGCGCAAACGTTGGGCCGCTGTTCTTAAAATCGCTTCGGTTTTATTCTTTGTTTTGTTTTTCAAATCGTCAAAGGTATCGATGAAAATAATGTTGTTACTGACAATAATTCCGGCCAGGGCGATGACGCCAATCCCACTCATGACAATGCTAAAGGCTTGATTCATAACAAGCAGACCAACCAACACCCCAACGGTTGAAAGACCAATAGAACTGATGACCAGCATGGTGCTGAAAAAACTGTTGAACTGGGTGACCAGAATAATAATGATTAAAAAGATTGCAACCATAAAGGCCTTCATTAAGAATGACCCAGTTTCTTTTTTATCTTCTTCTTCGCCTTTAAAAGTGATTTTAACTTTTTTATTGCCAGGATTTTTTCCCAACCATTTTTGGATTTCTTTAACCTTGTTATCCACCAAAAACTTACTGTTTACATTGGCCTGAACATCCATGTAAGGTTTTCCATCAATGCGTTCAATAGACGCCACCCGTTGTTTTGCAATGCGTTTTACAAAGTTTGTAATGGGAACTTGCCCATTTTCATTTTGAATGCGTATTTGATCTAACTGATCTAAATTGCGATATTTTTCTGGAAAACGTACAACCACATCAATTTCATCACGACTGTCTTCTGGACGATACGTTCCAAATTTCATTCCATCTGCCACAAGTTGGGTAACAGCCCCAATACCTGTAACATCGGCGCCATATTTTCCAGCCTCGGCCCGATCAATTTTTAATTCCCATTCAATCCCAGGTTTGGGCCTTGAATCTTCAATGTCTTCAATTCCTTTAACAGTTGTTAAATAATTTTCAATACGATCAACTTCGGGCGCCAATAAATCATAATCATCAGATGAAATTTCAATATCAATGGGTTTGCCTTTTTGGGGCCCCTTTTTATTAATTTTTAATTCAACAATAATACCTGGAATATTATTGATATTTTTTAAGGTGCGTTCCAAAACCACATTGGCCTTGTCACGGCTTTGCCAATGAATTAATTCTACCGTAATGGCACCAACTGTATCTTCGGAAAATTCTCGATTTTGTAAATTGCCGGATTTGGTGTAAACCGTTTTAAATTCTTTTGTATTGATAATTTGATTTTCCACTTTTTTAACAAGTCGATCTTTCTCTTGTACTGATAAATTCCCCCGGGCCTTTACCATATAGATGGCAGAATCCGGTTCAATATTTGGGAAAAATTCAATCCCACGCCCAAGGTGGGAGTATGTGAAAATAACGGCATATAAAATGACACAGGATCCAATTAAAGTCTTCCCGGGCATTTCAATAAAATCTTTAAGAGTTTTAACATAATATCCGGCGATGCCTTTGATGTCTTCGATTTTACCTGTTTCAGCAGCAATAATTGATTTGATGGCGTCTTTATTTGACTGTGCCGCATTTCCAAATAAACTGCCCAAGGCAGGAATGAAAATCAGTGCCACAAACAGAGAGGATGTTAAGGTGGCAATTAATGTGATGGGCATGAATTTCATAAATTGCCCCACAACCCCTGGCCAGAAAAGTAAGGGCATAAATACAACCAAAACAGTGACAGTTGATGTGATAACAGGTAGAGCCATTCGGATTGAGGCTTCTTTATAGGCATCCAGTTTATTTTTGCCTTCAAGCATTTTTCGGTCGGCATATTCAACCACAATGATGGCCCCGTCAACCAGCATACCAACTGATAAAATCAAGCTGAAAAGCACAACAATATTTAGGGTGTGGCCCATTAATCCAAGAATAAAAATCCCTGCAAGGAAAGAGGTTGGAATGGCAGCCCCCACAAGCAAACCAGATCGCCAGCCCAGGGCTGTGATGATAATAATCATGACCAAAATAATAGCCATGATAATATTGTTTTGCAGTTCTGATAACATATCGCGAATACGTTGCGAATCATCCTGGGCAAATGTCACAGAAATTTTTCCTTTATAGGGTTTTAGGAATTCAATTGTTTTTTCACGAACTTGTTCAATTGTTTCGATAATATTTTCGCCCATGCGTTTTGATACTTCGACAACAATCGCAGGGCGTCCTTTATCCCGGGCATAAGATAATCTGTCTTTATACGTTCGCTTGACACTTGCCACATCTTTTAATCGAAGAACAGAATCTGTCCCGCTTGTTTTTAGGGGCAAGTTGGCAATATCTTGAACCGTTTCTAAAAGGCCGGGGGCTTTTAACATAAAACTTCCAGCCCCGGATTTAATGTTTCCTGAAGGTACCATAATATTATTATTGGCAAATAATCGCATCACATCAGCCAGGGATATATCAAAACTTTCAAGAAGCATGGGATTAATAATAATTTCCACAACTTCTTCACGATTTCCTAAAACTTTGGCTTCTAAAACACTTTTGATGGTTTCAATTTCATCTTGTAAATCCCGCCCAATATTAAATAGAGTGCGTTCAGGAATATCACCGGCAAGTTGTATGACCAAAACTGGAAAAAGGCTGATATTAATTTCTTTAACAATGGGATCATCAGAATCCATGGGCAAATCTGCTTTGGCTGTATCAATTTTGTCGCGAACATCCACTATGGCTTTGTCAATGTTATGCCCAGCATAAAATTCTAAAATAAATGTTCCGAAATCTTCGCTGGCGATGGCCTTGACTTCTTTCAGCCCTTCGACACTACGGACATGCTGTTCAATGGGTTTTAAAATTAATCGTTCAGAATCTTCGGGGGAAATCCCTTGGTGATGTACACTGACATAGACGATAGGAATTTTAACATCTGGGGCAGATTCTTTTGGAATGGTGACATAGGTATAAAGGCCCCCAATAAACAAAAAGAAGAAGAGCAATAGGACGGTACGAACATGATTTAAGCAGAAATTAATTAACTGATGCATGGTTTATTCGCTTGTTTCCACGGGGATAACGGTGTTCCCTTCTTTTACAAATTCGTGTCCAACGGTAATAATTCTTATGGTTTCAGGTAGGCCTGCAATCCATAAACATTCACTACCAGATTCAATTAAGTCGGCTGGATAAAATTCTACAACATTTGATTCATCAACTGTTTTTATTCCGTAAATACCATCATCAGATAAAGTCAAAGAACTGGAAGGCACCTTGTGTGCCATTGATTCTTTTAAAGGTAATTTAACAGATGCAGAAATACCTGCAGGAATTTCAAAATCAGGATTGTCTATTTTAACTTCGATCCTAAAGGTATGGGTATTTGGATCAGCCACTGTTGAAATGTATGAAATAATGCCTTGGGCCTTGGTGCCATCTGCAAAAATAACATCCACACTTTTGCCCTTTTCAAGATATTTGTAATGTTTTTCTTCCACATGAACAACAATCAGTAAGGGATTCAATTCAACGAATGTGGCAAGGGGGGTGTTTGAAAATTCTGAAACAATATCGCCAATTTCCACATCATATTTATTTAAAATGCCATCAAACGGTGCCTTGATCACAGAATTATTAATATCAACCTGGGCTTTTTTATAATCGGCGCGGGCCTTTTCAAGCTCTGCCAAAGATTTTGCCAAAGACGTTTTGGATCGATAATTTTTCTTTGATAACTTTTTGGCCGCGGTATATTCTAATTCCCGTTGGCTTAATAAGGCTTTGGCACTTTGTAGTTTTTCTTTACGATCTTCCAATTTCAATGTGATTAATTTTTGGCCCTCTTTAACAAAATCTCCCTCAGTCACATGCAGTTTTTCGACTGTTCCATCGGTTTCTGCACGGATGATTACTTTGCGGCCAGCCTCGGTTTTGCCATTTAATTCAAGGCTAAGGGTGTGGGGGATGGCTTCTGACCCTTTTACTTGAACAGAAAAAGTTTTTGATTTTTCCTCAATCACATTTTCTTTTGACGTGGAAGGAAATAAAAATCCAGATCCAAACCATATAAAAATGGAAAAAAGGATAACAGCAGAAATAAGGTGTGATGATTTGTATGTTTTTTTCATGATTAATGCTTTTTAAATAAGTACTTTACCATAGCATATTTATCAGGAATTAAAACAGGAAAGCGTTGGTCGCAGCAAAGGAAAAAAATTAAGTTTTCATCTGTTGCAGATGATGTACAATATTAAGAAATAACAGGAGGATTAGATGAAATCAAAAAAAGTTTTATTGGCCATGCTTGGACTTTTCGCCTTAACCAGCTGTGAGCCGTTGTTCTGTGATTGTTATAAAGACAAACACAACAAGGCCTGGGCGAAGAAGGATCAGGGTTGAATAATATTGAAGGCTTAGTATAATAAATAAAAATGTGTAAACAATTAGGAAGGTAAAAAAATGAAATATATAAATTTAATCTTTATTTTAATAATGGGGCTTATGTTAAATGCTACGACTGCCAAAGCAGCAGCAGCAGATGGGGCAGCTGCAGAAGCAGCAGCAGGAGCGGCAGCAGCAGGTCCAGCAGGTCCAGCAGGAGCAGCAGCAGGTCCAGCAGCAGCCGCAGAACCAGATTAATAACAATATCAAGTATTGAAAATAGACGTCATAATATAAAAGTAAGATTTATAGGAACTCTTCCAGAAAGTCCTTCTGATAGAAACATTAGAAGAATGGGTGATAATGTCCTTTGGTTGCCTATAAAAGACAGGTGGAAATTCGTTCAAGCCCCTGATGATGGCGAAATTGAATAAGTCTATAGAAAATAAAAAGGGGGAAACCCCTTTTTTTTATATTAATAAATGACAGGAGGATCAGATGAAATCAAAAAAAGTTTTATTGGCCATACTTGGGCTTTTCGCTTTGACAAGTTGTGAACCGCTGTTCTGTGATTGTTATAAAGATAAACATAACAAGGCCTGGGCAAAGAAGGATCAGGGTTAATTTTAAGCAATAGTCAGAACCTGAATTTTTAAACTTTAAATCCAATAAAAAGTTCATTTTAATTTTAAGTATAACTTTATACAAGGAGATTATTATGAAAAAATTATTATTAATAACATTGTTATCGTTGAATTCAGTAAATGTGAACGCGGCTGCTGAAGTAGAAAACCAGGGAAGAGCAGGTGTTGCCCGCCAAATCATAGAAGGGCATGTACCTGAAGTTTTGTATCATCCCCGTACATTAATAACTAAAGACAGTTGGGCAGCATTTATCGAAGGAGCATCTTCAGCAGCAAGAAGGGCAGCCATAGACCCGGCATTCACAGCGATTGCAAGTGTTACAGAATTTACAGCCCAGTCATATAGAACTTTTTTAAGACAAGTTTGGCCTGATATCTTAAGATAAATTTATTTGGTACAAAAAAAATGAAAAAAGTAATTTTTATTTTATTTTCCTTGCTTGTGTTTTTATCAAGCAAGGAAAGCTTTGCTGCAGCTGTAGATTCTGAAGAGTTAAGAAAAGCAAGCCCCATTACAGGAAAGATGTTGGGGGCATGTACTTGGACAGCTTCATTGGCTGTAAAAGAAGAGGAACATAAATTTACAAGTTATTTAGACGTATTATGTAACCCCGGAGATCATCTTAAATGGAGAAATTGGCAGGATTCGACAAGTCATGCAGTTATTTTATTTGAAGGCTATGATAAAGATCGCAGTGAAACTTGGCTACATGGCATAAGTTTTGGAGAGGAGAGGCTTAAAGAAACACCTGTCTTTAAGTTCTGGAGTTTAGATACTGCAAAAAAAAGAATTGGTCATGGTTATCGTATTGTGAAAACGGTATATGTAGATCCAGAAGATGTGAAGCATGCACAAAATATATGTATGTTGCACAAGCGAAGGCTTATTAGGGAAGTTTATGATTTACCTACATATATTTCTGTTTATTTTGATTTTATGAACAGTGAGTCTAAAAAAGATAAAAGTGTTTCATCGCGCCCTGTTAAAACCATGCGTTATGATTATAAAGATTCAGCGGGCAATGTTTTTCATGTTCTTGAATTAAATGGTGGGGGAATTGATAATTTTCGCCTAAAGGTTTTTAGGGGGGAAGACCCTAAATTATTTTCTCCAGATGAAAACGAAAAAGTCACCATGGTCAAAATATTGAATGAAGGGGAATTCAGAGATTTGGGAAGACCTATTAATTCTAGTGGAGACTTATGGGTAGATATACATAGAGCAAGAAACTTTATTCATTATGCTAGGGAAGATAGTTCGATAGTTCATGATAGTTGGGTTCGTTTGAAAGAAATTAATGTTGAGGGAACTATGAAGAGGATAATCCACGGACGTTATTTGGGGATACCTAGATATGAAACTTTTCCTTCCCCAGATGCTTCAAGGGAGATGATATTTAACTGCGCTACATATGATGATCTGATGTTTTATTTGTCGGGGGCCTATAAATCAGGAAGGGGTTGGGGTTTACCTTTGCTTAAATCCCCAAGTCTTGCAAGTTTTTGGGAGAGAGGGATATATAGTTGGGTTCCTGGAAGACCCTCTGATTTAGTACGTTTAATCAAAGATATTTAGTGTGTAGAATTTTTAAGGGTTATAGATTATTATATTTTATGTTTCTGTAACCCTATTTTCTTTTAAAGCCAAGGGCGACGACAAACATTTCGGATGAATCTTTTCGGCTGGATTCAGGTTTAAAGTGATGCACTTTTTCAAAGTCTTTCTTTAATTTCTTCAAAATTTCTTGTTCCGTCCCGCCTTGGAAAACCTTTGCAACAAAAGCACCGCCAGGGGCCAAAATTTGTTCTGCAAAATCATAGGCCATTTCCACCAGCGACATAATGCGCAAGTGATCGGTATTTTTATGTCCTGTTGTTGGGGGCGCCATGTCACTTAAGACCAAATCAGCCGACCCAGACATTTTACTTTTTAAAATTTCAGGGGCATCATGATCTTCGAAATCTAATTGCAAAGTTGTAACACCGGCCATGGGTTCCATTTCCAAAATGTCGATAGCAACAATTTCATTCTTGGGTTTAGATGTGTCAATGTGTTCGATTAAGACTTGGCACCAACCCCCAGGGGCCGCGCCTAAATCCACCACCCGCATAGTGGGTTTCAAAATATTATATTTTTCATGAATGTGCTTTAGTTTAAAAGCCGCACGGGAACGATATCCCATTTTCTGTGCTTCTTGGGTATAAGGATCATTTAATTGTCGTTGCAACCATCTTTGGGATGATATGGAACGGCCACGGCTTTTTTTCAACTTAACCGTTAAAAAGCGGCTGCCTGATCCTTTTGAATTTTTTGTTGGCATGATGTTAATCCGAATTCTTTCCAAACTGTCGTTAAACTTGTGATCAAGTGATCAATCATTTCAGGTGTATGGTAGGGGGTTACTGTAATACGTAATCTTTCTTCACCCTTTGGAACTGTTGGGTAATTAATGGGTTGAATATATATTTGATGATTTTTTAATAACGCATCACTGATCCCTTTGCATATTTCAGCATTTCGAACCATTACAGGAATGATATGGCTTTCGCTGTCTAAAAATTCAATGGCAGTCTGCCTAAGCTTGCTTTTTAACAAGCTGACTTTTTGATGCATTTGCAAACGTTCTGTCGCATCTTTACGAATATGTTGGATGCTTGCCAATGCCCCAGCAGCAATAGAGGGCGGCAAAGAGGTGGTAAAGATAAAAGGGGACGCATGGCTACGAATAAAGTCAATGGTTTCCGCACCAGCCGTAATATACCCCCCAAGGACCCCAATGGCTTTTCCGAAATTGGCGCAGATAATATCAATATTATCTTGCAGGCCAAGTTCATCAACAACCCCAGCCCCATTCGGTCCATACAGGCCAACAGCATGTACTTCATCAATATAGGTTAGGGCTTTGTATTTTTTTGCTAGGGCACAGATCTTTTTGATGGGGGCGATATCGCCCGCCATAGAATAGACAGATTCAAAGGCAATGATTTTTGGACGATGGGGGTCGATACTTTGTAATAATTCTTCTAAATGTCCCACATCATTGTGGCGGAAAATCATTTTTTCTGCTTTGGAATACCTTATCCCATGAATCATGGAGGCGTGATTTTGGGCATCAGATAAAACAACACAATTGGGTAAACGACTTGCCAATGTGGATAATGCTGATTCATTTGCAACATAGCCTGACGTGAATAATAAAGCACTATCCTTTTTATGAAGGGATGCCAATTCTTGTTCAAGTTTTGTGTGCCAATGATGGGTGCCGCCAATATTACGCGTGCCGCCCGAACCAGCCCCATCTTGATCAAGGGCTTGGTGCATTTGTTTTATTACATCCGGGTGGGTGCCCATGCCTAAATAGTCATTTGAACACCAAATCGTTACTTCTTTTGACCCTGATTCTGTAGGGTATTTTGCGCGCGGGAAAGCCCCTGGAATTTTTTCCAGTTCAATAAAAACTCGGTAACGCCCTTCATGTTTAAGGTGGTCCAAGGATTGTTTGAAAAATTCTTTATACATAAACCCACGGTATTAATAGGATTACTTTACCATAGTCCCCAGCAGTAATAAATGGCTTTATTTTTAGTGAGAGTCACAGAGATAAAAGGCTAGGCAACTGCTTCTTGATGGCCAGGGGTGATAAATGCCCTGAAATGATCTTGGGCTGACCTTGGTTCTATTGAAACTTCATCTTCAACGATTTCCCAAGCAGTTGGATCTTTGAAAAGTTCACGAAGGATTTTATTGTTAAGGGCATGCCCAGCACCATTCCCATGGAAATGACCTTGAATTAAATAACCCGATAAATACAAATCCCCAATCGCGTCCAAAGCCTTGTGACGTACACATTCATCTTCAAAGCGTAGGCCTTCTGGGTTTAAAATTGTATCCCCATCAAATACGATGGCGTTTTGCAAACTGCCCCCTTGGGCCAAACCATGTCTGCGTAACATTTCAACATCTTCATAAAAACCGAATGTGCGTGCACGGGATAAATCTTCTTTAAAACAATCTTGCATATTTGAACAAATGTATTGTTGATTTGCCAAGTTATTACGTTTTGAAAAATCAAATTCATAACTTACTTTGAAGGCATCATGGGGCATTAAGCGTGCAGAACTTGTACCATCAGCATTTTTAACTTCGATATTTTTTAAGATTTTTAAATATTTAGCTTTTGAAGATTGTTCTTTAACGCCAGCACATTCTATTAAAAATAGGAAAGGGGCGGCACTGCCATCCATTATGGGAAGTTCAGGTGCAGATACTTCGACAATGATGTTTGAAATGCTTGATCCGGCCAAAGCAGCCATCAAATGTTCAACTGTGGAAATTTCAGTACCATAAGAGTTACCTAGTTTTGTGCAAAGACGTGTGTCTGTCACATTTTCCCAGTTTGCATGAATTGTTTTTTCTTTTTGTGTAAGGTCTTTTAAGTCAGAGCGCACAAATTGTATTCCAGTATTTTCTTTTGCAGGGCGAAGTGTTAAGGTGACCGGTGATCCTGAATGGACGCCAACGCCGCTACATGAAATGGGTTGTGAAATTGTTTTTTGCTGCATCTACTTTTTCCTCTAACTACAATATAGAAAACATTTAAACAAAAAGAAAATAAACAAATATTGCAGAATGTTACATTTCACAGTGATAATAGAAAAAGCCAGAAAATAAATCCATAAATCTTCTTGATCCCCAAGCAACTTTTAAGCTTAAATAGAACTGTATAAAAAACAGGACGGCGTAATGATAAAGAATATACTTATAATTTTTGCTTTGGCATCAGTGCCTTTGCACAGTTTTGCCTTAACCCAAAAAGATTGCAGTTTACGTTGTAAGGGCAGATTTTTTAGTCAAAAAGGAATAAAAAGCATAGAAAGCTTTATTCAAAGCCACCCTGAAATTAATAATAAAATTATTGATGCGACCATGGAAAAATCAGATCAAGATTTAACACTTGCATTGGGGTGTCTTGCAAAATGTAAAGTAAAAGATATTCGTGACAGTATATGCCTGTTGATGCGTGAAAATGATTCTAAGTTCATTGAAGGTCTGGCAAAGATTTTTTCTTATAATAAAAATGCTGGGGATTTTTCCAAAGAACACGAATCATCTTGTAAAAAACTTTTCCCCAAAGACGCAGATTCAATTTCAAAAAACTATGCCTATATTCAACGTCTATTACTTGCTAAGTCAAACTAGAGCACGCTTTTTTAATGCGCTTTAAAGCTGTTTCAATCTGATCAAGGCTTGTTGCATAAGACATTCTTATAAAAGGGGAATGTCCAAAAGCACTGCCTGGAACAGCGGCAACTTCTGCTTGGTCCAGTAAAAATTCGGCAAAGTCTGTATCGCTTTCGATAATTGACCCTGAAGGTGTCTTTTTACCAATAAATTCTTTGCAACTTGGATACACATAAAAGGCCCCCTTGGGTTCGATACACGTCATTCCATCAATTGCATTTAATTCTTTAACAATAAAATCCCGGCGTTTTTTAAATTCAGCATTTCTGTCTTGAATAAAGTGTTGGTCTCCTTTTAGGGCGACCGCAGCCGCTGCCTGACTTATGGAACAGGCATTTGATGTGCTTTGGGATTGTATTTTTTTCATGCCAGTAATAATTCTTTTTGGACCGGCCGCATAACCAATGCGCCATCCAGTCATGGCATAAGCCTTGGAAACACCATTTACAGTTAATGTGCGGTCAAATAAATTTGGACACGCCTGTGCAAAGGCATAAAATTGTTGCCCATATAGAATGTGTTCATATATTTCATCAGAAAGGATATAAACGTTTGGATGTTTTTCCAAAACTTCACCAAGGGCTTTAAATTCTTGTTTGCTGTAAACACTTCCAGTTGGGTTGCTTGGTGAGTTAATAATGACCCATTTCGTTTTTTGTGTAATTGATTCTTCAAGTTGTTTTGGGGTGATTTTAAAATCATTTTTTTCAGTACTTTTGACAATCACTGGATGGCCTTCGGCAATGCGTACCATTTCTGGGTATGATACCCAATAAGGCGCTGGAATAATAACTTCATCTTTTGGGTTTAGAGTTGCCAAAAAGGCATTAAAAATAACTTGCTTTGCCCCCGTTCCAACAATAATATTGTCAAAATCATAATCTAAATCGTTATCATTTCGAAGTTTGTCTGCAATGGCAGATTTAAGATACGTCGTGCCATCAACAGATGTATATTTTGTATCGCCTTCTTTTATGGCATTGATGGCTGCTGTTTTTACAAAATCTGGCGTGTCAAAATCAGGTTCCCCGGCACTTAGGCTGATTACATCTTTCCCATCAACTTTCATGGCCCGGGCTTTGGCTGAAATGGTTAGGGTCGGGGATGGCTTAATCTGGCTTAATCTATCGGCAAGTTTCATATCAATTTCTTTACTTTATAAAGTTGGTGCATTATTACTATTGAAAAGGTCGTTGTATGAGGTGGTTTAGCATCCCTCAATTCGTCGTCCCGCACTTGATGCGGGATCCAGAAAACTTTTATGGCACGTAATATGTGCCTATTAGATTAAGCCTGGACCCCGTGTCAAGCACGGGGCGACAGAAAAGATAATTAGTTAATAGGCGTATTAAACAATCGATCTTTACAATAGTTTGATATTATTCAAGAGAGAAACAAATGTCCAAAAAAAATTTAATTATTTTACTGTTATCTTTTTCACTTTTTGCATTGGGATTGGGGTATTACGTTTCAACGTATATTAATCCAGCCAAAGAAAGTGTTGATACAGGCAATGCTTTGTTGGGTGGAGATTTCACCTTAACCAGTCATAAAGGCCAGTCCATTGATACAAAGCAATTTCGTGGGAAATACATGATGGTCTATTTTGGGTATAGTTTTTGTCCAGATATTTGCCCCACAGCCCTGGAAAATATGTCAGAAGCAATGATGAAGCTGGCAGATATGGGGAATAAAATTCAACCCATTTTTGTGACTGTGGATCCAGATCGCGATACGGTGCAACAGCTTGAAACGTATATTCAAAGTTTCCACCCAAGGTTTTTGGCCATGACGGGGGGTAAAGAGGCCTTGGATAAAGCCATCAAAGCTTACCGCGTGTATGCCCAAAAAGTTGATGATGAGGGGGCAACGGATTACTTGGTTGACCATTCATCGATCGTTTATGTGATGGGCCCAGATGGTAAGTATGTAAGTCATTTTTCCCATCAAACACCAGGCGAAGAAATGGCTTTTAAAATGCGCGAAATTATAAAATCAGGATCTTAAATAATGATTAAATTTGTAAAACAAAACCTGCCTATAAAATTAATGTTGTTGATTTTGGCCGTCAGTATTTTTGGTATGCATGTGCCCATTGAAATCAAAAGTTTTAGTTTGGCCTTAAGTTTGTCAATGAAAGAAATTTTGGTATTTTGTTTGCCGGTTATTATCTTTTCATTTTTATTCAGCAGTTTTTCAAAATTCAGTGGCAATATTGTTTTATTCGTAGCCTCTTTACTGGGTGTTGTGTGTTTATCAAATTTTACCAGTACCATGGTTGGGTATGGGATTGCTTTGGTATGGATGCCAGACTTTTCTTCAACCGTTGGTCAAATGGGAGGCGAAGAATTGTTGCCTTTTTGGTACTTTGCGCTGCCCAAATATATTCCGAATGAATGGGCTTTGTTTTCAGGTTTCTTTGCTGGGGTTGTTGCATCAGTCAGTAAAAGTGAAATGCTTGAAAATTGGTCAGAAAAATTAAAAAGAATTTCAAATTTGTTTTTGAACAAAGTTTTTGTGCCTTTGGTGCCTTTATTCATTCTTGGATTTATTTTTAAAATGGAATATGAAGGCAGTCTTCGAATGATTTTAAAGTCATACAGTTCCGTATTGGCCGTTTTGATTTTGGTTTATATTGTTTATCTGTTTCTTTTGTACTTTATCAGTTGTGGCTTTAATCTTTATAAGACAATTCGATCCATTCGAAATGCTTTTCCAGCAGGGTTGATGGGGTTCAGTACCATGTCCAGTGCCGCAGCCATGCCCTTAACTTTCCGCGCTGGGGAACAGAACACAGGCAATGAAAAGTTGGTTCGGGTTGTGACCCCCACAACAGCCAGTATTCATTTGATCGGGGACAGCATCGGCGTGCCTTTGATTGCCTTAACCATTTTGCTGGCCTTTGGATATCCGTTCCCTGGAATATCAGAATACTTGGTTTTTGTTTTATATTTTATTATGGCGAAATTTGCGGTTTCTGCCGTTCCAGGGGGTGGGATGGTTGTGATGTTACCTTATATTCAAAAGTATCTTGGGTTTAATGATCCGATGTTGGCCTTGATCATGGCCATATATTTGTTGTTTGATCCCATCTTTACATCTGTGAATGTTATGGGAAATAATGCCTTCTTGATTTTGTTTAATCGGCTTATTGGTAAGAATGTATCAAAAACATAAATCAACTTTATTCTGCTTGAAGAATGGGGCTAAAAAGTTTATGATAATTTTGAATTTTACGCATATTTGAAAACAAGGCAGATCATGAAATTAACCATTGAAAAATCAACTTTATTAAAAGCTTTAGGACATGTTCAAACAGTTGTGGAACGCCGCACAGTAACGCCTATTCTATCCAATGTTTTGTTGGAAGCAGTGGAGGGAAAACTTAAGTTGACCGCAACCGATCTTGATATTTCTATTCAAGAAGAGGTCACTGCAAAAATTCAACAAAAAGGTAGCACAACAGTTTCTGCCCATACATTTTATGACATTGCCCGCAAGTTGCCAGATGGTGCAGAGGTTGAACTTTCCCATGATCAAAGCTCTGGTAAATTTCACATTTCTGCAGGGCGTACAAATTTTGATTTGCCGTCCTTACCCGCAGAAGATTTTTCAAATATCAAAACATCTGATTTCCCCCATAATTTTGTGATTACTTCTGAAGAATTACGTCACCTGCTTGCAAGTACGCGTTTTGCCATGTCAACAGAAGAGGCCCGATATTATCTGAACGGGATTTATCTGCACGTTAAAAAAGTTGAAAGTGAAACATTCTTGCGCACAGTTGCAACGGATGGTCACAGGCTGGCCATGTCTGAAATTCCTGAACCAGATGGGGCAGATGGCATGCCAGACGTTATTATTCCCCGCAAGACAATTGCTGAGGCAACAAAGTTACTTGAAAACAGGGAAGGTAACGTTAAAGTTTCCCTATCCCACACACAAATTGCGTTTAACTTAGGACATGTTCAAATTACATCCCGGTTAATTGATGGGGCTTTTCCTGATTATGAAAAAGTCATTCCGTATGATAACCAAAGTGTTTTAACCATCAGTCGCAAAAGTTTTGCCGAAGCCGTGGATCGTATTGCCACCATTTCATCAGACAAAACCAGATCAATCAAAATTACAATTGAATCAAACAAGGTTCAAGTTTCTGTTTCCAACAGTGACCAAGGAAGTGGCGCCGAAGAAATCGAAGCAACCTATGGCGGTAAGCGTATGAATATCGGTTTCAATGCCAGATATGTTTTGGATATTTGCCAACAAGTTGAAAGTGATACTTTGAAATTTTTATTGGCAGATGAAACAGCCCCAGCCATTATTCGTGGTTTGGAAGATGAAGGCAGTTTGTATGTTTTGATGCCAATGCGCGTCTAGGTATTTTGGGATGCAGGAAATCCAACCGTGTTGGCTTAGAAATCTTAAGCTTCAAAATTTCAGAAATTTTTCCTCTATTAACTTATCTGTTCCAAAAGATCCGATTATTATCGCAGGCCCAAACGGAATTGGAAAAACCAATATCTTAGAAGCCATTTCATTGTTCTGTCCTGGAAAAGGATTACGTCAATCGAAATTGGCCCAAATGAGAAAGTCTGATGTTGCAAATATGGGCTGGTTTGTTAATGCTGACTTTGCGCACCAAGACCAGGATATTAATATCGGCACAGGCTTGGATTTATCAACCCCATCAGAACGCCGGATTGTAAAAATAAATGGGGCGAAATCATCACAGGCAGCTTTGAATGATTGGATTAAGATTTTATGGCAAACCCCGCAGATGGATCGTCTGTTTATTGATGGCATGACAGTTCGGCGGAAATTTTTTGATAAATTGTTGGTAAATTTTTCCCCCGAACATTCAAAACATCTTTACCGATATGATTATGCCCTACGTGAAAGATCAAAACTTTTACGCGAAGGATTGCGTGACCTGAAATGGTTATCTGTTTTGGAACAGAAAATGGCCCAAGAATCAATTGTCATTACAGCCAATCGTCTTGATTATTTATCGCAACTTCAAGGTTTCTTGGAACAAGAAATTGAAGGTTTCCCTAAAATCGCAGTGGATTTGCAGGGTGAAGTGGAATTGCTGGTGCGTGAAAATTCTGCAACAGAGGCTGAAGAACGCCTTCAAGAAAGGTTTTTTGAAAGTCGTAATCGGGATGCCATTGTTGGAGGGTCTAAAGTTGGGGCGCATCAATCAGAATTTCTTGTTTTGAACCTTGATTGTGACCAGCAAGCTGAGGTATGCTCTACGGGTGAGCAAAAAGCCTTGCTGTTAACATTAATTATGGCAAATGCGCGATTGCTTGCAACAGTTCATGAGGTGACGCCCATTTTACTTTTGGATGAAGTTGTGGCCCACTTAGATGAAAATAGACGACACGTCTTATTCAAGGAAATTTTAAATCTTGGAATTCAATCTTGGTTGACAGGAACAGATGCCCAAGTGTTTGAGCCATTAAGAGATAATGGCTATTTCGTAAATATTAAAGAAAGTTAGTAGGATCCAATGTCAGAACAAAACAACAACGCATACGGTGCAGATTCGATCAAGGTATTAAAAGGTCTGGATGCAGTTCGTAAACGTCCGGGAATGTACATTGGGGATACAGATGATGGATCAGGTTTACACCACATGGTTTATGAGGTTGTGGATAATGCCATTGATGAAGCACTGGCTGGACATTGTGATACAGCCTATGTGTGTTTGAACGAAGATGGATCTGTTACAGTGCGTGACAATGGACGTGGAATTCCTGTTTCCATTCACACTGAAGAAGGCATTTCAGCAGCCGAAGTTATCATGACACAATTACACGCCGGGGGAAAATTTGACCAGAATTCTTACAAAGTTTCTGGGGGACTTCATGGTGTGGGTGTTTCTGTTGTGAATGCTTTGTCTGAACGTTTGGATTTACGTGTTTGGCGTGACGGGAAAGAATACTTTGTGCGCTTTAAGCATGGTGTTGTCGAAGCGCCTTTAAAAGAAGTTGGTCCTGCAAATGGTATGCAGGGAACAGAAGTTACCTTCTTACCATCAAAAGAAACTTTTACAGCAACTGAATTTGATTTTGCCACACTGGAACATCGTTTGCGAGAACTGGCCTTTTTGAATTCAGGCGTGCGCATTTCTTTGGTTGATAAAAGGGGCGAAGAAACAAAAACAACGGATCTATTTTATGAAGGTGGGGTCAAAGCCTTTGTGGAATATTTAAATCGTAACAAAAATGTTTTACATAAGCCACCTTTATTTGTCACAGGCGAAAAAAATGGTATTTCAGTTGAACTGGCCTTGCAATGGACAGATAGTTATCACGAATCCACCTTGTGTTTTACAAACAACATTCCGCAAAGGGATGGGGGAACCCACCTTGCAGGATTTCGTGGGGCGTTAACCCGTGTTGTGAACAGCTATGCCCAATCAAGTGGATTGATCAAAAAAGAAAAAGTAAGCCTTACCGGGGAAGATTCCCGTGAAGGGGTGACATGCGTCTTGTCTGTTAAGGTGCCCGATCCAAAGTTTTCTTCCCAAACAAAAGATAAACTTGTTTCATCGGAAGTTAGACCTGTTGTTGAAAATGTTTTAAATGAAAAATTATCCCAGTGGCTGGAAGAAAACCCCGTTGAAGCAAAAGCCGTTGTGCAAAAAGTTTTAGAAGCTGCAACAGCACGTGAAGCCGCCCGTAAGGCACGTGATTTAACCCGCCGTAAAAGTGTTCTGGAAATTTCATCTTTGCCAGGTAAGTTGGCAGATTGCCAAGAACGTGACCCAGCATTAAGCGAATTATTTATTGTTGAGGGGAACAGTGCCGGTGGAAATGCAAAGCAGGGGCGTGATCGTAAAAACCAAGCAATCTTGCCATTGCGTGGTAAAATTTTAAATGTTGAACGCGCCCGTTTTGATAAGATGCTGGGGTCTGAACAAGTTGGTACCTTGATCATGGCATTGGGGACAGGCATTGGAAAAGAAGACTTTAATATTGAAAAATTACGCTATCATAAAATTGTTATCATGACAGACGCCGATGTTGACGGCAGTCATATCCGTACACTTTTATTGACCTTTTTCCATCGTCAAATGGCAGAGATTATCGAACGCGGATATCTTTATATCGCACAACCACCGTTGTATAAAGTTAAACGTGGGCAATCTGAAGTTTACCTGAAAAATGACGAAGCATTGGAAAATTTCTTAACATCAGAAGGCGTTGGACAAGCCGTTTTAACAACGGCCGAAGGGCACCAAATAACCCATCAAGATTTAATGGATCGTTTGAATTCAGCAAGACTTGTGCGTCAGCACATTGATGCGTTAACAAAAAAATTAAATGCCCCCATTATTTTAGAACAAGCCTTGATCGCAGGATTACTGGACGCCGATAAATTGCAAGACAGTAAGTATACAGCGGAACAGGCGACCATACTTGCAGATCGATTGAATTTGGTTTTGAAAACTTCAGAAATTGAAAAGTGGTCAGCAACAACCAATGATGAAGGGGCCATTGTTCTTTCCCAATTGGTGGAAGGGGTGCCGGAAAAAGTTAAGTTAAACCCAGTTTTGGCCTATACGTCTGAGGCACGTCAATTGGTGAAATTCATGGACGCATTATCCTTTTATAAAGATGGATCATGTTCCTTGGCCATTAAAGATAAAACTTATATTATCCACGGACCTTGTGAATTGGCCCGTCGTATTATGGATGAAGGTCGCCGTGGTATTTCCATTCAACGTTATAAAGGTTTGGGGGAAATGAATGCCGATCAATTATGGGAAACAACTTTGGACCCATCAGAACGTACATTATTACAAGTTAAAGCTTCACACTTAGATGACGTAGAAGATATTTTTTCAACCTTGATGGGGGATGTTGTTGAACCGCGCCGTCAGTTTATCCAAGATAATGCATTAAACGTTAAAAACTTAGATGCCTAAGAAAAGAAAAACCCAGAAAAAACGCAAATCCTTCTTAATTTTTCGATTGATTAAATGGGGTTTTTATCTGGGAATTTTAGGGTTCTTGTGCGTTTCAGGAATTATTTTGTGGTATGCGCAAGATGTTCCGCCTTTGTCGGATATGAATCTTAGCACCCGTCGACCCAGTATTGTTTTTCTGACACGAAATCATAAAGAAATTGCTACCAAGGGGGATGTGTTTGGCGAACCTGTTGATGCAAAGCATGTACCAAAAACATTGATAAATGCATTGATTGCAACAGAGGATCGGAATTTTTACCAACATATTGGAATTGACTTTATCGGTTTAACACGCGCCATGCTGGTAAATATCAAGGCAGGGCGTGTTGTGCAGGGGGGAAGTACCTTAACCCAGCAACTGGCAAAAAATTTATTTTTATCCAATGACCGATCTTATGAACGCAAAATAAAAGAATTGGTATTGGCTTTCCGTCTAGAAAAAGAATTTACCAAAAACGAAATTATCAGCATGTATTTGAACCGCGTCTATCTTGGGGGCGGTGTTTTTGGTGTTGATGCCGCAGCACAGTTGTATTTTGGTAAGTTAGTCAGTCATTTATCTGTTCCTGAAAGTGCCATTATTGCAGGGCTTTTAAAGGCCCCAAGTCGATATGCGCGCAACCATGATTTACTGCGAAAGCGCGGGCAAATTGTTTTAAAGAATATGCTTTTGGAAAACTTTATTACAAAGAAACAATATGATAATGCCGTCGATGAAATACAAAATATGAAGTTGGGCCGTACCCAGCGTGGAAGTCATTATCGTTATTTTACAGATTGGGTTATGACAGAACTTCAAGACTTGGTGAATATTGGGCAAGATTTAATTGTTGTGACATCATTGGACGATAATTTGCAAAAGAAAGCCCATAAAAAAATCAATGAAGCCCTGGATAAGTATGGAAATGACAGGTGGATTGAACAGGGGGCGTTTGTGGCCATGTCTTATGATGGGGCCATTCGATCAATGATTGGCGGAAAAAATTATGTGAAATCACAATACAATTTGGCCTATCAAGCGCGACGCCAGGGGGGGTCTGCTTTCAAATCCGTTATTTTCCTGGCAGCATTGGAAAAGGGTATCCCCATTACACAACTGTTGGATGATGCCACTTATACGAACAAGGATTGGACAGTAAATAACTTTGGCTGGAAGGCCAGGGGCGCAATAACTTTGGAAGATGCTTTGGTGTACTCCATTAATACCGCCGCCGTTCGGTTGGCTGAATTAACGGGTATTCAAAATGTTTTGACAATGGCGCGTCAACTTGGTTTTCAAGGAAATATCCCCCGTAATTTAAGTATTGCGTTAGGGACGTCGGGATGCACATTGTTGGAAATGACCAATGCTTTTGCCATGATTGCCAATGAAGGTATTGGAATACAGCCTTATGCAATTTTAGAAGTTCGTGATGACGAAGGAAATACATTGTACAAGCGACAGGGGATGTCACCCCATCAAGTTGTTGACCATCAAGCCGCATCAACAATGCGATCTTTGTTGATAAAAGCTGTTCAGCAAGGAACAGGGAAAAATGCGCGTCTTAAAGATAAAATTGTTGGGGGTAAAACGGGCACCAGTCAAAAATTCAGAGACGCTTGGTTCATTGGCTTTACAGATAAAATTGTTGCTGGTACTTGGTTTGGAAATATGGATGAACGCCCGATGAATCGTGTGGTGGGGGGAAGCCTGCCGGCCATATTATGGCGAAAGATTCTTACCCCCTAGTTTTGTATAAGCTATTCATCCTTGTAAATTTCTTTGCTAGAAAGTCCAGCACAGCTCGGTAACATGAAATCGTTTTTACCTAACACTCCTTCTTTACAGATACTGCATAATAACATTTTTCGACTTCCCACCGCAGGGTGTGGGTCTATGCAAGCTTCAGAATGTGTTGTGACGTGTTGCTTGACAACCTCAGAGTCAGTCATATCCATGGGTAAGTTTAAAGCACTTCTATAGCTTTGAATGATATCAGCACTTGGGTTTATTGCTAAGCTAC
Source organism: uncultured Rhizobiaceae bacterium (assembly GCA_964350815.1). Lineage (GTDB taxonomy): Bacteria > Pseudomonadota > Alphaproteobacteria > UBA7879 > VGCX01 > CAJXSI01. Next base: position 35,700 of record CAYGKW010000001.1, on the reverse strand, counting down.
AGTTTGTTTGACAGAAATTTTCTAAGCAATTGCTTTGTTCTCTTAGGAATTTACTAATCGCTGTTCTAAAGCTTTTATTAACTATATTAACTTTTTGATTAATTTTTTTATGGCCTGAATCCCCTGAAAAAGGTGCTTTGGGTGAAGGAACAAAAAGGTGTTTTTTTGAACTCTTTGCTCGGGACTCTAGTTTATCTAAGTCAGAAAATGAGAAATCTTCAGGGTAAGATTTTACCAAATTGTTATAGTACCTGTATTGTATAGCTTTAAATTCATTTGTTATTTTTTCATCAATAGGTGCCCCTTGTTCTTCTGCAGTTTTGATTAATTTTTCAAAATCATAAAGTTTGGCATACTGACCATGAAGTACAGTGTATTTTTCGTAATCTTTATACCACGTTGCATAGTCAGAAAACCTCTGAACAACAGTATAATCAAAACTACCGTCTTCATTCTTTTTAAAGCCAACATCGTCTGATGCTAAATACTTTGCTAAATCTGAATCGGTTTCTTTTGCACACATATAAAGGGCTTCAAGGCTTTGGCAGGAGTTGTCAGACATGCACGGGTCTGCATGACTTGTTGAAAAATTTCCCAATAATAGGGTTGTGTAAATTGCTAAGTTTAATTTTTTAAACATATTTTCCTCTCTGTTATCGTTATATGATGATATTATTTTAGCAGTTGATTTGTAAAGACAAATATTAATAAGTATATGTATAGGGGTTGGATGAAACAGCCAGAACATCACAGTGCAGATGCATTTCATTATGATACAGCGGCTAAGGATTATGATGCTTTTAATGAACAAAGGTCTAAAAACTGTAACCAAGTGATTGAAAGCATTCTTAAACAACAAGGGGCACAGTCTGTTCTTGACCTAAGTTGTGGAACGGGGTCCCAGGTTTTTTGGTTGGCTAGTCATGGCTATGATGTCGTTGGGATGGATATCAGTGCAGAAATGCTTAAAATTGCTAAGGCCAAGACGGAACAGGAAAACAGGGATTTTGATTTTAGAATTGGGGATATGAGTCATTCAAAAGTTGGAGAGTTCGATGCTGTCCTGACCATATTTAATGCCATAGGCCACTTAACAAAAGATGATTTTGAAAAGGCTGTTCAAAATATCCACAGTAATTTAAAAGACGGTGGCATTTATATTTTTGATATTTTCAATTTAAATTATTTACTGGATAAAAATAATATCACGAAATTAACAATCGATTGGCAGGAAGACAGACAAAACAAAACCGTTCGTTATATTCAATACAGCACGATTAATAAGGCTGGGGTGCTGGCATCTTATACCCATGCGATTGAAGATAGTAAAGGGTGCGCGCCGCAAATTCGCCAAGACATTCAAACCTTGCAAACATACACAGCAGAACAGCTGATCAAAATCCTTGAAAAAAATAATTTTAAAGTTGTGAATAAAAAAAATGTAGATGGTTCAACTTATAATAATTATAAAACGGAAAGGTTTTTAATTGTGGCACAAAAATAGGGTGCAAAAAAATGGGAAGAAATTAAAATTTAATCATTGATTTCCAAAATAAAAAGAGTATTGTTGAAATATAAAAATGGAGACTTAATAATGATTAAACTATATAATATAGCAATAAAATATGCATTTATCGTGACACTTTTAACTGGGAGCGATTGCTTTCCGTAAATCTTTAATCTAGAGGTTTAAGTGGATATATTGGTTTAATATCTTTTTTCTTAAAAGATTTATCTCTATGCCAATAGATCCACTTAACTATCTTTCTACACAGGTATTTATCTAGAAATTCCTTACTAATGCATATATAAACATCAATTTCGTCTTCCTTGAAATCAGGAAAGACGTTTTTGAAATTAAAAGCTTACCAATTTAATTGTTTCTTCAGCCCCAGCCATAATCTCGCATTCAGGCTGGTATAAATCATCAATATGGCTTGTGCTAGTATATTAATTTTTCGTTTATGAAAGATAATTTTTTTGCCAGACAATTGAAAAAAACTAAATTTTATTATTGATTTCCAAAATAAAAAGAGTATTGTAAGAATACAAAAAATGGAGATATAATAATGATCAAACTATATAGCATAATAACAAAGTATGCATTCATCGTGGCGCTTTTAGATGGGCCCAGTTGTTTCCCGTAATTCTCTAAGTTAGAGGTTTAAATGGATATATTGGTTTGATATCTTTCTTCTTAAAAGCCTTGTCTCTACACCAATATATCCAATTAACTGCTTTTCTACATAAATCTGTGTCTAGAAATTCTTTGTCGATACATATATAAACATCAACTTCGTCTCCCTTAAAATCAGGAAAAACATTTTTGACGTTAAAACCTGCTAATTTAACTGTTTCTTCTGCCCCAGCCATAATTCCACATCCAGACTGGCATAAATCATCAATAAGGCTTGTGCTTAATATATTATAGTATTTCAACTTTTCATCTTCTGATAGTTGGGAACGAATAAAATTAGATCCAAAAAAATATTTTGGCTGGTCTAGGTGTTTTCTCATCAACAATATATGATTTTTTAAGTCTTCAATATTTTCAGGAAACCCGTTTTTCTTGATGTATTCGGGGCTGGCCCATAATTTCTGTTTAAAAGAATGGTAGGGGAGAAATTTTTTATTTGAAGTGTTCTCAATTTGGAATGTTAAACCAATTTCATTAATATCTAAATCTTTTGGGTCCACTTTATCTAATTGTCGAAAATTGATTTGATAATCAGGATTTTCTTCTAGAACGTCTTTTACGTATGGTCCTAAGTAGTAGTGTAAAATTGTATGGTTTGATGTAATTGTTACAGATTTTTGACTTCTAGATTTTTTAGCAATCGTTTGTTCGGCAAATTGAATTACGTAGCGCATGGGGTTAATAATTTCTTCCGCACTTTGGGTTGGGACGTATTTACCAGTTTTCGGGAGTTTGCGAAAAAGCTTATCGGTTTCTAGCTTTTTTTCAAGCCGGTTAATTCCAATGCTGACCAAAGAGGGGGTGATTTCTAAATCTTTTGCAACTTCGTTTGTGCTTCCCAGTTTATACATAGCGCAAAAAAGCCGTGCTTCAAAAATACTGAAATTTAGTTTGTTAATATCCATTTAAAAACCCTCATAACACATAGTATTGCAAAGAGTAAGGTTAAACAATATATAATTTTTTTGAAAAAGAGGTTAAATTTTTGAAAAAAAACAATTGACATTTCTCATCAGCTTGATTAAATTGTGATTATGACAACCAGTTCCGTAAATCAAAACACGGTAACAATGGAAGCTTAGCAGATTTAAAGAGATGAGATTAGCGGGATCTGCACAAAGTCTTCCAAGGTAGGCTAAATAAAAAAACAGCCCTTATAGGGCTGCCTAGTTATTTAGTAGTTTGGGCGTTTTTTTGTGTCTTTATCTTTATCCCTGAAGAAAAAGCCTCCCTGCAAAAAAAAGCCCCACCTTGTAAGCTAAGAGAGGTATTTGTGTACAGAATACCTCTCTGCTTACCTTTTAATTATATTCACTAACTTAGCCTCTGCAACAACCAATAATACAGCAAAGCCCTAATGTGCATATTTTGTGCGGTATATTTTTCAAAAAAATTGAAAAAAACAAAATTTTTTCTAATTTTAATAGTCTTAATTATAAAAAATGTGATTAATACATTTAAATTTTGGATTCTTGCTGGGATTGATTTTTTTATCTTTGTGAATGCAGTGGGGGCAAGAAACATCAACGATGTAGTCAGAGCTTTCTAAGTCTTCTTGTGTCAATGGGTGACGACAGCGATAGCATAATTCGTTTTCTGTTTCTTTTAGGGACGGGCTTACAGCAACACGGTGGTCAAATACAAAGCAGTCACCCTCCCAATGTTTGCCATCTGTTTCTTCAAGATATTTTAAAATGCCGCCATCAATTTGATAAACATCCTTAAATCCCTTTTTCATCATGTAAGGCGCAGCTTTCTCGCATCGTACACCGCCTGTACAAAAGGTAACAATTGTTTTGTCTTTAAGATTTTCATCTAAATCATGAACAACTTTTTTAAAGTCTTTAAATGAATCCATGTGGGGGGTTAAGGCATCTTTGAATGTTCCAAGTTTTACTTCATAATCATTGCGGGTGTCTAGAAATACAATTTCTTTTCCCGCGTCTAACCACTGTTCAAGTTCTTTTGGCTTAACAAAAGGCGCAGGATTATTGACTGGATCTAGGTCATCTTCACCGAATGCAATGATTTCCTTTTTCAAGCGGACAAGCATGCGATTAAAGGGTTGGTGGTCAGAATAACTGTATTTAAAAGTCATATCTGAAAACCGATCATCATTTTTCAAAAACTTTATAAACCCCTCAATGTTTTCCTGCGCACCTGCCAGAACCACATTAATGCCTTCTTTGCTTACTAAAATAGTTCCTTTTAATTGCAAAGAAATGCATTTGTTGCGCAAGCGCGGACGCAATGCAATGGGGTTTGTGATACTTATAAATTTATAACTGGAAATATTGGTGACTTTTGACATAATGACTTTAATTAAAGTTAACGTTGTTTTACACTATAATCATCATATAAGATCGAACATAACAAATTGTCAATAGGCAGAAAAATGAAAAAATATATACTTTTTACACTTTTGGTGTGTGTCACAGGGTGTGATGCGCAAAAACACACACAGACAAATGAGTTGGCAGAGCCCGTTTTTTATGAAAAAAAATGGAACAACCTTTCAGAAGATGAACAAGTGCTTGGCCCAGTGGCAGATCCCAATGATTTGGACACAGTAAGCATTCAAGAAAAAAGGTCCCGTCAAGCCTTTGATGAAGATCATATGACAAGAGATGGGCACGCCCACCGTGCTGGTATGTTCCAGGACAAAGAATATTAAGATGACTGAAGATATTAAAATTGCCCAAAATGTTATTGATACTGAAATTAAAGGTCTTCAAAGTTTAAAGAAAGCCTTTGATGAAACTTTTACCCAGGTTGTTGATGCGGTTTTAAAATGCTCAGGGCGTGTGGTTGTGACAGGTATGGGTAAAAGCGGCCATATTTCTAATAAAATTGCTGCAACCCTATCATCAACTGGAACGCCTGCACTATTTATTCATCCAGCCGAAGCCAGTCATGGTGACTTGGGAATGATTGCTGAAAAAGATATTGTGTTGGCTTTGTCTAATTCGGGAGAGACCCGTGAACTATCAGATATTGTGGCGTTTACAAGACGTTTTAATATCCCCTTGGTTTCAGTAACACAAAATAAAAACAGTACTTTAAGCAAGTCTGCTGATTTTAGTATTGTTTTGGAAAAAGAAGAAGAGGCTTGCCCCAATGGCTTGGCCCCCACAACGTCGTCCACCATGATGTTGGCGTTTGGGGATGCGTTGGCGGTAACCTTACTTAAGAAAAAAGGGTTTTCAAAAAGTGATTTCAAGATTTTTCACCCAGGTGGAAAGCTGGGCGCCAAATTAATGTACATAAAAGACCTAATGCATGCAGGTGATCAGGTTCCTGTTGTTCAATCAAAAACATTAATGTCAGATGCATTGCTGGAAATGACAAAAAAAAGATTTGGTTGTGTTGGTGTTGTTAATTCAGAAAACAAACTTTTAGGAATCATAACAGATGGGGATTTAAGAAGATCAATGTCATCAGATTTATTAAATAAAAAAGTGGATGACATTATGTCAAAGACCCCTAAAACAATTGATAAAGACAGCTTGGTTGAAACCGCAGTCAGTATGATGTCGGGGACAATAACCACATTATTTGTTGTTGATAAATCCGAAAAAGTTATGGGAATTTTAAGTATTCATGACTGCTTGTTGGTTGGGGCCGTTTAGAATATGAAAAAAGATTTCCAAACACTTGTTAGCAAAGCAAAAAAATCAAGAAAAGGCCGCAAGAAACTTCGGTATTTTCTTTTAATTGGGGCTGCTGCTGTTTTGATATTAATTCCAACTATTTTTAAAGCAGTTGAACTTTATGAAGATGCCTTTATGGTGAAAAGTAAAATAAAAGTCGATAAAATTGATTTTGAAAAAAAGTCGGTGATCAAGCCTAAATATTATGGTGTGGATGATAAAAATCAGCCCTATTTGATAAAGGCAAACACAGCGACCCAACAAAAAGAAAATCTTGTCCGTCTGGAAACAGTGAATGGGGAAATTACTTTGAACGATAAGTCTAAGGTTAAAGTTAGATCAAATGAAGGGTACGTTCATACAGAAAATGAAAAAAAGACAGATTTATATGGCGCCGTATATGTTCATAGTGATAAAGGATATGAAGCATGGACAGAAGTTGCCCATATAGATTTTGGAAAAAATACAATCTTTGGACCACAAAAAGTTAAAGCAAAAAGTGATCGTGGGACTGCTACGGGACAAAGATTTGTGTTAAACTATGATACGAAAATAATAACTTTATACGGTAAGCCGCATCTTATCATTACACCGAATTGAGAATGAAAATGAAGAAACTGTTTATAGCCATTTTAATTATCACTGCGATGCCAGCATTGGCACATGCAAAAATAAGTCAGAAAAAAGAACCTATACATATTTTTTCTGATGAAAAAATGATTTTTGATCAAAATAAATTAAAAATATCAGCTTATGAAAATGCAGTTCTGACACAAGGGGAAGATTCTTTGAAGGCAGATGAGATTCATGGATATTTCAAAGAGGCCAAGGCAAAAAAGCCAGATGGCGAAAAGTATGAACTTGAAAGAATCGAAGCCATCGGTAATGTTGAAGTTATTTCTCCGGATAAAGTGGCCACTGGGGAATATGGAAATTATTATTTAGACAAAGATATCACAATTTTGGAACGAAATGTCGTTATTTCAGATGGTGAAAACGAAGTAAAAGGGGCTTACGGCATTATGGATCGTAATAAAGGAACAACCCAAATTTACAGTTCAAAGCCGGGGCAGAAACAAGTCAAAAAACAACGTGTAAAAGCTTTATTATCAAAAGGTAAAGATGTCAGTAAATAATTTAACAACCCAGAAAATTTCACTGGAAACCAACAACATTGGTAAATCATTTAAAAAGCGCCCTGTTGTACGTGGGGTATCTGTAAAAATTGAACAAGGCGAAGTTGTTGGTTTGCTGGGGCCGAATGGGGCTGGGAAAACCACATGCTTCTATATTATGTGTGGTCTTATTAAGCCAGATTATGGATCCATTTCATACGGAGGACATGACATTTCTTCTTTAAGTATGTACAGGCGTGCACGTCTGGGGGTTGGGTACTTACCACAAGAAGCATCAATATTCCGGGGCTTGAATGTTGAAGAAAATATCAAAGTTGCCCTAGAGGCAGTCGAGCTGTCCCTTGGAAAACGTGAAGCAAGATTGGAAGAGCTTTTGGCAGAATTTTCCATAAGTCACTTGCGGCACACTTCTGCCTTGTCTTTATCAGGGGGGGAACGTCGACGTGTTGAAATCGCCAGGGCCTTGGCAACAAACCCGCAATTTATCCTTTTAGATGAACCCTTGGCAGGGATTGACCCCATTGCTGTGAATGATATTCGTAATTTGATTCGCCATTTAAAGGATCGTAACATTGGTGTATTGATTACAGATCACAATGTCAGGGAAACTTTAAGCATTGTTGACCGGGCCTATATTTTGAATGATGGTAAAATTCTGACTGAAGGAACAGCACAACAGATTATAAACAACAAAGATGTACGCCGCGTTTATCTTGGCGAATCTTTTAAAGTGTAAACATAAATTGAAGGAGGATATAATGAATTTAGAAATTTCAGGAAAGCATGTTGATTTGGGGGATGCCCTTAAGTCTCATATCAATGAAAAACTTGGAAATGCAGTCAGTAAATATTTTGGGGATGTTGTTGATGCCCAAGTTATTGTCAGCAAAAACAAGCATGATTTTTGTGTCAATATTGATGTCCATGTGGGGCGCAATATCTTTGTACGCGCAGAAGAAGCGGCCGACGATGCCCATGTTGCAACAGACAAAGCGGTGCATATTATTGAAAAAAATTTACGTCGGTATAAGAAAAAATTAAAAGCCCACCACAGCAAGCATGATGAATCAATCGAACATTTTGCAGATCAATATGTTTTGGGGGGATCATCCTGGGCAGAGGAAGAAATTACTGAAGAGGCAGAGCCCACAATTGTATCTGAATCAGTTTCCAATATACCGACGTTATCAGTAAGTAATGCTGTTATGCGTATGGATCTTGAAGGGGCCCCTGTGTATCTTTTTAGAAATGAAAAAAGCGGCGATATTAATGCTGTTTATACACGTAAAGATAGTAACATTGGCTGGGTGAATCCTAAGCCTAAAACTTCTTAGGTGGGATACTGTTTTTGAAGGATAATATATGTTAAATTTGCGTGAAAGGGGTGTTTGGTGTCAAAAACGAAACTACAGCTTATAGCAAATTCATATGCTTCGGCCTTATTGGAACTGGCTTTTGAAAAAAAGTTTGCTGAAACTTTGTATAAAGCCTTCAAAAAACAGCTGGCGTTTTTAGAAAATATTTATGTAAAAAAAATATTGGATAACCCCCTTTTGTCAAAAAAAGATCAAGAAAATTTGGTTGACTTATTTGACTTAAAAGGGGGAGCAAAAGACTTGATGGTTGGGTTGCTTAGAACCTTATCGTCATATTCAAAACTGGCCCTTTTACCCTTGGTTGCAAAAACATACTGTGATTTGTACAGAGAACAAATTGGAGAATGTGAAATAACATTAATCAGTGCGCAAGATTTCAGCCCTGCCCAAGAAAAAAGTTTGATCAAAAAACTTGAACCGCACTTTAATAAAAAAATATTCTTTAACAAAAAAATTCAAGAAAGTTTGCTTGCAGGCTTTGTTCTAGAATTTTCAGGTAAACGCATTGATTTATCGTTAAAAGGAAACTTAAAACAATTTTCAAATCACGGAAGTATCAGATGAAAACAGACATAAAACCAACTGAAGTTATTTCAATTTTAAAAGAGCATATCGAAGGTTTTGATCAAAAAACAAAACTGGATGAAACGGGAAAAGTTGTATCCGTTGGGGATGGGATTGCCCATGTTTATGGTTTGGATAAAGTTAAATCAGGTGAAATGATCAAGTTCCAAAGCGGTACCACAGGGATGGCTTTAAACTTGGATGAAGATTCAGTTGGTGTTGTTATTTTTGGAAATACACGATCTGTAAAAGCAGGGGACACCGTATCTTTGACTGGAAAAGTAATTCAATGCCCGGTTGGCAAAGGGTTGCTTGGCCGTGTTATTGATGCTTTGGGAAATCCGATTGATGGCAAAGGGCCTTTGAAAAATGTTGAATACAAACCAGTTGAAGATATGGCGCCTGGTATTATTGCACGTAAATCTGTCAGTGAACCCATGTCAACAGGCATTAAGGCAATTGATGCACTGATTCCAATTGGACGCGGTCAACGTGAATTAATTATTGGGGATCGCCAGACAGGAAAAACAGCCATTGCCATTGATACAATTTTGAATCAAAAATCTGTGAATGATAAGGGCGGTGATAAAGATAAGTTATTTTGTATTTATGTTGCCATCGGACAAAAAAGATCAACCGTGGCCCAAATTGTCAAAACTTTGGAAGAGGCAGGGGCCATGGAATATTCCATTGTTGTGGCAGCCACCGCATCTGACCCAGCCCCATTACAATTCTTGGCGCCTTATACAGGGTGCGCGATGGGGGAATATTTTCGCGATAATGGGATGCATGCCCTTATTACGTATGATGATCTTTCAAAGCAAGCAGTTGCCTACCGACAGATGTCTTTATTGTTACGTCGCCCCCCAGGACGCGAGGCGTATCCAGGTGATGTTTTTTATCTGCATTCCCGTTTACTGGAACGTGCGGCCAAATTGAATGATGACCATGGTGGTGGTTCTTTGACTGCATTACCAATTGTTGAAACCCAAGCTGGGGATGTTTCTGCGTATATTCCCACAAACGTTATTTCCATCACAGATGGGCAAATTTTCTTAGAAACGGATTTGTTTTATAAAGGAATTCGCCCAGCTGTAAATGTTGGTCTTTCTGTCAGTCGTGTGGGATCTGCAGCCCAAACAAAAGCCATGAAGCAAGTTGCTGGAACCATTAAATTGGAATTGGCACAATATCGCGAAATGGCAGCATTTGCGCAATTTGGTTCAGATTTGGATGAATCAACCCAAAAACTTTTGGCCCGTGGGGAAAGATTAACTGAACTTTTAAAGCAACCACAGTATTCCCCGTTAAGAACAGAAGAACAGGTTGTGTCTATCTATGCCGGGGTAAAAGGATATCTGGATGATTTCAAGGTTGATGAAATTCGAAATTTTGAAACAGCCTTGATCCATGATTTGAACAAGAATCAGGCAAGTCTTATGAAAGAAATTGCTAAAGAAAAGAACCTGACCGAAGCCCTAGAAGATAAAGTTAAAAAATTCATAGAAGCTTTTAAAAAGCAATATAAATCAGATTAAGAATGGCAAATTTAAAAGACCTTAGAAAAAGAATACAGGTTGTGAAGTCGACAAAAAAGATAACATCAGCCATGAAGCTGGTGGCGACTTCTTATGTCAAAAAAGCAGAAAATCGTTACAATAATAGTTTAAAATATAAAGAAGGTTTTCAAAAAATAATTAATACTTTGTTAGGTAATATTACCCATATAGACCTTGAAAAAAAGAATGATTTAATTACCGGCCGCAGTGGAAAAAAACACTTGATTATTTTGCTTTCTTCGGATCGCGGGCTTTGTGGTGGATTCAATGGAAATATTGGACGGTATGCTTCGAAAAGAATTGAAGGTCTGGAAAAGGATGGCAAAGAAATCCAGATTATGGGTATTGGAAAAAAGGCGTTGGGTGCCATAAAACCTGATCATAAACCCTTAATTGTAAAGACCCTTTCCATGCCGACAGATCGTCATTATCATTATATATCTTTAGTGACTGAAAAAATTATTAAAGGCTTTTTAAAAAAAGAATTTGATACCTGTGAAATTATTTATAACGAATTTAAATCAATTTTGGCGTGTCTTCCAAACCACATTAATTTCTTGCCTTTACAGTCAACAAAGAATGCAGAAGAACAAGAATATCCTTTGTATGATTTAGAACCACAAGATGATATGGCCATTGATCATATGGTTAGAAAATATCTGGCTGCGCAGCTTTATGCCGCAGTTATGGACAGCCAAATCAGTGAACAAAGTTCCCGAATGATGGCCATGGATAACGCATCACGCAATGCAGGGGAATTAATTGAAAAATTGGAATTGAAGTATAATAGAACTCGCCAATCAATTATCACCAGTGAATTAATTGAAATTATTTCAGGTGCCGAAGCTTTATAAGGAAGAAAAAATGACAGAAGAAAAAAAATCAAAGCAAGCCCAAAAAAATATAGGCCACGTTTCAAGAATCGTGGGTCCCGTTGTGGATGTTTATTTTCCAGGGGATATGCCAGACATTTTAAATGCGCTTGAATTGGATAACAATGGCAACAAAATTATTTTAGAAGTGGCTGCCCATCTAGGGGAAAACCAAGTGCGAACCATATCAATGGGGGCAACGGATGGATTACAGCGCGGTGTGTCTGTCATTGATACAGGAAGGCCTATTACAGTTCCCGTTGGGGAAGAAGTTTTAGGGCGTATTATGAACGTAACGGGTGAACCAGTTGATGAACGTGGCCCAATTAAATCGAAAAAAACATTGCCTATTCATCGTTCAGCTCCAGCCTTTGAACAACAATCCACTGAAACAGAAATTTTGGTAACAGGCATTAAGGTTATTGACTTATTGGCCCCTTATTCAAGGGGGGGTAAAGTTGGATTGTTTGGTGGCGCCGGTGTGGGTAAAACCGTTTTAATTATGGAACTTATTAATAATGTGGCAAAAGCCCATGGGGGATATTCTGTCTTTGCAGGTGTTGGGGAACGAACGCGTGAAGGAAATGACCTGTACCATGAAATGATTGAATCGGGTGTTATTGATTTAAAAGGAAAAAATTCCAAAGCGGCGTTGGTTTATGGTCAAATGAACGAACTGCCCGGGGCCCGTGCCCGCGTGGCATTGACAGGGTTAACTTTGGCTGAATATTTTAGGGATGAAAAAGGGCAAGATGTTTTATTCTTTGTGGATAATATTTTCCGCTTTACCCAAGCAGGATCTGAAATATCTGCATTGCTTGGGCGCATTCCATCGGCCGTTGGATATCAACCAACTTTAAGTACTGAAATGGGTGACTTGCAAGAACGTATTACGTCAACAAATAAAGGTTCCATTACAAGTGTGCAGGCTGTATATGTTCCGGCTGATGACTTAACTGACCCTGCACCAGCAGCATCATTCGCCCACTTGGATGCCACAACCGTTCTTAGCCGTCAAATTGCAGAACTTGGGATTTATCCAGCAGTTGACCCCTTGGATTCAACATCCAGAATTTTAGACCCACGCATTGTCGGTGAAATACATTATAAGGTGGCACGTGATGTGCAGGAAATTTTGCAAACCTATAAATCTTTGCAAGATATTATTGCCATTTTGGGCATGGATGAATTGTCTGAAGAAGATAAATTAACAGTTTCCCGTGCGCGTAAGGTACAACGATTCTTTTCCCAACCTTTCCATGTGGCTGAGGTATTTACAGGACGCCCCGGTGCTTTTGTTACTTTGCAAGATACAGTTGATGGATTTAAAGGTATTTTGGAAGGAAAATATGATGACCTTCCCGAGGCCGCATTTTATATGGCAAGCAATATCGAAGAAGTCAAAAAAAATGCTGAAAAGTTAAAGGGATAAATTTCATGAAGATTGCATTGCAAATTTCATCGCCTGCTTTGACAATTGATTATTCAGATTTATCAATGATTGTTTTGCCTGGGCGTGAGGGTTTTGTTGGTGTTCTTCCTAAACATGCATCATGCTTAGTTGACTTACAACCCGGGGTTGTTAAGATTTATAAAAGTGAAGATATTGCCAAACGGTACTTAATTCATAATGGTGTTGCAAATATTAAACCAGAAAAATGTATTATTACTGTTGAAGAATTTCACGAGTTAGATGAATTTGACCCCAAAGTTTTAGAAGAAAATATCAAGAGATATCATAATGATTTAGGGGGGATGGATATCGAAGTTGAAGAACGTATTATTGAAGCGAAAATAAAGGCCACGGAAAAGATGTTAGAAGTTGCGCGCCAGCATTTTAAGAAATAAAGTAAATTATGACGTATGATCAAAATAATATTTTTGCAAAAATTTTACGGGATGAAATCCCGTGCAAGAAAGTATATGACGATGACTTTGCCTTAGCCTTTTATGATATTGAACCCAAGGCAAAAATACATGTCCTTGTTATTCCAAAAGGTCCATTTATGGACTATGAAAATTTCATTGACCAGGCAGATGTGACTTTGAAAATGGGCTTTCATACGGCCATATCAAAAATTATCAAACAACTGAACCTTGCCAAAGGATTTCGTCTTATTTCAAATTCTGGTGTGCATGGTGGGCAGGAAGTGCCCCATTATCATGTGCATATTTTGGCAGGTGAAAAACTGGGACCAATGGTGGTGAAATGAAGAAAATATTTTTAATAATTTTTACATTTATAATCCTTTCTTTTGATGCAAAAGCAGTCATTGAAAAAGAAGATATTGGGGGTATCAACCCAGAAACAAGTGGGGTAAATGGCCAAGTTCAAATAACCATTCCCATAGATTTGTGGAAGGGCCTTTCACATCAACAAGTTGCGCAGTTAATCAAAACACTGCCATCCCATTTTCAAAATCCATTCTGGGCTTATTTGCAAATTGCGTTATTAACATCCCCAATGAAAATCCCGGAAGAGGGGGCTGATAGCAAAGACAATATTTTAAACCTTAGGTTTGGAAAATTGATGGAGATGGAGGCATTCGAAGCCGCCTATAATTTAGGAAAAAAACATCCTGAACAATTAAATGAAGATGCGTGGGCATGGTGTCGATTGATTCGTTTTATGATTCATAATAATTATGAAAAAGCTTTTAAAATTGCCCAAGAAAATGCCATAAAAGATCTGCATAATAAATGGCAATATGCTGTGATTGTTTTGCAAATTTTAATGGGCAAAGAAAATGAATCAAAATTCAGTTTGGCTTTGCTTGAAAAAGAAGATGAAAAACAAAACAAACCTTTTATCCAAGCGATTAAGAAAATTTTTGAAAATAAAACGGTTGGCATCGGGGCGGGTATTGAAAAACCCCTTATCATGAAACTTCTTCTATCAAAAAAAAGTGTGCCTGAAAATGTTCAAGTTGAATCATTATCCCCTGGCATGGTTGAATTAATGATGAATGATCCTGGTTTTGATGATTTCTCTGATCGTATGCAGTTATCAATTCTTGAATATTATGTGGAACAGGACCCGTCAAAAAAAGAATTATTAAAAGGAAAATATCTTAAACTTGCCCCTGAAGACCGCTTGGAAGAATTTGCCAAGAAAATAAAAATCAAAGAAATAGGCGATGAAAATGATCCGCTATCCAGGGCCATTTTATATAAATTATTTAAAGAATCAGAAAATGAAGATTTACAAAAAGACGCATTTTATGCCTATTATCTGAATGCTTATAAAAACAAGATCCTATCTGTTGCCACCGCATGTTTTGGCCCTGAATATAATCTGCCCGCAGCGAATTATGATAAGGAATATGCCTATGCATTTCTTTTACATAATATAATGTTAGAAAATCCCAGTTATGTTCAAGCATGGATGGAATGCTTGGATGAAAAAGAAATTACTGAATTGGCTTTATTAATTCTGACAAGTTTTGATGGGGGTAAACTATCAGATAAAACTACTGAAATTTTGAACCAACATATTCAGAAGTTGAAATATGATCCGGCCCATACATTTTTGTATAGCCCTAAATTAAATACGTTTCCAGACCATTCGGCACACTCTTTGAAATTGCAAGATGGTCGTTTAGTTGATGTTGTTACTGGGCGCTATGGATTTGGTAAATCCCTTTGTATTATTTTAAAGGCAGCCAGTTCGATTGCAGAAACAGATGTTTGGCAAACAGGTGTATTTGTTCGTGCCCTGGATGCCATTGGTTTATCTGACCAGTCCAGGCAGTTATTGATTTTTCATGCATACCCTACAATAAAGGGTGATTAAGGGTGACAAATTCTGTTGCAAAACTTGATCTTTTTTTTGAAATGTTAATTGTTGAAAGGGGGGTTGCAAAGAATACTTTGGAATCTTATCGAAGGGATTTACTTGCCCTTTCACAATACTTAAAATCAGACACTTTAATTAACGTATCAACAGATGATTTAAAGGCCTATTTATCTTCTTTACATGCAGATGGTTTGTCGGCACGTTCTGTTGCGCGCCATATTTCATCCATTAAACAATTCTATCGATTTTTGGTTTTAGAAGGTATTATATCACAAGATCCAACAACCAAAATTTCCACGCCACGTCAGGCAAAAAACTTACCAAAAATATTAACTGAGACAGATATTGGGGCGTTGTTATCAACAGCTGCAGAAAATGATTCGCCTGAAGGATATCGTCTTACAGCATTGCTTGAAACACTTTATGCGACTGGTTTGCGTGTTTCCGAATTAATGACTTTGACACACGAAGCTTTTTCTTATGAAACAGATACACTTATTGTCAAAGGAAAGGGGGCAAAGGAACGCATTGTCCCGCTTGGTAAGCATGCCCGGAATGCTTTGAAAAAATATATCGGGATCCGACCCCATTTCTTGGCAGCACAAAAATCCAGTAAATGGTTGTTTCCATCCAGCAGTGCCGAAGGCCATCTGACACGTCAACGATTTGGTCAGTTGTTAAAACAATTGGCAATTGATGCTGGATTGGATCCCAGTAAAATATCCCCGCATGTTGTGCGCCATGCTTTTGCAACACACCTATTAAGCCATGGGGCAGATTTAATTTCTGTCCAGAAAATGTTGGGGCATTCTGACATATCAACCACCCAAATTTACACCCATGTATTGCAAGATAAACTGCAGGACTTGGTTATGAATCATCACCCGCTAGGAAAAAAATAGTTAACGCTGGCACAGCGTTATTGCGCTTTTAATCTACGGTTTGTAGGTGTCGTTGTTGGTGCCTTTTGACACCATTAATATTTCTGCCAGGATTTCATCGCAATGCCACTTCCAATCTTTCCAGAATGGTGACGGTAAAACTGGCATGAACAATAAAGTGAAAGATGCGCACTTTCCAGCCATTGTATAACCCTGCCCAGCCATGTTGGTGATATAATTCACGCATTGTTTTAAAAAGACGCACCCGGCCAGTGGTTGTGTTTTTCTGATGGTGTGTCTTAACGCAGTCAAAGGGCATGATACACAATGTGTTAATAATCCCTACAAAAATACTGATGATAAATAAAATCCAAAAATCGAGGGGCCCATCAGCGTTGAAATATTTACGGGCGCTGCCTCTGAAAAAATCGTCAGCCACCAAAAATGTAATCCAGGACACCATTTGCTTGGCATATACAGGCCGGAGTCCTGCCATTAACTGGCCTCCCAAACCTTTTTTATTCTTTGTTAGAAAATAAACCAACCCCCCTTTATTTTTCAGGTGTGTCATTAACCAAACTTTGATGCGTTCAAGGGGGGTGATAATAAAGCATTCAAAATTGGCAATAATAATGGCTGATACCAATTTATTCATTTCAGACCGTTTAAAAATTTCCAAAGATTCCAGCCCCAAAGGAATAAATAACATCATGGGCCAGCGATAGATCTGTTTAATAACCACACGAACTGTGTTGGGAATATATCCACGGTAAAAACCTAAAAATCCTTTGGTGCGATAGATGTTTTTGGTAACTGCCAAGGCACTGTGATTGCCAGGTAAGGCCTGCATATTCGTTTTTAAACAATCCAAAGGATGTTCAAAGGGCAGGGCAACGGCCCCACGGATCGCACCATAAGTACTGACTTTTGCATAATTTTCCCACGTGAAGTTTTTAGACGCATTTCCTTGGACCGGGATACCCAAAAACATTATGAACAGTGTAAGTATTCGATACATTCTCATGCAGGCAAGATAGCACTTGCTTAGAAAAGAATCAATCTATCGGACGGAGAATACTTGCCAATTTTTGGTTTAATTGATTACCATCCTCTTTAAAAAATTCTGTATGAGCAATTTTGGATATTTCATGGGCTTTTACCAGTGTGGCTTTGCCTAAATCTGTTAAGACGGGATATCTGGATTTATTGTTGCCTTTGCGATAAACACGTTCAACCATCCCTTTGGATTCAAGTTTTCGTAGGGCTTGGGAAGTGACATTTATATCTGTATGACAGTACTTTGATAGGTCTTGTTGGCGAACATAACATTTATTTTGCGTAAAACGATCAAGGCCTGCCATTAAAATAAATTGAACTTGGCTTATGTTAAGGGGGCTTAAGCCCTTTTCAATCTTTCGATTCCAACAATTGGCCACGCGCCAAAGAATATATCCTGTATTTTTTTCCATGTAACCTCAATATAATATGTATACATATTATTATGTCAGGAATTTTAGGGATGTAAAGATATTTTACAGTTCTATAGGTTTTTTAAAAATATTTTCGCATCTTTAGGGGTTTTTAGATGTACCATTTTCTTTTTAAATTTGGGGCAAGATAACATTGGGGTATAACGTCTTTTACGTTTATGATAAGTTTTTAAAACCCACAGAAAAATTGAATATTTTGTAAAAAACTGCATATAAAAAGTTTCTTGATTGCCTCCACAAGATTTTTCTTTAAGAAGTATACGTCGAAAGGTTCGAATAAAAACACGATAAAATATAAGATAAAAGGGATAATCCAGCCAAATAATATGTGTGGCTTTATTCATAAGGTGATCCCTTAGTTCGCCAGATTCGTTGCCACACACAACCCAATCGTTACGCGACGTTTTTTGCGTTATGATAGTATACAGTTCTTGGTCAGGTCGCTTTGCCCAGTTGTCTTTAAAGCGATAAAAATCCAGTTCAATGTGGGGAATGTTTTGTTGCTGGCTGATGTTCTTGGCAAGGGTGCTTTTCCCCGTGCCAGATGTTCCTATGATGTAATATCGCATACTTAAGTTGTATAACAGAACTTTTAATAAAGTCCAGGAATCGATATATCATCATCGATTTCATCTTCGTCTGCCCTTGCAGATTGTGCTTTTTCAATAAACTGATCCAAAATTTCATCCAGATCAGTTTCATTTGATTTAGGGCTGTAATTCTTTTTCAGGTCTTGGATGAATTCACCAACCTGTTCAAAGGTTAAACGATTAAGATCGTAAAGTTTATATAAAAAGTCTGAAACAAATTCAGCATTGTACTTGGCTTTTTTAAGATATTTAGAAAGGTCTTTTAATTGTTGGGCATATAAGGCAAAGGCTTTCTTTTTTTCATCAAAATAAGCATCGCTTTTTTTGAAGGTGTGTGTGTGATTTTTTAGTTTACCAATTACATCCATCCAGTTTTTTACATTGGCATGCAATATTTTTGCCCTGGAAACCCCATTCATTGTCATACGAACATAATATTTGCCAGTAATATCAATGATGGTTTGCATTTCATCCGTGCTGATGACCTGGCTGGTTGCGCCTTGGTCAACTGCAAATCGCAATTTTTCCTTGGCCATAGATCCCATAGTTGGCCATATAAGATGATTATTAACGGTGCTATTATCAGAATATCTCTGCTTTAAAGCAGGGGCAGAATTTGAAAGGGTAATGCACGTTAGAAAAACAATTAAAAGCCTCATATGATCCTCTTTTTTAATAGTTTCCCACCATTCAGAATGGAAGTAAAGTAAAATAGACAGTAGTTAAATCAGCTTTTTATTTAAGAAATAGTCTGAATAGGGGGCCTTGTCTCAAAATTAAATGGGATAAGGCCCAAGTTCACTAACAATCCTTTATCACCTGACATTTCATCAGACTGATAGAAATCTATGAAATCTTTCAGGCCTTCTACTTTATTCAATCTGTCTTTGCGAACATAGATATATAAAAGTCTTGATAAGGGGTATTCTAAAGATGAAATTTTATCAAAATGTGCAGATACATTTCCAACAGAAATCGCATCAATTTTTTCTTTAAATTGTTTAAGAAAACTGTATCCCATGACGCCAAGCATTCCTGGGTTGTCATATATTTTTTGGATGAATAAATCATGTGAATCGCCAAGGTCATATTTTGTGGCAATAGTCACATAATCCCCATCATTGCGATATGTTTGGCACAACTCTTTATAAGATTTTCCACTGGTGTCTAATAATTTTTTCATATAACTGTTGCCTTTGCAGCCTTCATCCATTGCCAGTTCCATAAAGGATCCATAGGTACCGTTTTGAACTTGTGGCAATAAAATTTGTATTTTTATATTGGGTAATCTTGGGTTAATATCGCGCCATTTTTTATAGGGATTTTTAATTAGTTTGCCATGTTTGTTTGGTATTATTTTCGAGGTGGCTAGAAAAAGTTCTTCAAGACTGATATTGGTGAATTTCGTGCCTTTTTTAAGGGCCAAGATAATCCCATCATATCCAATAGGCAATTCTATAATTGGTCCAACTTTATTGTTTTTACACATCTGAATTTCGTTATCTTTAATTTTTCTTGAAGCACCCGTAAAGTCAGGGGAGAATTCATTTTGGCTTGTGCTGCAAAACTGGTCTATGCCTTGGCCTGTTCCTGTACTGGTAACAAGAGGTTCCAAAGTCTTATATTTTTTTGCAAAGGCTTCAGATACTTTTACTGAAAATGGATAGACTGTTGTTGATCCAACAGACCTAATCTGCAGCCTTTTTGCTGATGCTTCAAAGGAAGTAAAAAAGGTTAGAAATAAAAGTATTAATTTATATTTTATATTTACCATTTCGCATACTGCTTTCGTAATATAACCCTGATGCTATTGCAAAAGATTTATATATTTCGGGGACTTTTAAATCGTCATACATTGAATATTTTGTGTTTAAACTAACTAAAAAATGCTGGGTTTCTAATTGCTTGGTTTTTACAGAACTTTCTTGGATAATTTCAAGAACCAATTTTGCAGTTGATTGCCCTTCGGTATAAGAAGAAGTTGAAATTGAAATGGGTACCCCATCCTTGGAATTTGTTTCATAAAGGCCAACAACAGGGATTTCCGAATTTTCAATGGTCCAGGCTATGACATCTTTATGATATAAGACTTTTTGACTGTCTGAAGATTCTTTTATATTTCTGTAGTTAGATACTAAAATAAAATCAACTTCTTTCATTTTATTTAACTTACGAATCGCTTTTTTCCATTCATCAAAATTTTTAACCATAAGGGAATCTGTAATCACATGGGGATCCCAAGAATGTTCAATAATAAAATTGTCGTCTGCTGACATTAAGGTTGTTTGATCACCAATAGAAGCAAGCTTTAGACGTTTTTTGGGGGTAAGGTCCAACAAAACATTTTTAACTTCTTTTAGGGGGAATTGTTCACGAACGCCAGTAATATTTTTTGCTGTTTCGTAACCATATAAACCTGGGTTTTTTATCTTTGCATAAACGATTTTAATTTCTGGATGGTCAATATATTTCTTGGTCACATATTCTTGGGCCTCTTCGCCGACGGCAACGATAACTTGTGGTTTGAAATCCTCAATAATACCGACAGCAGATACACCAGAACCTACTTTGTTGCGTTCTTTTTGACGATTTAAAGTGTTCATATAGTACGTTAATGTGGATGGATTTTTGTCATGTTTTAAGGCCTCATCAAAGCCCCGGCTGAAAGCCCTAACAGAAGATAAAGTTGAAGAATAACTGTGTATAACCATCACCCTTGGACGATTTAAATTATAAGATAAAATAAACCAAAAAATGACTAAAATCAAAATACCTTTTACTATGAAAAATCTTTTTTTAAACATACTAAAGACTCAATAATCCTATATATTTCCAATAAGGCATGCTTAAATAAACAGCCAATAACTTTAAAAGATTAAGGGCTGCATTTAATATCAGCACAGACGTTTCTTTAAAAGGATGATGTTTCATCAAATCATATCTAAAATTTCCATATTCAGGTGACTGAAAAGGAAAATAAAAAGATTCCCCAAAAATCAAAACAACAAAGGCCATTAACCAAGGTGAAATTCCAATTGACTGCGAGATAGGTATAAGTATCGACCCAAAAATAAATATCGTTGGCCCTTTGGGCATTACAAGTCGGGTTAAGGTTATTAATACAAAAATAATGGCAATGGTTTTGTTAAAATTCTCTAACATATAGCTCCCAACAAAATTAAGTTTTTCAGAAACAACATCAAGAAGACCAAGGTGATTTGCTGTTGATAATAACCCTGTGATTCCAGCAAGGTAAACAAGTTCGGGCCAGTTTATGTCAGTATTAAAGCCATCGCGACGGATAAAACTGAAAGTTAATAAGGTTGATAAGACAAGCAAGGCAATTGTTTCGGGGTTAATGCGGTGATATCTTGTGGTGGCCATCCCAATAAAACAAATAAAGGTCCCAATGCCAGCCGCCCATTCATAAGAAGTGGGGGAGCCAAGAGTTTCAATTTGCCGGGTGATCAAATTTCTGGAAAGCTTGATTTTTGTAAATCCGCGCATTAATAAGGCCATTAAAATGGCATGCAAAGTCATCAATATCAAGGCTGTAACGATCGAAGCTTTTAACCATCCCATCCATTGAAATTGGGTTTGATATTGCCCCCAAAACAACCCAAGCAAAACGTAGTTTCGTACCGAACTACTTAAAAATGTAGGGCCCAGCAAAGTAACGCTTTGTAAGGCGTTTGCAACAACAACAGTCCACATTTTATCTTTGTGGTGCATGCGCAAGGTTGCATAAGCATCTTTAACGAAAGAAACCGAAAGATTTAATCTGTTGGCTGTATCTGGAACCGTTGGTGTAAGTGCTGCCCCAAGCGTAAACATGGACATATTCACAAGAATATTATTTTTGGGGACTTTGTTTAATAAATTTAATAAAATTCTATATAGTAATCCTGAAGACATAATAATGGCGGCAATTCCAAAGATTCCCAAGGCCATAATAAATGTTCGCGACGAAAACCCAGATAAAATAACTTTTGGATCGGTTAGACCAATACCTAGACTTATAAGTAGCGCAAAAATAGATGGGATGAATTCAGGGACAAGTCTGAAGGCCCAAGTAATTAGGGTTCCAGACAAAATGCATAAAAATAATTTTTGTTTTACCTGGAATTCAAAGTATAAATCAAGAAAATGAAACAATAAAATTGGGGTGATAATGGCAGAGATCCAACCCAATAAATAAATTGCTTCGTTGAAGGATTGGACAGTTTTCTGTTTCCGTATTCCTTTTTCAGGTCTTTGCTGAAATTTACGTGTAAATTCTCTGGAAAAATTAAGAATTAATTCATTCAACATTTTGCGGTCATATTTAACCAAACGAATAAGGTCAAATTTATGGATTTTTGCAATTATCACATTTTTTGACTTCACAGACGCCGTACCGACATATGATTTTTGGTCTAAAACGCATTCTTCTCCAAAAAGCATACCTTCTTTGATAGGTATTATTTGATTTTTGATACTTAAGTCAACAGATCCTTCAATAAGGAAATATAAAAAATCTGCATTTTGTGTGGCTTTTGTAATGACGGTATTTTTTTTAAATTCTTCAATGGAAAATAAAGCAATCAGTCTTGCCTGTGATCCTTGGGGCAGAACGGAAAAAGGCCCTATATCATTTTGGACAATTCTTTTTATTTTTGTTAAGCATTTATTTTCAAGAGACATTATCTAGCTTTAAGGTTTATTTTTTAGACCTAAGCTTTTCTCTACTAGATTCGGAAGTTTCACCAGAACCAAGGGGAATTTCAAAATCTCCTTTTTCGCCTGAAAATAAGCCTGGGCCATCAAATTTATCAGATGGTAACACTTCTTGACCCTCGTAGTCATCACAACTTACGAGGGTCAAGATAGCAATTGCGCATAAAACTTCTTTCATTTTATGCCCTTTAGAATTTTAAACGTGCACCAAGCAACAAGACATGGATGTCTTTATAATTTTTATCGCTTGATTTTTGAACGTCGAATTGGTGACCACGCCATGTTAAATACATTTCAGTGGCAGCACTATCAAATTTTTGTAAGATACTGGCCCCAAATAATTTGGCTGTCCCTTTTTTATCGGCAACTGTAGACAAGTTACGTGTTTGACCGTAGTCAACGGATAACATTGTTTTACCACAGTCAACCATAGATACTTGTTGCCCAAGTTTTACAAAATAGTTTTCTGCATTTGAACCATTTGGCCTATCTTTATAGTCCCTAGTTCCTGCTGCAAATGTAATGCTTGTGCCAAATGGAGCAAGGACTGAAGTACTTCCACCATATTGTCTGTAGTTATTATCAACTCTATTTACATTTCTATCTTTTCTAACGGCTGAAAGGGCTGCACGTACTGTGTATCCTTTAAATCCAGCACCGTAGAATAGGCCAGCATCATGGGTATTTTGGTTGGCTTTCGCAGATCCTTCAGAACTGTGTCCTACGCGAAGTTGCACACCATAGAAAGATGGCGTGTCATAACGAATTCTTTGTTTACGACTATCCCCATCAAAGTGGTTGTAAACATCACTCATTCTTGGGCTTGTATCGGTATCAATGGTTGTTTCACCTTTGTTAACAAAATAGAAGTTTGTTAAGTCAGGTGCTGTTGCAATGTACGTTCCAGATAAATCTTGTTCTGCAGAATCATCTGTTGCAGTTGGTCCTTGACCCACATAAACGGTACCAAAAGATTTGTGATTTAATAAGAATTCAGCCCTTCTTACATCAAAGTCACCGGTATCATCAGTTGTACGAATGGTTGTTGCAGAGGAATTGTTTGGCCTGTAACCAAATTCAAAAATACTTTTTGCTGTCCAGTCATTATTGATTGGAGCCTCTGCAATAAAGTGCCCACGCGTTGTGCTGTTATTGTTTGTAACGTGATAAACCCCTGTCTTGGCGCCATCGTCAGCCATACCAACAGCCGCGTTTACGTGACCCCCAACAGTTAGTTTTACTTTGTCATTTCTGGAATGAACCACATTTTTGCGGTCAGATTGTTTGTGCATTCTGTCAGAGCCAGCAGATCCTGATTTGCTTTCTAAAGCATTCAAACGTGCATTTAATTCTGCAATTTGCTGGCGTAATGCTGTGACTTCACTTGGGCCCGCCATTGACGTGCTTGCTGTTAAAAGTGCTGTCGCTGCAGCAAATCCGACTAAAAATTTTTTCATAGATACCCCCCTAAAGGTCAATAATTTACTATTTATAAACTCAATACTATATTAATTTAAAAACCTATGCAATACATTATAAAAATTTCCAAAATTTAATACCCATTAAAATTTTCTTGTATTAAAAATTGAAAATGGGAAATATTTAACATGAAAAAGTTTCAAGTCTAAAATCATTAAAGTCTTAAATCAATAAAATCATTTAACTTTTTTGTAAATCCTGTAACCTATTATTATAAATAGGGGTAAGGTATGAAAAAAATAATTTTTCTGTGGGGTTTATTGCTTATGTCAAATTTCTGTAACGCAAAACTTGAACAAATTGTCCTGGGTGGCGGCTGTTTTTGGTGTGTGGAATCAGACTTTGATAAATTGCCTGGTGTTACAGAAACAGTATCGGGTTATGATGGTGGCACGTCATCTGACCCTAGCTATGAAAAAGTTTCTAAAGGCGGAAGTGGTTATGTTGAAGTTGTTCGTGTGACTTTTGACAAAAATAAAATATCCCTAGATGAAATTTTAGATCACTTTTGGATGCATGTTGACCCAACAGACAGCCAAGGCCAGTTTTGTGATCAAGGCGCCCAGTACAGAACCGCAATTTTTTACAAAGACGACCCCCAAAAAAACGTTGCGGAAAAATCAAAGCAAAAAGTATCTGACTTGTTTCAAAAGGCAGGATTGCAAGTTTATACAGATATTTTACCCTCCACAAATTTTACAGCGGCAGAAGAATACCACCAGGATTATTATAATAAAAATCCCTTAAGGTATAAATATTACCGCTGGAATTGCGGGCGTGACAAAAAAGTTCAAGAATTAAGAAAAAAGGTGTGGGATGACCAAAATTAAAGTCTTTATTTTATGTTTACTTATGGGAAATGCAATGGCGAATAATCAGTATAAAAATTTTAATAAAAAGGCGCGGCTTAAAGAATTAACGCCCATGCAATACAAAGTAACCCAGGAAGATGCCACAGAAAAACCTTTTGATAACGCATATTGGGATAATTATGAACCAGGGATTTATGTGGATATTGTGTCAGGCGAACCTTTATTCAGTTCCAGGGATCAATTTAAATCAGGTACGGGGTGGCCCAGTTTTACCAAACCGTTGGATCCTGAATATATTGTTGAAAAACTGGATTTTAAATTGATATGGCCCAGGACAGAGGTTCGATCAAAGTATGCAGATTCCCACATTGGACATGTTTTCAAAGATGGGCCAAAGCCAACAGGGTTAAGGTATTGCATGAATTCAGCAGCAATGCGATTTGTCCCCAAAGCCGAAATGAAAGAACAGGGGTATGGCCAGTATTTACATATTTTTGATGTTTTAGAGACAGAATAATGAATAAAAGTAATGTGAATCAGGTTAATGCAACCTACACAAAGGAATATTGTGATCAACTAGAGTTGGCTTATGGCCCCAATATGATGTCAGATGGGGGGGCTGAATCAATCGATCAGATGTTTAAAGATGTTGATCTAAGCCACAAAAAAGTTTTGGACTTTGGTTCAGGGTTGGGGGGGGGTTGCTTTTTATCTTGCTTCAAAGCACCAAGCCCAGGTTGTTGGTGTGGAAATCAATCCAGAAATGATTGATGTTGCACTTAGTAAACGCCCTGATAATATTAAAGACCTTGTTGATTTTCAACTTATTACAGGGGATCAAAAATTACCTTTTCCTGATCAGTCCTTTGACGTTGTCTACAGCAGGGGTGTTATTGTTCATTTGCCGGATGCTCAAAGAGAAAAAACATTTCAAGAATTCCATAGAGTCTTAAAGAAAGGGGGGAAGCTTGTTATTTTTGACTGGCTAAGCCCTACAAAAGGCCAGTGGAGCCAAGAAATGCAAGATTTAAGTGAAACAGAATCCCTTCCTTTGTATGCGCATACCCCCCAATCATATATTAAAGATCTTGAAAGACATGGTTTTAGTGATGTTAAATTTTCAGATCTTTCAGAAAGCCATTCAAAATATAACCAAGATGTTGTTGATAGGCTTTCTTCTGAAGGTATCAAAAATACCTTTGTAAACGCATATGGTGAAAAGACATATACAGAGCATTTAAATGGCTATAAGGATATAAGGGATTGCAATAAAACAGGCAAAGGAATCAGCGCGCACTTTTTATCTGTAAAATAGGATAAGCTAGATCTTATATTATTCCAAAGGCACCGCAGTGTACGGAATATCAAAGTATCTTTGATGAAAAGAATTAAGCAGACTGTTTGATGAATTGCCAAATACGATAAAATCCTGTCCAGAAAACCAATACAGAAAAGGTTAAAGCCAGTGGATCAAAAAAATCTGGAAACACAATCATCATAATGAAAAAGATAAAGGCTTCGGCACGTTCCATCAAACCAGGGCTGTAATGAAAACTTTTTTCAGTATCATTATCACTGAAAATACCCACAACCAAAAAAGATGTTACACAAAATAAAATGGCCCCCAGCATGATAAGGCTCAAGAAACCTCTGTCATAAGGGGCAACAAGAAATAAACCCAAAACAATTGCAAATTCCACCAAACGATCGCAGGTGATATCCAACACACAACCAACGGAACTGGTTGTTTTGGTTAACCGTGCAAGGGTGCCATCAACTGTATCTAAATACCCTGAAAATAAAATAAGAAGAATGGCCATCATGGTTTGGCCTGTATAAAGCAATGGAATGGTGGCCAACCCTGCAAGCGCACCCAAAAGCGTGATCGTTGTAGGGGTGATTGATTTATGTGTACACAAAACCCGTGCCACCGGGTCTACCAAAACTTTTTGGTAGGGGTGCCGAATATAGTTTTCAAGCATTTAAGCCTCCAGATAACGATGGACCCAGGACGCAAGGACCTGGCCTACATATTCTCCATCCTTAGGATTATCCAAAAGCAAATGATCTGCATTGTCAAGGGAGACGAAACTTTTTGGGTGCCTTGCGGCATCAAAGATCATTTTGGCATTCTCAATTCCAACAGTTGTATCCATCGGCGAATGAAAAACAATCAATGGAACTTTAAGATTTTTGATATGATTATCCATATTATGGGAATCAATATCTTCAATGAATTGTTTTTTTATGGTGAATTTACGCCCTGATAAGTTGACTTCGGCCTGACCTTCTTTGTTAATAAGACAAATTTGGTCTTGAAAATGATGACTGACATGAAGCGGATCATGCGGGGCTGCAATTGTGGCAACAGCCTTAAGGCCGGGAATTTTGCCAGCAGCAGCAAGAACAGCCGCCCCCCCCAGGCTGTGTCCCAGCAAAACATCTGGCGCCATATAATCTTTTTTCATGAATTCAGCTGCAGCAACAAGATCTTCAATATTTGTAGAAAAATTGGTATCTGAAAAGTCGCCTTCACTTTCACCAAGGCCGGTAAAGTCAAATCGAAAGACGCCAAACTGTTCTTGAACCAAGGCTTTTGAAATGTAATTGACTGAATTTAAATTTTTAGAACAAGTAAAACAATGGGCAAAAAGAACCAATCCATGGGGTTTGCCAGTTTTGGGAAGGTCAAGTTGGGCAGCAATCATATGCCCATCCCGGCCTTTAAATTTTATTTTCTTTGATGTTACGTCCATTCTTGTAAGTATACACAATAATAAATATTCAATAAATACTTATATTTACTTAACTAAGCAAGGTGTTCATTTCTTCATCATATATTTCAACGCCATGTTTTACTTTTAAGGCTTCCATGTATTGTGCAAAAATATCTTGGTTTAAAACTTCCATCAAAGTATTTTTCATATCTTTATATCCCCGCAGGTTTGATTCAACTTCGACAGGTTGGGTGTCAATTGTTTCTATGACATAAACACTGGTATCTAAATCAACAATTTCCTTACTTCCTTTTCTTTGTGAAAAGGCTTTTTCAACAATTCTTGGATTTAATTTAGTTTTGGTAATTGTTTGCATGTTTACCCAAGGGTAAGATTTACTTTTTACAAAAGAATTCTTGCGCACGATAGTATCAATTGATGCATTGCTTTTTGATTCTTTCAACTGTTTTGCAATGTTCTTTGCCTTTTGAAGGGCTTTCAATTTGGTAATATCGTCCTTAATTGTTTGCTTGATCTCTGAAAGTTCTGGAATGTGATCTTCTTTTATTTCGTCTACGCGCATGATGAAAAGCATATTTTGGTTTACTTCAATTACAGGGCCATCTTCACCAGTGGATTGGTCAAAGGCAGCTTTTACCATTTCTGCAGAAACTTGTGGGGCTTTTGCATGTTCGTGTTTTGAGAAAAATCCAGAATGCACAATTTGTAATTCATGATTGCGGGCAATTTCTTCTAAGGTTGATCCGCCGCTAACTTCGTCTTCAATTTGTTGCGTAAGGTTGGCGATGTCTTCAGTAAGTTTTTGTTGTTTTAAGTCATCAATAACTTGTGCTTTAACTTCGCGTAAAGGTTGTGTTCTGCTGGGCTTTATCTTGTTAATGCGAATAATTTGAAAGCCATCTTCTGTTTTAACAGGGCCCACCACAGTCGGGGTGTCAACATTAAAAGCGGCATCTGCAACGGAATCCTGCAAGTCATCTTGTGTGATATTACTCATAGGGGTTTCTGTATTTTTATGCTTTTTATACCGTTTTTTATTGATATCTTGCAGCAAAGCTTCGGCTGATTTTTTATCATGCGCCGTCCAAATTGTTATGTC
This sequence comes from uncultured Rhizobiaceae bacterium, assembly GCA_964350815.1. Classification (GTDB taxonomy): domain Bacteria; phylum Pseudomonadota; class Alphaproteobacteria; order UBA7879; family VGCX01; genus CAJXSI01. The sequence continues at coordinate 6,745 of CAYGKW010000001.1, read as the reverse complement.
TCTTTTTTCAAGAACGGCATAATCCCCAATCTTTTCTTCGTAAGCTTGTTGAATTTCATCTTTGGTAAATTTATATTTTTTAGAAATTTTATTGGCATTAATAATAAGAATCGTTCCACGTCTTTTTTCAGGAACGCGGTATGCTTCTTTGTTCGCATTGTAATGTTTTTCAAGGTCACTATCACTTATTGTCATTGCCTTGAAATCTTTTTGTTTCGCGATCTGTATGGCATCGATTTCGTAAACTTTTAAGTAACGTTGCTCACTCATCATTCTAAACATTTCAATGCTTAAGGTCGCAGGTATGTTGCTAAGGGCTGTAACAGAAGATAACAATTGCATGTTGATTAATGATTTTTGTTTATCATGAACAAGTTGTTCTTCAGTGATACCGGATCTTTTTAGAAGGTCTTCATATTTATCCCTGTCAAATTTTCCATTTTTATCTAAGAAAACGGGGTCTGATTTGATTAAGGCTTTGATACTGCTTAAATCAGTGGTTAATTTCAGGTCTTTTGATTCGATATCTAATAAGGTTTTGCTGATAATTTCATTTAATAAAACTTTATGAATCCCAAGGCTGATGGCTTGTTCAAGTGTGAAAGAGGCAGATCCCTTTAAGGCCTTGTTGGCATCACGCACCCTTTGTTGCAAAACATGCAAAAAGTAATCTTTTCCAATTTGGACTTCGCCAACTTTTGCAACAATCTGTTGGTTTGCGCGGCCTGCAAAAATTCCACTTATTCCCCATAAACCAAAGCTTAAAAGGATTAACCCTAAGATTATTTTCATGAGCCAGCTGGATGCCTTACTGCGAAAAAAATGAAGCATGTAATCTTTCCTTTATTAAAATAAATTATTGCTTATTAACTATAAATTTGTTTTTAATGGATACCATATTATTAGGCAATATTCTATGACAAAATTAATCATCTGTAACTGGAAAATGAATTTGGGAAGCCAAGATTCACTTGAATTTTTAAACCAAATTGAAATGGCAGTATCCAATAAAGACAATAAATTTATTGTTTGCCCCCCCTATACATCTTTGGAATCAGTGGGAAATAATATAAATAAGAAAAAATCTGATTGGGTTTTGGGTGCCCAAAATTGTTCAGATCAAGAAGGTGGCGCCAGAACAGGTGATATAAGTGCATCAATGCTTGAAGACTTAGGATGCCAGTACGTTATTCTTGGTCATTCTGAACGTCGTCAATATCACTTAGAAGACAGTAAAACGGTTAAAATGAAGGCTTTGAAAGCCCTTCAACATCAGTTGATACCAATTATATGTGTGGGGGAAACAGAAGAAGCTTATAGCCAAGGAAAAACCCAAGAAGTTTTAAAAAAGCAACTTGAAGAATCTGTTCCATCAAAGCAATGCGTTGTTGCCTATGAACCCGTATGGGCGATTGGAACAGGAAAAGTGCCCCAGATTGAAGACATTGAAAAAACACATCAGTTTATTCAAACCACCCTACAAAGCCTTGGCTTTTCCAACATACCAATTGTATATGGGGGATCCGTTAAAGCAGATAACATTACAGAAATATTGGATCAACCCACTGTTTCCGGCGTTTTAATTGGGGGCGCATCCATAAAACCAGAATCAATGAGTGAAATAATAAAAGAGCTTAGCATATGAAAAAAGGGCTTATTGCATTTTGTATCTTGTTGATTACTGCTGCTATTTTTTATTATGTAAAGAAGGAAAAGTCTATGAAAGAACCACACATTATTCCAAGGGAACATCTTTTTGCAAATGCAGATCACATGAATGTGCGCATCAGCCCGGATGGTAAAAACCTTGCTTATCTTGCGCCACACAAAGGAATAATGAATGTTTGGGTTCAAGATTTAACACAAGAATCCAGCCCCAAAGTTATAACGCATTACACCGATCGCAATATTCAATCCTTAAGGTGGTCTTACGATAATCGCCATGTTTTATATGTGAAAGATACCGCAGGGGATGAAAACTGGAAAGTATATAAACTTGATGTTGCATCAGGGAAATCAACACTTTTGACACCAGAAAAAGATGTGATGGCCAGGATTGTTGGACAAAGTTATTTAAAACCCACCAAGGTGATGATTTCACAAAATGACCGTAACCCACAGTTTCATGATGTGTATGAATATGATTTAGAATCGGGCCAGAAAAAATTAGTTTATGAAAATAATAAATTTTTAGGCTTTGTATTTGATGGTGAATTAAATTTAAAATTGGCGATTGAATTGGCGCCAGGCCAACTTTTAAATATTCATAAGCAAGAAAAAGGCGAATGGGTTCCCTATAAAAACATAGAAAATAAAGAAGATACCTATTTCACAAGCCCGATATTATTTTCTAAAGATGGGCAAAAAGTATATTGGATCAACAGTGTTGGGCGGGAATATGCGGCGCTGACACTTTCTGATTTTGATACCCCCCAGGATGATAAAATTTTGTTTGAACCGACAAAAGGCAATATTGGGGATATAACGGCGCATCCAACAGAAAATACCCCCGTCGCATTGCAAGTGAATTGTGAAAAAGCAAAATATATTGTTTTGGATAAACAATATGAAAAGGATTTCGAAATTTTGGAATCTATGGGCCTGGGGTCACCGCAAATTATCAGCACCACTTTAGACTTTAATACTTGGGTCGTCACTTTTGATAACGGGGCCGAACCCCCAGTATATTATTTGTATGATCGTGAAAATAATAAGGCAAAGTACCTTTTCCATATGTTCGAAAGCCTGAAAGAATATGATTTTGCCAAAACATATTCCCATACTTTTAAGGCACAAGACGGTATGGAATTGGTGGCTTATTTAACATTACCAAAAGCAGTTGATGATGCTGGAAAGGCCACAAAACCTGTTCCCATGATCTTATTTGTTCACGGGGGGCCAAAAGCCAGGGATAGTTATGAATACAATAATGCCTGGCATTACAGGCAGTGGATGGCCAATCGTGGGTATGCCGTTTTGCAAGTAAATTATCGGGGATCTTATGGTCTGGGAAAAACCTATTTGAATGCAGGAAATGGGGAATATGCCGAAAAAATGCATAGCGACCTTATTGACGGGGTAAACTGGGCCATTGAACAAGGGGTCAGCACGTCTGATCAAGTCTGTATTTTTGGCGGCAGTTATGGTGGGTATTCAACTTTGGTTGGCTTAACAATGACGCCAAAGGAATTCGCATGTGGTATCAGTATTGTGGGTATATCAAACTTGCAAACGCTTTATGAATCATATCCAGAATACTGGAAGCCCATGATTGACCAGTTTATTGTTGAAACAGGTGGTGATCCAAGGACAGAAGAAGGTAAAGAAATTTTACGAAAAAAATCCCCCATAACCTATGTGGATCAAATTCAGCGTCCTTTGTTAATTGTGCATGGTAAAAATGATCCGCGGGTTAAAAAGGCAGAATCTGATCAAATTGTAAAGGCGATGCAAGATAGAAATATTCCAGTTACATATCTGCTTTACCCGGATGAAGGGCATGGTCTATCCAGTCCTAAAAACAAAGCGTCATTTTTTGCCGTGTCAGAAAAGTTCTTGGCCAATATTTTAAAGGGCAGGGCAGAACCTATTAAAGATGAAATGCAAACGTCAAGCGTTGAAGTTGTTGCAGGCGATGTCTAGTATTGATTAATGGATAAATTGGGTTTTTATATCTGAGGTTAAGATTGTCTAAAAAAATGTGATTTGTGTGGGGTAGGACCTATATTTTCCGCACCCAGTTGGGATATATGAAAACCGGCCATTTCATAAACTCTTCATCCAACACAAAAACATATCAACACCCCTTCGCTTATTTTAAAAAAGTTAATAAAATCAAAATATTAATTGAACAAAAATTGATTTTAACCTTTGATTTTTGTATAATAAAGTTATACTAACTAACGTTGGAACTTAAGTTTTTTAGTGGAGAATAAATATGAATAAATTATATAATTTAGCAGTCAAATACGTTTATGCCGTAACAGTTTTGACTATGGCTATTGGGTTTACATTACCCTAACTCAATTTTTTCTTGAATAAAGGGCTGTGCTTTTGAGGGGTAATGCCTATCTTTTTAAGGACAGTATTTCTATTATAGAATATCCAATCAACCATAAATTTGCCCAAAGGCCATTGTAAAAACTGTTTATGAATTTTGACATATATTTCTATATCTGTACTTTCTATTTCAGGAAGGACTTCTTGCAAACCTAAGCCGCAAAGCTTAACAGATTCAGGTGCACACAGTAGAAGGCCCCCTCCATGCATAGCTAGAACATCCGTAGTTCTGGGGCCTTTAACTTTAACTAATTTTAAATCGTTGATAGTTAGTCCCAGTTTTCTCATGAAGCTGTCTTGAGGTAATACATTATTGTTTTCATTTATACCCTTTAAAGTTATCAAAGTATGTCCTTTAAGATCTTTTATTTCATTAATAGGCGGCTTTTCTTTTAAATAATTTTCTGAAGCAAATAACTTTTGCCTAAATGTATAAAAAGGTACATAGTCATATGTCTCCGGGTTGTCATCCCAACAGCCGATAAAGATTTGGTTCATAGGAGGCTGACCAAAATACACATCATCCCTTTGAACAAGAGATAAATCAATATTGGGATAATGCTTAAGCAAGTTTGGAACAAAGGGGGCGATATAGTTTTCTAAAATAGTCTGGGTCGACATAATGCCAACCTCTCCTGCGGTAGGGTCTTCTTTTGAAAACTTGTCATTGATTGATAAAGATCCCCCAAGGGAAATAATTGTTTCTATTTTTGGTAAAATACTGCGACCATAAGGTGTAATAGATATTTCCCCTGACTTTTGTGCTCGATTAAATATTTTGTCCCCTAATTTCCTCTCAACTGCTTGAATATGCTTTTGTAAAGAGCTTTTTGGAATGCCTAAAGTAACCGCAGCAGCGGCCATATTTAAACACTTGCTGACAGCCACAATACTTTGTAATTCTAAAAAATTAATCTTTTCTAACATAAAAACCTAAAATAAAAATAAAAACCTATTGAATATTTTTATAAATCATACTATATATTTTGTAAGGTAGCAAATATAGCTTAAATAAAAAACTAGATTGTTACTAAAAACTGCATCAATATGATGTAACAAATTCTGCAAACAAAATTGCAGTAAAAAATGGAAGACCCGGTTGATTTTGAAGATTAGAGATGAGAAACCAAGCGGTCCAACCAAGGTCATTCCATAAAGCTGGTAAGTTATTAAAGCGTACAGGGTTTAATAACACCAGGCCAAGGTACGGGGTTCTTTGGATATGCCTTTCTTTATCCCAATAAAGAAACAGCCTTCCATGACTTTATATTCAAAGATCCCCCTCCTTTTTTAAACATAATCTCTGTATTCAAAAACCCAAGCAATCATTTCATAAATTCTTTGTTTGCAATAAGGTTCATCAACACACCTTTGCTTATTTAAAAAAGTTAATAAAATCAAAATATTAATTGAACAAAAATTGATTTTAACCTTTGATTTTTATATGATAAGAGTATATTTAGAATATCGAAATTTAAGTTTTTTAATGGAGAATAATATGAATAAATTTTACAACTTAACAGTCAGGTACGTTTATGTGATAATGTCTTTATCTATTATCACTATATCAATGCCTTAATTTTAGTTAAACAGGTTGGCAGGGGGCTCCATTCCTATTTTTTTTAGAGATAAGTCTCTGCATTCAAAAATCCAATCAACAATAAATTTACAAATCGGCCATTTCATAAATTCTTTGTTTACAGTTACATAAATATCTATTTCATCTCCTGAAAATTCTGGACAGACAGCTTCTAAATCATAACCCAGTAATTCTTTGATTTCCGGGGCAGAAGACACGATTCCTGTAGAATTTAAAGCAAGGGCATCAGAAATTCTTGGTCCTGCAACATTAATAAATTTTAAACTACCTCTATCACTTCCCAATTGTTTTAAAAGTTTGTCGTGTGAAATGATGTGTTCAAGGTCATTAATACTTTTTAATCCTATAAAAAAATGGTTCTTTAAATCTTTTAAATCCTTAATACTCTTTGTTTCTTTAATATAAGTTTTAGAAGCCCAAAGTTTCTGGCGAAACGTATAAAATGGAATGTATTCATACATTGGATTATCTTCCCAACATCCAATAGAAATCTCATTTAGCATAGGTTTACTATAGTAGTTTTCATCTTTTTGATTAATAGTTAGCTCTATCTCAGGGTTGCTATTTAATAAATTTCTTATAAATGGTACAAAAAAGGCCTCAAGAAGAGACTGTGTGGAGGTAATAGAAACTTTTCCTTTATTATAAGATGAAACACTTAGTCCTTCAGATGGTGATAGAGAATTGGCTATCCATAAAATATTATTAATTTTTGGAAGGACAGACTTTCCGTAAGGTGTGCAAATAACATTACTTACTTTTGGGCTTCTATCAAATATTTTCTGCCCTAATTTTTTTTCTACACTTTCCAAATGTTTAAATACTGTAATTTTAGGTATATTGAGAAATTCTGCAGCCCTATTAATACTAAGGGTTTTGCCTATAGTTGCGACACTATTCAGTTCATTAATGTTTAATTTCTCTAACATAATTTCCTATAAATATATAAATATGAAAATAAATATAATTATTTATTGACTTTATAAATAATTATATTATATATATTAACAGAAGCTATCAATAGACTAAAGTTAATTAAAAATAACAAGTTTAACAAATTCTGCAAACAAAATTGCAGTAAAAGAT